>CAMUMG010000008.1 GCA_947089905.1 uncultured Lachnospiraceae bacterium
AGAAGTAATTTTCTCATCTATATATCATATATAGATGAGAAAGCTAAAGAACATATAAATTTTTTATTTACTAATTAGGATATAAGTTTATGAGATATATTAATAATATGTTCAATGGTTAATATATCTTCTTTTGTAATATTTATTTTTTTAGTTCCTACTAATAAGATACTATTACTTTTTATTTTTGAAAGTATTAATTCTAAAGGTCCTATATGATAAGATATTTTATACATCATATCATCATATTTGTGAAAGTTTAATCCACGATCTATGGTATCTTTTTTGGAATATAAAAACTGGAAAAATAAATCTGCAATTAAATAATGTTTTGAATATTCAATATCATCATCACAAACTTTTATAATTTGCTTATATTCTTCATTTGTATATGATGACATCATATCATAAAATAATATTTTATGAATAACTTGTAACTTTTGTAGTAATTCAGGCAATGAAATAACATTATCCCATGTCATAGTAGCGATTTCTTCTAATGTTTTACCTTTTCTTAAACCATAGTCATAACATATAATACATGCAATAGTATGTAGACAATTTATATCTATAGATTTTAATTTACAATAATAATTAAAAACTAATATATCTTGAGGAAATTTTATAGTAAAAGGTATATCAATTTTAGAAGTTTTAAATTGTTTTTCAAATTCCTTAGCTTCAGGGGGATAGATAAAGGTACCTCTATCTGTAGTATAGACAAAAATCTCATCATTTTTAATTTCCATTTTTGTTACAATCTTATGAACTATTCCTTGTCGTATTTTTAGATTTTTATTAGTTATTAATTTTTCTGCCTGTACTATTAAAGTTGAATTGTTTTCAAACGCTATAATTAAACGAGTATATTTGTCATTAATTTGATTTATTATTTCTGTGTATTTGATAAGACCATTACGACAACATGAAAAAAAGTAACATGAATGTGAAAATATTTCTTTTAATAAATTGGGTTCAGTAGTCATTATAATACCTACATTAAAGGAACTTTCATATAAGCGTTTTAAGAAATCTGTATAATTTTCTCCATCTTGCATACACAATATACTGTAAGTATCTAAGGTAGTTTCACTGTTAATAGTTACATTTAGAGTTGTATAATCTAATTTATTTTTACTAGAAATAACAACAATTTTTTCAGAAGTTTTTGAGAGCATAGGAATTAACCCAGCACTTGTCATTTTTCCAAATCCTAATATAATAGACGGCATCATACACATTTACCCCCTTCTTATCAACTAGTTGAATTTACCATTATTTAACATCTCTAAATTTCACCTCCCAAAAAAGGATAAAAAGTCCAAATGTTCTCATTTGAGATCATTCGAACTTATAATCCTATATAAATTAGCCAGTTTATCAGTTTAAATATTACTTTTCGAGATTATAAAAGTATTTAATAACTTCTTCTTCAACTTGAATATTTAAATCGTTTGCTAAGTCTTGAATATATTTACCTTGATTTTTATTTTCTTTCAACTTTGATGTTATATAATATAATCTAAATGCGGTATCTAAAGATAACATCTTATTAGATTTAGGGTTTTCTATATTAAATAATGTGCTTCTTGAGATCATTAGTTCTTTACAGAATTCAGTTTGGTTCATTCCTAATAATTTCCTCAATAAAAGAATTTTCCCTTTTATATTTTCTTTAATAGATGTTTCTACGATCATGTCTAATACCGCCTTTCTACGGAATTTAAACGGATAAAACTGGAAGTAACAATTACTTTATAAACTTCTTTATAAAATCTAATTTAAATATAACATATATCAAACAAAATGTCAAGTAAAAAAGCAAAATGAATATAAAATAATCAATATGGTTTTTGAAAACTAGATAGTTTTACCTTTACATATTTATAAAGCTTAATATTAAGAGAAGATAATAGAATAAATTACTAATGATATATTAGGGCTAATAAATTAGTTCATACAATAAGACACATATATTGAGATTATTGATAAACTTATTTTCAAGATCAGTAATGTTCCCGTCAAGAGAGTGAAAATTGAATATGTCAATCTTGAAAATATAATCCTAAAATAATATAAAGCGTTTTTATGAATTGAATACTTCTATTTGTCTTATTTCTTAATATATATGGAATAGTTTAAATATATTGATGATGAACTTTTATAAAAAAGTTTAAATATTCTTTTGTTTTATTGTTTACAACTTTTTTAAACCATGCTATAATATATATATTAACTAAAAAAGGATTCCATAAATAAAATATTAAGTAAAGAAGGGAGATTTTAGCATGGCATTTTCAGACAAGCAAGCAGCTTTTAATTATGTGAATCAATATCAAAAGGAAAAATATGATCGTATAACCGTTATGGCGAATAAGGGAAAAAAAGCCGAATATCAGGCAGCAGCAAAATTAAAGGGAATGAGTTTATCCGCTTTTATCATGTTTTGTGTAGATGAAAAAATAGAAGACATGAAAAATAGTTGAAAAAAGTTTAAATATACTATACTTATATCAAGATAAAGGTAAGGCAATCGCAAGAGCCGAAAGTCTTAAAGCTAAGAACAATATACCTGTGAGGAGGAACCCACAACGAGGCGAACAATAGGCAGGAAGATTACTTAGCCGATAGCCTTATCTTATATTTTAAAGGAAAGCTTGATAATAAGAAAGGATAGTTGATAAAGTGACAATCGAAACAATGAAAAGCTATCTGAAAAATCAAATAACCGATATCTGGTATTATAATAGTAAAATAGATTATGGGATAGAGGAAAAGTTTTTAAACGCTGAAATTATTGGAAAGGATCTGAAAATTATTTGGAACGAAATGGGGAAACAGTTAGAAATGGTGATTACCTATTTTACAGAATACACCCTAGAGCAGCTTTATACGATCTGGATGGAGATAGCATAAAGAAATTTAGGAAGAACAATAATAGGAACTATCCTGTTTTTCCTTTGTAGAGTGGGGCAGCTTCTAAAAAAATAGTGTACAAATGATCTCAAAATTAGGCAGGACAGTATCCTGCCTTTTGTATAGTTTATTAGGGTTATCGTTGCTTTTTGTACATTATATAGGATACAATATAATAAAACACTAATAACAAACTAATAACAATATGACGTTAAAAGCTCTTATTTTATGCCAAAAATAATTAGTATCATTTAAGTTACTTTTATAATATGAGGAATAGAAATGAAAAAGATAAGAATAAAAAGAATACTCTATATGATTGTATCCATTTTCTTGGTATGTGGAATAGTTTTGTTTATTCAATATATGAGACCAAAAAGGTACGATTGGGAAGGGTTATTGTGTACACAGGAAGGAGAAAAAGTGAAGGCAATTTTTCACGTTACACAACATAACCATGTTTTTAAGCCAAGTGGACTGACTGGTGAAATCATTTTAGATGGGGTAACGTATAAATCCTCTTCGAATATAGGATTTGGGACAAAAAAAGATCCTGCATGGAGTTTTTTTGTCCCTAAAGAAAATATCAAAAACTTTTTCTTAATGAAGAAATTAAATAATAAATATATTATGATAATAATAAAAGAAAAAGTGTACTTTGGTCCAGCTACAAATAAATCTGAGGTAGATAATATTTTATCAGAATAGTGGTTGTAAAAACATTTTAGTGAAATGAATAGACTAATTTATCAAAAAGCACACCAAAGTTTGCTGCCCGTCCAAATGATTTAGTATAAAGACAAAATAGAAAAACTCCTTCACTACTAGCGATGTGGAGGAGTTTTTTCTATCTTATCTTTTATTAATTTCAATCCACTCGCGGCAGTTAAGAGCAAGACAATGATGTGGATTGCTTCATGGCAGTAGGAGATACACGCCCGCTACTACCATTACAATTAACAGCAATTCCTCTTGCTGTTAATTGTTGAAATAAAGTCTATATTATGATACACTACCTTTAAGTATTTTAAAAGTTTGTCATTTATTAGAAATGAGGTGAAATTTTGGTTATTATTATTCAAAATGGATATATTTTAAATCCAGCCGATGGCAGAGAGGGAATTTTTGATATTTTAATAGAAGATGGGGTTATTCAGGGGATTGCTTCTAAAATTACAGCACAGGCAGATCGTATCATAGATGCGTCGAATTGTTATGTTATGCCCGGATTTATTGATTTGCATGTTCATTTAAGAGAGCCCGGATTTGAATATAAAGAGACGATTGCTACAGGTACAAAGGCAGCCGCAGCAGGTGGATATACTACCATATGCCCTATGCCAAATACGAAACCTGTGATAGACTGTGCAGAAATGGTAGAATTTTTAAAACAGAAAGAACAAAAAGAGGCAGCAGTTCATTTAGTTTGTGTTGGTGCAGTAACAAAAGGACAAGCGGGAGAAGAACTTGTAGATTTTGCTGAAATAGCAAAGGCAGGAGCACTTGCAGTCAGTGAAGATGGAAAGTCAGTAATGGATATTTGTTTATACAAAGAAGGAATGAAACAAGCAGCAAAAGAAGGGCTGCTTGTTATGGCACACTGTGAAGAAAAGTCACTTGTAGGAAAAGGTGTGATAAATGAAGGAAAAAGGGCAGAGGAACTTGGACTTTTGGGAATTTCTAACTCTGTAGAAGATGTCATTACAGCCAGAGATATTATTTTAGCAAAAGAAACCGGAGCAAGGCTTCATTTATGCCATTGTTCTACAGCAGGAAGTGTAGCAATGATAAAGTTAGCAAAGGAACAAAAAATTTCCGTAACGGCAGAAGTATGTCCCCATCATTTTTCAATGAGTGATGAAGAGATTTTAGAAGATGATGGAAATTATAAAATGAATCCGCCGCTTCGCAGTCCTAAAGATGTTATCGCTTTAAGAGAGGGATTAAGAGATGGAATTATAGATATTATTTCAACCGATCATGCTCCACATAGTACAGAGGAAAAATGTACTTCCATGAAAAGAGCACCTTTTGGAATTGTTGGCTCGGAAACAGCTTTTTCTTTAACAATGACACATTTGGTAAATGCAGGATATTTAACACCAATGCAGATGGTAGAAAAGATGAGTTGGAAACCAGCACAAATTTTAAAATTAGATCGAGGAAATTTATTACCAGGAAAGGCTGCTGATATTGTGATTGCTGATCCAAAAAAAGAGTATGTTATTGATGCTTCTAATTTTTATTCAAAAGGAAAAAATACGCCATTTCATGGACATAAAGTTTTTGGAAAAGTACTATTTACTTTAGTAGATGGAAAGATTGTCTATGAGGCAGAAAAAGCAGAAAGGAAAAAAGAATATGATTAATCAATTAGTAGAGCAAATTCAAAAAAAGGAAGCACCGATTGTAGTAGGATTAGATCCTATGCTTTCTTATATTCCAGATTCTATTAAAAGAGAGGCATTTGAAGAGTTTGGGGAAACATTAAAGGGAGCTTCAAAAGCAGTATGGCAGTTTAATAAAGCAATTATAGATGCTACAGCAGATTTAATTCCTGCGGTTAAGCCACAGATAGCAATGTATGAGCAGTTTGGAGTGGAAGGATTGATTGCTTTTCAAAAAACAGTAGATTACTGTAAGGAAAAAGGACTTATTGTAATTGGAGATATCAAGCGTGGGGATATTGGATCGACTTCTGCTGCCTATGCAGTCGCTCACTTAGGAGAAACGAAGGTGGGAAATAAAAGTTATGCTGCTTTTGGAGAAGATTTTGTTACCGTAAATCCATACCTAGGATCAGATGGTGTTCTTCCGTTTGTTGAAGTATGTAAAGAACATCAGAAAGGTATTTTTGTATTAGTAAAAACCTCAAATCCATCTAGTGGCGAGTTTCAGGATCAAAAAGTAGATGGTACTCCACTTTATGAACTGGTAGGAAGAAAAGTAGCAGAGTGGGGCGAACAATGTATGGGTGATAAATATAGTGAAATTGGTGCAGTGGTTGGTGCAACCTATCCAGAAATGGGAAAGATTTTGCGTAAACTGATGCCAAAAACGTATATCTTAGTTCCGGGATATGGGGCACAGGGAGGAAAGGGTGCCGATTTAGTACACTATTTTAATTCCGATGGACTTGGTGCAGTGGTAAACTCTTCAAGAGGAATTATTGCTGCCTATAAGCAAGAAGCATACCAAAAGTTTGGAGTACAGTGTTTTGCAGATGCCTCCAGACAGGCAGTTATTGATATGAGAGAGGATATCCGTTCGGCACTTGCTGCTAAATAGCAGATGTTATTTGGATTTGGTTCGACAGCGGTTTAAGTGGATAGAAATAAAGAGTAAAATAATTAAAAGAAGAATTGGAATACAGATGTTTTTATAATCTTTATAATACGAAGAAACCAGACTCCAATTTTCTCTCATTAAATATCCCACTCCAATTAAAACGGTATTCCAAAGTATAATTCCAATAGCAGAGAAAGTGAGATATTGTTTAAATGGCTGTACAGCAGCACCTGCAATAAAAGCAATATAAGTACGACATAAAGGAATCATACGACCAAATAAAACAGCTGGATTTCCATAGCGTTCAAATTTTTGTTTAGAGGAATCAATACTTGCCTTTGATTTTGGAAAACGTTTGGAAAGTGCATCTAACAGCGTGTTACCTCCAAATCGCCCAACTGCATAACAGACACTCGTTCCAAGCAGACCAGCTATAACACTTAATGGAAGAATAACAAGAAACGGAACATGGTGAACACAGGCAAATGCACCAGAAAACGGAAGGATAATTTCACTGGAAACTGGAAAACAGGCATATTCCAAAAAGATAATAAACATCATAGCAATAAGACCATATTTATCGATGAAATTCGCCAGAGTCTGCATAGGCTCTCCAAAACAATTCTTTGGCATAATATATGAGATTAGAATGGGAACTATTCCTAAGTTTGAGAAAAGCATAAAAGATGGGTAAAAGTGAAGGGGGAACTTGTTATTTTGGAAGACTTGCATAAGTATGCTCAAAAAAAGAAACGAAAAAGGGCAATGACACAGACACAGATTATTGCATTAGGTTTTTTTGTTATGATTACAATAGGAACGCTTCTCTTAATGCTGCCAATTTCGTCAAAAGACGGAAAGTGGACGTCTCTAATCGATGCGTTATTTACAGCAACTTCTGCGTCTTGTGTGACAGGTTTAGTAGTATTTGATACTTATTCCCATTGGACATTGTTTGGACAAATTGTTTTGATTTTGCTAATTCAAATCGGCGGATTGGGATTTATGACAATTGCCACTTTATTTTCTTTATTATTACACCGAAAAATTGGTTTAAAAGAACGAGAACTAATGCAGGAGAGTGTGAGTACTCTTCACATTGGTGGAGTAGTAAAACTAACAAAAAAAATTTTACTAGGGACTTTGATTTTTGAAGGAACAGGAGCAGTATTTTTAGCATTTCGGTTTATTCCAATGTTTGGATTTTTTGAAGGGCTTTATAATGCGATCTTTCATTCTATTTCTGCATTTTGTAATGCCGGATTTGATTTAATGGGACAACTGGAACAATATTCCTCCTTTTGCCGGTTTTCAAAAGATCCACTAGTTAATCTAGTGTTAATGTCTTTAATTGTAATTGGGGGAATTGGGTATTTAGTATGGGATGATATTTCTATTTATCGACTGAATATCCGTAAATATCGCCTTCATACAAAAATTGTACTTAGTGTGACGGCAGTCTTGATCTTTGGAAGTGCTTTTTTATTTTATATTTTTGAAAATAATAAATTATTTGCCAATATGGGTTTTGGAGAAAAGATACTTGCATCGCTATTTAGTGCTATCACTCCACGAACCGCGGGATTTAATACCGTAGATACAGGCTTACTTTCAGAAAACAGTAAAGTTTTAACAATGCTGCTTATGTTTATCGGAGGAAGTCCGGGTTCTACCGCAGGCGGAATAAAAACAACAACATTTCTTGTACTTTTGGCATTTGCTGTGACTGAGATGAAGCATGAAAATGGATGCAATATTTTTGGAAGAAGGTTAGAGGAGGAAACGATCCGACGGGCAAATGCAATCGTGATGATTAATTTTAGTTTTGTATTTATTACCGTACTGGTGCTTTGTCATTTGGAAAATTTTAATGTTTCAGATGCTGCTTTTGAAGCGTTTTCTGCAATGGGAACAGCAGGAATGACGACAGGAGTAACAAGAGATCTATCTAAGATTTCTAGAGTTTTAATCAGTTTTTTAATGTATTGTGGAAGAGTAGGAAGTCTTTCTTTTGCACTGGCATTTACTACAAGAAAGCCTGTTCCACCAGTACAGCAGCCACAGGAACGAATAACAGTTGGTTAAATGAATGGGGATTAAGATGAAAAGTGTATTAATTATTGGAATGGGACGATTTGGTCATCATTTATGTATGAATATGCTGAATTTGAAAAATGAAGTGATGATTGTCGATATCGATGAAAAAAAGATGGAAGATTTAGTGCCTGATGTTACAAGTGCCAAGATAGGAGATTGTACAAATGAAGAGGTATTAAAAAGCTTCGGAGTTGGAAATTTTGATCTGTGTTTTGTCTGTATTGGAACAAATTTTCAAAGCAGTTTAGAGATTACAAGTCTTTTAAAAGAATTAGGGGCAAAGCATGTAATCAGTAAAGCCAATCGGGATGTTCATGCAAAATTTCTGCTCCGCAATGGAGCAGATGAAGTAATATATCCTGACAGAGATATTGCTGAGAGGATGGCAGTCCGCTATAGTGCAAACCATGTTTTTGATTATATAGAACTTACAGATGAGTATTCCATTTATGAAATTCCTCCAGTAGAACGCTGGATTGGAAAAAGCATTAAAGATGTCGGAGTACGCCAAAAATATCATGCAAGTATTATTGCTACAAAAGAGGGAGATAAGACAAAACTTTTGCCTCCAGCAGAACATATTTTTAAAAAGGATGAACATCTGATGATAATTGGACAAAAAGAGGATATTGACCGAATTTTAAAACAGATTGATTAAACAATCCAATGATCAATTCCAAGAAAGTTTCGTACAGAAACACAAATACCTCCAAATAAGATAGAACGTTCTTGTAACCGACTGCCAGCAATCGTACTAGAAATATTTTTGCGGCAGTTGAGTTGTTCTTTTAATTGTTCAATAAGTTCTGGAAATAGTGTAGTAAAGGAACTGTTAATTAAAATAATATCAGGATCGAGGCTGTTTTGAATGTTATTTATACATATGGAAAGATAGTATAAAAAGTGTTCCATTGTAAGAAGTGCAGCAGCAGTTTTATTTTGATATTCCATTGCAAATTCTTCTAATGTAGCACTTGAGCGGGCTGAGTAGGAAGCAAATTCCGAAAGTAATGCCCGTTCAGATAAATATTGTTCAAGACAGCCACGATTTCCACAGGGGCAGGTACGCCCATTTAGCTCTATAATCATATGTCCAAATTCTCCAGCAGATCCATGTGTTCCTGTATAAAGTTGTCTATTTAATAAAAAGCCTAATCCAACACCAGAATGGATACTGATATTGGCAAGGTTTGTTTTTTGATCGGGAAGAAAGATACTTTCTCCAATCACAGAAAGATTTGCTTCGTTTTCTAAAATAATAGGGACATGAAAATAAGATGAGAGAGTTTGTACTAAATTACAGTTAGAAAAATCATAATAAGGAGAAAATGAGATATGATTTTTAGAAACAATTCCATGAATTCCAATTGTAATTCCAACCAATCCATAGAAAGAAGCCGGAAAAGAAGGAATAGTTACAGTTAATAATTCTATAATTTTTTCGCTCAGATGTTCTGGCTGTGGTGTTTGAATTTGTTTTAGTATACCTCCTTCTCCAGAAAGATCCGTTATAAGAACAGAAATGGTATTCAGTCCAATATCAATACTGGCAGCAATTCCTGCCTGACTACAAAAGCGAAGTAAAATTGGCTTTCTGCCAAGAATGGTATCTTCACTTCCTGTTTCAATGACCAAAGAGGTATTCAATAACTGTTGTACAATGGCAGAAATAGTAGCTTTTGTAAGACCTAATCGTTTAGAGATAGCAGCACGTGAAATAGGTTCTTCTTTCATAATAGTTTCTAATACAAGTTTACTGTTGATATCTCGAATTAGTTCCTTACTGCCAATTATCATAAAATAATACCACCTTTCAAAAAATCTCTTTCCTTGACATATAAATTTATTCTTGATAAGATTATAACATATCCAATTTGTTTAGTAAATAAACAAACTAAAAAGTTAAATGGAGGATTTCTATGTTTTATATTGGTATTGATTTGGGAACTTCTTCAGTGAAATTAATTTTAATGAACGAAAAAGGAGAGATCTGTAATACAGCAGTAAGAGAATATCCACTTTATTTTCCAAAATCAAGATATTCAGAACAAAATCCACAAGATTGGTATAAAGGAACTTGTGAAGGAATTTTAGAATTATTAAATGGACAAAATCCAGAGGAAGTACAAGGAATTAGTTTTAGCGGACAGATGCACGGACTTGTTTTATTGGATGATAAAGATAGGATATTGCGTCCAGCGATTCTTTGGAACGATGGACGTACAAAAGAGGAATGTGATTATCTGAATCATGAAATTGGAAGAGAAAAAATTTCCTCTTATACTGGCAATATGGCACTGACAGGATTTACTGCACCAAAACTACTTTGGGTAAAGAAACATGAACCAGAGATTTTTAAAAACATCTCTAAGATTATGCTGCCAAAAGATTATTTAGCATATCGTTTTTCAGGAATACATTGTACAGATGTTTCCGATGCCTCAGGAACACTTTTATTTGATGTTAAAAATAGGTGTTGGTCAGAAGAAATGATTCAAATAATAGGAATTCGAAAGGATCAGCTTGCTAGAATTTATGAAAGCTATGAAGTTGTTGGAACTTTAACAAAACAGGCAGCAAAAGAATTATCATTGCCACAGAATGTAAAAGTGATTGCAGGTGCAGGAGATAATGCTGCTGGAGCGATTGGAACAGGTACATTAAATCATGGAATGTGTTCTGTTTCTTTGGGAACTTCTGGAACAGTACTCATAGCAACAGATAAATTTGCTGTGGATTCTAATAACGCACTTCATTCTTTTGCTCATGCAAATGGTAAATATCACTTTTTAGGTTGTATGCTTTCAGCAGCTTCTGCAAATAAGTGGTGGATGGATAAGATTATTGGGACAAAAGAATATATAAAAGAGCAAGAAAACATTAAAAAATTAGGGGAAAATAAAGTGTTTTTTTTACCCTATTTGATGGGTGAACGTACACCACATAATAATCCTGATGCAAGAGGAGTATTTCTTGGAATGTCAATGGATACTTCCAGAGAAGATATGACGCAAGCAGTATTAGAAGGTGTCACATTTGCTTTAAAAGATGCAGTAGAAATTGCAAGGGGACTTGGAATTTCTATAGATAGAGTACGTTTAACCGGCGGAGGAGCAAAAAGTCTGATTTGGCGGCAGATGGTTGCAGATATTATGGATGTAAAAGTAGATATTTTGAAATCAGAAGAAGGTTCTGGCTTTGGAGCGGCAATTCTTGCCGCAGTTGGATGTAAACAGTTTTCATCTGTAGAGGACGCAGCACAAAAACTAATTACGATAGTAGATACTATAGAACAAAATCCCGAAAATGTAAAAAAATACAAGAAAAAATATCAAATCTTTTGCAGTCTGTATCCTACATTAAAATCAACATTTCATACAATTACTTTAACTGATTGACAAAATTTTTAATTGCACTAAAAGTTTCTTTACTGATTACATGCTCCATTTTACACGCATCTGCTACAGCAATGTTTGGAGAGACACCTAACTGTTGCAGCCAATGGGAGAGAAATTCATGACGTTCATAGATCATTTCTGCAATTTCTCTTCCTGATTCAGTTAAAGAAATATAGCCTGATTCATTTACTGTGATATGTTTCTTTTCACGAAGATGTTTCATAGCAATACTAACACTTGACTTTTTAAAATCGAGTTCTGTAGCAATATCAACTGCTCTTACAACAGAAAGTCTTTTACTCAATATTAAAATAGTTTCTAAATAGTTTTCAGAAGATTCATTCACAAATGATTTCATAAGAATTGCCCTCCATTTTTTGTGACAATTATAACAAATATAAAGCAGAAAAGCAAGAGAAGCACGACAAACGCAGGAATTGATTTTTATGGAAGATGTAAAAGCAATGATTCAAAAATAGGAAATATACCAAAGATAAAAAAAGGTTAGATCAAATAATAGAAAATAGGATATCAAGTAGTTTTGATCAATAATAAGGTGTCATAATTTCACTATTTACTAATAGCAGAATTATGATACCTTATTTTAATATTAAATATGGATTTGATTTTGATTTCTCCATTCTCTTGGAGAAGTTTTGTATATATTTTTAAAGGCACGGGAAAAATGTAATTGATTTTCATAGCCAACTGCTTTTCCAACATCGGCGATAGAAAGTTTTGTTAATTTTAGTAATTCTGTGGCTTTCGTCATACGATAATGAAGTAAAAATTCTTGGGGGGATTTTCCAAGAGCATCTTTAAAAATTTTACCGAAATAACTTCGATTTAGACCGCAGGTGTTGGAGATATCCTCGATTGAAATATTATTTTGAAAGTGCTGTTCAATAAAGGAAAGTGCCTCTCGAATATAGAAATCTTGTAATTTACTTGTCTTGGTAAGAACAACAGAGGCGGAAGAACGAGTGAGAGCATCTAAAAATAGATAGAGATGTCCAATTAAATGAAATGGGGTGGCATCATTATGTTGTGTAATATATAACATTTCATTTTTCATAGTTTCCCGCCAATCTTTTAATTTCGCGTGATATACAGGAGTATCAGGAGAAAGACCAGCAATATTTAATGCTTCTTTTACACGTAAACCATCAAATTCCAACCAAGTATATTCCCAAGGAAGTTTTAAATCAGCAATATATGTAGTAATTTGACCGGGAAAGATCATAAAACCCTGACCACTTCGAATTTGATATGTCTTTGTATCTCCGTTGCTATCATCTGCAAATAAAGTACCTGTTCCAGATAAAACATAGTGAAATAGAAAATGGTTACGACAAGCAGGACCATAGCAGTGAGAAGGAACACATTGTTCCCAGCCAAATTGATATAATCCCAAATCTACAAAACTTTCATTTGGAAAAATTGAAAAAATATAGTTACTCATTCTATCACCTCACAGATTATAATTTCGAATACACTCTCTTAGAATATACCAAAATGCTAGATCAATTTCAATATTAAAAAGAAATATAGCATTTTGATATAAAAGTCAAAAAATCACACCATTTATAGACGCATTATGATATGTTACAATACCTTTAAAGAAAACGGACAATAAATCTTAGAAAGGAGTATAAAAATCCATGAAAAGAAAAAAAGTAAAAGCATTACTTTTCACCGGAATGTTAGCGGTATCAGCACTATTAGCAGGATGCAGTAAAGACAAGGACATGGATGGGAAAACCGTTATTGAACTGGTACAGTATAAACCAGAGGCGGTTGAAATTTTTGAGAATTTAGCACAGGAGTTTAACAGCACACATGAGGATATTTATTTGAAAGTAGAATCTCCAAATGATGCAATGACAATCTTAAAAACAAGATTTATCAGAGAAGATTATCCAGATATTATTGGAATCGGAGGAGATATTAATTACTCCTATTTTGTAGACTCTGAAATCTTAGCAGATATTTCAGACTATGAGGGGCTAAAAAAGATAAAACAGGCCTACATAGATATTTTAGAGGGTTTAGAGTTTGTTCCTACAGATGGAATTTATGGAGTACCTTATGTTGCCAATGCAGCAGGTGTATTATATAACCGACAGATGTTTCAAGAGCATGGATGGCAGATTCCTAAAACATGGGATGAACTTATGCAGTTATGTGAGCAGATAAAAAATGCAGGAATTCAGCCGTTTTATTTTGGCTTTAAAGATACATGGACTTGTTTAGCTCCTTGGAATGCTTTAGCAGTTGACCTAGCTCCTTCTGATGTCTGTAAACAAGTAAACAGAGGAGATACTACATTTAAAAAAGAATACAGCGAAATTCCAGATAAGATGCTTTCTCTGTTGCAGTATGGTCAAAACAGCCCTTTTGCATATGGATATAATGATGCTTGTATTGCATTTGCCCGTGGAGAAGCTGCAATGTTTACCATTGGAAGCTATGCAGTACCACAGATAAAATCCGGAAATCCAGAACTTGATATAGATTCTTTTGTTATGCCAGGAAGCAATCAGGCAGAGGAAAATGTATTAAATTCAGGAGTAGATCTTCAGTTTTGTATTACAAAAGAGTGTAAAAATAAAGAAGCTGCTTATAAGGTATTAGACTTTTTATTAAGCCATGATATGGTACAGATGTATTTAGATGAGCAGATGGCAGTTCCTTGTGTAAATGAACAGTTCCAACTTGCTTCTATTTTAGACGGAATGAAAGAATATATTGAAGAGGGAAGAATGTATGATTATCAAGATCATTATTATCCTTCTGAAATGGCAGTCGATGCACAGATTCAGACCTTTTTAATTGAAAAAGATGTAGATAAATTTTTAGAAAAATTCGATCGCGATTGGTTACGTTATAATAGAGATATTATTCAAAAAGTAAAAGATTATGAAAAGAGTCAGGGAAAATAATAATATAAGGAGTGAGGAAAAAATGAAGAAGATTAATGATAGACAGCGAACTTTTTTAATGATTACGATACCAATTCTTATCTTATTTTTCTGTTTTAATACTCTACCTTTGATTAAGGGAGTAATTTATAGCTTTACTAACTTTAAGGGGTATGGAAGTTATGATTGGGTAGGAATAAGAAATTATATTGATTTGTTTCAAGATTCCAGAGTCGGAAAATCCTATCTTTTTACCTTTAAATTAGCAGTTGTAGCAACGATTATTGTAAATGTATTAAGTCTGATTCTTGCATTAGGCTTAAACAGTAAAATTAAGTTTAAAAGTACATTAAGAGGATTATATTTTATTCCAAATATTTTAGGTGCATTAGTTGTAGGCTATATTTTCAATTATTTCTTTACTTATATTCTTCCTGAGTTTAGTAAAATGATAGGAGGAAGTGGAGATAGCATCCTTGCAAGTACCAAATGGGCATGGGTGGCAATCGTTTTAGTATGTGCTTGGCAGTCTATTGCAATGAATACAATTATTTATATTTCTGGTCTACAAACTGTGCCAGAAGATGTATATGAAGCTGGATCAATAGATGGAGCAACTGGTTTTGCAAAGTTTAAAAATTTGACATTTCCTCTGATTTTACCGTTCTTTACAATTAATATGGTACTTTGTATGAAAAACTTTTTAATGGTATTTGATCAGATTATGGCATTGACAAAGGGAGGCCCAGCACAGAGTACAGAATCTATCTCCTATTTGATCTATAATAATGGTATGTCAGGCGGTCAATTTGGATTTCAGAGTGCAAATGCAGTAATATTCTTTATCGTAATTGTAGTGATTTCTATATTCCAAATGAACTTTTTAGGAAATAAGGAGGAACAGCTATGAAAAAGTATGGAGAAAAGGTTAATTGGCCTATTACAATACTGTTAATTTTAGGATTGATTACAGTTGCATTTCCATTATATATGACTATCATGATTGCTTTTAAACAGCCGTCAGAGATGACAAATAATATTCACGGAATTTTATCCTTTCCAAAAAGTTGGAGTTTAGAAAATTTTAAAGAGGCAATGAGAGTAACAGATTTTTGGAATTCGCTTGGAAACAGTATTTTTATTACTTTGCTGACTGTTGTAGTTTCCATTTTGATACATTCTTTAATCGGATATGCGATTGGAAGAAATAAAGATCACAGTAAATTTTATAAAATTTCCTATCTCTATATTGTCAGTGGTATGTTTGTTCCATTTGCAATTTTAATGATGCCTTTAGTAAAACAGACAGCACAGATAGGTTTAGATAATATGGCTGGCGTAATTATTTTATATGTGGTATTCTATATGCCAATGAATGTATTATTATATACTGGCTACTTAAAAAATATACCAATTGCACTAGAAGAAGCAGCAAAAGTAGATGGTGCAAGTACTTGGAGAACATATTGGAGTATTATTTTTCCTCTTATGAAACCGATGCACGCAACGGTTGCCGTACTTACAGCTTTAGGTACTTGGAATGATGTTATGACACCATTAGTTATTATGTCAGGTAGTGGAAAGAATACATTGCCATTAGCCCAATTAAACTTCCAGACACAATTTGGAACAAATTATAATTTAGCATTTGCTTCTTACTTATTAGCCATGCTGCCAATTTTGATCTTTTATATTATATGTCAAAAACAGATTTTAAGCGGCGTTGTAAATGGTGCAGTGAAATAGAGAAAGGGGATTAAGTATGGGAATTCTTTTTGACAATACCTCAAAAACCTTTACACTTCATACAAAATGTTCCACATATCAAATGAAGGTAGACGACTATGGATTTTTATTACATTTATATTATGGGAGATATACTAAAGGAACATTAGAATATCTTTTGACTTATGCAGATCGAGGTTTTTCAGGCAATCCTTATGATTTACACAATGATAGAACATATTCTATGGATGTTTTGCCACAGGAATTTCCATGCAGAGGAATTGGCGATTTTCGAAGTCCGGCGTTTGCTATAAGAAATGAAGATGGTTCTTTTAATTGTGACCTAAGATATCACAGTCATACTATTTATAACGGAAAATATAAACTTTCAGGACTTCCAGCAGTCTATGCCAAAGAAGAAGAGGCACAAACATTAGAAATAGTTTTAGAAGATAGTGTTTCCAAAATACTTGTTTCTTTGCTCTATGGTGTTTTGCCAGAGTATGATATTATTACTAGAAGTGTAAAGGTAGTTAATTGTGGAAGACAAAAGATATACTTAGAAAAAATACAGTCTGCATGTTTGGATTTTGTTGGGAAAACATTTGATTTGATCCATTTTTATGGACGTCATGCGATGGAGAGAAATTATCAAAGAATTCAAATAGAACATGGCTCTTATATAATTGGAAGCCGCAGAGGAACGTCAAGTCACCAATATAACCCGTTTATGATTTTAGCTGAGAGAGAAACAACAGAAGATGCAGGGACGTGTTATGCTATGTCCTTTGTGTATAGTGGAGGCTTTAAAGGGGAAGCAGAAAAAGATCAATATAATCAAACTAGGGTACAATTAGGATTACAAGATGAACTTTTTTCTTATCCATTATTACCTGATGAAACATTTTATGCTCCTGAGGTAGTTTTGACTTACAGTGGAGAGGGATTAGGGAAATTATCACAAAATCTACATGAATGTTATCGAAATCATTTATGCAGGGGGGTATATAAAAATAAAATAAGACCGATATTAATTAATAGTTGGGAGGCAGCCTATTTTAACTTTACAGGAGAGACCATTTATGAGTTGGCAAAAGAGGCAGCAGATGTTGGAATCGAACTATTAGTAATGGATGATGGATGGTTTGGAAACAGAGAAGATGACAACAGCAGTTTAGGGGATTGGCAAGTCAATGAAGCGAAATTAGGAATGTCTTTAAATACTCTAATTCAAAGAATTAATAAGTTGGGGCTCAAATTTGGAATTTGGGTAGAACCAGAGATGGTCAGTGAAGATAGTGAACTGTATCGAAAGCATCCTGAATGGGCACTCACTATTCCAAATAGAAAGCCTGTACGGGGAAGAAATCAGTTAGTATTGGACTTTTCCAGAAAAGAAGTAGTAGATGCTATCTATGAACAGATCTGTAATATTTTAGATCAGGGTAAGATAGAATATTTAAAGTGGGATATGAACCGCAGTATTACAGATGTTTACTCTGCTCTTGCCACAGATCAGGGAAAAGTATTATATGATTATATGCTTGGATTATATGACTTTTTAGAACGACTAAATCAAAGATATCCTGAATTATTGATAGAAGGCTGTAGTGGCGGTGGCGGTCGCTTTGATGCGGGAATGTTATATTATACACCGCAGATATGGTGCAGTGATAATACAGACGCCATTGATCGCATTAAAATTCAGTACGGAACTTCGTTTGGATATCCAGTTTCTATGGTAGGCTCTCATGTATCCGCAGTTCCAAATCATCAAACAAAACGAAGTGTACCTCTTTTTACAAGAGGGGTTGTAGCAATGGCAGGAACGTTTGGTTATGAGTTGGACTTAAAGGCATTAACAAAAGAAGAAAAAGAAGAAATACGACAACAAATTGTACAATATCATCAATTTGCTCCTCTTATTCAAAATGGGTTATATTACCGTCTGTCAAATCCATTTCAAGAGGAAATAGGGGCATGGCAGATTATAGCAAAAGATCAATCTGAGTTTTTACTTAGTGTTGTTTGTCTTGAAATTCATGGAAATATGACAACTACTTATTTAAGATTAAAAGGTCTAAAGAAAAATCAATGGTATCAAGAGCAAAGCAGTAAAAAGATTTATCCGGCACAGGCATTAATGGAAGCAGGTCTTCCAATTCCGGTACAGTTAGGAGAATATCAGGCATATCAGTGGCATTTTGTTATGATACCTGAAACAGAAATAAAAGATTGAAAATTTGAATCTGCAAGCTGGTGTCTGCACAGCATTCACCAGCTTCGCATAAAAAAAAGCTGTGCAGAAAAGTGACTAATAAGAAAATGACAATAGAACAAATAAAAGAAAAATTAAAGACAGAAGAATATGATTTTTTAAGAATAGATCCAAAATTAGGAAATCAGATAGTGCTTTTAACACTTGGTGGAAGTTATGCGTATGGCACAAATCAGGAAAATAGTGATTTAGATTGCAGGGGCATTGCACTTAACAGTAAATCAGAGATTTTATTGGGAAATGATTTTGAGCAGGTAGTGGATATTGATACAGATACTACAATTTATTCTTTTAATAAAATTCTTTCTTTGCTTGCTTCAAATAATCCAAATACATTAGAGATTTTAGGAACACTACCAGAACAGTATCTAATACTAACCCCGTTCGGAAAAGAATTGATTGAAAATAGAAAACTATTTTTATCCAAAATATGTATTCATACATTTGGAGGATATGCACAGGCACAATTTCGCAGATTGATGAATAAAGCTGCACGACTAACAAACCAATCAGAAATGGAAGCTTATATTTTAAAAAGTATTCATAATGCGAAATATGACTTTAAAAATAGATATTATCCACAGGAAGATAATGATATTTTTTTATATATTGATAAGGCTGTTCAGGAAGGGTATGAAAGTGAAATTTTTATGGATGTTACACTACAACACTATCCTCTACGTGATTGGACAGGTATGTGGAATGAAATGAAGGCAATTGTAAGTAGTTATAATAAAATTGGAAGAAGAAATGAGAGAGCGATTTCTCATGACAAGTTAGGAAAACATATGTGTCATCTTTTAAGACTTTATATGATGTGTATTGATATTCTTGAAAAAGAAGAAATCATTACCTATCGAAAAAAAGAACATGATCTATTAATGCAGATTCGCAATGGACAATACTTAGATGAAAACCGGCAGCCGACATCTGCTTTTTATGATCTCTTAAATGAATATGAAAAGAAATTAGAAGATGCAAAAAAAAATACTTCACTGCCTGATTTACCAGACTATAAACGAATCAATGAATTTAAAATGTATATCAATGAAAAAATTGTAAAAGGGGAGATATAAGTAAGTGGAATTTTCTATAATGATAAAAGAGCGTTTTTGTAAAGATTGTAATATTCCTTTGAAGCTGTTTCAAGAACCTTATTTTATGGACAGATTAAAATTATATGATCCCTTTTTTAAAACAATAGAGAAATGGGATATTTTTGTAACAGAGTTATCGAAATATCACTGTGAACAAGATTATTTAGAAGAATATAATCGAGTAAAAGATAGTGCTATTTCTAGTATTAAGCAATCCAAAGCATTTCAGAGATTTAATGAAGAAGACATGAACCAATATCGTATTCAAAATGCAAATCTTCCAGATAAAGATATTTTTAAGATGATAAATGACACACGAGCTTTTCTTAGTATTGATATGAGAAAGGCAAATTTTTCTTCTCTTTATTATTATTCAAAAGAAATCTTTGAGAATACTTCAGAAACAATAAATACTTGGGAAGATTTTATTGCAAATTTTACAAAAAATAAACATATTATAAATAGTAAATATATCAGACAGGTGATTTTAGGAAATTGCAATCCTAAAAGACATATCACTTATGAAAAATATCTTATGGATAACATATTAACGGAACTGTTAAAAAAGGAATATCTATTTAAAGAAAATATCGTTTTTTTCTCTAATGATGAAATTATAATGGACGTTTCAGAAAAGACAGAAGAACAACGTGAAGAAATCAAAAATTTAATCGAACAGGAAATAAAAGATGGAAACACAATTTTAAGTTCTATCCCTCTTAGAATAGAACTATTTACTCTTTATAGAATACATGGAACACAAGGGTACTATAAAAAAATTTCCAATGCCAATCATACATATCATATAGAATTTAAGTGTTTAGATAACTATATCCTTCCCTTTGTCATAAGAAAATTTTTAAATCAGGAAATTACAGAAAACGATAAGATATTTTATTATGAGGGAAGACTGGCTAAATTGTTAGAAATTCCAGAAATTAATCAGAAATTTCTCTAATAAAGATAATTTTTAATAATTTCTCTTGCCTAATGATCGATTTAACGTTATACTATACAAAAAAGAATATGGATCAGACAAGCTTGAGGAGTCACAAATGAATGAAAAGAAATCACAAAACAAGCAATCTTCTCTTATTATGAAGCTATGGAAAAAATATGTCACCAGAGAACTTATAACATATGCAGTTGCAGGTGTTATGACTACAGTAGTCAATTTAGTTTTATTTCACTTGTTATGTAATGTATGGCACCTAGATGAAATGATAGGTAATATCATTGCTTGGATTGGGGCAGTATTGTTTGCCTATATAATCAATGATATTTGGGTATTTCGTAGCAAATGGGAAGGCAGTTCAAAAGAACTAGAAAAATTTTTAAAGTTTGTTGGGGCAAGAGTGGCTTCTTTAGGAGTAGAAGAAGCAGGATTACTTATATTTGTAAAAGGGCTGCATTTTAATAATATGATTGTAAAAGCTGCTCTTTCTGTTATTGTAATTTTGATGAATTATATATTTAGCAAACTTTTTATTTTTACAAAAAAGAGTTCAGAAAAATGAGGAAAAAATGGAGAAACGGGCAGCAGTAAAATTAAAAAAAGGCAGTGGAAAGACATTAAAAAGCGGCGGATTATGGGTGTATGATAATGAAATTGCACAAGTAATTGGAGAATTTGAAAATGGTGCTTTAGTTAATGTATTGGATTTTGACGAATACTTTTTAGGAGTAGGATTTATTAATACCGCTTCTAAAATTCGTGTCAGACTGTTAAGTCGTTTAAATCAGAAAATTGACGAAGAATTTTTTTATCAAAGAATTAAAAAAGCTTGGGAATATCGTAAGAAAACAGTAGATACATCTAGTTGCCGTCTGATTTTTGGGGAAGCAGATTTTTTACCGGGATTTGTAGTAGATAAATTTTCAGATGTTTTAGTTGTACAATCGTTAGCATTGGGGATAGAGCGGTGGAAGGATATTATTTTAAAGCTTTTACTTAAAGTATTGCAGGAAGATAAAATTTTTATTCGAGGTGTTTATGAACGAAGTGATGCTAAGGTGCGGCTTCAGGAAGGGATGGAACGAACAAAGGGATTTTTGTCTGAACCATTTGACACCAAAGTGGAGATCATGGAAAATAACGTTCGCTATTTTGTCGATGTGGCAGAAGGACAAAAAACAGGATTTTTCCTTGATCAGAAATATAATCGTCTGGCAATTCAAAAACTTTGCAGAAATGCAGAAGTTTTAGATTGTTTTACCCATACAGGTTCCTTTGCTTTAAATGCTGCAATAGCAGGAGCAGAAAAGGTACTTGGAGTAGATGCTTCACAAACAGCGATTGCACAGGCAAGAGAAAATGCAAAACTCAATCAACTTTCCGAACAAACGGAATTTTGCTGTGCAGATGTATTTGAATTACTGCCAAAATTAGAACAGGAAAATAGAAAATATGATCTTGTCATTCTAGATCCTCCTGCTTTTACAAAGTCAAGAAATTCCATAAAACAGGCAGTTCGGGGATATTATGAAATCAATCAGCGGGCTATGAAATTAGTAAAAGATCATGGATTTTTGGCAACCTGTTCCTGCTCTCATTTTATGACACCAGAATTATTTGCTGAAACAATTCAAAAGGCAGCTAATAATGCGCATTGTTATCTCCGACAGGTAGAATACAAAACACAATCACCCGATCATCCAATTTTATGGTCAGCAGAAGAATCCTATTATTTAAAATTTTATATTTTTCAGATAGTAAACAAACGCTAGAATTTTAAAATGAAAAAGTAAAAGAAATGTAAAAAGACAGAAAATCTTTTCTTGATTTTCTGTCTTTTTACATGGTTCTATTATCCGACTACTCCGCTTTCTAAAAGTTCAATTTTACAATGCAGTCTTTCCCTCAACGTGACCATCCAATCTGGTTCATTAAAATACTCTTCCTTCCAGCACTTTCTCAATCCATAACAACACATCGTGGTATGTCCATTTTCTGTTTTTCGGGGAATATTCAGTAGATAGTATATGAAGCTGTCCTAAAGCCTTTCCATACGCAAATAAAATATGGTCGTTATAGTCAGTATCTTCAATAGAAATTCCGTCAACGCCCTTAAAAACACTTGCATAATATTTTCCCCAGATTGTATCAAGTATGACAATCAACTCGCCTGAATTGGATACCACTGGAATTACAGCAGGATAACTTTGATTTTGCAGATAACACAGAAATTCTAATTCACCTTTCAAATTATTTTCCTTTTTCTCTGATGCAGGAGAAAGACGAAGAAACTGCATATTTCCCTGACATAAAAAAGGGTAGACTGCATTAGATGAAATACGAAAATTTTGTAAATGCTCATCAAGAGTATCTGTATCATATTCCCAATTTTCCAAAGCAGACTTTGCAAGGTCATAGTTTTCATATAAATATTTTAATTTTAGCATATGAGTCCTTTCTAAAACATAAGTTTCTATTCATTAATATGAAATCACTTCATACTTTCCAGATTTATCACGACTCATATTTTCCTGATATGTTTTCATGTCAATCGCCTTCTTTCGATAACAGAGTTCTATAACTAGTATATCATATAAAAAATTGAAAAGCAATGAAGCTAAATGATAGTACACAGATAAAATCCATTTGATAAGATAACAAATTAGATTGCAAGAAAGGATTTGGAGTATTATAATATATATATAGGTAAAAGACGAACAATCTATGCCAATTCTTAAAAGGGGGTTATTTTTATGAAAAAGGGCAAAGTATTTCAAAATTTTGTAGCAGTATTAATAGGTATTTTTTTACTTACAGGGTGTAGTGATAACCAAAAAGAGGAAACACAGTCAGGCAGTACTATTTTTAAAGATTATACAATAGAAATATCGGAAAATGGTAAAGATATAGCATATGCAAAATACAAAGATCAATTTACAATGGAAGCGGTTGATCTGCCAGTAAAAACAAATTATTGTGCAATTTATGATAGTAAATTATATTATACAGATGTGCCGATTGATTTCGAAACAGGAGAGAATGTAAATAGGCATTGTACAATTTATTCCTGTGAGTTAGATGGACAAAATCCAAAACGTATATTAGAAATATCAGATGGAGATTATATTGATATTTTTATTCAGGAAGGAATATTATATTGTAGTGCAGTAACTTCTGCCAGAGATATCAATCGATATATAGTAGACTTGTCCTCTGAAACAGTAACACAAATGAATAAAGATAAAGAATATACTAAAGTTCGTGCGCTTACAAAAGAAGGATACTACTATCATGATTATAATGAAGACAAAATTTATTATTGTGATTATGATAAGGAAAATATAACACTATTTTGTGAGCCAGATGGAAACATACAGTCCTTATACCGCAATAATAACAATCTCTATGTTTTATTAAGAAATGATAAAGATCGGTCTTTAGCTATTTATGATGATACTGGCAAATATATTGAAAGCTATAGCATATCTGATTTATTAGGAAATTTACAAGGACAGTTTATCAATATCATAAGGGCAGAGGGAGATATTTTATATTTAGAGGTAATAACAGGATGGGATGATAGTTTTAATAATACATATTTAATTCGTATGAATTTAAAAGATGGAACGAAGCAAGTATGTGGAAGCTGGTATACCCCATAAAGTTTTTAAAAGTAGCTGTTAAAAAAATCGCTTAGACCGTGGGTTTAAGCGATTTTTTGGTATAATTAATTATGCTACTAACTAACAACACCAATAATAATATTATGTTTCTTCTGCTAAGTTTGACCATTCATCCATGAAACAATCTAAACGTTGTGTCAGATCATTTTTTTCTTTTGTTAATTCTAAAAGTTTTTCTGGATTTGAGAAGTTTTCCTCTTTTGCAAGTGCTTCATCTAATTGTTTATTTTGTTCTTCTAATAAAGCGATCTGCTCCTCTAATTTTTTAAGATCGTTTTGACGTTTTCTCAATCTTGCCTGTTCTTCCTTTTGCTGCATCCATGTTGCCTTAGTGTCAGAAATGGTTTCAGAAGCAGGTGTTTCCTGAATTACTTTAGAAGAACGAGAAGTATCCATTTTTAGTCCATTTAAAATAAATTTTTGACTGTCTGTAAATGGACGCTGTTCTTTTGAAGAAGATACCGATTCTAAGTTTTGTATTCGTTCCGATTTTTTTTCTAAATAGTAATCATAATTTCCAAGATAATTAAATATATTTTGTTCAGAAAGCTCTAAAATTCTAGTAGCAGTTCGATTAATAAAATAACGATCGTGCGAAACATAAAGAAGAGTACCTGTATAGGAATTTAAGGCATTTTCTAAAATTTCTTTTGAAGTAATATCTAAATGGTTCGTCGGCTCGTCTAAAATTAGAAAGTTAGCTTCTGAAAGCATAAGTTTAGCAAGAGAAACTCTTCCCCTTTCTCCGCCGCTTAAATCACGGATTAGTTTAAATACATCATCGCCAGTAAATAAAAAGGCAGCTAAAGTATTTCGAATTGCTGTATTATCCATATGTGGATATGTGTCTTGTAACTCATCAAATATTGTCTTATCCATATCTAAGACATGATGTTCCTGATCATAATATCCGATATGGACTTTTGCACCAAGTTTAATTTCACCCTTATCTGGCAAAAGTAAACCATTAATTAATTTTAAAATTGTGGTTTTTCCAGTGCCGTTATTCCCAATTAATGCAACTCGTTCCTCTCTTTTAAGGTCAAAATCTAGTTCTGTAAATAAGGTTTTCATACCAAATGACTTTTCTAAATTACGAACAGTTAAAACATCATTTCCGCTCATAATTCTAGGCTCTAATCGAATATCCATATTTTGAGTAGATTCTTTTGGCTTTTCAATTCGTTCAATTTTTTCCAACATTTTTTCACGACTTTCTGCCCGCTTAATCGATTTTTCACGATTGAAAGAACGCAGTTTTGTAATGACTTCTTCCTGTCTGTGAATTTCTCTTTGTTGGTTCAAATAATGTCTGATTAAAGTTTCACGTTGTTGCTCTTTCTTTTTAGCATATTCAGAATAGTTTCCCTCGAAAGTCTGTGCTTTCGTATGTTCTAATTCAATAACCTTTCCAACCACTTTATTGAGAAAGTAACGGTCATGAGCAATAACAATAACAGCCCCTTCATAACTGGATAAAAAAGTTTCCAGCCAAGAAATTGATTCCATATCCAAATGATTCGTCGGTTCATCTAAAAGGATAAGGTCAGGTTTAGAAAGAAGGAGTTTGCTTAAAGAAACACGAGTTTTTTGTCCTCCGGAAAGAGTAGAGACTTCTCTGTCAAAATCTTCTTTTGTAAACCCAAGTCCTTTTAAGACACCATTTACTTCACTACGACACGCATAGCCATTTTCTAATTCAAAGGTATGAGTCAGTCTTGTATAGGTATTTAAAAGTCGCTCTAGTTCGGATTCCTTTGCATCCTTCATCTGTTGTTCAATAGTACGAATCTCTTCTTCCATTTTTAAAATGGGCTCTTTGACAGAAAGTACCTCTTCATAAATGGTTCGCCCAGTAGAGAGATCTTGATGTTGGGCTAGATAACCAACTCGGATTCCCTTTGCAAAAATAACCTCCCCTTCATCAGTAGGTAGTTCTCCCATAATAATTTTAAATAGAGTTGATTTACCTGCTCCATTAATTCCGACAACAGCTGCCTTTTCCCGTTCATTCATATGAAAGGAAACTCCGCTTAAAATTTGCGTAGTTCCAAAACTTTTACTAATATTTTTACATGCTAAAATCATAATTGTCTCTCCTGTAACTATGTTTTATATCAGTTTATATTGTTTTGCCAGATTAAAGGTATCATATCACATAAGAAATCATTTCGTCAAATACTCAAGAAAAATGAATTTGGTAAAATACAAATTGACATGAGTTTAACAATCTAATATAATAAAATAAAGGGAAAACGAGGAGGACAGATAAGTGAAAGGGATTTCTTCTGCGGTAATCCGAAGACTGCCGAGATATTATCGCTATTTGGATGAACTTTTAGAAAATGATGTAGTTCGAATTTCTTCAAAAGAGTTAAGTGAAAAGATGAATGTCACAGCTTCTCAAATTAGACAGGATTTGAATAATTTTGGGGGATTTGGACAACAAGGCTACGGATATAATGTAGAATATCTGTATAAAGAGATTGGTAAGATTTTAGGATTAGATAAAAAGTATAATCTGATTATTATTGGAGCTGGGAATTTGGGACAGGCACTTGCCAATTATACAGATTTTGAGCGAAGAGGATTTTATTTAAGCGGTATTTTTGATATCAATCCTCGTCTTATTGGTATGAAAATCCGTGGAATTGAAGTTCGCCTCATTGATGAATTGGAAGAATTTATTAAAAAAAATCCAGTATATATTGCTGCCCTAACACTGCCAAAGGCAAAAGCACCTCAAATGGCAGCACAATTAGTACAATTTGGGATACAAGCGATCTGGAATTTTGTTCCTACTGATTTACATCTTCCAAAGGATATTGTTGTAGAAAATGTACATTTGGTGGAAAGTTTAATGCACCTTTCCTATAATTTAAAGGCAGTACAGGAGGAAAATCAGGAAAAGAAATAAAAAAGTGCTGGGTGGTGTCATTAGATCGACACCCCCATTTTTGTATTCTTTCTTTTGCACTAAAACTATATTAGATATATCAATAAAAAGATTGGAGGGGTTAATAATGGGGTTTGGATTAAAGAAAAAAAATAAAAACAAAAAAAGTGAGATTGATTTTTCTCAAGTTATGAAAGGAAGAAAGTTTCCACTTCTGATTTTAGATGAACATTGGATCAAACTATTTCCAGAGGAAAAAATGCCACAGCAGATTCGAGAGCTTCGAAATCAACTCAACGATCTTTTAAAAAAGCAGTCACGTGTAATGGAAGAGTTAAAGGGAATGAAACGATATAAGTCTCAGTTAATGCAGGAAATCGTAGATAATATGGAAGTTGATGAAACTCCAGTGGGGCAAATAAAAGGGAAAAAACTTCAAAAAAATCAAAAAATGATTTTAGATATGAATGAGAAGCTAAAAGCTACAGAGGAGACTTTAGAAGAAATTCCAAGAGAAATTGAGGAACTCAATGAAGTATTAGTAGAAGAAAGCAGTCGTATTTGTTATGAAAAGATGCGACAGAATCAGGAAAATGTGCAACAGTTAGAACAAGAAATAAATAATCTTCGAGTCCTTTTAAAACAAAAAATTATTCAAAAACAGGATGAACAGGCAGAAAGTATAGAGATCTATAGCTATATGCACAATATGTTTGGAGCTGGAGTGATGGAATTTATGGATGAAAGCTATCGAAGAAGTCTGGAAGAAGAGATGAAAAGAAAAGAGGAGCAAGAAGAAAACGAATGATCGTTGGAATTGGAATGGATTTGATTGAAATGAAAAGAATTGAAAGGGCATGTGAAAAAAGGAACTTTTTAGAAAAAGTCTTTACCACGGCAGAACAGCAGTTGATTGCTGATAAAGGGAGTAGAGCAGCAGGTTGTTTTGCAGTAAAAGAGGCAGTTGTCAAAGTATTTGGCACAGGTTTTGCAAGCTGTAGTCCAATAGAAATCGAAGTATTGCGAAAAGAGAATGGAAAGCCCTATGTCAATTTATATGGTAAAGCAAGACAACTTGCAAAAGAGTTAGAAATAGATTCTCTTTTTGTTACAATCACAAACACAAAAGACTTTGCTGCGGCTTTAGCAGTAGGGGAATGTAATAAAAAGGGGAATGAAAAAGAGGAAGAAAAATGGAACGTATTGTAAACTCTAAAGAGATGCAGGAAATAGATCGCTATACGATACAAGAGATTGGAATTAGTGCACTTGTCTTGATGGAACGAGCAGCGATGAAAGTGGTAGCCTGTGTTAAAAAAAGTTTAAATTTCTATACAGATAAGGTTCTTTGTGTTTGTGGAACTGGTAATAATGGAGGAGATGGAATCGCTGTCGCAAGACTACTTACTCTTTCTGGAGTAAATTGTGACTATTATATTGTAGGAAAACCGGAACTCGGTTCTAAAGAATTTCAGCAGCAATATGAAATCGCTAAAAAATTAAATTTAAAAAGAGCGAAGGATATTTTAGAGGAAGAAGAATTAAAAAAATATACTATCATTGTTGATGCTCTTTTTGGAACGGGTTTAAACCGTATCATTACCGGAGAAATAGAAGAACTGATCAATAAAATAAATGCTGCAAATAAACTTGTTATTTCTGTGGATATTCCCTCTGGTATTGATAGTAATACAGGAAAGGTATGGAATGTTGCAATCAAAGCACAAAAGACCATTACATTTGGATTAAAAAAGTTAGGATTATGTCTTTATCCGGGAGCAGAGTATGCGGGAGAAATTTTTACAGAAGATATTGGATTTCCAGAACAGACTTATACACATATATGCAGTACAGAAACATTTCAGGCAGTACAAGATATAGATTTACCTGCTCTTTTACCAAAACGAAAAGAAAATTCGAATAAGGGAAGTTATGGACGTGTATTGATTATTGCCGGTTCAGAAGAAATGACAGGTGCGGCAGTATTAGCAGCCGAGGGAGCATACCGCATAGGAACAGGACTGGTAAAAGTAGTTACTTCACCAGAAGGAATTCATGTAATAAGAAATAGACTACCTGAAGCTTTAACACAAAATAGAGATAGAAAAGAGGTTTTATCTAGCCTTTCTTGGGCAGATGCGGTTGTATTTGGACCGGGAATTGGTATGAGAAAGGAGGCACAAGAACTTTTAGATGAAGTTTTAGAAAATGTTCAGGTGCCATTAGTACTTGATGCAGATGCACTTAATCTATTATCTAAACGACTAGATGAAAGTAATCCTAGTCAACAAGACATTTCGATAAGAATTCAAAGATTAGCAGAAATGCTTCCAAAGCAGACAATACTTACTCCACATCTAAAGGAATTATCAAGACTACTTGGATGTTCAATGGAAGAGATTTCAGGACATATCATTGACATAGCAAAAGAATGTACGTATAATAATAAATTGGTTTTTGTATTAAAAGATGCAAGAACAGTGATTGCATCAGAAAAAGAACGATATCTAAATTTGTCTGGGAATCATGGTATGGCTACTGGAGGAAGTGGTGATATTTTAGCCGGAATGATAGGTGGACTGTTAGCAGGCGGATTAACATTAACAAAGGCAGCAGCACTTGGAGTTTTTCTACATGGAAGAGCAGGAGACTATACGGCAAAGAAAAAGAGTAAGAGAGCAATGTTAGCAGGAGATATTTTGGAGGGACTGACAGAACTTTTTTTAAAATTTGAGTAAGTATATAGGCAGGAGGAGTTATGTTAGAGGAAGCTTATTGTCCTAATTACTTTCGAACTTATGTATCTGTAAATTTAGATGCAGTTCAAAGTAATATAAAGGCAGTCAGACAAAAGATTGGATTAGAAAAGAAAATCATGGCAGTTATTAAAGCCGATGCCTATGGACATGGTGCAGTTGTTGTGGCAAAGGCATTGCGATCTTTGGTATGGGGATTTGGTGTCGCTATTGTAGAAGAAGCAATAGAATTAAGAAAAGCGGGAATTACAGAGCCAATTTTAGTATTAGGAACAGTTGTTAAAGAACAAATTCCAGAAATTGTTGCATATGATATAACAACTACCGTTTTTTCAACTACACTGGCACAAGAAATTGCGAAACAGGCAAAAAAGATGAAAAAAACGGCAAAGATACATATTAAATTGGACACAGGAATGGGAAGAATTGGCTACCAACCAAAAGAGGACAAAATTGCAGAGATTGTAGAAATAAGTAAGATGCAGGGATTGTATTTAGAAGGGTTATTTACACACTTTGCAACATCTGATGAACACGAGAAAAGTTATGCTAAAGGGCAACTTCATAAATTTGTAGAATTTATAAGTAAACTGCAAGAACAAGGAGTTAATATTCCAATCAAACATGCAGCAAATAGTGCCGCTATTATCGATATGCCAGATAGTGTATTTGATATGGTACGCTGTGGGATTGCGACATATGGACTGTATCCATCAAAAGAGGTAGAGAAAACAGGACTTCCCCTAACACCAGCATTAGAATGGAAGACACAGATTTCTTATATTAAGGACTTAGATTCAGGATATGGAATCAGTTATGGAATTACTTTTATGACTAAAACTAAAACAACAGTTGCAACAATTCCTATTGGTTATGCAGATGGATATCCAAGAAGTCTTTCTAATTTGGGAAGTGTTTTGATTCATGGTAAACGTGTACCGATTATCGGAAGGATCTGTATGGATCAGTTTATGGTTGATGTTACACAAGTAAAAGAGGCTGCATTAGGAGATGAAGTTACTTTAGTTGGAAAAGATGGAGATGAGTTTTTGTCTGTGGAAGAGGTTGCCGATCTTGCAGGCAGTTTTAATTATGAATTGCTTTGTAATATTGGAAAGCGTGTGCCTAGAATTTATCAAAGCAATAAAAAGCCATATCTTGTTCGAAAAGATTATGAAAGTTATTCTAAAAGTTTAACAGACAACTAATCCATCTAAGAATTTATTATTACTACACACGAATTATACATTTTATGGAATACATACGCCAAAAATGGAGATAATTAAGCCAAAGCCATAAAATGGAGTGTGAGAAAATTGGTAATTAAACGAGGAGATATTTACTACGCCGATTTAAGACCTGTAGTTGGTTCAGAACAAGGGGGTGTCCGTCCAGTATTGATTATACAAAATGATACAGGAAATAAACATAGCCCAACGGTTATTTGTGCGGCAATTACCTCAAAGATGAATAAAGCAAAGCTGCCAACACATGTAGAAATCGATGCAGAAAAGTATGGAATTATCAAAGATTCTGTTATTTTATTAGAACAGGTAAGAACCATTGATAAATCCAGACTAAAAGAAAAAGTGTGCCATCTCGATAAAGATATTTTGCAAAAGATTGATAAAGCTTTATTAATCAGCCTGGCATTAGATACATAGGCTGAAAAAGGGTATGGCATAGTATTTGAAATAGAAAAGGAGAAAAATAACGTATGGATAGCCACCCCATAAGAGGATTGATAATCATCTCATGTCTTACACTGTTTCATGCAGTGATTACAACAGCAAAAGTTTCTCTGGAAAATGTAAATGAGGCAAATGTAGAAAAACGGGCAGAAGAAGGGGAAAAAAAAGCAAAGCGAGTTCAAAAGCTGTTAGGACAGCCAGACAGATACATAAATCTGATGAAACTTGTTTCTGCAACGATTTGTATTTTAATTGGAATTGTATATATTTCAGAGCAATATGCTCTAATAGAAAGATTAGTAAAAAAGAATTTACCAATTGAGCAATATCCAATCATTTATATAGTTTCTACTATATTTATAACAGCATTTCTTATTTATTTGATTGTATTACTTGGATTTTTGTTTCCAAAAAAATTAGCACTGCGTTATCCAGATTCTTTTGTTTATTCATTATCTGCACTGTTTACAGCACTTTTACACTTATTTACACCATTACTTTGGTTGTTAGAGAAAAACATCAATCTATTATTGAGGCTGTTTCAAATTAATCCGTCTGAATTAGAAGAAAATGTAACACAAGACGAAATTATTTCTATTGTTAATGAGGGACAAGAGCAAGGTGTTTTAGAGGCGGAAGAAGCAGAAATGATTTCAAATATCATTGAATTTGATGAAAAAGAAGCAAATGATATTATGACACATCGAAGAAAAATTGTAGCGATCAGTGCTGCATTAAGTATTGAAGAAGCACTTCGGTTTATGCTTGAGGAAAACTTTTCAAGGTTTCCTTTATATCAAGATAGCCTTGATAATATTGTAGGAATTTTACACTTAAAAGATGTTACACGATATTATATGGATGAAAAACTAAAACATCGACCATTAATTGAAGCGGCAAGAAAACCTTACTTTATTCCAGACACTCAAAATATTGATGTATTATTTCGAGAAATGCAGTCGAAAAAAATCCATATGGCAGTTGCTATTGATGAATATGGTCAAACTGCAGGTATTATTGCAATGGAGGATTTAATAGAAGAGATTGTAGGAGATATTCAAGATGAATATGATGAAGAAGAGGATATGATCATAGAAGAAGCAACAGGCTCTTATCTGGTACATGGAGAAGCTGATTTAGAAGAAGTCGCAGAATTTATTGGGATCGAATTTGAAGAGGAAGATTTAGAAAACTTTGGAACCCTCAATGGCTTTTTAATCTCTCGATTAGAACATATACCAAAAGAAAATGAAACAGAACAAATTGATTACTGTGGATATAAATTTCAAATTATAAAAGTAGAACATAAAGTGATTCGTTTAGTTCGATTATCTCGTATTCCAAAAGAAATAGAAATGGATCAGGAAAAAGAGGAAGAGTTTTTAAAAGAAGAGAAAAGTTCCTCTTACTTTTATACAAATAGTAATTTTAAAACTCCTCATTTTCGAAAAAAGGGAGTGTTGCGTGCAGCACAACTTTCTGTAGAAGAAACAGTTAGTTCTTCTGAAACTATTTCAGAAGAAAAAAGATAAAACAAAAAGCAGGCCGGGAAAGCCTGCTTTTTGTTGCGTATAATAGGGTGGGAGTAGAAAGTGTTTAACCACTATCTAGGCTCTAGTATACTTAGGAAATGTGTTGAAATTGTGATTGATTTATGAAATAACAATAAAAAGTGTAAAGGAATTTTGCCGAATTTATCAAAACAAAAAAGCCTGACAAATTGTCGGCTTTTTGTATTATATATTATAATTGGGGGAGGAGGAGAGAGTGAAACATATTTCATTCACTTTCTATGGCTATTATTATAACAATGATTTATGAGTAAAGTATGAAGAAATTGAAAAAGATTTGTGAACATCTATGTTCGTTTTTTGTTCATATTTTTCTAATTTATGTTTTTGTGAAAGTTTCTGTATTATTATTTTACTTTACATAACAAAGTAAGAACAGTATAATAGAGAACGAGAAATTTTATTGTAAAAGAGAAGAAAGAGAGATAAAATCATTGGAGGAAAATAAAAATATTCCCGAAAAAATGGACTACCAACTATTAATGGATACAGCAGTCTTAGCAGGAGAAATTATGTTAGTTGCAGGTGCAGAAACCTATCGTGTAGAGGATACTATTTACAGGATGTTAAAAACTTCTGGTTTTGAACGTTGCGATGTTTTTGTAGTAGCAACTGGAATTATGGCTACATTAGCCGATTGGCGGGTTGATACGATTAGTATTACAAGACGTGTTGGAGAGAAGAACACAAATCTAGGCAATATTTCTGATGTCAACGAAATTTCCAGAAGGTATTGTGGTGGAGAGATTACATTAAAACAGGCATTTCATAATCTAAAGCGAATTCAATCAAAAAGATATCCTATCTGGTTAAATTATATCTGTATGATTTTGACTGCTGCATTTTTTACGCTTTTATTAGGAGGAGGATGGGCAGAAAGTTGCTTTGCATCAGTCAATGGTCTGTTTATTGTATTTAGTCAGATGATCAACCGAAAATTTAAAATCAATGGTTTTGTATTAAATATGGCAGTTTCTTTTTTGATGTCTTTTACCTGTCAAGGGTTTGCTAAACTGCCAGGAATAACTTTGGACATGGAGTTATTGATTGCAGGTTCTATTATGGCACTGCTGCCGGGTGTAGCTATTACAAACGCAATTCGGGATACACTTCAAGGAGATTATATGTCTGGAGCAGCCAGGGTAATTGAAGCTTTTGTAATTGCTGCTTCTTTAGGTGTAGGCGTAGGGGCAGGTCTTTCATTTGGTGGATTTGTATTTGGAGGAGAATTTTAAAGAAAGGAAGAAGCTATTTATGCTTATACAGGTAATAGGTGCATTTTTTGCAGTATTAGCCATGTCTGTAATATTAAGTGTTCCCAAAAAATTTTTATTTTATTCGAGTTTTGTTGGGGCGGCTGGATGGTTGGTCTATTTGTTAATGTTAAAGGCAGGTGCTGTAGAAACTATGGGGATTTTTGTTGCAACTTTGGCAGCAGCATTAATTTCCCACAGTTTTGCAAGATTATTTAAAGCTCCTGTGACAATATTTTTAATTCCTGCAATTCTTCCAACTGTTCCAGGAGTAGGAATGTATCGGATTGTCTATTATATGATTATTGGGGATCGAAATATGACCGGATATTATTTTAGCCAGACGTTACAGATTGCGGGAATGATTGCGATTGCAATCTTTATTATGGATACTGTATTTCGAACTGCAAAACAGACGACTTCTGCAAAAAAATCAAAAAATAGCTAAATTAGAATAACAATGAAAATTACTTTAGTATGTGTAGGAAAGTTAAAAGAAAAATTTTTTGTTTCTGCCCTAGAGGAGTATCAAAAAAGATTAAGTAGATACTGTAAATTAAACATTATTGAACTAGCAGATGAAAAGACACCAGATGGGATTGGACAGGCAGCAGAAGATGCGATTAAGAAAAGAGAAGGAGAGAGAATTTTAAAATCCTTGTCAGAGGAAGCGTATATTATAGCACTTGCTATTGAAGGGAAGATGTATTCTTCTACAAAATTTGCTGCTCAAATTGAGAAACACGGTATAGAAGGAAAAAGTCATATTTTATTTATTATTGGAGGATCTTTAGGATTAGATAAAGAGGTTTTAAAAAAGGCGGATGAGTTACTTAGTTTTTCGAAAATGACATTTCCACATCAACTAATGCGTGTCATTTTGTTAGAACAGATATATAGAGGATTTCGAATTATCCATAAAGAACCTTATCACAAATAAAATTTTCATGTACAAATTAAAAATTATGAGTTATAATACCAATAAATACAAGTTTTAAGAGTAGTTATAGTAAGGAGGTTAAAAAATGGAATTATTAAAGGGAAAAGTTGCAGTAGTCACAGGAGGTAGCAGAGGTATTGGATTTGCTATCGTAAAGAAATTTTTGGAAAATGGTGCAAGAGTTATTTTATGTGGATCAAGACAGGAAACGGCAGAACGTGCAGTAGAAAAATTAAAAGAAGAGAATTTGGAATATCCTGTTACTGGAATTTGGCCAGATCTAAGTAATCTAAGTGAAATAGAAGATAGTTTTAAAAGAGTGAAAGAGGAATTTGGAACGATTGATATTTTAGTAAATAATGCAGGAATTTCTGCAAGAGATAGTATTTTCAACTATAAACCAGAAGAATTCCAAAAAATTATGGATCTCAATGTGAATTCTGCATTTTATTGTACAAAAGCAGTAGTAGAATATATGAAGGAACAAGAGGGAGGAGTTATTTTAAATACAAGTTCTATGGTAAGTATTTATGGACAACCTTCAGGCTGCGGATATCCAACTTCTAAATTTGCTATTAATGGAATGACAAAATCGTTAGCGAGAGAATTAGGAAAGTACCATATTCGTGTGAATGCAGTAGCTCCGGGTGTAACTAATACAGATATGGTAGCAAGTCTTCCAAAAGAAGTCATTCAACCAATCGTTGCAACTATTCCTTTAGGAAGAGTTGGAGAGCCGGAAGATGTAGCTAATGCCTTTTTATATTTAGCAAGTGATATGGCTTCTTATGTAACAGGAGTGATACTTTCAGTAGATGGAGCAGCAAGAAGTTAAAAATAGAATAAAAAAGAGGTTGTTGCACTAAAAATCAAATGTACAATATCTTATATTTGATTTATTTAGTGTAACAACCTCTATTTTTGGGCAAAAAAATATTGTTAAAAAATTCAAGTTTAATTTTGATTTTTTTAATAATACTACAAAAGAATCATGTATCACAAAAGTAAGAAAAAGTAAAAAAGAGTGTTTTTACTAGAAAAATTTTAGAAAATCTAAAGTTTTACTTGCAATTTGCCACAAAAGAGGGTATAGTGGCGATGGTAGTATGAAAAACGGACAAGAATGAGGAGTGAGGGAATGAGTAGTAAAAATGTTGTTATTGGAAATATCATGGATGTATATGATAATCCAATTGCAGAACTTGTAAATGTAGCTTGTCATTTTGACAGCAATATTATTTTTGAGAACGGATCAAGAAAAATTAATGCAAAAAGTATTATGGGGATGATGGCATTTCCAATACAAAAAGGCTTAGAACTTGGAATTCATGTAGAAGGATCAGACGAAGAAAATGCACTTTTAGCGATAGAGCAGTTTTTGGTCTGTTAGAAAAGATATAGAAAAATGCAGACTACGATAGGACTGTTAGCATATGTAGACGCAGGAAAGACGACAGTGGCAGAACAGATTTTATATTCCACTGGTACTCTAAAAAGACCGGGACGTGTAGATTTTGGAGATGCACACTTAGATTTTGAGGAAATAGAAAGAAAAAGAGGAATTACAGTATTTCTTGGACAGGCAGAATTTTGCTGTCAGGGAATGGAGTTTCATCTTTTAGATACTCCAGGACATATGGATTTTTCTACAGAGATGGAACGAAGTTTAGCAGTTCTTGATTATGCTGTGGTAATTATCAGTTTAGTAGAGGGAGTGACAGGGTATACCACATATGTATGGAAACTGTTAAAAGAAAGAAAGATTCCCACTATCTTTTTTCTCAATAAATTAGATCGGGAAGGGGCAGATATCGATCAGACTCTCTCTCAGATAAAAAAGAGACTGTCCAAGGCAAGTGTAGTATTTCCAGAAAAGATACTAAAGAAAAATAAAGAGAAACAGCAAGATTTGTGGCAAGAGGAATTAGAAAAGTTTGCAGAGGCAAATGACGTTTTATTAGAATATTATATATCAGAGGAAAATCCAAAACAGGAGATAATAAAGAAATTAGTTTTGGAAGAAATCATGTCATGTCGTCTATTTCCATGTATTTGTGGTTCTGCATTAAAGCAACAGGGAATTGATCTATTATTGGAATTACTTTGTGAGTTAAAACAAGCTTCTAAACCGAAACAGATAAAAGAATTATCTGGGATTATATATAAAATCCGCAGAGATGAAAAGGGAAATCGTATTGTATTTCTAAAAGTAGTAAGTGGTCATTTGAGTGTAAAGCAAGAGGTGGTACTAAGACTTCCAAATGGAGAAATCTGTACAGAAAAAGCAGATCAGATTCGAATTTATTCAGGAGAAAAGTACCGTCTTGTGGAAACAGCAATAGAGGGACAGCTATGTGCAGTAACTGGATTTACAAAAGCAGTGATAGGTTCTGTATTAGGGGAAACGCTTTCTGTGACCAAATTTGAACAAAAGCCTATTTTGCAGGTTCGTTTGAGCTGTAAAGATAAAACACCGATAAAACGCTTATTAGAAGTATTATATCTTTTACAAGAAGAAGATCCAATGCTAAAGGTAGAATATGAAGAAAGACTTGGACAAGTAAAAGTACATATTATGGGAACAATTCAGGCGGAAATATTAAAAGAAACCTTAGAGCAGCGATTTAAAATATTGGTGGAATTAGGAACCTGCGAGGTACAGTATTTAGAAACTATTACGAAGCCAGTTATGGGATATGGACATTATGAACCACTTAGACATTATGCAGAAGTTCATGTAAAATTGGAACCGGAAGAATGTGGAACTGGAATTTTAACAGAAAGTCACACGCATGTAGATATTTTATCTCAGAATTATCAAAATCAAATTCTTTCCCATCTCAAACAACAAGAGTACAAAGGAAAATTGACAGGTTCGCCACTTACGGATGTAAAAATTCAACTAACTTGTGGACGTGCTCATTTAAAGCATACAGAAGGGGGAGATTTTAGACAGGCAACAGATAGAGCAGTTTATCAAGGACTTTGTAAAGCAGATTTCATATTATTAGAGCCAATCTATCAAGTACAAATTACACTACCACCTCAAATGTCAGGACATGTAATTGCTGATATAAAAAAGAGGTATGGGACAGTGACACAATTAGATTTAGGAGAGCAAGAAGTTTTGTTGACAGGAAAAGCACCTGTAGCAACCATGATGGATTATCCAAAAGAATTTGCTTCTCTAATCAAAGGTTCAGGTACAATAACATTAACAGTAAGTGGATATTTGCCTTGTCATAATACAAAAGAGGTAATGGAAAAGATAGGATATGACGCAGAGCACGATCCAGAGGCAATATCTGGTTCCGTTTTTTGCTCTCATGGCAGTGGATTTTATGTTTCTTGGAAAGAGGCAGAAGCATATATGCACTGTCCATTGGAAGAAGAAAATAGATAGTGAAGGTAATATCTTCACTATCTATTTTCTTTCTTTTTTACTTTAACGCGATAAATGTAAGACATATTTATCTTATTATTTTATTAAAGTATTTTTTTATAGACGGATATCAAAACTTGTGGTATTATTAAAAAACGGATAAACAAGATTGCACAGAAATGAGGGAAAAAATATGATATCGAAAGATATACTACAGGAAGTCTTAATGGCTGCTCTTTCTACAGGGGCAGATTTTGCAGAGATTTTTGCAGAATATACCGATGAAAAAAGTATTTATATGATTGATAGTAGGGTACAAAATATTTCAGACAGAGTAATTTCAGGAGTTGGTATTCGAATCTTTAAAGGATGCCGCTGTATTTCAGGATGTACCACCGATATGAGCCGTTTAGGTTTACTAGCATGTGCTAAAAAAGTGGCAGACGCACTCTCGGATTCTCCAAGTATTTCTCAGGTTTGTTTAACAGAGAGAGTTTTTGGAGATATTCACCCAATTCGTATTGTCCCTTCTTCATGTAAAAATCAAACAAAGATTGATCTTTTAAAAGAAGCTTATTTTTCTGCTAAAGAGTATCATGAAAGAATTTCTCAAGTTTCAGGTCTTTTCTTAGATGTAGATCATAAAATCCTAGTTGCAAATAGCGAGGGATTATTTGCGCAGGATCGTCAAATTCGTACCCGTCTAGTAATTAATGCAGTTGCAAGTAAAGAAGGAGAAAATCAAACAGGTTCTTGTTCTCCAGGACGTAGAATGGGCTTGGAGATGTTTGATTTATTTTCTCCAAAAGAAATTGGACAAAAGGCAGCAAAACAGGCCCTTGTTATGTTAGATGCAGATTATATTAAAGCAGGAACAATGCCAGTGGCAATTGAAAATGGATTTGGTGGAGTAATTTTTCACGAAGCATGTGGTCATTCCCTTGAAGCGACATCTGTCGCAGTAGGACGTTCTCAATTTGCAGGAAAACTTGGGCAAAAGATTGCAGGAGAAAAAGTGACAGCAGTAGACGATGGAACGATACCAAACGCTTGGGGTTCGATTAATATTGACGATGAAGGACACCCTTCCAGACGAAACGTATTAATTGAGAATGGAGTTTTAAAATCCTATTTGATAGATAAATTAAATGGAAGACGTATGAATATGGAGTCTACAGGCAGCAGTCGCAGACAAAGTTATCTTTTTGAACCAACTTCTCGTATGACAAATACATTTATTGAAAATGGTCCAGATAAAAACGAGGATATTATTCAGTCGATTGAGTATGGATTATATGCTAAGTCAATGGGGGGTGGTTCCGTAGATCCTGTTACAGGAAGTTTTAATTTTGCAGTGACAGAAGGATATATGATTCGCAATGGACAGATTAGGGAGCCAGTTCGAGGGGCTAGTTTAATTGGTACAGGTGCAGAAATCCTTACAAAAATTGATATGGTTGGAACAAATTTAGATCGTGGACAGGGAATGTGTGGCTCTTTAAGTGGAAGTATTCCAACGGATGTAGGACAGCCATTAATTCGTGTTTCTTCTATTACTGTCGGCGGAAGATAATAAAAATCGTTTTAACATAAAAGATGAAAAGACCATTTATGGTAGAAATGAGGTTCATATGCAGTTTCAAGAATTTAAAGATTATGTAGTAACTGCAGCGAAGGATGCAGGTTTAACAGAATATGAAATCTATTATAAAAATACAGTACAAGTAAATGTTATGGCAGTTTCGGATCAAAATAAAGTAAATCAATTTTCTTCTTCCGAAAATGGGGGTGTATGTTTTCGGTGTATTGTCAATAAAACAATGGGATACGCTTCCACAGAATATTTTTCTTTAGAAGAAGCAAAAAAACTTGTTAAAAAAGCTATGGAAAATGCAGAATCGATTGAAACAGAGGATGAAATAGAACTGCATAAAGCAGAAGAACATTATGAAACAGCACACAAAAAACATATAGAGTTTCCACAGTCTTCTAAACTTATTGAAAAGACTTTACAGGCGCAAAGGGAAGCTCTCGATGCAGATAAGCGTGTGACAGGCGGCACAATGACTTATTCAGCGGCATATACAACAACAGAAGCGATTTGCAATTCAAAAGGCTTGGATTTAAGTAACACAATTACTGTTTCCGAATTAGAAGTATCTCCAGTTATTGCAGAGAAGGAACAGATGTATAGCAGTTATGAAGTTAAGATATCCGATTGGGATTTTTTAGATGCAAAAGAAACTGCTAATAGGGCAGTGAAAAAAGGAATTGAAAAAATCGGAGCAGAAAGTATAGAAAGTGGAACATATCCAGTTGTATTTTCGGCAGATCAAATGGCAACCATGTTGGGAACTTTTTCTTCTATTTTTTCCGCTGAAAATGCTCAAAAAGGACTATCTTTACTTATAAAAAAGGAAGGAGAACCGATTGCCTCTAAACTGGTGACTATAACGGATGATCCATTTTATCAAGATTCTTTTATAACTTGTTCTTTTGACGCAGAAGGTGCGGCAACAAAAACAAAGACTGTTATTGAAAAGGGAGAGTTTAAAACTTTGCTTTATAACTGGCAGACAGCAAAGAAAGCAGGAGTAAAAACAACAGGAAATGCTTCCAAAGCATCGTATTCTTCTCCAATTTCTATTATGCCATATAACTTCTTTTTAAATGCAGGGGATATGACATTAGAGGAATTATTTTCTAAAGCTGAGAATGGAGTTTATATTACAGAGTTAAATGGGCTTCATGCAGGAGCAAATGCTGTAACCGGAGATTTTTCTCTCTCAGCAGAAGGGTTTTTAATAAAGGATAAAGCATTGGAAAAAGCAGTAAAGAATATCACTGTATCAGGAAATTTCTATACACTTTTAAAAGAAATTATAGGAGTTGGAAACACGATAGAATTTCTTCCACCAAGAGGATATTCTGTCTTTGGTTCACCAGCAGTTCTTATAAAAGAACTTGCGATAGCTGGAAAATAACAGTTTTTTATTACTTGCGGAGGTAGGAGAATGTCTTTTTGTGTAAAAGAACTACTAAAGAAATATGGAGACAAAGTAGTAGTAGATCATTTGAATTTTGAGATGAAAAACCCAGGAGTATATGCCCTGCTTGGTACAAATGGAGCAGGGAAGTCAACTTCTCTTCGAATTATGCTTGGAATGTTAGCAAGTGATAGTGGAGAGGTACTTTGGAATAACAAACCATTTGATGCAGTGAAAATGAATGTAGGCTATTTAGCAGAAGAGAGAGGATTATATCCGAAATATTCTCTTTTGGATCAGCTTTTATATTTCGCAAAATTAAAGGGTGTTTCAAAGAAAGATGCTATGAAACGGATTCAATACTGGTCAGAGAGATTAAAGGTAGAAGAATATGTATTTCCGCCAGCTAAAAAGGGAAAGAAAGCGGTGAAGGCAAATCGTGCAGATCAGCTTTCAAAAGGAAATCAGCAAAAGATTCAGTTAATGGCAGCTCTACTTTCTGAGCCACAATTTTTAATTTTAGATGAGCCATTAAGTGGATTAGATCCAGTAAATACCGATCTGTTTAAAGAAATTATTAGAGAAGAGATCGCAAAAGAAAAATATCTGATTATGTCCAGTCATCAAATGCCAACTATAGAGGAATTTTGTTCTGATATTACGATTTTAAACAGAGGAAAGACAGTATTATCTGGTAATCTAAATGAGATTAAAAAAAGTTATGGGCGTGTGAACCTTTTTGTAAAGAGTGATATAGAGATAGCATCTTATATTTCTTCATTTGGTTTAAAAATTGCAGCAAAAACGCCAGAAGTATATCATTTAAAGGTAATTGATGAACAACAGGCAATGCAGTTTTTAAAGAAATTGGTAGAAGATCAAGTTCCTGTGATACGGTTTGAACTAAGAGAACCATCACTACATGAAATTTTCATAGAAAAGGTGGGCACGACAAATGAGGGATAAACTGACAGGATGGAAGGAAGTTTTTTCTTTTACATTTCGCCAAACCTTAAAATCAAAAGCTTATAAAGTTTCTTTAATCATATTGCTTTTTATATCTTTCATTTCTATGCCACTATTAAATCTACTTTTAGGAAATACGGCAAAGACAATAGAAAATCACATAACAAAGCTTTATGTAAAAAATGAAACGAGTCTTTTGGGCTTGGACTTTTCTGGACTTAGTACCTATGAACCATATCAGACAATAGAAGTAATAGGTATACCAGATTCGACTGCTTTTGAGGCGATTACAGAAAAAATACAGACAGAGGAAACTTCGGCAGTTGCTATATGGATTCAATCCATAGGAACAGAGTATTTTTTACAGATATATTATTCTAAGGCAGGAAAAGTAAAAGGACAAGAAGTAGAACAATTTTCACAGACACTAAAAAATTATTTTGAAACAGAAAAAATGCGCTTGTCTGGACTTAACAAAGAACAGATTGAAATAGCATTAGAAGTTTTTACAACACAAACATATATTTCTGATGAAAATGGATTAGAAGTGGTAGAAGAGGATACCTCCATTACACAGAATGAATATTGGTTTATATATGGATTATTGTTTATTGTTTTAATGGTTAGTACAATGTCCGCAAGTCAAGTGGCAATGTCCATTGTTTCTGATAAATCTTCGAAAGTAGTAGAATTTTTATTGACTTCAATCAGACCATTAGCAATTATTGTAGGAAAAGTACTTTCTATGTTGTTGGCAGTTGTACTACAGCTTTTCTCAGTGGGAATTGTAGTTTTTATTTCAGGAAAGGTTAGCAATTATTTATTTCCAGAGGCAGGAAATCCATTAAGTGGAATTTTAAGTGCAGATATTTTAAGTAATCTAAACTTAGGAAATTTTCTACTCTGTCTTATTATGATTTCATTAGGATTAGTATTCTATGCAACTTTAGCTGGTCTGTCAGGAGCGACGGTTAGTAAAGTAGAGGAAGTTGGAGAAGGACAGATGTTATTTACCATTGTCGATCTGATAGGGGCTTATATTGGTATAGGAGCAGCGGCAGGTTTATTAGGAGATGGAGTAAATGGTTTTGTTATATTTGCTTTTCTATTTCCTCTTTCGGCCCCTTATATTCTTCCGGGAGCGATCTTGGCAGGTAGAGCTGGCATCGGTCTGACAATAGGAGCAATGGCATTAGAACTTGTTGCAGTAATTTTACTATTCCTCTTTGTGGCAAGAGTTTATGAGGTGTTAATCCTGCATAATGGAGAACGAATTCACCTCAAGGAGATGTTTAAGATTTTCAAGACATCAAAAGGAGGAAGTCATCATGAATAAAGATTCGTTTCGAGGATGGAAAAAAGTTTATGATTTTACATTAAAACAGACGATAGGAATGAAAGGGTTTCAACTTGTCACTATACTAGCTGGTCTTATACTGTTTGGAGCAATTATTCTAATTACTATCATTTCTGCACAGCAAAAAAAAGATGATTCTTTTTCAAATGATGTAGAACAAAATATAGAATATGAAATCGGATCACAACAATTTACTGGAATTAAGGATGTATTTGTCTATAACAGTACAGAAATTGCAGATATAGATTATAAAGAAATGTTAAGACAGATAGATGAAAAACAGTTTGAAACAATAACATTTCATTATGAGAATAGTTCCAAAGAAGAAGCTGCAAAAAAAGCAGCACAACAGGCAAAAGCAGTTGCGGTCATTATTACAAAAGAAGAGCAAAACTTTTTATTACAAGCAGCAATTCCACAGTCTAGTGAGGTAAATAAAGTACAGGCACAACAATTATTAAATGTAATGGCAGATTGTTTTAAAACAAATAAATTACTTGAGGCAGGAGTAGCAAAAGAACAGGTTGCTCAAATTAAAACGGATACCTATATAAATAATTTTCAGATAGAAAAAGAAAATACAGTTACAATGTTGATTCGATTATTTGCACCAATGTTTTTTGGATTGTTATTATATTTTCTTTTACTGTTTTATGGACAGACTGTCTGTAAAGAAGTTTCTGTTGAGAAGGTATCAAAATTAGCAGAAATGTTGTTAATTTCAGTACATCCTTATAGTTTAATGATAGGTAAGGTGCTTGCTGTTACTGTCAGTGCTCTTTTACAGTTTGGTATATGGATTCTTTCAGCAATACTTGGCTTAGTAGCAGGGAATGCAATAGCAAGCTCTATGTATCCGGGATATAGTAATAGTATTTTAGGGGTAATACAATTTTTAAGAGATAATATTGGAGAAACTGCATTGAGTATACCTTCTGTGATTTTAGCTATTGTTATTTTCTGTGTGGGATTTTTATTTTATAATATGTTAGCCGCTTTAGCTGGCTGCCTTGTGATACGACCAGAGGAAACTGCATCTACTCAGACTCTGTTTCAATTTCCGATTATTATTAGCTGGCTTGTCAGCTACCTAGCTTTTTTAATGGATAAAAAAGGGTTAGTTCAAGTATGCCGTTATGTCCCTTTAACTGCTCCTTTCTGCGTTCCAGCAGAGCTTGTAACAGGCTCTATTGGAATTTTAGAGGGATTTATCAGTGCAGTTATTTTAATCTTGTTTTCCTTACTTACCGTTATATTAGCAGCAAAAATATACCGAGGATTAATTCTGTATCAGGGAGAAAAGATAAAGTTAGCAACAATTATAGGAATTTTAAAGACAAAATAAAGAAAAAAATACTTGTATAATCAAAAGAAACAGGATATAATATAAAAATAATGCAAAAAGGCTATAGGGAAGCTACGATATTGAAATTTCTTTTTCAGAGAGTCAGTGGGTGGTGCAAACTGGCAGAAAACAATATCTTTCCACTTTCTTTGCTGCGAACGAAGAGTTCGAAGGGTAGTATCCTTTATTATACTAAGAGTGACCGAAGTTTTCGGTAATTTGGGTGGCAACGCGGAAAAGATCCGTCCCATGAAGTTTATGGGATGGATCTTTTTTTATCTCAAAAAGGAAGGAAAAGAAAAGTATGTTAGATTTAAAATTTATCAGAGAAAATCCAGAGATTGTAAAACAAAATATCCGAAATAAGTTTCAGGAAGAAAAGCTTCCTCTTGTAGATGAAGTAATTGAATTAGATGCAAAAAATCGTGCTACAAAGCAGGAAGCAGATGCTCTAAGAGCAGAGCGAAATGTGATTTCAAAACAGATTGGTGCACTCATGGCAAAGGGGCAAAAACAAGAAGCCGAAGAGATGAAAAAAAAGGTGACAGAAAAATCAGAGCATCTGGAAAAATTAGAAGAAGAAGAGAAAAAGCTCTCTGAACAGATCTTAAAGATTATGATGGTAATTCCAAATATTATCGATCAAAGTGTTCCGATTGGAAGAAATGACACAGAAAATGTAGAGATCGAAAAGTTTGGTGAACCAGTTGTGCCAGACTTTGAAATTCCATACCATACAGAGATTATGGAGAGATTTCGTGGAATTGATTTAGACAGTGCAAGAAAAGTAGCAGGGAATGGATTTTATTATTTGATGGGGGATATTGCAAGACTACATTCGGCTGTTATTTCATATGCCAGAGATTTTATGATCAATCGTGGTTTTACTTATTGTGTTCCTCCATTTATGATCCGCAGTGATGTTGTTACTGGTGTTATGAGTTTTGCTGAAATGGAATCTATGATGTATAAAATTGAAGGAGAGGATCTCTTTTTAATTGGAACAAGTGAACATTCTATGATTGGAAAATTTATTGATACAATTCAAAAAGAAGAGGATCTGCCTTTTACACTTACCAGTTATTCTCCTTGTTTTAGAAAAGAAAAAGGGGCACATGGATTAGAGGAAAGAGGAGTTTATCGAATTCACCAGTTTGAAAAGCAAGAGATGATTGTAGTTTGTAAACCACAAGATTCTATGCAGTGGTTTGAAAAGTTATGGAAAAATACAGTGGATTTCTTCCGGTCTTTAGATATTCCAGTTCGAACATTAGAATGTTGTTCAGGAGATTTAGCAGATTTAAAAGTAAAATCATTAGATGTAGAAGCTTGGTCACCAAGACAAAAGAAGTATTTTGAGGTAGGAAGTTGTTCGAATCTAGGAGATGCTCAGGCAAGAAGATTAAAAATTCGTATCCAAAAAGAAGATGGCAGTAAATATTTTGCTCATACTTTAAATAATACAGTAGTTGCTCCTCCTAGAATGTTAATTGCATTTTTAGAAAATAATTTAAGAGCAGATGGATCGATAGCAATTCCAGAAAGTTTGCGTTCCTATATGGGTGGAATGGATGCAATACGATAAAAAGAAAGGGATGAAGTAATATATGAATAAAATTAAAATGAAAAATCCAATTGTAGAGATGGATGGCGATGAAATGACAAGAGTTCTTTGGAAAATGATTAAAGAAGAATTACTTTTGCCATTTATAGAATTAAATACAAAATACTATGATCTTGGATTAGAATATCGAAACGAAACGAATGACAAAGTTACCGTAGAATCTGCCGAGGCTACGAAAAAGTATAAAGTAGCAGTAAAATGTGCAACGATTACACCAAATGCTGATAGAGTAAAAGAATATAACTTAAAAGAAATGTGGAAAAGTCCAAATGGAACAATTCGTGCTATTTTAGATGGAACCGTATTTCGTGCTCCGATTTTGGTTAAAGGTATCGAACCATATGTAAAAAACTGGAATAAACCGATTACGATTGCAAGACATGCCTATGGAGATGTTTATAAAGCATCAGAAATGAGAATTTTACAACCAGGAAAGGCAGAATTAGTCTATACTACTGAAGATGGAACAAAAATAAGTGAATTAATTCATGAATTTAAAGGAGCAGGTGTACTTCAGGGAATACACAATCTCGATTCATCTATAGAAAGTTTTGCAAGAAGCTGCTTTAATTTTGCACTAGATACAAAACAAGATCTCTGGTTTGCAACAAAGGATACAATTTCTAAAAAATATGATCATACGTTTAAAGATATTTTTCAAGAGATCTATGAGAAAGAATATGAAGAGAAATTTAAAGAGGTAGGAATTACCTATTTTTATACCCTGATTGATGATGCAGTCGCAAGAATTATCCGTTCTGAGGGTGGTTTTATTTGGGCTTGCAAAAACTATGATGGCGATGTTATGAGTGATATGATAGCAACTGCTTATGGATCCCTTTCTATGATGACTTCTGTGCTTGTTTCTCCAGAAGGAAATTTTGAATATGAAGCAGCACATGGAACAGTACAAAGACATTATTATAAATATTTAAAAGGTGAAGAAACATCAACCAATCCAGTGGCTACAATCTTCGCATGGTCAGGAGCGTTAAAAAAACGGGGAGAACTTGACGAAAATAAAGAATTAGTTCGGTTTGGAGAATTACTTGAAAAAGCTTGTATTCAAACAATAGAAAGTGGGAAAATGACAAAAGATCTTGCAATCATTACAACTCACCCGTCTGCGACTGCTTTAAATACAGAAGAATTTATTGCCGCAATTCGAACGACATTAGAACAATTACTTTAATAGATTAGAAAGGACTTTGACACGAAAATAACATATTTTTTAAATAACATAAAAGTTACTTAAATCGTAAAAGTACGGCGGCACGGGAGGAAGCCAAATGAGAAACGAAGAAGATCGTGGCTCTTTTGAGGGAAATGAAACCTCGGACAGACATAAATGGATGGATTTTGAGGAAGATGAAGTTTCGGATGAAGGGGATTCTTTGGAAGAGGATAAAACTTCAGACGGTGTAGATGATTTTATGAATAATGTGAGTGAATCTCTCAGTTCTCAAATTAAAAAAGAGTTAGGTGACTTTTCTGAAACAGAGGATTTAGAAACAGAAGATTTAGATGATACAGTAAAGCCGAAAAAATCTTCTAAAAAGCGAATTCTTATTATATCAGGATGTATTTTAGGAAGTTTGCTTTTGATAATTGGACTCTTTGGAAAGAAAATAATGTATAATTTAGCAGCTAGATTTATACACAATCAAATTGAAAATGTAGAACCGACTCCCTCACCTATACCAACTCCTATTTTGACTCCAACTCCAACACCGGAAATAGAAAATAATGAAAATCCGCCGGATTCTGAGATATCAGAACCACCAGAAGTGCTTTTACCAAGACAAGAAGATTATGTAATGACTTGCCTTCTTTTTGGAATTGAAGAGATCTATGGAGCTAGAAACACAGATTCGATGATGCTTGCTGCAATCAATACAAAGGATAAGACAGTAAAGTTAGCTTCTATTATGCGTGATAGCTATGTACAGTTACCCGGACACAGACCATGTAAGTTAAACGCAGTATATGCCATGGGAGAAGATCGTGCCCAAGGAGCAGAATTACTTGTTCAGGCAATAGAAGAACTCTATAAGATTAAGATTGATGCTTATGCAAGTGTCAATTTTGAGTCATTTGAAGATATTGTGGATCTGCTCGGCGGGGTTACGATAGAGTTAACAAAGACAGAGAGAGATTATCTCAATACAACAAATTATATTTCAAATCCTGCTAACAGAAGAGTAGTTGCAGGAGTACAGACATTAAATGGAAACCAAGTGGTTGGATATTGTAGAGTACGTTATGTTCCAACTTTAGGGGGAGCAGCAGACGACTATGGAAGAACCTTACGTCAACGCAGAGTATTAAATGCAATTTTTGAAAAATATAAATCCAAAGGCTTTTTTGAGCTAATCAGTATAGCAAATACTTGTCTTGGTTATATTACCAGTAATTTAACAGTAGATCAAATTTCAAAAGGATTAGAAATGGTGATAGAAAATGGGATTACATCCTTAAATTCTTCGAGATTTCCAGTAGAAGGAACTTTTTATGACTGCGGAACTACACCATATAACGGATTAAAGTATACTTTAGTTTGTACAAATCCAATAGAAAATACTAGTCAGATGTATCAGTTTATTTTTGGAGATACTAAGGAAGAAGCAATAGAAAAAAGTAAGAGATATTATGAAGATACGGCACAGACAAATGAACCATAGATATGGAAACAGACTGCCGTAAAAGGAGAGAAAAGACGGACAGAAAAATGTTTTCCGTACCGTCTTTTCTCTTTTTTATTGTTTCTAGCAGCAGAAGGCAAAACAATTTATGTAGAGTTATTCTTCTAATAATGCTTTTTTTAAAGTAGTATTGATTGCATTTAAAAGCAGTGTTTGAGTATATTTACTATCATCTGACAAAGTAACCTCAGAAGGATCTGTTCCAGCAATCAGTTGCTCTGCAATCGAATTAAGTGCAGGTTTAATTAATGGATACATAGTAGCAATACTTTCATCTAAATTTTCAATTTGAACAGAAGTGATTTGGTTTGAATTAACAATTAGCTCTAAATTTAAAAGAGTATCGCCAAGAGAAATGACAGAGGTATATATACCAGCTTGATAGCGGGCTTCGTCTTGTGGGGCTAAAAAAGGAGATGATTCGTCACTATCATCTTTTTTAGAGCCAAACAGAATTATACATAAGATACATACAATGCCTGCGATAATAATAATACCAGTATATAAGAGCTGCTTTCGCTTTAAAACAACAATTTTGGTATTTGACATAACAAAACCTCCCTAGCTGCATTTGCTACAATTTATGCAGGGAAGTTAGAAAATATGCGTGTAGAATTGACAAAGGATAGGAAAAAGATAAGACAAGGAGGGAAAGCAAATGGGGTTACATTTTATTTTGGGCTCGTCAGGCTCTGGAAAAACCTATCAATTATACAAAAACACAGTTGAACAGGCACAAATACATAAAGAAAAAAACTTTTTGGTGATTGTACCAGAACAGTTTACTCTTCAAACACAAAAAGATTTAGTAATGGTACATCCAGATGGAGGTATTTTAAATATTGATGTTTTAAGTTTTTTACGTCTAGCATGGAGAGTGTTTGAAGAATTAGGAGGAACAAAGCGCGTTATTTTAGAAGACTCCGGAAAGAGTATGATTATTAAAAAAGTTCTCTTAAAAAAGAAACATGAGTTAGAGATGTTTGCACCAAATGTTGGAAGACAGGGTTTTGTTGATGAAATGAAATCTATGATTTCAGAATTATTTCAATATAGTATTAATTCTGAAAAATTAGATCAGATTTTAGAGCGTACCAAAAACAGACCACAATTAAATCGAAAACTTCGGGATATTCAAACGATTTATGAGGGATTTCAAGAGTTTTTACAAGAAAAATATATTACGACAGAAGAGATTTTAGATGTTTTAAGTGAAATCTCAGAGCAATCTCTTTTTCTTCAAAGAAGTGTTATCTGTTTAGATGGTTTTACTGGATTTACACCTTCTCAATATAAACTACTTCATACATTACTTCGCAAGGCAGAAGATATTTATGTTACTGTAACAATAGATCCTATCTTTTGTGGTCGTGCTTTAAAAGAACATGAATTATTTTATTTAAGTTCACAGACAATTAAAAGATTAACAGAAGCTGCACAACAAGAAAATCAAACAACATCCTTTCAAATGATTCATGACAAAATTTCATATCGGTATCATAATTATCCAGAGTTAGCTTTTTTAGAAAAACATTTATTTCGATATCAAGCAACAGTATATGAAAAAGAACCAAAGGGAATTCAGATTTTTGAAGCAAAAAACAGAGAAGAAGAAGTTGCAAGGATCATTTTAGAAATTCAGATATTAATTCGAAAAGAGAAGTACCGTTATTTGGATATTGCAGTTATTACAGAGGATATTGCAGGATATGCAGAATTATTACAAGAAGAAATGGAAAAGGCGAAGATTCCCTGTTTTATTGATTATAAAAGGGATATTTTATCAAATCCATTTTCAGAGCTGTTAAGAGCAGTGTTAGATGTCATGGAACATAAGTATACCTATGAATCCGTTTTTCGTATGTTAAAAACAGGACTTTTAGATTGGGAGAATGATGAGATTGATTTATTTGAGTGGTATGTAAAAGCACTTGGGATTCGGGGAAAGAACGGGTATCAGAAAGAGTGGAAACGAAAATATAGATCTGCTTATGAATTGGACTTAAAAAAGATCAACGAACTAAGAGAAAAATTTTTAAATATGATAGAACCACTTGATCGGGTTCTATCAAAAAAGAGTACAGTAAAGGAATGTCTAACAGCACTATTTGAATTTTTGCGAACCTATCAAATAGAGGAAAAGTTGCTTTCCATTGCAGCAGAATTAAAAGAAAGCGAAGATTTTACAGACAGACAGGAAGCAAGAGAATATGAACAGATCTATCGGCTTGTATTAGAATTATTTGATCGAATGGCGGAACTATTAGGAGATGACATTCTGCCACTTACAGAGTTTCGTGCCATTTTAGAAACAGGTTTAACAGAGGCAAAAGTCGGATTAATTCCACCCGGAACAGATCAGGTAGTAGTTGGAGATATTGAACGAACTCGTTTAAAGGATATTAAGGCATTATTTTTCTTAGGAGTTAATGAAGGGCTTGTACCAAAGGTAATTTCTGGGGGAGGAATTTTATCGGATGCAGATAGACAGTTGCTTTTAGAACAAGATGTAGAACTTGCTCCAACTAAACGGCAAGTTTCTTATACAACTGAATTTTATTTATATTTAAATTTGACAAAACCACAAGAACGATTATATTTATCATTTATTCGTTTAGATCCGGATGGAAAAACAACAAAACCTTCCTATTTAATTGGAAGGGTGTTAAGTATGTTTCCAAAACTTTCAATTTCTTTCGTGGAACGATATTCATTTTCAAAAATACAGACAAAGGGAACAGAGGCTTCTTTACTTGCATTATTAGGAACAGATAAAGGACAGACTTATTTAGCAAATTGTCTTAGAAATTATGATGGAGAAAACGAGACAGAGGAATTTCAGGCATTATTTCATCTATATAGACAAAATGAATTGGGAAATGAAAAAAAACTCTATAAACTTTGTGAAGCTGCCTTTTATCAGAGAAAAGAAAGTGGAATTTCAAAAAAGGTTGCTTCACAGTTATATGGAGCAACTTTACTTGGAAGTGTGACAAGAATGGAGAACTATGCAGCATGTGCATTTTCTCATTTTTTGGCATATGGTCTTGGGTTAGAGGAACGACCAGAATATAAGGTTGCACTTCCCGATATTGGAACGCTCTATCATATGGCATTAGAAAGATTTTCGGGCAAATTAAAGGAACATAATAGGACTTGGAGAAATATAACCAATGAGGAAATCAAACAATTTGGGAAGGAATGTGTACAAGAAGCATGTGAGGATTATGGAAATGGAATCTTGACAAGCAGCAGCCGAAACGCTTATCTAATCAAACGGTTAGAGAGGGTTCTAAATCGTACGTTAATGGTGGTACACGGGCAGGTATCTGCGGGATATTTTGAACCAGATGCGTATGAATATGCCTTTTCTTATGCGGATAAGTACTTAAATTTAAGGGGAAGAATTGATCGACTAGATCTATATGAAAAAGAAGGAACGATTTATGTACGAGTAGTAGATTATAAGTCTGGTAGCACTACATTTGATTTAAATAGTCTATATTATGGATTAGAATTGCAGCTTGGAGTTTATTTAAGTGCTGGAATGAGAAAACTTTCCGAAGAACATCCAGAAAAAAAGATTGTGCCAGCAGGGGTATTTTACTATCATATTTCTGATCCAATTGTAGAGAGATCTCATCATGTAGAGGAAGATATTAAACAAAAATTAATAATGGATGGATTGGCAAGCAAAGAAGTTCCAATTATTACTTCTATGGATACTGAGTTCTTGGCAGAAGATGGAGGACTACGCCCATTAATCAAGTCACAAGTCCTTCCAATCGAAACTACAAAGACTGGAGAACTTTCAAAACGATCGAATGTTGTATCAGAAAAACGGTTTTATGAATTATTGAAATTTGTAGAAGACTCCATGTTGCAGTTTGGACAGGAAATTATGAATGGAACGACTGATCTAAATCCTTATAAGCAAAAAGAAAAGAATGCTTGTGGATATTGTCCTTACGCTTCTGCCTGCGGTTTTGATCTTAAATTAGAAGGATGTGAATACCGTAGATTTGAAGAACTTTCTAAGGAAGAGGTCTGGAAAAAGATAGAAGAGAGAAATCAAAAGGAGGGAGGAGAACAAAATGGTACAATGGACAAAGGAACAGAGGAAAGTAATTGAGTTAAGAGATCGAAACCTTTTAGTTTCTGCTGCTGCAGGTTCTGGAAAAACGGCAACCTTAGTAGAAAGAATTATTGAACGAATTAGTAAAGGAGTTTCTCCTTGTAATATTGATGAACTTTTGGTAGTAACATTTACAAAGGCGGCTGCCTCTGAAATGAAAGAACGAATAGGAAATGCTATTGAAAAGCTCTTACTAATAGAACCTTCCAATACACATTTACAACAACAACAATCTCTGTTACATAATGCCCAAATTATGACAATAGACAGTTTTTGTTTATTTGTTATTCGGAACTATTTTCATTGTATTGATTTAGATCCTTCCTTTCGTATAGCAGACGAAGCAGAACTTACCTTATTAAAATCCGACGTAATGTCAGAAGTATTAGAGGAAGAATATGCACAGGAAAATGAAGACTTTTTAGAGTTTGTAGAGTGTTATTCAGGGTCACGTACTGATGAAATTTTAGAGGAGTATGTAAAGCGTTTATTTGAGTTTTCTATGAGTTATCCTTGGCAAAAGGATTGGTTTAGACAGGCAGCAGCGGCATTTGATGCAGAAAATATAGAAGAATTAGAAAAAATGCCTTGGATGAAAGAATTGTTTTCTTATCTTATTATGGTACTTACAGATTTAAAACGAATGAATGAACGAGCAAGAACGATTTGTTTAGAACCAAACGGTCCTTGGATGTATGAAGAGGCTTTAGCACTAGATGGAATTTTACTCCAAAAATTATTAGAAAAAACGAGCTATACAGAATTATTTGAAGAGATGAAAGTCCTTTCCTTTTCTGTACTTTCTAGAAAAAAAGATGAAGGTGTGCTGTTAGAAAAGAGAGAACAAGTAAAAGCAATGAGAGATTTAATAAAAGAACAACTACTTGATATAAAAAAGAAATTTTTCTTTCAAGAACCAGAAGAGATGCTAAAAGATTTAAAACAGGCATCTAGTTCAGTTAAAGTTTTAATTCGATTGACTGAAAAGTTTTCTGAACGTTTTTCTAAATGTAAAGAAGAAAAAAATATATTAGATTTTGGAGATATGGAACACTTTGCCTTGAAAATTTTGACAGAGCAAAGAGAGGGGAAGGCGGTTCCAACAGCGGCAGCAAAAGAATTGAGTATACAATACAAAGAAATTTTAATTGATGAATATCAGGATAGTAACTTAGTTCAAGAAACTATTTTAAATAGTATTTCTAGAATTTTAGATAAACAGCCAAATATTTTTATGGTGGGAGATGTAAAACAAAGCATTTATAAGTTTCGTCTAGCACGACCAGAATTATTTATGGAAAAATATGATTCTTATACGATAAAAGATAGTCAATATCAAAAAGTTGATCTACATAACAATTTTAGAAGTAGAGGACAGGTTTTATTTGGTATTAATCGAATTTTTGAACGAATTATGCAGAAAAACTTTGGTGGTATTGAATATAATGAAGAAGCGGCACTTCACTTGGGAGCATCCTATCCATCATCAGAACAATTACAACAAAAATTTATAGGAGAAACAGAGTTTCGGCCAGAATTGATTTTAATGGATGCAGATGATGAAGAGCTAATTCAAGAAGATGAGCCCAAAAGCCGAAAAGAGAGAAAACAGATAGAAGAATATAATAAACGGGAGTTAGAGGCATTAGTAGCAGTGAAACGAATCAGAGAATTAACTGATCCCAATACAGGATTACTTCTTTTTGATGGAAATGAAGTCAGACGCTGTGAATATAGGGATATTGTTATTTTACTTCGAACAATGACAGGATGGGCAGAAACGTTTGTAGAAGTATTAGGTTCACAAAAGATTCCAGCTCATGCTGAAACACAGACAGGATATTTTAAAACTCCAGAAGTAACAACTATGTTGAATATGCTTAAAATTTTAGATAACCCCAAACAGGATATTCCATTTGTAGCAGTTTTATATTCTCCAATTGTAGGACTCACCAGTGAAGAACTTGCACAAATACGTGTTCCAAAGAGAACAGTCTGTTTATATGAAGCATTAAGGGCGTATACAGAATCGGGAACAAATAAGGAGTTAGTTCAAAAACTCTCTGAATTTTTAAAATTATTTTTGGAACTTCGAAAAGAGGCATTCAGGCTTCCAGTTACTGCATTGCTGCATAAAATTTTTGATCAGACAGGATATTATTATTATGTGATTGCGATGCCGGGTGGGGAACAGAGAAAACAGAATTTGGATATGCTGTTAAAACGTGCAAAAACTTTTGAAGCAACCAGTTATCATGGGCTCTTTCAGTTTATTCGCTATATTGGACGTTTGATAGAGTATCAGATTGACTATGGAGAGGCGGCAATGGCAGCAGGACAGGAAAATGCTGTTCGGATTATGAGTATTCATAAAAGTAAAGGATTAGAATTTCCAGTAGTTTTTGTATGTGGAATGGGGAAGAAATTTAATCAAAGTGATGCAAGAGCAAAATTGATTTTACATCCAGACTATGGAATTGGACCAGAATATATTGACTATAAACAGCGTACTAGAACACCAACTTTATTAAAACGAGTTCTACAGCAAAAGGGAAGTATGGAAAACTTGTCAGAAGAACAACGGATTTTATATGTAGCAATGACAAGGGCAAAGGAAAAACTAATTTTAACAGGATTGATAAAAAGACCAAAAGAAGCATTAAAAAAATGGGAGGAAAGCGAAAAGGCAAAAGATGGAAAACTCTTTTTCTCTACTCTTTCTAGTGCTTCAAGTTATTTGGATTTTGTTGGTCCTGCTTGTGTTGGAATCAATGAAATTGTAATTCAAACTTTGACAAAAGAAGATTTAGTATTAGAAGAAGCAAAGAAAGTATGGAAAGAAGAGTTATTAAAACAAAAACTTTTGACAAAGGATGGAGTTTTAGAACAAAAACAACTTCAAGAACAATTTCTCAAAGTATTATCTTATGAGTATCCGTTTGAAAAAGAAGCTATTCTTCCAATAAAAACATCAGTATCTGAGTTGAGAAGAGGAGATTTAAAGGAAGAAGAGATGGAACAATTTCAAAGTGTTATACCACAAGAGTTTGAACCGATGATTCCTGCCTTTTTAGAGGGAAAACCAGGTTCAAAACCTGCAGATAGAGGAACGATTTATCATCGGATCTTAGAGTGTATAGATTATCGAGTCTTACAAAATAAACAGTTAAAAGATAGCTACAGTTCTATTGTAGAAAAAGAACTTTTAAGAATACAACTAGAAAAGAAATTGACCAAAGAAGAGATAGAAGCAGTTTCTAAACCACAGATTGCTAAATTTTTATCTTCTTCTTTAGCCAATAGAATGAGTGAAGCAGCAAAACAAAAAAAGTTACACAGAGAATGTCAGTTTGTACTAGGACTTCCTGCTTGTGAAGTAAAGGCAGAATATGAAGGAGATGCTATTTTATTAATTCAGGGAATTATTGATGCCTATTTTGAAGAAGAGGAACAAATTGTTTTAGTAGATTATAAAACAGATTATGTTCCAAAAGGAGAACAGGAAACGGAATTTTTTCAAAAGAGATATGGAGGACAGCTTACTCAGTATGCAAAAGCATTAAATCGTCTGTTAAAAAAACCAATTAAAGAAAAGCTTATCTACTCCTTTTCTTTAGGAAAAACAATATCTATATAGTAAAAAAATAATAAAAACACTTTTAACATAATATTTTTTGTAGTAAAATAGAAACTAGATGATTAAAGTCTGAAATTTCGGCTACACTTTTGAACAGAATGGAAAGGAGTGTAGCAAAATGAAGACGAAAAAAAAGATTGATTTTTCAAAAGTAAAACCAGAAGAAATGACAAAGTATGAAATTGCAAAGGAATTAGGATTGTTTGATAAAGTAATGAAAGACGGCTGGGGTGCACTTTCTGCAAAAGAAACTGGGCGAATTGGAGGAATGGTGACAAAGCGAAGGAAAGATTTAAAAGAAGTAAAAGAGCAAAAGTAAACGGACATAATGCTGGAATTGAGGTCAAAATGAAAGAAAGACTATTATTTATTTACAATCCAAATGCGGGAACTGGAAAAATCAAAGCAAAGCTATCGGATATTATTGAAATTTTTTCAAATACAGGCTATGAAATTATCATTTATCCAACAAAATGTCGAATGGATGCACGTCAATGTGCAATGGAATATGTCCAAAAAGAATGGTGTGAACGCATTGTCTGTGCAGGCGGGGATGGAACATTAAATGAAGTAGCAGGAGGAATGATGATATGTAAAAAACAGATTCCGATTGGCTATATTCCCGCAGGCACAACAAATGACTTTGGATACAGTCTAAAAATCCCTAAAAATATACTTGCTGCTGCTGAACTTGCAGCAACAGGGGAAGTTTTTCAATGTGATATCGGTTCAATTAATGGTACGTATTTTACCTATACAGCGGCATTTGGACTATTTTCAGATGTTTCATATGAGACACCCCAGAATATGAAAAATGTACTTGGGCGGGCAGCTTATCTTTTAAGTGGTATTACCAAATTAGCAGGAGTTCGTCCTTATGAGGTTCGTGCAGAGTATGATAATGAAGTGGTAGAGGGGAAGTTTATTCTTGGAATACTAGCAAATTCAGATTCAATAGGAGGTTTTCGTGGACTGACAGGAAAAGATGTAATGTTTGATGATGGGTTATTTGAAATGCTCTTAATTAAAATGCCAAAAAATTTATTGGAATTAAACGGGATTATCTATGAATTGTTGAGTAATAGTTTAAATAATCGTTATATCCACTATGCTAGAGTTTCAAAAGTACATATTACTTCTCCAGAAGATTTACCGTGGTCATTAGATGGAGAAGATGGGGGAAATATTCCAGATGCCGAGATTGTAATTTATCAAAGGGCAGTACACTATATCTGTAGAAAGGTTAATGATACATTAGAGGAATTAGAAGTAAAAGAAGAGATACAAGAACAATTACCACAAAAGTCCAATTTAACAGAAGAATTAGAAGAAGAATCTTAAAATCGGGAAAGGAAAGATGACTCATGGAAGAAACAAAGGTATTACAAAAAACGAAAGAGGAAAAAAAGAGACTACAAGAAATACAAAAACAAGAACGTAAGAAAAGACATAAAAGAAATGTTAAAATGATATCTGCTTGTTTAGTGACAGGAACAGCATTAGGAGTATATTCCTTCTATAGAAAAAAGAAATCCAAAATGATGGAAACACAAAATGATATTTCTTTAGAAAAATACTATGATGCTTTTTTTGAGGCAAAAAAGATTGAATTAACAGGAAAAGATACAGAAAAAATAACATTAAGGGCATGTTTTGGTGCAATTTTGTTAAAATTAGACATAGATCAACCAAAAGAAATTATTATAGAATTAGAAAGTATTATGAGCGGAATTTTGATCCAGATTCCAGAAAATATAAAATTTTGTATGGAACAAAAGGGAATTATGACAAAGACAGCAAATCAGGTGCAGGAATCAGATAGTGAAGATACTCCAACTATTTATATAGAAGTCAAAGGAATTTGTAGCGGGATTTGTGTTCGATCTATTCCTTTAGAAAATGAATAAGAAACACTATTAAAAAAGGAGATTATAATGATTGTAGAACCAAAGGTAAAAGGGTTTATCTGCACAACAGCTCATAAAACCGGATGTTTTGAAAGCGTAAAAAGACAGATAGTATATGTTAAGGATAAGGAAAAAATTTCAGGTGCAAAAAGAGTTTTAATTCTCGGTGCATCTACAGGTTATGGATTGGCATCTCGAATCTGTGCAGCATTTCAATGTGGTGCAGCAACTCTTGGAGTTATGTTTGAAAAAGAAGCATCTACAAAACGAACTGCAACAGCAGGATGGTATAATACAAAAGCATTTGAACAAGAGGCGGAAAAGGAAGGGCTATATGCTAAAACATTGAATGGAGACGCCTTTTCGGAAGAAATGAAGCAGCAGGTGATTGAAACGATTCGTACAGATCTAAAAAATGTGGATTTGATTATTTATAGTCTGGCGGCACCGAAAAGAACAGATAAAGATGGTACAGTATATCAATCTGTTTTAAAAACGGTTGGACAGATCTATACGAATAAGACACTTGATTTAAGAAAAAATGAAGTCACTACTGTAACAATTGAACCCGCTTCTTTACAAGAAGAAGAGGCAACTGTAAAAGTAATGGGAGGAGAGGATTGGAAAAATTGGATCGATTCCCTAGCCAACGCAGGAGTTTTAGCAGATTCTTGTATTACAGTTGCTTATTCTTATCTAGGACCTGAATTGACATATCCGATTTATAAAGATGGTACAATTGGAAAGGCGAAACAAAACTTATATGAAACATCGATAAACTTAAATCACCTCTATGAAAAACAGGGATTAAAGGCGTATATCAGTGTCAATAAAGCTCTTGTAACACAGGCCTCTTCTGCAATTCCAATCGTACCACTCTATCTTAGCTTATTATATCGTATTATGAAAGAGATGGGACTTCATGAAGGTTGTATTGAACAGATAGAACGACTATTTCGCACAGAACTTTTTAAAAAAGAACCAAAAACAGACGAACTAGGAAGAATTCGTATGGATGATTGGGAATTAAAAGAAGAGGTACAAAGTAGGGTGGCAAAAAATTGGGATCTGATTACGACCCAAAATTTAAGAGAATATGCGGATATTGATGGATACTGGGAAGACTTCTATCATATGTTTGGATTTCATTATGATACAATAGATTATCAGAAAGATATTGAGGTGTGAAAAAGGAGTTGTGCACTAACCATTTAGTGCACAACTCCTCATAAAAATGTTAAACGCTTTTTGTTACAATCGTAGTTCCTGTCTGTCCCGTTAGTCCATCTATAGCATGTTCCATCTTTGTAATGATTGCCTTTCTGTTCTTGCCTGCTGTAACAAAAGAAACTGCTGCTTCTATCTTTGGAAGCATTGCACCCTTAGAAAAATACCCTTCTTTTATATAAGTTTCTGCCTGTGCAGCAGTAATCGTATCTAATTCTTTTTGCTCTGGTGTCCCATAATATAATGAAACTTTTTTTACTCCTGTTAAAAAAATTAAAACTTCTGCATCTATTAGTTCGGCAAGTCTTGCAGCAGTCCAGTCCTTTTCAATAACAGCACTCGCTCCTTTTAATATAGTTGCCTGTTCTAAAACTGGAATTCCACCTCCACCTCCTGCAATCACAATCTGCCCGGCATGAAGCAGAGCTTTGACTGCATCAATTTCATAAATATCTAATGGCTTTGGAGCAGCTACAATTTTATACCAACCATCTTCTTTTTCTACTACATAATTCCCTTTTTTTTCTTCTATACTTGCTTCTTCTTTTGTCATTTTTCTTCCAATAATTTTAGAAGGATGGCTAAAGGCTTTATCAAATGGATCAACTTTTACCTGAGTGATAATTGTGGAAACTGGCAGATAAATTCCGCGGTTTAGTAATTCAGTACGGATGGCATTTTGAAGGTCATATCCAATATATCCTTGACTCATTGCACCACATAAAGACATAGGAGCAACTGTATATTTAGGATCTAACTTAGAAAATTCCCTCATTGCAGTGTGAACCATACCAATCTGTTGACCATTACTATGAGTAATCACTGGAAGATATCCTGATTCTACTAAATCAGCAATAGTATTGGCTGCTTTTTTTACATTAACTCTCTGCTCTGGAAATGTTTCACCAAAAGCACTTCTGCCAAGTGCTACTACAATTTTTTTCCGTTCCATTATTTTTCCCCTTTTATATAGTATTATTGTAGTGGCTGATAGCGAGAGGAGAATTTGTCTTTATTGCAGACATGACGTTCTCCATCAGCCTCGTAAATAATATAATCTCCTTCACGTAAAAAGATAATTCCCCGTCTGTTTTGAATAAATGGACAAACGATAGAACCATCAGGTCTTGTAATTTGAATCACTTCATCTGTTGAAATCCATCCGTTTGTTAAAACTTTACTCCATAGTTCAAAACCATCTTCCATATTTTTACCTATTTCGTATTCTTTTGCCTCTACCTCCAAAGCAGAACGCATATATTTCATAATCTATACCTCCATTCCCTTTTTATCAGACGAACTTTTCATATCTCGTCTTTGTCTTTATTCTAACTGATATTAATTAAAACTTCAAGGATAAAGCTAAAAAACTTTATTTGACTTACTAATTCAGGCATGTTAAAATAATTTTTATTAAAATAGCGTTAGGAGGATATTTTTGGATGAAACTTTTTGAACGAGGAGCTTATGTTATTGAGGGCAAACAGATTATAGAAGAAAAAGATGATATAGATATTAAATTAGCAAAAGAGTTAGGAAATGACATTCCAACAAAACAAGAAGCAGCAGAAAATACAATAACATATGGAATTTTAAAGGCACATAATACTTCCGAAACAATGGACAAGCTAAAACTAAAGTTTGATAAATTAACTTCGCATGATATTACGTTTGTAGGCATTATACAGACAGCGCGGGCAAGTGGACTGACAGAATTTCCAGTGCCATATGTACTGACAAACTGTCATAATAGTCTTTGTGCAGTTGGAGGGACAATCAACGAAGATGATCATATGTTTGGACTATCTTGTGCAAAACGCTATGGCGGAATGTATGTACCACCACATCAGGCAGTGATTCATCAATTTGCAAGAGAAATGCTTGCAAGCGGCGGAGCAATGATTTTAGGATCGGATTCTCATACAAGATATGGAGCACTTGGCACAATGGCAGTTGGAGAGGGTGGCCCAGAATTAGTAAAGCAACTATTAAATAAGACCTATGATATTAATATGCCAAAGGTAGTTGGAGTCTATTTAACTGGAAAACCAAGCAAGGGGGTAGGCCCACAGGATATTGCACTGGCAATTATCGGTGCTGTGTTTGCAAATGGATATGTCAATAATAAGGTAATGGAGTTTTTAGGAGATGGCATAGAAAATTTAAGTGTAGACTACCGAATTGGTATTGATGTTATGACAACAGAAACTACTTGTCTTTCTTCCATTTGGCAGACTGATGATAAAGTAAAAGAGTTCTATGAAATTCATGGAAGAAGAGAAGATTATAAAGAGCTTATACCTAAAAAAGTTGCTTATTATGATAATTTTATTTATATTGACCTATCAGAAATTAAGCCAATGATTGCAATGCCTTTCCATCCAAGTAATGTATATACGATTGAAGAGCTCAATGAAAATTTAATGGATATTTTGGATGATGTAGAAAAGAAAGCATTAATCAGCTTAAATCAAAATAAGGTATCTTATACTTTAAAGGATAAAGTGAGAAATGGAAGACTATATGTAGATCAGGGTGTTATTGCTGGATGTGCAGGTGGTGGATTTGAAAATATCTGTGATGCAGCAGATATTTTAAATGGGAAATATATTGGAGCAGATGAATTTTCTCTTAGTGTCTATCCAGCCAGTCAACCGATTTTTATGGAATTAGTAAAAAATGGAACTGTAGCAAAACTGTTAGAAACAGGTGCAACGGTAAGAACAGCATTTTGTGGACCATGTTTTGGTGCAGGAGATGTACCTGCAAATAACGGCTTTAGTATTCGTCATTCCACTAGAAATTTTCCAAATAGAGAAGGTTCGAAAGTAACAAATGGACAAATTGCATCCGTAGCCTTAATGGATGCCCGCTCTATTGCAGCAACAGCAGCAAATCGAGGATATTTAACTTCAGCACAAGAATTTGATGGAGAATTTTTAAAACCTAAGTATTTTTTTGATAGTAAAATCTATGAAAACAGAGTATATAATGGAGTTGGAAGGCCAGACACGTCTGTTGAAATTAAATTTGGTCCGGGAATTAAGGATTGGCCAAAGATGGAACGCCTGACAGAAGATCTGGTGCTGAAAGTAGTGTCTGTTATTTTAGATCCAGTAACAACAACAGACGAGTTAATTCCTTCTGGTGAAACTTCTTCCTACCGTTCTAATCCACTTGGACTAGCAGAATTTACACTTTCAAGAAAGGATCCTGCCTATGTTGGTCGTGCTAAACAGGTACATCAGGCAGAAAAAGCAAGAGTAATTGCAAAGACAGCAGAGGACATTTATGAAGCAAACAGAGAAGTAGAACATATTTTTAAAAAGATCAATGAAAAATTTTCAGTAGATCCAAAAGAAACAGAGATTGGGAGTGTAATTTATGCAGTAAAGCCAGGGGATGGCTCTGCCAGAGAACAAGCCGCAAGCTGCCAGAAAGTATTAGGAGGACTTGCCAATATTGCTAAAGAATATGCGACAAAGAGATATCGTTCGAATCTGATCAACTGGGGTATGTTGCCATTTATTTTAACAGAAGAACTGCCATTTAAAAATGGAGATTATTTATATATTAAAGATATCCGAAGAGCAATTCAAAATGGAGAATCCGAAGTAAAGGCATATATCGTTGGAGAGGAAATGAAAGAATTTACATTAACCCTTGGAGAACTGACAAAAGACGAGCGAGATATTATTTTAGAAGGATGTTTAATTAATTATTATAGAAAATAATAGAGATATTGAAAATACTCCCTTGTTTAAAAAGGGAGTATTTTTATAATAAAAAATGTATTCATAATTTTTTCTTTGACAGTTAATTAAGGAAAGCTTATAATGAAGAATTATAAAAGATTTTGCAGAAGAAAAGGATGAAACACATGAAATTTCTAAAGAGAATTTTAAGCAGAATCGTAATTGTAGGACTACTGATAGCACTACAAGTAGTTTGGGTTGTTGTGGTAATGCACAAACTGATTGCCTATTCCATCTGGATTGATATTATATTAAAGTGTATTAGTTTAACGGCTGTTCTCATTTTAGTAGGTAAAGAGATGAATCCAGCGGTAAAATTGGCATGGGTTGTTCCAATCCTTGCCTTTCCTCTATTTGGAGGGTTGATGTATTTACTATTATATGAGAGAAAACCAACGAAACATCTACGAAAGGAGTTAGAGGATTCCGATAAAAAAATTATGCCTTTACTGACACAGGATTTTAAGGTTTTAAATGTTTTAGACAATACAGACCGAACATATTTCTGTCAAGAGGAGTATATTAGAAATTATTCTGGCTTTCCGATGTATGAACATACAAAAACAGTATATTTTAAGTCAGGAGAGGAAAATTATGAAGTTCTGCTAAATGAGCTAAAGAGGGCAGAGCATTTTATTTTTATGGAATATTTTATTTTACATGATGGGGTAATGTGGAATTCTATTTTTGAGATTTTAAAACAAAAAGCTAGGGAGGGATTGGATGTACGGTTAATTTATGATGATGTGGGAAGTCTTATGTATCTGCCCTATCGGTATTATGAAGAAGTAGAGCAATATGGAATTCGCTGCGAAGCATTTAATCATTTTGTACCATATCTATCTGTTGTAATGAACCATAGAGATCACCGTAAAATTACCGTAATTGACGGTCATACTGGATTTACAGGCGGAATTAATTTAGGAGATGAATATATTAATCTAACTCATGAGTATGGTTATTGGAAAGACACTGGAATTATGTTAAAAGGAGAAGCTGTTTGGAGTTTAACAGTAATGTTTTTAAGCTTATGGAATGGTCTGCGACCGACAGATCTTACTTTTGATTCTTTTCGACCTCATCAGTTTCATGTACAGGAATTTTCTGGATGTGGTTATGTACAACCCTATAGCGATACACCACTAGATGATGAAAATGTAGGAGAAAATGTATATCTAAATATGATTCATGCTTCGGAACATTATATTTATATTTTTAATCCCTATTTAATTATTGATAATGAGATGATGACAGCACTTTGTCTTGCTGCAAAACGTGGAGTAGATGTAAGGATTGTTACTCCGGGGGTATCTGATAGTAAAGTAGTATTTTGGCTGGCAGATTCTTATTTTCCACAACTGACTGCAAATGGTGTAAAAGTCTATATGTATAATCCGGGGTTTATTCATGCGAAAGTATTTTTGTGTGATGATAAGGCAGCATGTGTGGGCACTTTTAATATGGATTATCGAAGTTTATATCTACATTTTGAATGTGGAGTATTTCTCTATAAGACAGAATCAATTTCCTCTATAAAGGAAGATATGCTAGAGACACTCAAACAAAGTACATTACTGACACAAGAAACACTAAAAAGGAGTTTACCAATGCGTTTTTGCCAACGTATATTACGGGTAATTGCACCTTTATTATAGTGAAGACACAAAAGGGGAGGAAATTGTCATGAAATCAAAAAAAAAGATTGTCAATCGAATTTTTAACCGAATCTTTCTTGTAGGGATCTTACTTGTAATTCAAGTAATATGGTTTATTATCTTTTTACTGGATTTAACAAGCCAGTCTTGGTGGATCAATATTTTATTTACTTTTATCAGTATTTTAGCAGTTTTACTTGTAATTAATAAAGAAGATAATCCTGCCTATAAGTTAGCTTGGGTTATTCCAATTCTATGTTTTCCACTGTTTGGTGGATTGCTTTATGTTTTTTGTGGAAATAAAAAGCCTGCAAGAAAGTTGAGGCGGAAAATCGAATGGGCAGATACATTATTAGAAGGATATCGAAAACAGGATAAAACAATCTTAAAAGAAATTGCTACTCTTGATAAAGGGGTTTTAGGTCAGGTAAAATATTTGAGCAATATTGTGAAATTTCCAATTTATAAAAATACGATAACACAATATTTTGAAAGTGGAGAGAAAAACTTTCCTGTTATGCTAAAAGAGTTAAAAAAAGCAGAGCATTTTATTTTTATGGAATATTTTATTATCCATGATGGAAGAATGTGGGGGGATATTTTAGATATTTTAAAACAAAAGGCAAAACAAGGGGTAGAAGTCAGACTACTCTATGATGATTTTGGCTCACTAACTACATTACCATATCAATATTATAGAGAATTGGAACAATATGGAATTCACTGTGAAGCCTTTAATCCCGTTGTTCCTATTCTTTCTATTGTAATGAATAATAGAGATCACAGAAAAATTTTGATAATTGATGGACATACTGGATTTACGGGTGGAATTAATTTATCAGATGAATATATTAATGAAAAAGAGCGATTTGGCTATTGGAAAGATACTGGAATCATGCTAAAGGGAGAAGCAGTTTGGAATCTGACGCTTATGTTTTTAGAGATTTGGAATGCCTTGCGTCCAACGGATCAAAATTTTGAAAAGTTTCTACCACATTACTATCATCCAGAGCCATTTGAAGATGATGGATATGTACAACCATACGGAGATAGTCCATTAGATGAAGAAACAGTTGGAGAAAATGTCTATTTGAATATTATTAATACGGCACAAGAATATTTATATGTCTTTACCCCTTATTTAATTATTGATAATGAAATGATAACAGCACTATGTTTAGCTGCCAAAAGAGGAGTAGATATAAGAATTGTTACTCCTCAAATTCCAGATAAAAAAACAGTTTTTTGCTTGACACAATCCTATTATCGACAACTAAGTGAGTCAGGTGTTAAAATTTATCAGTTTACTCCGGGATTTATTCATGCAAAATGTATGGTTTGCGATGATAAAGTTGCAACAGTAGGAACGATTAATTTAGATTATCGAAGTTTATATCTACATTTTGAATGCGGAGTATTTCTCTATCAAACAAAAAGTGTTTTGGCAGTAAAAGAAGATGCAAAAAAGACTATTGAGAAAAGTACATTTATTACACCAGAATTAATGAAACAGGGATTTTTTAAAAATTTATGGCAAGCAGTTTTACGATTGTTTGCACCATTGATGTAGGGAGAGTATAATTTATGATAATACGAAGAGCAAAACAGGAAGATATTCCAGAAATAAATCGTCTGTTAGTTCAGGTAAATATGGTACATCATAATGGCAGACCGGATTTATTTAAAGCTGGAGGCAAGAAATATACCGATGATCAATTAGTATCAATTTTTCAAACAGATACATCACCTGTTTTTATTGCAGAGAGGGAACAAGGGAAAATAGCGGGGTATGCCTTTTGTATATTTTTACAGCATCCTAATGATAATATTTTGACAGATATTAAAACGCTATATATCGATGATCTATGTGTTGATGAAACAATTCGAGGACAGCATATTGGTACAAAACTTTACAAGGCAGTAGTTGATTTTGCAAGAAAACAGGGGTGTTATAATGTAACACTAAATGTATGGAGTTGTAATAACAGTGCAGAGGAATTTTATAAAAAATGCGGAATGAAGCCACAAAAAATAGAGATGGAGGTTATTTTATGAATAATTTTATAATTGATGGAAAAGAAATTTCTGCTCAGATTAAAGAGGAGGTAAAAAAAGAGGCAGAAAGACAAAAAGAAAAGGGGAAAAAAGCAACGCTTGCTGTTATTTTAGTAGGAAATGATCCTGCTTCAAAAGTTTATGTAAAAAATAAAAAAAAGGCATGTGAGTATGTAGGAATTCAATCTCTATCCTATGAACTTCCAGAAGAAACGACAGAAGAAGAGTTATTACAAAAAATAGAGGAATTAAATAAACAAAAAGATATTACTGGAATCTTAGTACAACTTCCACTGCCGTCACATATTGATGAAGATAAAGTTATTTGTGCAATTTCGCCTAAAAAAGATGTAGATGGATTTCATCCGCAGAATGTAGGAAATTTAAGTATTGGAAGAAGCGGTTTTGTATCTTGTACCCCTGCAGGAGTGATTGAATTATTAAAACGCTCAAACATTGAGATAGAAGGAAAAGAATGTGTTGTTGTTGGACGTAGCAATATTGTTGGAAAGCCAATGGCAATGCTTTTGCTTCGAGAAAATGCAACTGTAACGGTTTGTCATTCTAAAACCAAAAATTTAAAAGAGGTGACAAAACGAGCGGACATTTTAATTGCAGCAGTTGGAAGACCTAAATTTTTTACCGCAAACTATATAAAAGAAGGGGCAGTTGTTATTGATGTTGGAATCCATAGAGATGAAAAAAATCAACTTTGTGGAGATGTAGATTTTGAACAGGTAGCAGAACATACCAGTGCCATCACTCCCGTTCCGGGAGGAGTAGGTCCAATGACAATTGCTATGTTAATGAAAAACTGTCTAAATGCAATTAAAGACTAAAGTAAAAAAGGGATTGACAAACCAAAGTACAGTCGTTATAATACAAACAGTGTGAATTTTTAGACGTTGATGAAGGAGAAAAGATGTTAATTTCGCTATCAGAGATTATGAATCAAAAGAATGAAGTACGCACTATGACAGTTCCTATAGAATTAGAAAATTTTAGACGAGATGGAGCTGTTTATGATTTTGCAGATAAGGGTTCAGTATCTTTGAAACTCGAAAATTTAGGAGATAAAAAAGTAAAGATCGAGTTAAAAGCAGAAGTTTCCCTTCGTGTACCATGTGACCGCTGTTTAAAAGAAGTCATTGTACCGATTTCGGTAGATTTTTCGAAAGAGATGGATTTTAAAAAGACGGAAGAACAACGGATTAAAGATTTAGATGATACAAGTTATTTCATCGGATACGATTTAGATGTGGACGAGCTTATCTATGAGGAACTTTTGATAGGTTTCCCAATGAAAGTTCTGTGCAAAAAAGATTGTAAAGGAATCTGCAATATCTGCGGTACTGATTTGAATCAAGGTGAGTGCGGATGTAATCGAACAGAACTAGATCCAAGAATGTCTGTTATCCGTGATATATTTAAAGAGTTTAAGGAGGTGTAACCGTGGGAGCAATTTGTCCAAAGAATAAACATTCTAAAGCTAGAAGAGATAGCCGTCGTGCAAATTGGAAGATGACAGTTCCGAATTTGGTAAAATGTAGCAAATGTGGAGCACTTATGATGCCACATAGAGTTTGCAAGGCTTGTGGAGCTTATAATAAGAAGGAAATCATTCCTGTTGAATAATTAGAGGAGAATATAATATGTCGGAAGCTTTTGTATATATAAATCGACAAAAACAAACAAAAAAGTTGTACGATCAATCATTAGAAACCGAAAATAATTCTCTGAAAAAAGAAAATACAGTTCTCAAAAATGAAGAGAAAAGATTATTGAATACTCTTCAGGAGAAAAATGACGTAATCAGTGCAAAAGATGACGTAATCAATGCAAAGGATAGCGTAATCAGTGCAAAAGATATGGAAATTAAACGCTTGAAAGAGATTATTACTAGTAAGCAAGAAATAATTGATGGCAAGCAAGAACTTATTCAAGATTTACAGAAAACTGCTGCTAGTATTGTAGGAAAAGCAAATCGAAAAAGAATAAGATAACTATTTATATAGAAGCTGTCGTATTAAGGATTTCAGACACAAGATACACAATGAAATCCTTAATACGACAGCTCTTTATTTTAGTTACTTCTAATAAATTAAAAGTAGTAGCACAACGCTCTTATATATTATATTAGTATGAATTTTTCATAAAAAACTTTTAAGTAAATTCTTTTATGATTTCGATTTTTGTACAAAGATGATGATTAAAATTTTCTAAATCCTCGGCAGGTATCCAAAATTCCTGATGATAAGGTGCTCCAACAGTATGTACTTGATAATTTGAAATAAAAGTATCATCAATTTCAAAGCGGGTAACATAGCCCCTATAACCAGAACGTTCATCTTTTATATTCCATCTTCCGGCAATTTCTTCTGCATATTGTTCATTTAAAACAGGATAAAAAATGGGTTGTTCTGGTAGACGAGGTGGAAATTTAGTATATCCACTCTTTTCAATAAGAACTTTCTCTGTTTCACCAATAGGACGATATAAAATCATATAGTAGCCCTCCTTTTTAGTTATTATACTATTTCTTTTAATAAAAAAATACTATAATAAGTATCGCTTGTCAGTAAAGTTTTTCTATGATATACTACCATTCGTGATAGGCGAACAATTTTTCGTTAAAGAAAAGAGGCAAAATAAGTGGTATATTTTACATCTGATTTACATTTTTATCATGATAATATTATTCGAAGTGTCAATCGTCCTTTTAAAGATTTTAATAGTATGAATAAGACATTAATAAAAAATTGGAATTCGAAGATTTCTGCAAGTGATGAAGTTTATATTTTGGGAGATGTTACAATGAAAGGACCAGAACTTGCAATGGAATGTCTGTCTCAATTAAAGGGAAGGAAATATCTGATTCATGGAAATCATGATCGTTTTGTAGCACATTCTGACTTTGATCCCTCTGTTTTTGGATGGATTAAGGAGTATGCAGAGATTACAGTTTTCAATACTCGTTTTGTATTGTTTCATTATCCTATTGCAGAATGGAACGGATATTTTAAAGGAGCAATCCATCTACATGGACATCAGCACAATCATGAAGATTATAATTTTAAAAATTTAGAGCAAGGAATTCGAAGATTTGATGTAGGGGTAGATGCTAATTATATGTTTCCTGTAAGTGCACAAGAGATATTGGATTTTTTTCAGATGGAAATTTCTGATAAATGAACAAATAGATTTTTGGGAATACTACATAGTCAAAAGCAAAGCGACAGAGGATGGAAATGACTTGATGGAAAACAAAGAAAATGGAATTGTAAAAAATTATTTAAGCGGATTTTTAAGGGTGACATTGGTTGCAGCATTAGTCTTTCTTCAAATAGTTATGATTGTTGGATTAACTATGTGGTTAAGAGCATATACTCTTTACTTTTATACCATACTTGAGATTGCCAGTATTATTATTATCATTGGCTTAGTCAATGATAGTACAAGTTCCTCTTACAAAGTTTCTTGGATTTGTATTGTCTTACTGCTACCACTTACAGGACATATTATGTATTTCCTCTGGGGACATACAAGTTCAAAACAAAAGATTGAAAAACAAGTAAAAAGTAAACTAAAACATGGAGAGACGTTCTATGAATTTCAAAAGGAAACAGTAGAACTGTTTTCAAAAAGATATCCAACGAAATCGAGAATGGTACGATACCTAGAAAGTCAAGGATTTCCCCTTTATAAAAATAATGAGGTAACGTATTATCCAATGGGAGAAGATACTTTTCGGGCAATTTTTGAAGATATTGAATCTGCTAAACAGTTTATATTAATAAATTTTTTTATAGTAGGTGAAGGAACATTGTGGGATCAGATGCACAAATTGCTTTTAAAAAAATTAGCACAGGGCGTAGAAGTTAAATTTATGTATGATGATTTTGGTGCAATGTTTCGGACACAAAAAAATTTTAAAAAGAAATTAGAGGGAGAAGGATTCGAAATTCGTGTATTTAATCCAATCCATAAATATACCGATAAGCTTTATATGAATTACCGAAGTCATCAAAAAATTATTGTGATAGATGGAATCATTGGCTATACAGGTGGAATGAATTTAGCAGATGAGTATGTAAATTTAGTACATCGTTTTGGAGTTTGGAAAGATAATGCAGTTCGTATCAAAGGAGAAGCGGTATGGGGACTAACAGTAACATTTTTACAGATGTGGGAAGTTTGTAAAGATGGACCGATGTTAGATTATACACCATATCATACAATAAAAAGTTTTCCAAAAAATGAAATGTTTTGTCAAGTAATATCAGATGGACCTGCAAATAATCCTCAAAATCCAATCGAAGAAATTTATAAGCAGATTATCTATTATGCAAAACAGTATTTATATGTGACCACTCCTTATTTAGTAATTGAAGAGAGTATGAGAGAGGCATTAATCGCTGCGGTGAGTAGCGGAATTGATGTCAGACTAATTACTCCTGCGATTCCAGATAAGAAGAGTGTTAAATTACTTACAAATTATAATTATGGAAAACTATTAAAAGCAGGGATAAGAATTTTTGAATATACGCCAGGATTTATTCATGCAAAGACAATTATTAATGAAGACTGTGGTATTATAGGAACTATTAATATGGATTATCGAAGCTTTTACCTACATTATGAATGTGGTGTATTTTTATGTTATCGAAAAAAAATCGATGAAATTAAAAAAGATTTAGATCAGACAATGTCAATCAGTCATGAAGTTACCTATGAAGAGTGGAAAGCTAGACCATGGCATACGAAATTGGCACAACAGGTATTAAATGTATTTGCCACATTGATGTAAGGAGTGAAAGAGTTATGTATATAAATGTATGTAAACACTGTAAAAAGGTTTTTAAAACTAGAATACGACAGTTTACCTGTAAAGATTGTTTAGAAAAAGATAGAGAAATGTTTAATCAGATTGAGGATTACCTGAAAAAATATCCAAATAGTAATGCCTTACAGATTGCGGAAGGCTTAGAAATAGATGTATATGAAGTGTTGAAATTTATGGAAGAAGGAAGACTTTTAGTTTCAAGGGGTAGATTTGGAAGACTTTAGAGTGAAAATAGAAAATAGAGTTTGCAGTTTTATATCAATTCAGGTATAATAATTTTTAACTATGAATATTTAGCATGGAGGAAGGCAGATGATTGCATTTATTGAGGGAGTTATAGCAGATATTACAGAAAATACTGTAGTGTTAGATTGTCATGGAGTTGGATATGAGCTTTTTGTTCCACAATCAGTTTACCGAAGCCTTCCACCAGTAGGAGAGAAAAAAAAGCTTTATACATTTTTACAAATGAAGGAAGATGGAGCTTCCTTATTTGGGTTTGCAAATAAGGATGATTTAACTGTTTTTAAACTGTTGATTACAGTAAGTGGGATTGGGCCAAAAGGAGCAATAGGGATCTTATCGACAATGACAGCAGATGAATTGAGATTTGCCATTTTAGCCGGAGATGCTAAGACAATTTCAAAAGCACCGGGAATTGGAGCAAAGACAGCAGGAAAAGTCATTTTGGATCTCAAGGATAAATTCCATTTAGAAGATGGATTTGAACAAAAGGTAAGTCATACAACAGGACAAATACAAATGAATTCAGATTTAGGAGTACAAAGAGAAGCTATAGAGGCATTAGTGGCATTGGGATATAATGCAACAGATGCACTTCGTGCAGTAAAACAAGTTACAATAACAGACGGTATGACAGTAGAAGAAATTTTAAGGCTGAGTTTAAAAGGGATTAGAAGATAGATAAGATTGTGAGGAGAAAGTATGGCAAGGCGGATCATCAGTACAGAACTGACAGAAGAAGATCAAAGTGTAGAAAGTTCTCTGCGCCCACAACGATTAGAAGATTATATTGGACAGCAAAAAGCCAAAGAAAATCTAAAGATATACATAGAAGCAGCAAAGCAAAGAAAAGAAGCTCTTGATCATGTTTTGTTTTTTGGTTCTCCGGGACTTGGAAAAACAACTCTGGCAGGAATTATTGCAAATGAAATGGGAGTAAATCTAAAGATTACGACGGGACCTGCCATTGAAAAGCCGGGCGATATCGTAGCAATTTTAAATAATTTACAGGAGGGAGATCTTCTTTTTATTGATGAAATTCATCGTTTAAACCGTCAAGTAGAAGAACTATTATATCCAGCGATGGAGGATTTTGCAGTTGATATTGTGATTGGTAAAGGGGCTACAGCAAAAGCAATCCGATTAGGACTTCCAAAGTTTACATTAGTTGGTGCGACAACAAGAGCAGGAATGTTGAGTGCACCACTTAGAGATAGATTTGGGGTAGTACACCGTTTAGAGTTTTATACAGTAGAGGAATTAAAGCAAATTATTTTGCGTTCCGCTAAAATGTTAAATGTAGAGATAGATGAAAAAGGGGCAATAGAGTTGGCAAAACGATCGAGAGGAACGCCAAGACTGGCAAATAGACTACTAAAACGAGTTAGAGATTTTGCTCAAGTAAAATACAATGGAAAAATCAATGGAGAAGTTGCGGAATTTGCTTTGGATCTGCTAGAGGTAGACCGTTTAGGATTAGACAATATTGACAGAGAGATCTTAGTTGCGATGATTGAAAAGTTTAATGGAGGTCCTGTAGGCATTGAAGCAGTTGCTACAACAATTGGAGAAGATTCGGGAACAGTGGAAGAAGTCTATGAGCCATATTTAGTTCAAACGGGTTTGATTGTAAGGACTCCAAGAGGACGTATGGTGACACAGTTAGCATATCAACATATTACATTACACCCTAAGAAGGCATAAGTACCCTAAAATACTTGGAAGTAGGAATCGAGGTTAACATGAACAAGCAGACGGAAGTACAAGTGATCATTGGAGGGAGGCAGATCACATTAAGTGGATATGAAAGTGGAGAGTATCTACAACGAGTGGCATCCTATATTAATCAAAAACAGGAGCTATTTTCTAATCAAGAATCCTATCGCTATTTAGATTCAGATTTAAAGGGAGTTCTTATGCAGCTCAATATAGCGGATGATTATTTTAAATTAAAAAAGCAGATGGAAGAGGAAACAGAGTCCAATGATGCCAAAAGTGAAGAAATTTTCCATCTGAAACATGATTTGATTTCTCTCCAAACAAAACTAGAGGCAGTGGAAAAGGAACTTTCGAAGCTAAAGACAGAAAAGTTAGAAGAAGAAAAAAAGAATATCCGTTTAGAAGCAGAACTTTCAGAATGTAGAAAGAATTTAAAAAAATATGAACAAACAAATAAGTAACAGAGTGTAAGAAAGAGTTGGTATTAGAATGAAAACAATAGAATTACTCTCTCCTGCGGGTTCAATGGATAGCCTAAGGGCAGCTGTAGGTGCTGGATGTGATGCTGCCTATATTGGAGGAAGTATGTTTGGAGCAAGAGCATACGCCGATAATCCAGAAGAAGAACTATTATTACGTGCGATTGACTATATGAATTTACAAGGAAAAAAACTGTATTTGACAGTAAATACTCTAATAAAAACACAAGAGATGGAACAAAAGCTCTATGATTATTTATACCCTTATTATTGTCAGGGATTAAGTGCAGTTATTGTACAAGATGTCGGGGCAATTCGACTGATTCGGAGAGAATTTCCTCTATTACCAATCCATGCAAGCACTCAAATGACTCTAACGATGGCAGAGGGAGGAAATTTGTTGTCCCAATATGGCGTAACAAGACTGGTAATGGCAAGAGAACTTTCTTTTCAAGAACTACGTCGGGTTCGAGAAAGTACCTCTTTAGAATTAGAAGCTTTTGTGCATGGAGCATTGTGTTATTGTTATTCTGGACAGTGTTTAATGAGTAGTATGATTGGAGGCAGAAGTGGAAATAGAGGAAGATGTGCCCAGCCTTGTAGAATGGAGTACCATTTAGAAGAAGAGGAAAAAGGGCAAACCTATGGAAAGTTTTTACTAAGTCCAAAAGATATGTGTATGCTATCCCAGATTCCACAATTAATGGAATCTGGGATTGATTCCTTTAAAATAGAAGGAAGAATGAAACATTATGAATATGTAGCAGGGGTAACAGCAGCATACCGAAAACAAATTACATTATATGAACAGCTTGGAAAAGAAGATTATATTATATATCATAAAAAACATCCAAAAGAATTAGAGGAAGAAATACAAAAACTTCAGGATTTATATAATCGAGGTGGTTTTTGCAGTGGATATTATCATGAAAAAAATGGCTCTCAGATGATGTCTATGCAGCGACCAAATCACAGTGGAGTTTTAGTGGGAAAAGTAGAGCAGGTATACAAAAATAGGGCACTTATTGTTTTAGAAAAACCAATATCTTCTGGGGATGTCTTAGAAATTAGGGAAAAGGGAAACTGTCAATATGAATTTACAGTAAAAGAAGAGAAAAAGGAAGGCTCCTCCTATGAAGTTCCATTTCTCCAAGGCAGCAGGATAAAGAAAGGATATTCGGTCTATCGAACAAAAAATAAAAAACTTTTGGTTGAACTTTCTAAGCAGTATTTTGAAATGCAGCCTAAAATTTTAATTGAAGCTTTTTTTACAGCATCTTGTACAAAGCCCTCTCAATTAACTATTAGATGTTGTGAACAACAAAAAGATTTTATAACTGTAACAGGAGAGATTGCACAACCTGCAAAAACACGACCAATCACAAAAGAGAGGATACAAATAGAACTTGCCAAATTGGGAGATACTTTATTTGAATTAAAAGAAGCACAAATTGAACTAGAAGAAGAAATATTTTTTCCAATAGGAAGTCTAAAAGAACTTCGAAGAAGGGCATTAGATGAGCTGACTGAGCAGATAATAAAACAATTTCATAGGGAAAGTCCTAAAAGAACACAATCAAAAAATATACAATTAAAAACAAAGCCAACTTCAGAAAAACAAATACAGACAGCTTGTGTTATGACGTTAGAACAACTTGAGGCAGTATGTGATGATGAAAGAATTTTAGAGGTATATTTAGATTTAACGGACTTTGAAATAGAAAAACTTTCACATGCAGAAAAACTTTGTATAGACAGTAAAAAAAGATTTTTTCTAGCACTTCCACATATCTTTCGTGCAAAAACCTATGATTTTTATTGCACATTATCCTCTAAACTGTTTTCTGAAAATGTTTCTGGATATTTGATTAGAAACTTTGAAGAACTTTTCTTTTTGACAAAACAATTTGCTACTAAAACATCAAAAAAGGAATTACGACTTGATTATACCATGTATACCATGAACCAAGAGGCAAAAGAATTCTTTTATGAGTTAGGCACATCTCAGATGACAGCACCTATAGAGTTAAATGCAAAGGAATTAAAACAATTAGATATTACAGATATGGAGCTTTTAATCTATGGTAGATTACCGTTAATGGTATCTGCTCAGTGTTTATATAAAAATACATCTAATTGTTCAAAGAATGAGAAAAAGCCTCTGTGGATTACAGATCGAAAAGGGAAAAAAATCCCTACAATCAGTCATTGTAGAGAGTGTTTTTCTACTATCTATAATTCAGATATTTATTCTATCTGTAATAAACCTTTTAAAGAGGAGATTTATAAATTAAATCCCAAATCAATACGATGGAATTTTACATTAGAAACAAAACAGGAAGTAATTCAGATTTTAAGTGGACAAAAAGAGGATAAAAATATTACAAGAGGACATTTTAAAAGAGGAATTGACTGATTTTACAACAAATTGTAGTATAAAAATCAACTTGCATTAAAAAATAAAGTATGCTATAGTTTTAATGGTAAAATTAGAAATTATAGCATACAAGGAAGATTGTACTAAAAAAAGTTCGCGTAATATCACCTTTCACGAACCTAGTATAGCACAATTAATTTGGAATGACAAGAAAAAAAATGCAGTTATTTTTTAAATTCTGAAAAAGAATGAGTTTTTTTGTTGTTGAATTTTGTAAAAAAATATATTTTTATATCTCTCATCGCAAACAAATTAAAAACTTTGGCACTACCTTTCTATAAAATTTTTATAGATTTGTGTTACCGGGTGGCGATGTACCCCAAATCTGCTCCATTTAGGTACAGATTCCACGCATAGTTTCCCTGCGGTTTTTATATTCCAATTCTGCAAGCAGAAGAATATAACAAGATTATTTTTTTTTCTCTTTTATTCCTAGTTTAGTTTCTATTGGATAATAGGCTAAAAAATTTTTTGCAAGATTTCTTGCTTCATTTAGATAACGGTTTCCACGATGTCCATTAGGACAATTATACTCCTTCTTATTTTTTAAAGAAAGAAGAGTTGCTCCGCAAAATGAACAAGTATTAAAACAATTCTTTAAATTAACTCGAGTTAAAACAATCCCCTGTTGAAATGCTTTATAATCTAAATAATGAATTATTTTCCTTCCAATCCATTCATATATGGTATTTCCTATAGGAAATTTTTTATATCTAAAATTTTTAGAATAATTTGGTACAACAAGAATTTTTACATGATAAGATTCACAATAAGAAAGAATCTGTCTACTAATACAATGAGCATAATGTTCATTGATTCTTTGAATTTTTTCTAATAGTAACTGATTATGTTTACTATCCATTAATTCACCAGAAGATAAATAATTTAATTTTGATATCTGAACATTCCGTTCATGTTGATGCTTTGCTCCTCCATGAAAAAAACGGATATGCTGTTCTTTACCAAAAGCGTCTAAAATAACAGCTACTGCAAAAATTTCTCCGGCTGGAAATATAATAGCACAAAAAAGCTCTTTATCTCTTATTCTTGTTGTTACTTTTCGAATATCTGATACTGGAATCAAGACAGGAACATGAAGCCAAACCTTTTTCCCTTTAATTTTTAAGCTGGGAGAAAGCGTTTTTGATTGAGTTGGAAGTGATCTGCCTTGAAAAGAATAAGTATTCCAATACCAACTATTTTCATGATATAACTTTAATTCAATAGAATGTTTCAAAAAATTGCGGTACATTCCTTTATAGTATACTGGAGCGGCTTCAGACGAAAGTGGTAATTTCAAAGAACGTTTTTGATGCTGTTCTGACTTTGCCATACTAATTGCTGCATTAATAGCTGCGCGTCTGAAATAAAGTGGAATCTTTGCAGAAATATGATTAAGAGGATAGGATACTTCTTTTTTCTCTTTTTTTTGATTCTTTGAACCAATACTATGCAGTTCCAACTGTCGCATGAGCTGCATATTGGAAAGTTCCAACCAATCAGGATGTTGTACTAAAATCTGAAAATAATGAAGCAAAGTTTGATTGTAAAGTTCTTTTGTTTTTTGGAAATCTTCTAAATTCGTTTGGTATAATAACAATCGATAAGTGATTGTACAGTATCCCGTAAACTTTTCAAAAATTTCTTTATTTTCATTATTTTTATTCATATTTTAGATAATTTTTGCTCCTTTAGTTATAATAAAATTCGTGAAAGGTGATATTACACGAACTTTACTATAATCAAAGGAGTATTTAAAGCTGGAAAAATGAGTAAGAAAGCACTACTGATAACAACAGTAAGTGGTTTTGTTCCGCAATTTGAAATGGAAAATGTTAAATTGTTACAGGAGTTAGGATATGAAGTACATTATGCTTCTAACTTTAAAAATCCACACTATGGAACAGATAATCGAAGATTAAAAAAAACAGGAATTCAAAACCACCAAATTGATTTTGTACGTTCTCCATATCACTTTTGGCAGAATTTAAAAGCTTATCATCAACTAGTAAAACTATTACAAGAGGATTTTTATGAACTCATACATTGTCATACGCCAATGGGTGCAGTTTTAGCGAGACTTGCAGTACGTCGGGTAAATGGAAGAAAAAAAGGAATTTATGTAATTTATACTGCACATGGATTTCATTTTTATCAAGGTGCACCATTAAGAAATTGGATACTATACTATCCAGTGGAACGATGGTTGGCAAAAGATACGGATCTTTTGATTACTATGAATGAAGAAGATACATATCATGCTAAAAAGATGTGCAGATATTTGACAACAAAAGTAAAATGGGTGCATGGGGTAGGAATTGATCTTTCTTATTGGACAGGAAAAGATCTTACTTCACAAGAAAAACAATATATACGTACAAAAATACGAAAGAGGTTGGGAATTTCTGAGAAAGCAACCATTTATTTAAGCGTAGGAGAATTAAGTAAACGAAAAAATCATCGGGTAGTGATTTCTGCTTTTACTAAACTAAAACAAAAACAACTCCTTTCAGAACAAAGTTACTATTTAATTGCAGGAAAAGGGACAAAGTTTTCCTCACTAAGACGTCAGATTTATCGTGCTGGATTACAAAAACAAATTCTTTTATTAGGATATAGACAAGATATTAGAGAACTTCTTTTCGCTGCTGATGTTTTTTTATTTCCTTCTCTACAAGAAGGAATGCCTGTAGCATTGTTAGAAGCAGCCGCCGCCGGATTAGATCTACTTGCAGAAGATATCCGTGGAAATCAGGAAATCTTACAAAATACAGATGGAATTTTGATTTCTGGAAAAAACAAAGGTGCATGGATAAAAGGATTACAATTAGAACAACGAAGAAGAGAACAAAAAGATCTAATAAAAGTACCATTAGAACAGTCTTCGATAGAAAACGGACTGAAATTATATGATAAAGCAGTTATTAAAAAGCAAATGAAACGAATTTATGAAGCGGTTACTTTAACATCTAGAAAAATAAACAAAAAATAAGAAGAGTTATATTTAATAATGACATGAAAGAAGAGAATATCCTTCTATGAAAAAGAACACAAATTCTTTCAAACCTACAGTTTTAGTTCTGCTTTCTTGTTACAACGGACAAGCATATTTAAAGGAACAGTTAGATAGTATTTTGACACAAAAGAACTGTAATGTAGAATTATTGATCAGAGATGATGGCTCTGTAGATGATACAGTTTCTATTCTCAAAGAGTATGAATATCATTATTCAAAATCAGGGGGAAGTGTAAAAATACTTCCCGTTCTTTATGGAAAAAATTTAGGTGTAATTCGAAGTTTCTTTATACTTTTACAACAGGCGTCTATTTTACAGTATGACTATTATGCTCTCGCCGATCAGGATGATATATGGATGGAGTATAAATTAAGTCATGCAGTTAAAATATTAGAAGAAGAATGTAAAAAGGAAAAGAGTAATATAAAAACATTTCCATGTTTATATGCAGGTGCAGTTCAACCAGTGGATGCTACAGGAAAAAGACTTTCTGCAAAAATAGCTTATTCTAAGGTTCGCCCCTCTTTTGGAAATGCTTTAATAGAAAATATCTGTACAGGTTGCACTTGTGTATTTTCAAAGGGATTACTTTCTATTTTAAAAGAAAAAACACCAGACTTTGTAATTATGCACGATTTTTGGCTATATTTAGTTGCTGCTGCTTTTGGGATCGTAATCTATGATCCACACCCATATGTACTTTATCGCCAGCATGAAAATAATACGGTAGGGATGGCAGTTACCCGTTTAGAAAACTATAAAAGAAGAATAAAAAATTTTAAAAGACATAGAGGGCAATTATCAAAACAGGCAGGAGAGTTTTTGAAAATTTATAAAAATGTAATATCAAAAGAAAAGAAACAATTAACAAAATTATTAATAGAAAGTAAAAGAGATAAAAGGATACGAAAGAAGTTATTTTTTGAAAAAAGAATTTATCGACAGAATTGGAAGGATGATTTTATCTTTAGAATATTTGGATTGTTTGGTTTACTCTAATAGATAAGATTCAATGGAGGGTGTATGAGAATACTACTTAGAAAATGGAATACATTTTTACGAATCTTAGAAGAAGAAGGATTAAAAGCAGTTTTATATACTATATATATAAAATTATTAGGAAAACTAAATATAAATCTTTCTTATGCTATTTGGAGAAAAAAAAATGAATTAAACCAGACTAATTTAAAAAAATTATCATTTAATCCACTGTTATCTGTTGTTTTGCCTGTTTATAATGTAAAAAGTAGATATTTAGAAGAATGTATTCATTCTGTACTTTGTCAAACATATCATTGTTGGGAATTATGTATTGTAGATGATGCTTCTACTATAATAGAAGTTAAAAAAATATTGAATAAATATCAAAATAATAACAAAATTCATATAAAATATCGGAAAGAAAATGGAAATATTTCAAAAGCTACAAATGATGCAATTACAATGGCAAAAGGAGAATTTATTGTTTTTTTAGATTGTGATGATACTTTAGCAAAGAATGCTTTATATGAAGTAGCATTAAAAATCAATGAATTCCCTTTATGTGATGTGATTTATTCGGATGAGGATAAAATTACATCAATAGGAAGAAGATATCTTCCATTTTTTAAACCAGATTGGTCTCCAGATACAATAATGTCATTTATGTATACTTGTCATTTATCCGTTTATCGTAAAGACATATTAGAACAGATTGGAGGACTTCGTTCAGAATTTGATGGAGCACAAGATTATGATTTGATTTTACGTACAATGGAGATTACAGATAAGATTATACATATTCCAAAAATATTATATCACTGGAGAACTCATAATCATTCTACAGCAAAAACTTTGCAAGCAAAACCTTATATACAACAAGCAGCAAAAAAGGCGAAAGAAGAGGCTTTAAAAAGAAGAGGTATTAAAGCATTTTTAGAGTTTAAAAAGGATAGTTATCAGTGGAACGTAGTTTATCAAATAAATCCAAGAGTTCTTGTAAGTATTATTTTATTATCTAAAGATCATCCAAACCTATTAGAAGTTTGTATTCAAAGTTTGACTCGAACAATAAATATGTCATATGAGATAGTTGTATGGGATAATGGAAGTACCTTAGAAAATAGAAAAAAATATGAAAAAATATGCGATCGTGTAGGATGTAAATATTATTATGAAAAAGAAGATTTTAATTTTTCTAGCCAATGTAATAAAGCAGTAAAAGAAACAAAAGGATCTATATTACTATTTTTAAATGATGATATAGAGGCAATTAAGGGTGGATGGATAGAACGAATGGCAGGTCATGTCTTATTATCTCATGTAGGAGCAGTAGGAGCAAAGTTATATTATCCAAAGAGTAAACTAATTCAGCACTGTGGCGTAATTTCGCTTCGTTCTGGACCAAGTCATGTTCTTTTGGGTAAAGAGGATAACCAAAATTATTATTTTGGAAGAAATCGTTGTGTTTATAATTATAGTGCAGTAACAGGAGCTTGTTTTATGATTCGCAAAGAGGTTTTTGAACAAGTAGGAGGTTTTGATGTAAGATTTCCAATAGATTATAATGATGTAGATTTATGTTATCGTTTATCTGAAGCTGGATATTATAATGTAGTTCGTAATGATGTAATTTTATATCATTCTGAATCTATTTCTAGAGGAAAAGTACAATATGATATACAAAAAAAGGCTCAACAAAACAAAGCACTAAGGTTACTAAACTATAAACACCAAAAAAGGGGAAATGATCCATTTTATAATATTAATTTAACACAAGATAGAGTGGATCTTAAAATAAAGTAGGTTAAAAAAGATGAAAAAAAAGAGATATATAATTGGTATTTTATTTTATGTTATATGTATAGTGGCTTTAAATTTATTAGTCTGCTTTATTGTTCAAAATAATAAAAAAGATTTAGAATTTATAGAATTAAAATTGAATTATAAAGCACAATTACAAGATACAATACAAGTATTTTGGGGAGAAACAGAAGAATTTATCGAAGAAAATTCTCAAACAATTTTTAGTTGTAGTGGAATCTTAAGATTTCAAATTCCTACTTATATCTCTTATTTGCGAATTGATTTAGGAACACAACCTGATAAAAAGGAAGTTACAGATATTATAATAAGTTACAAAGAATGGAATGAAGAATTCAATCTATTTCAGAAACAAAATTTTTTATATTCTAATGATATAGTACATTTAGAAGAAATTGAAAATGGTGCAAGGCTAGAAACAATAGGACAAGATCCATATTGTGTATTTTATTTAGGGGATATGACAGGTCTAAAAAAGATTCAAGAAAAAAAAGTGAATGAAAAAGCTTTATTTATCTGTAGTTGTTTAGATTTAATAGCTATTTGTCTATTTTTATTTCGAAGAAAGGTAGAACTTATATGGAAGGCCTTTTTAAAAAATAGAAAAATGATATGGAAATTAGCATGTAATGATTTTAAAACAAAATATGCTGGTTCTTATTTCGGAATTTTTTGGGCATTTGTTCAGCCAGTAATTACAATTACTCTATATTGGTTTGTATTTGAAATTGGATTAAAAAACTCAAGGGTAGGAGAAACACCTTTTGCAATATGGTTAATGGCTGGCTTAGTTCCATGGTTTTTTCATTCAGATGTAGTAACAAATGTAACAAACTGTTTTATTGAGTATTCCTATTTAGTTAAAAAGATAAGATTTCCAGTTGGTATTTTACCACCTGTTAAGATGATATCTGCAATGTTTGTACATTTATTTTTTCTTATAGTTTTATTACTTATATATTTTGGTTTTGGGTATGAATTTAAGTTTTCTCTTTTTTGGTTATTATATTTTTCCTGTTGTATAGGAGTCTATTCTCTAGCAGTAAGTACTATAACAAGTGTATTATATGTTTTTTTTAAAGATATGGGACAAATTATAAGTATTATTTTACAAATTTTTATGTGGATAACACCTATTTTATGGAATTTAGAAACATTAAATACAAGATATATATGGATTTTTCAGTTAAATCCTATGTATTATATTGTAAATGGATATCGTCAAATAATGTTTGGAACTCCTAAATTACTATCTTACAGATTCATTATCACATCTTTTCAATTTTGGACAATTTGTATAGTATGCTTAACAATTGGTTACAAGCTATTTTATCGATTAAAGCCACATTTTGCAGATGTTTTATAGGAGGAGAGAATGACTGAAGAAATAGTAATTAAGGTAGAACATATGAGTAAAGTTTATCCATTATACGAAAAAAAGACAGATCGATTAAAAGAAACTTTATTTGGGAAAAAACTTCATAAAGAGTATTTTGCTTTAAAAAATATTACATTTACAATATTTAAGGGAGAAAATATTGGATTACTTGGAGTAAATGGAGCAGGAAAATCTACATTATTAAAAATATTAACAGGAATTTTAACACCTACTAAAGGAAAGGTAGAGGTAAGTGGAAGAGTATCTGCATTATTAGAACTTGGAGCAGGGTTTAATATGGAATATACAGGAATTGAAAACATCCATTTGAATGGGACTATTATGGGATACTCTGAAACAGAGATTGAGAAACGAAAACAAGAAATTATTGATTTTGCAGAAATAGGGGAATATATTTATCAACCAATAAAGACCTATTCTAGTGGGATGTTTGCCCGTCTTGCTTTTGCAGTAGCAGTTAATGTAGAACCAGAAATATTAATTGTAGATGAGGCTTTATCAGTTGGGGATATCCGGTTTCAAATTAAATGTTTAAAAAAAATGAAAGAAATGATGGATAGCGGAACAACTGTTTTATTTGTATCACATGATATTAGTGCAATCCGAAGATTTTGTACACGTGGAATTTGGATTCATAATGGTGAGATTCAAAAAGATGGTGAAGTTAATGAGGTAGCAGATGAATATTTAGGATTTTTACGTTATAAGGAAGAAAAAGAACAAACAATCATATCATCTTTAAACGAGTTTCAGGATAAAAAGGCTATAGTTGCAGAAGTTGTCTATTTTGCAATGTTAGATCGTATAGGAAACGAACGATATGAATATGAATTGGAGGAATATGTAAAGTTACAAATAGTTTATGATGTTTATGATGATAAGATTAAAGATCCTGTTTTAGGGGCAGCGATTATGAGAGAAGATCATACCTATATTTGTGGAGTAAATACCTTACTTGATAGAGTAAAAATACCTTGGAAGTATGGAAGAAATATATTTTATCTTGAATATCCTTTAGGAATTAGAGCAGTTGGAGGAAAATATTATTTTGATATTGCCATTTTTGATGAAACAGCTACTGTACAAATTCAATATATTAAAAATATTAAACAATTTAAAATAATTTCGGAATATAGAGGAGAAGGTTGTTGTATTATTCCTCATGAATGGAAATAGGAAAGTAGGAAGATAATGGATAAATATAATTTTTCACTTGATTTAGATACAGAAAATTCTATTTCTCTTATAATAGATATGTTAGAAAGGAATAGTATAGTTTTAGAACTAGGACCTGCACATGGAAGACTTACAAAATATATGAAACAAGTACTCTCCTGTACAATAGATATTGTAGAATTAGAAGATAAAGCAGGAATTGATGCAAAACAATATGCTAGAAATGCTTTCCTTGGAAAAGACGGAGATGTAGAATCAGACTTTTGGTATGAGAAATTAAAACAAGAAAGATATGATTTTATTATTTTAGCAGATATTTTAGAACATTTAAGAGAACCTGAAAAGTTATTAAAGCGATGCAGAAAATTATTAGCTCCAGAAGGTGCTATATTACTGTCAGTTCCCAATTTAGCCCATACAGATGTAATTTTAAATTTATTAAATGATAAATTTGACTATCAAGAAATTGGACTTCTTGATAATAGTCATATTCATTTCTTTACTTATGAATCTTTACAAAAAGTTGTTGAAAAGACAGGATTAGAGGCTGTAGTAAAAAAAGCAACATATTGTTGTGTAGGATTTGCTGGATTAAATACAAATTATGATCAAGTATCTAGAGAGTTAGCAAGAGAATTAAAAAAGAGAAAATACGGAGAAATTTATCAGTTTGTATGGAAATTACAAAGGAAGAAAAAGGCCATTCAAAAAGAAATTGCTTTAAACGAATTTTATAATAATTATAATTGTTACGAAAGCAAACTATATCTTTTGACAAATTCAAATATAGAATATTCCGAAGATCAAGTTATGATATTTAGAATTAATCCAGAACAAGAGGAAATTACGCTTACATTTGATATTACAAAATACAAAGAAATAAACCAGATTCGGTTAGATCCTTTAAATGTAAATTGTATTTATAAATTAAACGAAATTAGTATATATAAAGATAAAGAAAATATAAAATTACCAATTCTTTATCAAAATGGAATAGAAGTAATAGATGGAATACAAATTTGTGGGACAGATGATCCATATATTATTTGTAATTTTCCAAAGGGAGAGAGTACAAAAATTGAAGTAAGCTATACTATTTTGGCATATGATACAAAATTTATTGAAAAACTAGAAGAGAACTTAAAACAAAAAAGATATTCAAAAAAACAACTAGAATTTGAAGAAAAAACACTAGAAAGTCAGTTAAAAGAAAAGGATATTCGAATTGGACAGCTAGATTGGAAGGTACATGAATTAGAAAGAGATCTAGGGCTTAGGAAGAGAATTATTATAAAGATAGCACAGCAATTAAAACAAAATAAACAAGAACTTAAAGAACAAAAGATAAAAGACTTAGCATCTAAACAAAAGGATATTCGCATTGGAGAATTAGATTGGAAAGTGCATGAACTAGAAAAATATATTACTAATTTAGAAATAAAACAACAAGAATTAATAGAAGAGAATATTAATTTAAAACAGCATTGGAAAGACATTCAAAAATTAAATGAACGTATTAATCAAATAAAAAGGCGTTCTGGATGGACAATACGAAAAAGATAGCTATTTATATTAAGGAAAAAAGTGAGGTATAAACAGAAATATGAAACATATACCATGTTATCTAGAACAAATTTTATTAGTAAATGAAAAAAAGATTGTAATAGAAGGTTGGATAGCAACTAAAGAAACTAAAATAGATATTTTTTTGGATCAAAACGGGAAAAAATATAGTTCAAATTTTCTAACATTATATCCAAGGGAAGATGTAGCAAAGACTTTAGAAATTAATTTAAAAGACGCAAAAGGATTTTATTGTGTATTTGAAGATATTTCTAATGGATTAGTTTGTGTACATATAAAATCAGAAGAACAAGAAGTTTATTGTAAAGAAATAAAGCCTATACCAAAACGAGAGGAAGAAATATTAAAATTTATAGATAGTATTTCTTATAATATAAAAGAGCAAGAATTAAAAATCAGGGGTTGGGCATTTTGTAAGTTTGAAAATCAACCAGTAAAGGTAAATGTATATTCTAAAGGAAAATTACTGGCTGAATTATATGCAAATAAAGTTAGAAACGATGTTCATACTACATTCCAACGTTATGAAAGTTCGTTATATTGCGGCTTTTCAAAAGTAATATCAAAAGAAATAAAAGCTAATAAAATAAGTTTATGTTTTATAAGTAAAAAGGGAAAGAAAGAATGGATCCATACTAATCTTAATCAAGAAAAGCAGTCCAAAATAGGAATTTTAACACAATCAATAATAAAATTTTATAGAAAAATAAAAAGAGAAAAACTATCCTTAAAACAGATTTTTAAAGAAATAAAAATTACCTTAGATGGAGCAAATAATGAAGTAAAAAAAGCTTCTCTAAAAAAGGAAATTGTATTTCATAAGAAAGAAGAAGTTTGGGAAAAGAATAATCAATGTAGTAATAGTTTGAAAGAAGAATTAATAACAAAAATAGAAGATAAAAGTATAGGTGTAGTAATAAAGGTAAAATCAGGAAATAATCTATATCACCAGATAGAGAGTATCAACAACCAATATATAAAGGTTTCTGAGGTCTTATTACTTGTAGAAGATAATAATCAAAAAGAAATTTTCCAACAATATGAAAAGGAAAATAAAGTTTTTATTTTAACTATCCAAGAAGCATATTTAAGAATCAGTAATTGGAATATAAAAAATATCTTATTTATGCAAGAAGGAATTATATTAGATGAAACTATGGTATTACAATTACTATTTGAAAATTCTCCTATCCGATTTGATATAGTTTATTCGGATAGTCGATTCTATAATGGGAAGTTGAACTTTAAACCTGACTGGTCTCCAGAACATATTTTGTCTTGCAATTATATTGGTAATTGTATTTTAACTACAAAATCTTTATTAGTTAAAATATGGGGACAGCAACTACCTTTAAATAAAGAAATAATATATGATTTTATTTTACGAGCATTCGAAATGAATATAAGAATTGGGCATATTGCAAAAGTTTTATATAAAGAAGAAAAGTCAGAAGATTTGTCAGAGGATTATAAAAATCAAAAGAGCGTTTTAGAAGAATATTTTAGGAGAAGAAAGCTAGATGTTGAAATAAATAAAAATATACAAGCCAATCAAGAGGAGTATCCCATATTTAGTATAAAATTTTTAGATGAAGGTGAAAAGGTAGATATTATTATACCTACAAAAAATGGAAAGGATATATTAAGTCGTTGTATTAGTTCTTTGGAAAAGACGTCTTATAAGAATTTTGTAATAACAATTATAGATAATGCAAGTGATGATCCAGAAATGTTAGAATATTTAAAGAAGATCCAAAGTGATAAAATTCGTGTACGAAGGATTGAAAATGAAAGTAAAAAGGGATTTTCCTATTCCTATATAAATAATCAAGCAGCACTTCAAAGTGACTGTGAATATTTATTATTTTTAAATAATGATACTGAAATAATTACAAAAGATTGGTTATCTTGTATGGTCGGTTATTTAAATATAAATCAAGTAGGAATTGTAGGAGCGAAATTGTTATTTCCAGATGATACCATTCAACATGCAGGTATTATAATGGGACTGCATGATAAGATGGCAGGACCAGCGTTTAAATTACTATCTATAAAAGAAAAGGGATATCTTAATTTTGAAAATACTACTAGAAATTATTCCGCTGTAACTGCTGCCTGTCTTTTAATTCGAAAGAAGGATTTTTTTTCAGTTGGAATGTTTGATAATAAAGAATTTTCTGTTGCGTATAATGATTTAGATCTTTGTATGAAAGTAATAAGGCAACTTAAAAAAACAAATGTATTTGTTGCCGAAGCTATGTTATACCATTATGAAGGTGCAACGAGAGGATATGTAGATAAAATAGAAGAAACAGTAGCATTTCGAGAAAAATATAAAACTTATAAAGACAGTTATTATAACTGTAATCTATCCACAGAAAATGAATATTTTGAACTATCTACTGCTTGTACTTTAACTGCTCCAAAACTTCGTATTCCAAAGGTAATGTTTGTATTACATAATTTAAATTATGAGGGTGCACCTTTACAAATGCTTGAAATTGCAAAGGGACTATCTAAACAAGGAAAAATTTCCGTTGAGATTGCTGCAGCTTTAGATGGAAAGCTTACAAAAAAGATTAAAGAAGAATTTAATATAAATCCAGTTATAATTCCATGTGAAGTAAAAAAATTAAAAAATTATAGAGAATATGAAGAGATAGTAAAACAATATATGCAGTCTATGAAAGAAAAAAGGATTGATCTTGTAGTAGCAAATACTATTGAATGTTTTTTCGCAGTTGAGGCAGCAAAGCAATTAGGGGTGAAAGCAATTTGGGCGATCCATGAAAGTGTAGATTGTTTTCAGTATTTTTCCTCTCTAAATTGGAAAATCCAGCAAAGTTATTTAAACTGTTATAGTTATGTATATCGGTTAATTTTTTGTGCAAAGGCAACACAAGTCATGTATAAAGATGTAGATGTAAACTATAGTTCTGAAACAATACATAATGGAGTAGTCTTTCATAAAATTGAAGAATATAAAAAAAAGTATTCTATTTCAGATGCTAAAAAACATCTTTCTATTTCAGAAGATACATTAATGGTTTTAGTTCTTGGCAATACATGTATAAGAAAAGGACAGTTAGACTTTGTAAAATCAGTAAAAAGATTAAAGGAAGAGTTACCAAAACAAAAGATGATTTTTTATATTGTAGGTGGAGTAGAGGGAGAATATTTAGAAGAAATACAAGACTATATTATAGAAAATCAATTACAAAAAGATGTAATTATTATTATGCAAACAGATCAGACAGAACAATATTATAGGGCAAGTGATATATTTGTTTGTACTTCTTATAATGAATCATATCCAAGAGTAATTTTAGAAGCAATGGCATTTGAATTACCAATTGTAACAACCCCTGTGTTCGGGATTACAGAACAGGTGTATGAAAATGTAAATGGATATTTCTTTTCTCCAGGTGATATAGAAACTATGACCGAAAAAATAAAACAGTTAATTTGTAATCCAGAGTGTAGAAAAACGTTTTCAACAAATTCAAAAACGGTTCTTCGTTTTATTAATAGTTACGAAGAAATGATAGAAAAATATAGTCAAGTAATTCAACAAGCATGGATTAGCTCTTATCGAAAATGATATAGATATTTAAAATAATTCAGGGAGGTAAAAATGAAAGTTCTAACATTAGATATTTGGGATACAGTCTTACGTAGAGAATGTGCACCAGATGAAACTAAATTGGCAGTAGCAAGATTTCTTTTGACCTATTTCCGAGAACTTATTAATATAGAATTTTATTCAGATATCTTTTCAATTCAACAGATAAGACAAAAATGTGAGTGGGACTTGGCACAAGCATCGAAGGAGGCTGGAAAAGATGATGAATATCAAATACAAGAGGTATTGGAAGCTACTTTAGATGAAATCCTAAAGGAGAAATTAGACATTTCCATTAAACAAAATTTAATAAAAAAGTTAGTAGGAATAGAACTACAACAAGAAATACAATTAAGTCGATTAGATCATAATATTATACAAGAGCTTAAAAAATATAAATCAGATCGAATTTATTTATTATCTGACTTTTATTATCCTTCTAACTTAATGGAAAAAATTTTAAACAGATATGAAAGTCAACTTCATTTAGATGGTATTTTTATTTCATGTGATTCTGGTTATAACAAAAAGAGCGGAAGATTATTTTCTTATGTAGAAAGTCAGCTACATATTACGCCAGATCAACATTTTCATTTAGGAGATAATAAAAAAGCAGATGTTGAAATTCCTAAAAAAATGGGAATTAATAGTATACAATATCTACCCGCAGAAGAACAAAAACAGAGAGAATTAAAAGAACTACTTTATAAACAAAGATTAGAAGGAAAGCTAGAGGGATACTTAGAAAAAGTTAAAAAATATTTACCGGGACAAGGAAACTTAATTGGAGAAAAATATTCCCTAATATTTTTTGACTTTGTTTATGAAATTTTAGAAAAGGCAATTCAAAAAAAAGTAAAGAAAATATATTATTTTACACGTGAGGGAGAATTTTTTAAAAAGATCCACGAAGAAATTATTAAAACAGATTTATTTTCAGAGTTTGTGCCAACGGCAGAAATCTTAGAAGTAAGTAGAATGGCTACATTTGCTCCTTCTGTATATAATGCAAACCTTGAAGAATGGATGAGATTATGGATTCAATATCATGACCAATCTTTCACTACATTTTTTACTTCTCTTGATATTGATATTGAACCTTACATGAGTTTTTTAAAAAAGTATAAAATTCAATCTCAAGAAATAATTCATAAAATTTATGAAGATAAACGAGTAAAAAATTTATTAAAAGATAAAAATTTTAAAGAAAAAATATCACAAGAGCTACAAAAAAAGAGAAAATTAATAAAAAAATATTTTGAAGAAAAAGGAATTTCTGAGGGAAAAGAAAATTTATTTATTGTAGATATCGGATGGAGGGGTTCTATTCAAGATAATATTGCATTTTTATTTCCAGAAAAGCAAATTTATGGCTATTATCTAGGTCTATTTGAACCCTTTTATCCACCAGTTTCTAATACAGAAAAAGAAGCCTTTTTATCCAATCAGAATGCAGAGGAATATTTATGGTGTCTTAGTTATGTTGATCCAATCGAAATGATTTGTAATTCTAATAGTGGTAGTACAAAAGGTTATCGGATAGAATCCAATAAAGTAAAAGCGATAAAACAGAAGGTGAAAGAAGAAGATAATGTATATTTTAAATTTACAAAAAATTTTCAGCAAGAAATTCTTTCGACTGTAAAAATTTGGTGTAATTTTGTAAAATGCTATTCTATGATGGCAATAGAACTAAAACCTTATGCTTTAGAATGTCTAAAAAATTTAGTTACCGATCCAGATCCTACTTTAATAGATATGTATTTTCAGTTAAAACATAATGAAAATTTTGGAAAAGGATTATTAGAGAGTAAACAACAAACATTATCGTTGATAAAAATTTTTAAAGCTTATTATTCCAAAAAAGCAAGAGAAACATTATTTCGTTTAATAGAACAATGTCATTGGCCTCAAGCACTATTAAAAAAATATCATTTACCTTGGTTAAATGAATATAACCAGAAGTTAAAACAAAATTTTGTAGAATATATTTCTCCATTTAGTTTAAAAGATAGTGTAATAGTTGATATTTCAAAATATCAAGAAGAATCAAGAGAAATCAAATTTTATATTGAAGAATTCGAAAATAAAGAACAATATTTAGATGTTAAGGGCTGGGCACTAATACCAAGTATAAATAGTGAATTATGCAAAATCTTTTTTTCTTTATTTAATTCTGAAAGAACTTATTATTTTGCAACAAAAAGAATATTAAGAAAGGATGTTACAAATTATTTTTCTGACGGAACAAATTATCATTATAGCGGATTTTTGGCACACATTCTAATAAGCAAAATTTTTTCAGGACAATATCAAGCACAAATCTTTATTATAGAGGAAGAAAAAAGAATGAGTAAAATAAATATACAGAAAATTATACAAATATAGTAAAACGAAAATTTGTATGATAAGTTATTTTATTAAAAGGAGAAATATGATTTCAAAAATCATAAATATGATATGTATATAAAAAAAGAAAACAAAAAAAAATTAATATTTACTGCATTTGTACTAATAGGAACGATTTTTATATATTTATTTTCATCTTTTTGGATTGCAAATAAAATTATCTCACCACTAAATGTATCAAGAGTAAACACGATCTATGGAGAAGAATTATATCAAAATAGAAAAGATTTTAATGTTATTGATGATAGTATTATTTCTGAATCTGAAGATCCTTGGCTTATTTGGACACCAGATAGTCCCCCTACCTATATAAAAATTATAGTAGATAAAATTTCGAAAGATACCTCTGCACAAATATTTTATGCAAATGAAGAAGAAATATTTACAGAAGAAAAATCCGTTCACTTTAATTTAACAAAGGGAGTACAAAAAGTCCAATTACCTTTAGAAGATAATTTCAATGGAAAATTAAGGTTGGATTTAACAAATGAATTAGATATTAAAATTTCAATTAATAAAATTCAATATTCTACATCTCCAATAGAAATCAGAACTATTTTTATTATTTTTAGTATATTAGAAGTTTTGTTTCTTACTATCCTCTTTTTATTGTTTTTTAAAACTTCTATTATAAAAGAATGGTATGATTTATGGCTTAAAATAGATACACAAAAAAGATCTTTATTTCTTTTAACTTTACTTTTAAGTTTTTCCTGTGTCATTATTTATGGGAAAATAATAATTGATAAAAAGGTGTTTATATATACTGATATTGGAGGAGATACACTAAATGCCTATTTTGCATTTTATAATTACCTTACAGATTCTTTAAGAGAATTGGACTTTTCGGATTGGACATTTTTTTATGGATTAGGAACAAGTAATATTAAATTTTCTATCTATATGGCAGATCCATTTTCACTTTTGGTTATTATTATTAGTTCTATATTTGGAAATGAAGTTATTTCATACATGTTACTTTTTAGTCATATTTTAAAAATTATCATTTGTGGTTTATTTTGTTATAAATATCTTGGGTTTTTCCAAATATCGGAACAAGCAAAAGTAATTGCTTCCTATATCTTTGGATTTAATGGATTTTTAATTTTATGGGGACAACATTATTTTTTTGGAACTTTTTGCTTTTGGAGTATATTAATTCTTATTTGTATAGAAAATATCTTAAAATATGAAAAAGGTATATTACTACTTAGCTTTGTAACTACTCTTATAACAATAACATCTGTTTATTGTGCTTATATGATTTTACTATTTAGTGCAGTATATGTTTTATTCCGCTTATTAGATGATTTACACAAGGAGAAGATAAGAGAAAGTATATATAAAGCATTAAAGCTAGTAGGTTCTGTAATATTAGGGTTATGTATGTCAGCAATAATGTTTCTTCCACAAGTACATAATCTATTAAATGTGACAAATAGATTAGACTCCTCAATAAGTATATTAGAAAAATTTATATTTTATTTAAAACAATTTTTTAGTAAATCAGTGATTGTAGAGTATTTAAAACAATTTTTATCTAATAATCTTAATGGGATAGGAAATGGATATATAGGTTCTACTAATTATTATGAAGTTCCTCAATTATTTTTTTCTATATTCTTTTTCATATTCTTTATGCAGTATTTTTGTAATATTTATAAAAGGCACTATAATAAACGACAAAAAATAATTCGATATTTTGCTATTATCTTAATTGTATTATTAGTTTTTCAGCCTACATTATCTATGATATTAAATGGTTTTGCCTATCCATTTGGAAGATATACATTTTTATTAATGCCTTTATTTGCATTAGTAACTGCCATAACATTAGATGATATTTTAATTCGAAAATATATAAATATTTATGCTCTAATGTTCTCAGTAATTACAATTGTTTATTTAGAGAGTTTACAAATTCCAAAGAGTCAAGAAGGTATTATAGAGAAACTACAGATTTTAAATTGCCTACTACTTTTAATTTTTTGTGGATCTTTGTTGAAACAAAAGAAAATAAGTTATAGATTATTAACTATTTTAATTGGGATTAATCTTATCTGTGATAGTTATCTGACTACAAATGCAAGGGGACTTTTACAACAACAGTCACAAATTGTACAGGAACCTAGAGGTAATAAGGATACAATGGATGCCCTAAAGTACCTACAACAGATAGATTCCTCTTTTTACAGAGTTGAAAAAACGTATTATGATAACAATCCAGTTACTGATTCCTTAATACAAGGGTATTATGGAATTTCTACTTATAATTCTACTTTAAATAAAAATATTATTGATTTTAACAACAATTTTATGAAAGAAGGAGATATTAATTGGTTTGCACAATTTATATTTAGTAATTATCCTAATCATTTAACACAATATTCTCTTCTTGGTATGAAGTATTTGTTAACAAAGAGATTGCCACAATATATGCAGCAATTTGAAATTTTAAATAAATTTGGAGATGTATATGTATTGCATAATAAAAATATAGATAACCCTATAGCCTTTTATGAATACTTAATTTCAAGAAAAGAATTTGATTCTTTATCCTATATTCAAAAGTTAGATGTTTATTCTTGTGCTATGGTAGTTGAGGATGAAAAAGAAAAGGTTGTTCCTTATTCAGAAGTTTATAAAGAATTAAATTATCAGGACATTACTTTGGATTGTGCTATACGAAAAGATCAAAGTAACATATCACAGATAATGGAAGTTTTAGATGGAGAGGAAATTATTTTTCTTTCTAATATAGGGGGAAGAAACAGTATTTATTTTCAATTTGATATTGAGTGTAGTTTTGATGGAGGAATATCGATAGTTGCAGATAACGGTAATGGATATTTAGAAGAAAATGTACATTATGAAAAAGTATCACAGGGAAGAGAAAAAGGCATAAAATATTTACTTCCAGAAAATACAACTTCTATTCGTATAAACGGTACTTCAAAAGTATTTTCGATTAAAAACTTTAAGTTATTAGAATTAAAAAAATCTTTGATTCCACAGATACAAACACAAGAGTTAAAACTGGATAAAAAAGAAGATATGTTATCAGGAACTGTTACAGCCAAAACAGATGGATATTTATTTTTACCAGTAGTATATCAAGATGGATGGAAAGCAAAGTTAGATCAAAAACCAGTAGAATTGATTCAAGCAGATGCAGGATTTATTGGTTTAAAGTTATCACAGGGAACACATTCATTTTGTTTAAAGTATCAAATGCCTTGGAAAAAGCAAGGAGCAATCTTATCCTTATTTGGAGTAACAATATGGATAATCCTTTTATTAAAAGAAAAGAGAAAAGGGACTAGAAATTAAAATGCCTAATTAAATTTGTAGATGTCATATAGAAATGAGGTTAAAATATAATGATTTTATTTGGAATTTATTCTTGGGTGCAAAGTATTTTATATCATATAATGGAATATTTACCATCGGGTATTCGAACATGTATTTTTAAATTATGTTTAAATAAATTTGGAAAGAATTCTTTTATTGATTATAAAACTTATATTAGATATCCAAAAAGGGTAAGTATCGGAAATAATGTTACTATTAATAGAGGAGTAAGATTATTTCCATCTTATCATTTAAAAGACGTTATTATTGAAATAGAAGATAATTGTGCCATTGGTCCAGAGGTTTGTATGTTTGCCGCAGGACATGATTATAAAGAATTATCATTACCAAATACAGCAGCTAGTATACATATTGGAAGACATGTTTGGATTGGAGGAAGAAGTATAATTCTTCAGGGAGTGAATATTGGAGAAGGGGCGATCATTGCCGCAGGTTCTATAGTTACGAAAGATGTTGAAAGTTATAGTGTTTATGCAGGAGTTCCAGCAAGAAAGATAAAAGATAGAACGATAGATAAATGATAAGAAAAAGGAAAGAATTATGATTAACTTTAACATACCACCGTATACAGGAAAAGAAACTGAATATATAAAAAAAGCGATTGAGAATCATAAAATTTGTGGAGATGGAATATTTACAAAAAAATGCAGTGAATGGCTAGAAGAAAATTTCCATATAACAAAAGCATTACTAACAACATCTTGTACACACGCTACAGAAATGGCGGCAATTCTTTTAAATATCAAAGAAGGAGATGAAGTAATTATGCCTTCTTATACCTTTGTTTCTACAGCAGATGCGTTTGTGACAAGAGGGGCAAAGGTTGTATTTGTAGATATTCGCCCAGATACCATGAATTTGGATGAAACTTTAATTGAAGAGGCAATTACAGAAAAGACAAAAGTAATTGTCCCTGTCCATTATGCAGGAGTTTCCTGTGAAATGGATACCATTATGCAGATTGCAAAAAAATATAATCTTGCGGTTGTAGAAGATGCGGCACAGGCGATGATGTCTACTTATAAGGGGAAAGCGTTAGGAACAATAGGTGATTTTGGCTGTATTAGCTTTCATGAAACGAAAAATTATTCTATGGGAGAGGGAGGAGCTATTTTTATTAGAGATGCAAATGATATTGAAAGGGCAGAAATTATCCGTGAAAAGGGGACAAATCGCAGTAAATTTTTCAGGGGACAGATTGATAAATATACATGGGTAAATGTTGGTTCTTCTTATCTTCCAAGTGATATGAATGCAGCCTATCTTTATGCACAGTTAGAAATAGCAGAAGAAATTAATCAAAATCGATTGAATTCTTGGAATTTATATTATAAATTATTAACTCCTTTAGAAAAAGAGGGAAAAATAGCACTTCCCATTGTCCCTAATGAATGTAAACAGAATGGACAATGGAAAGTCAGATTTAGATTCTGTTAAACTAAGAACAGTTGATAAAATCTATGGAAAATACTTAGATTTTATTATTTTACCAGACAAAACAATTATTTCTCCTCATGTTCCAAAACAAGAATTGACACATTTATCTGGAATTAAAAAGTTTCAGATTATACAAAAGGACTTTTCAAAGATTATCATAAAAATTGAAAAAGATATAGATTATCAAGAGCATATAGAAAAAGAAATTTTAAAACGCTTAGATAAAGTATTTCATCATCAAATTGTATGTAGTATTGAATATGATCAACAGTTAAGTATTAAAACTACAAATAAATTTAAGTGTATTCAATCTGATGTAGCACAAAATTTTTTGTCAGATAATCCTATAAAATTTTAAAGGAGAAATATAATTCATGATGTCAAAATTAAAGTTGATCATTCTTTTACATATCATATTCATCTTATATTCTCTTACAGGAGTTTCAAATAAGTTGGCAGCAAATGAAAAATTTTTTAGTTTTAGATTTTTAATGTACTATGCAGTAACTATTTGCCTATTAGGTATTTATGCTATAACATGGCAACAAATTATAAAATACATACCTTTAACAACTGCATTTGCAAATAAAGCAATAACAGTAATATGGGGAATTGTATGGGGAATTGTATTTTTCCATGAAACAATTACAATTAGAAAATTAGTAGGAACACTATTTGTTATAACAGGAATTATTATTTATGCAAAAGCAGATGGGAAGGAAGAGAATGGATAGTAAGGTTATTTTATATTCTGGTATATTATTAATTGGGGTTTTTATTAGTGCAGTTTCACAAGTAATGTTAAAAAAGGCAGCACAAAAACAGTATCCGTCAAAACTAAAAGAATATCTAAATCCTACTGTAATATTTGCCTATGGTATATTTGTAGGAACTACGATTCTATCCGTGATCGCCTATAAAAAAATTCCCTTATCTATGGGAGCTGTACTAGAGACGAGTAGTTATATTTATGTTACTATTTTTGGTATAACAATATTTCATGAAAAACTTAATAAAAAGAAGATATTTGCACTTATCTTGATTATAACAGGAATCCTTATTTCTATACTATAACTTTTTAGAAAGGATTTATTTATTATAAATATGAAGATAGAAAAGGGAAGAATAGATTGGTTAGATAGTTTGAGAGGGCTGGCCGCTTTTTTAGTGGTAGTAGGGCATGTGGCAATTTTATTTAAAATATATTGGATAGAATCTATCATATATTTTTTTCATATGCCACTTTTTTTTATGATTTCAGGAATTACCTATCAAATTTTTATAAAATATAATACAGTAAATGATCTAAAAAAATTATTTTGGAATAAAATTTCGAATTTATGTATACCTGCTTTTGTTTTTATTTCTTTAAGTATATTGATATTTAAAGATAAGAAAGATATCTTTTATTATTATAATTGTGCATGGTTTTTAATCCATTTAGCATTGATTATGACAATAGTGATTATCCTTGATTATTTAAAACTAAAACAAAAAAATATTGATAGATATGTGGTTATAAGTGCAAGCTTATTATGGTTTTTAATTGGAATAATACAGGTAATTCTAGTCAAAAGGGGATATATTGTTTACTCTAAATTTGCCTGTGAAATCTCAAAATTTTTTGGATATTTTGTTTGTTTCTATTTAGGAAAGAACATAAGCAATTTGTTACATAAAAAGGATTGGAAGAAAAAAATAGATATTAAACTTTTAGGAGTATGCTTTTTATTTTTGGTATTACTTATTTTATTTACAGTAGCAAAGATTAATACAAATGACAGCTTACCTAAAATAATGATTGGTATACCTGTAAGTACTTTAATAATTATTTTGTTTTATCGTTATAAAAAGAAATGTAATAAGTTAGAAAGATTGTGTTCAAAATTTTCTATGGAGATATATTTGATTCATAATGTAATCATTCATGGAATGATTGTGCCACTGATAGATTTTGAAAAGACATCTAAAATAAATATGATACTATTAATTATATTTGATATTTCTATACCAATATTGATTGGATCAATGGAAAGGAAAGTTAAATTATTCAAAATGATTTTTCGACCAACCAATTTTTATATAGATATAAAAAATAAGTCAAGTTTATAAAGGAGACCAATATGAAGGGTATCATTTTAGCTGGTGGTTCTGGTACAAGGCTTTATCCGCTTACTATGGTAACATCGAAACAACTATTACCAGTTTATGACAAACCAATGATCTATTATCCATTATCTACATTAATGTTAGCAGGAATCAAAGAGATTTTAATTATTTCGACTCCACATGATTTACCAAATTTTGAGGATCTTTTAGGGGATGGAAGTCAATATGGAATATCTTTATCCTATGAAATACAACCAAGTCCAGATGGATTAGCACAGGCATTTTTATTAGGAGAGAACTTTATTGGAAATGAGCCTTGTGCAATGGTATTAGGTGATAATATTTTTTACGGAAATGGTTTTCGTTCTATTTTAAAGAAAGCTGTTATGAGTGCAGAAAAAGGAACAGCTACAATTTTTGGATATTATGTCAATGATCCAAAACGTTTTGGAATTGTAGAATTTGATACAGAGGGAAGGGTGATTTCTGTAGAAGAAAAACCAGAATATCCAAAGTCTAATTATTGTATTACAGGACTTTATTTTTATGATAAAAGGGTAGTAGAATATGCCAAAAAAGTAAAGCCTTCCACAAGAGGGGAGTTAGAAATTACAGATTTGAATAGAATTTATTTAGAAAATGAAACACTTCAGGTAGAGTTATTAGGACGTGGGTTTGCATGGTTAGATACAGGCACAATGGACAGTTTGGTAGAAGCATCAGATTTTGTTCAGACAATACAAAAACGTCAGGGAATTGAGATTTCTGCACCTGAAGAGATCGCATATATTAACCACTGGATTACAAAAGAAACTCTTTTAAAATCGGCTGTACGCTATGGAAAATCACCATATGGAGAACATTTAAAAAGAGTTGCAGAAGGAAAAATTAATTATATTTAAAGGTAGAAAAGGAGAAAATCAATGAAAATTTTAGTGACAGGCGGTGCAGGATTTATTGGCGGAAATTTTCTTCATTATATGGTTCAAAACTATCCACAAGATCAAATGGTAAACCTAGATCTTCTTACCTATGCAGGTAACTTAGAAACGGTGAAATCATTGGAAGATAAACCAAATTATCGTTTTGTACATGGTGATATTGCAGATAGAGATTTTATTATGAAGCTATTTGAAAAAGAAAAGTTTGATATTGTTGTTAATTTTGCTGCCGAATCGCATGTGGATCGTTCTGTAATCAATCCAGAAATTTTTATACAGACAAATGTACTTGGAACACAGGTATTATTGGATGCTTCAAAAACGTATGGTATAAAACGATATCATCAAGTCTCTACGGACGAAGTATATGGGGATTTGCCATTAAACCGAACAGACTTATTTTTTACCGAAGAAACGCCAATTCATACCTCCAGTCCATATTCAGCAAGTAAAGCAGGAGCGGATCTTTTGGTATTGGCTTATTATAGAACCTTTAAACTCCCGGTGACAATTTCACGCTGTTCAAATAACTATGGGCCATATCAATTTCCAGAGAAATTAATTCCCTTAATTATAATTCGGGCACTGGAAAATCAACAGCTTCCTGTATATGGAAAAGGTGAGAATGTAAGAGATTGGCTGTATGTTACAGATCACTGTAGGGCAATCGATTTAATTATAAGAAAAGGAAAAGAGGGAGAAGTTTATAATATTGGCGGACATAATGAGAAAACCAATCTCGAAGTAGTGAAGATGGTTCTTAAGATACTTGAAAAACCAGAAAGTTTGATTCGTTATGTTACAGATCGTCCCGGACATGATCTCCGTTATGCGATTGATCCAAATAAAATGGAAAAAGAATTGGGATGGAAGCCGGAATATACTTTTGATACAGGTATGGATAAGACAATTCAATGGTATTTAAGTAATAAAGAATGGTGGCAGAGAGTGATAAATGGAGAATATCGTAACTATATTAAAAATATGTATGAGAAGAGATTAATAGAAAGGTAATCTATGGGGAAGATTAAAGTAACACAAGATTGTAATGGAATTCAAGGTTTAAAAATAATAGAACCAGAAATATTTTGGGATGAACGGGGTTATTTTATGGAAACCTATCAGGCAGAGGAATTTAAAAAGGCAGGAATTTTTAATACCTTTGTTCAGGATAATCAGTCAGCTTCAAAAAGGGGAGTATTGAGAGGACTTCATTTTCAGATTCGATATCCTCAGGATAAATTAGTACGAGTAATTAGGGGGGAAGTTTTGGATGTTGCAGTTGATTTAAGAGAAGATTCCAAAACGTTTGGTTCATGGTTTGGAGTAATATTATCGGAAGAAAATAGAAAACAATTCTTTATTCCAAAAGGATTTGCTCATGGATTTTTAGTTCTTTCAGAACAGGCAGAATTTTGTTATAAAGTGACTGATTTTTATCGTCCAAACGATGAAGGTGGAATTTCATGGAATGACAGAGAACTTGGAATTGACTGGTTTGGAACAAAAAAGATAACCAAAAAAGATATTATTCTTTCGGAAAAGGATAAAAGATGGGAAAGCTTTCAGGTATATAAAGAACAAAGAAAAAGGAGTTAAATTTTATGAAGGTACTTGTTACAGGAGCAAAAGGACAATTAGGTTCGGATTTGCTGCTTTGTCTGCAAGAAAGAAAGATTCCATGTCTTGGTGTAGATAGAGATGAATTTGATATTACAGATACAAAAGCAACGAAAAATTTTCTGACAGAATATCACCCAGATGCAGTTATTCACTGTGCTGCTTATACAAAAGTCGATCAGGCAGAACAAGAGACAGAACTTTGTTATAAAGTTAATGTAGAAGGGACAAAAAATATTGCACAGATATGTAAAGTATTGGGATCGAAAGTGCTCTATCTTAGTACAGATTATGTTTTTTCTGGAACAGGAGAAAATTTTTATAAGCCACTAGATATACCCTCCCCACTTAATATTTATGGAAAAACAAAATATGAAGGAGAACGTCACATTCTTGCTGAGTTAGAACAATATTTTATTGTACGGGTTTCTTGGATTTTTGGGAAAAATGGAAATAATTTTGTGAAGACAATGCTGCGTCTTGGAACAGAACAAAAAGAAATAAATGTAGTACAAGATCAAATCGGTTCTCCAACATATACAAAAGATCTTGTACCTCTTCTGTGCGATATGATTATGACACAAAAATATGGAATTTATCATGCAACAAATGAAGGGGTATGTAGTTGGGCAGAATTTGCGAAAGAAATTTTTAGACAGGCAGGACTTTCTGCCAAAGTAAATCCAATTCTAACTTCCAAATATCCAACAAAAGCAGTCAGACCTATGAACTCTCGTTTATCAAAAGAGTGTCTTACAAAAGAAGGATTTCAAAGACTGCCAGTATGGCAGGATGCGTTAAAAAGATATTTAGAAGAAGATAGTATAAAAAGGATTTAATATAGAATAAAAAATAAGTCGGAAATTTAATGTTTCTGGCTTATTTTTTATTCTATATATAAAATAAGTCTTTGGAAATCTTGATTTTTTTAATATATTTATGCTATGATAAAGAAATAAGAATATAAATAATTGTAACATGGAGGATGGAATGGGAGAGAAAGAAAAAACTGTGGATATATTGGATATCAGGTATTATTTGGAACATCAGTTAATGCCTAGATGGTTTTTAAAGGATACAGAAGTTTTTTTAGCAGCACTATTAAAACCAAATGCAAATTTTCTTTATACAACTATACAGAAAATTTGCGAAAAAGAGGGAGTAGAGCTGCCTTATAAGAAGGAACAATATCAACTAGAATTATTTTCTATTTCGGAAGAAATAGAAGCGATTTGTATTACACTTCCAGAGCCAGAAAAATCTACTCTATGTAAACGTGTTTATTTATTATTCGATCGCAAACAAAAGAAATATAAATTTTTTACCATAGAAAGAGGAGATATATTTGAGTCCCGATGTACACTTAATTTTATAGAAATGAATTTTTTATGTGGGTGGGATTTAGAAGAGGAGAATTTAGTACACTTAAATTATGCTGTTTGTCTAAATGGACAAGAGGAAGAAGTAAATAAAATAAAAGAATTATTTTCAACATAAATTATGAAAAACAAAAGAAAGGATAATACAAAAATATGAGCCAACAAGTAATAAAAGTAACCGGAACAGGAAAAATGTCAGTAGCACCAGATCAAATCTGCTTGACTTTTAGTTTGGAAGATACAGTGGGAAGCTATGAAAAAGCAGTCAAAATGTCAGTAAAGAAGACACAAGAGTTGAAAAACTGTTTAGTTTCTCTAAATTTTAAAGAAAGTGATTTAAAAACGCTCTCTTTTTATGTGAATACCAATTTTGATCAGGAAGATAGAAAAAAGATTGTAAGTTATAGTTTTGTACATCGCATGAAGTTAGTTTTTGACAGAGATGAAGAACAGTTGAGCAAGATATTAGAAGCTGTGTCAAATAGTGAAACAAAGGCAACCTTTCAAATAGAATACCTCTTAAAAAATCCAGAAGAGATAAAAAGTAAACTTATGGAACAAGCTGTAAAAGATTCTAAAAGAAAAGCAGAAGTGTTAGCATTGGCAGCGGAAGTTAAATTGGGAAATATTGTAGAAATAAATTACTCTTGGGATCAAATAGAATTATATTCCAGACCTATGAGTCACAGTTTAGCAGTGCCTGCTTTTCTTAGTAAGAAAAGCTTTAATATAGAACCAGAAGAAATTTCTATTAGCGATACCGTAACCGTAGTATGGGAGATAGAAAGATAATATACTTTTTTATCATTCATAATTTTCATAAGATTGCACAGACTGTTAGAAAATAAAAAAAGGAGCAGTCTATTCTTATGAAATCTATTTGGAGCGAAACAGCACAGATACCTAAATATCCTTTTCTTTCTGGAAAATGTTTTACAAAAACAGCGATCATTGGAGGAGGAATAACAGGAATCTTAATTTCCTACTTTTTAAATGAGGCAGGAGAGGAAAATGTTATCTTAGAGGCAAATGAAATTGCAAGCGGACAGACAAAAAATACAACAGCAAAAGTAACTTCTCAACATGGTTTGATTTATTCAAAACTACTAGTTCAAGTTGGTAAAGAAAAAACAAGTCAATATGCAAAAGCGAATCAAAATGCAGTTTTAGAATACGAAAAATTAATTCAGACAAAAGGACTTTCTTGTGATTGGAAGAGAATTCCTTCTTATTTATATTCATGCAGAGATGTTGCATTATTGAAGAAAGAAGAACAGGCAGCAAAAGAAGTTGGATTAAAGGTATCTTTTACAACAAATACAAAACTGCCCTTTCCTGTTCGTTCTGCCTTAAAACAGGAAAATCAGGCACAGTTTCATCCCTTAAAGTTTCTTATAGGTCTTTTAAATGAAATGACTATCTATGAACATACAAAAGTGGAGAAAATTGAAAACACAAAAAATGGACTTTATTTACTTTATACTTCAAAGGGAATCGTTACTGCAAAAAGAGTTATTTTTGCATCACATTATCCATTTATCAATGTACCAGGATATTATTTTATAAGGATGCACCAAGAACGGAGTTATTGTATAGCATTTCGTAATGCACAAATATTAGATGGAATGTATTTTGGAATTGATCCAGATGGATTATCGTTTCGAAATACAGAAGAATATTTGATTTTAGGAGGAGGCAGTCATAGAACTGGTGAAAGTAGAAAGGGCAAACAGTATGAAAGACTTAAAAAGGCAGCAGCAGAATTTTATCCAAAAGCAAAAGAACAAACGGCTTGGTCAGCTCAAGATTGTATGCCTTTAGACAATATTCCCTATATTGGAAGATTTTCAAAAACAAAACCAAATTGGTATGTAGCTACAGGATTTCAAAAATGGGGAATGACTAGTTCAATGGTAGCAGCACAATTAATTTGTGATTTAATTATAGGAAAAAAGAATGAGTATGAAACTCTTTTTTCTCCACAAAGAGTTCCAACTCTTTTTTCTGTTCCACAGATTTTGGATGAGGGAAAGCATGCTTTCAAAGGACTAGCAAGGCGTTTATTTTTATTTCCAAAGCAACAGATAGAACAAATTCCTGTAGGACAGGGAAAGGTAATAGAGTATCGGGGGGAAAAGTTAGGAGTGTATAAAGAAAAAGATGGGACAATCCACGCGGTTTCTGTGAAGTGTCCACATTTGGGCTGTGAACTTAACTGGAATCCAGAAGAACTTAGTTGGGATTGTCCATGTCATGGTTCGAGATTTACATTTGATGGGCATTTAATCGATGGACCTGCACAAAGTAATCTAAAAAAGAAAAAATCTTTAAAAAAATAGTTTTCTTTCAGGATAGATTAGTCTATAATAGCAATATAGTAATTTAAATAAATGTAAAAAGGGGACACATTTATGATAGGAGAAAGTATTCAAAAACTGATTGATTATGGGTTGGAGCATAAATTATTGGAAAAGGAAGATGTAATTTATTGCACAAACCAGATATTAGAGGCACTACAAAGAGTAAGTCTGGAAGAAAAAATGTTAGCATCTAAAACGGAGAGTAAAGACTTAGAAGAAATTTTAAAACCCCTTGTAGAGGATGCTATAGCCCGTAAGGTGATTGAGGATACCCAAACAGAAAGAGACTTATTTGATACAAAGTTAATGGGGTTACTTACACCAAGACCTTCTAATGTAATTCGAACTTTTTGGGAAAAATATAAATTATCTCCAAAGGAAGCAACCGATTTCTTTTATACATTTAGTCAGGATTCCGATTATATACGTAGATATCGAATTTTAAAAGATATGAAATGGAAGACAAAGACTTCCTTTGGGGAATTAGATATTACGATTAATCTTTCTAAGCCAGAAAAAGATCCAAAAGCTATTGCAGCGGCGAAAAACCAAAAACAGTCTGGTTATCCAAAATGTCTGCTCTGTGCTGAAAATGAAGGGTATGCAGGACATTTAAGTCACCCTGCAAGACAAAATCATAGAATTATTCCGGTTAAAATTGACGGTGGATCGTGGGGCTTTCAATATTCTCCTTATGTTTATTATAATGAACATTGTATCGTATTTAATCAAGAGCATATTCCAATGAAGATTGATAAAAGTGTATTTCGAAAACTGTTTTCTTTTGTAGAACAGTTTCCACATTATTTTATTGGTTCAAATGCGGATCTGCCAATAGTAGGTGGCTCTATTTTAACTCATGAGCATTTTCAGGGAGGAAATTATGAGTTCGCGATGGCAAAAGCTCCAATCGAACAAGAAGTTATATTTTGTGGATTTGAAGAGATAAAGGCAGGAATAGTAAAGTGGCCAATGTCTGTAATTAGACTTTCGGGGCAAGAACCAGAGCGTTTAACTGATTTAGCAGATCATATTTTAACTTGCTGGAGAGGATATACAGATGAAGAGGCATTTATTTTTGCCGAAACAAACGGAGAATTACATAATACAATTACACCGATTGCAAGACGCAGAGGAGAAAAATTTGAACTGGATTTAGTACTTCGCAATAATATTACAACAGAGGAACATCCATTAGGTGTCTATCATCCTCATGCAAATTTACATCATATTAAAAAAGAAAATATTGGTCTAATTGAAGTAATGGGACTAGCAGTACTTCCTTCAAGATTAAAACAGGAATTGACTCTTTTAGGAGAAGCTATGTTAGAAGGAAGAGATCTTTTGAAGGAAGAAACTTTGGTAAAACATAAAGATTGGGCGCAAGAAATTTTAAAGAGACATCCAGAATTTTCAAAGGAGACTATGGATTCTATTTTAAAAGAGGAAACAGGACAAGTCTTTTTACAGGTTTTAAAGGATGCAGGAGTATATTCGAATACAGAAGAAGGAAGAAAACAGTTTTCTAAGTTTTTGTATACTGTTGGAATGAGATAATAACAGGGAGTGATGATATGGGGATTTTACAAAAGTTCCGAAAAGCGATGGGGGCAATTCCTAAAGATACACAAACAAAGTTAGAACAGCAGTGTGAACAGCTCAGGGAACAGTTAACGCCGATCTTTAATGAGTTAGAAGCTGTTGATTTGACAGGAAAAGAATATCATCCATTGGAGGAAGCAGTACAAAAGAAGGAAAATTGGGAAGAAATTTTAGAATCTGTTAAGACAATGGAACGAAGAGTTTATAAGACATTTAATTATGGGGCATTAAAAAAGGAAAGAGAAGAGTTAGAAAAAGTATGTAAACAGTTAGAAGAGCTCTTTAGAGATAACAATCAAAAATATAGCAGGCGTCAGGCAATGGCTTATTCTGCCAGACTTCTACCTGTAGAGGGACACCGTTTAGATTTTGAACAGCTTTGTGTGATTGTAAATCCAGCAAAAAATCATCTGCTTGTTGGAGGAGCTGGAACAGGTAAGACTTCTATCATTATTGGATTAGTAAAATACCTAATACATTTCCAAAATTATAATCCAAAGGAAATTTTGATACTTTCTTATACCAAAGATTATGTAAAAGAGATGCAAAGAAGAATCTTAAAAGAATGTAAAGCCATTCCAAGAATAGAAACTTTTCAGAAATTAGGATTGGAAATTGTTTCAGAGGTTGATGGAAAAAAACCAAATAGTTCTGGAAAGGGTTTATTAGAGGAAGTAGTTCGGGAAACATTTCAACAGTCATTACAAAAAGAGTGGTATCAAAAAGTATTTTTATTTTACCAACTTTATGCGAAGATTCCTGTAAAAAGTTGGACACAACTTGGAAATGAAGAAGAGACACAACAAAATTCTTTTGTAACGTTTTTAGGAGAGTCTGTACAAAATCATGCACAAGTTCTAATTGCTAACTTTTTATTTCAGTTTGGAGTTACTTATCAATATAAAACATCCTATCAAACTAATATAAATCTCAAAAGAGTTGGAGAATATTGTCCAGATTTCTATCTTCCAGACTATGGAATTTATATAGAATATTTTGAGTTAAATCACAATAAAAAGAGTTCAGAAGAGATAAAGTGGAAACAAAAACTTCATAAACGCTGTAAAACAATATTAGTAGAGGCATATGGATTTGAATTAGAGGAAGGTATACTACTTAGACAGTTAAAAAAACGACTCAAAAAACAAGGAGTTGTTTTAAAGGAAAACGAAGATCTTTTTAAAGTACCATTTGATATAACAGAACAAGTTTCTTTAGAAAGATTTTTTGTTACGATTATAGAGCAGATGGAAAGTTGTCGTTATACACTTTACGAGGCAAGACAACAAAATAAACAACGTCCTTTAAGAGAACAGACAGCAAATCAATTTATTTTAAAGTTAGTTGAACCACTATATGAGGCATATCATGAAGAGTTACAAAAAAGAAATGAAATGGATATTCACGAAATACTTTGGAAGGCGACAGACTATCTGAAAAGTAAAAAATATTATCATAATTATAAAATTGTGATAGTAGACGAGTACCAAGATATTTCAAATTCCAGATTTGAACTTTTAAAGGCATTGCGTTTTCAAAAAGAATTTCGATTATTTTGCATAGGAGATGATTGGCAGAGTATTTATCGTTTTTCTGGAAGCGAAATGAATCATATTTTAAATTTTGAAAAAGATTGGGGAATTAGTGAGATTGACTATTTAAAGACAAGTTATCGGCTTTCACCCAATGCAGTTAAGTTAAGCAACCAGTTTATCTTGAAAAATCAAAATCAAAAAGAAAAGGAATTGTATTCAGGACTGCATCAAGAGGAAACAGCAGTAGAACGTATCTGTGCAGAAGATCAACAAGAGTCCATACAAAAGATTCCAAGTAGACTTTTAAGACTTTCCGAAAACAGCAGAGTATTTTTACTTGGTCGTTATATTACAGATCGGGATTATTTATTTCAAATTTCGGACTTTGAATGTTGTTATAATAATGTAACAGGAAGATTAGATGTTAAATATAAAAAACGTCCTGATCTTCAGATTACATTTTTAACAATTCATGAGTCAAGAGGACTTGAGGCAGATTATGTATTTGTATTAAATAATTTAAAAATAGGGAGAGGATTTCCAGTTGTACGCCAAAATCTTTCTATTTTAAATCTTTTTGGAAGTGGAGAAGACTTTCCTGATGCAGAAGAACGAAGATTATTTTATGTGGCAATGACTCGTGCTATCTATCAGACATTCTTTGTATTGGAAAAGGAAAATGAGAGTGAGTTTATTCAAGAACTATCAAAGATTAGGGAGGGTTATAACTATATCAAAAAGTTAAAGAGTAAGGGGGAAGAAAAAATTTATGCAGCAGGTAACACTCGGCAAAACGGGAATTAGAGTGAATAAAAATGGATTTGGTGCACTGCCAATTCAAAGAATTTCAAAAAAGGAAGCATCAACACTGCTTTTAAAAGCATACGATAATGGAATTACATTTTTTGATACAGCAAGATTTTATACAGATAGTGAGGAAAAAATAGGGGAGGCACTTTCCTGTGTCCGTTCTCATATTATTATTGCAACAAAGACAGGTGCAATAACTGTAAAAGCTTTTCAAGAGGATTTAGAAACTTCACTTCGTCTTTTAAAAACAGATTATATTGATTTATATCAATTTCATAATCCAGCATTTTGTCCAAAACCGGAAGATGGAAGTGGACTATATGAAGCAATGTGTGAGGCAAGAAAACAGGGAAAAATTCGGCATATAGGTATTACAAATCACAGGTTAAAAGTAGCAGCAGAAGCGATAGACTCCGGTTTATATGAAACACTTCAATTTCCATTTAGTTATCTTGCGGCACAATCTGAATTGGAATTGGTAGAAACATGTAAAAGGGCAAATATGGGTTTTATTGCAATGAAGGCACTTTCTGGTGGACTGATTACAAATTCAAAAGCAGCATATGCTTATCTTAGTCAATTTGACCATGTTTTGCCAATTTGGGGAATTCAAAGAGAGAAAGAATTAGAAGAATTTCTTTCCTATCAACAAGATCCACCAAAGATGAACGAAGAGATTTTGACATTTATTCAAAAGGAGAAAGAAGAGCTTTCAGGAGAATTTTGCAGGGGATGTGGATATTGTATGCCCTGTCCAGCAGGGATTGAAATTAATAATTGTGCAAGGATGTCTTTACTGTTACGACGTTCACCTTCACAATTACAGCTTACACCAGAGGTTCAGGAAAAGATGAAAAAAATAGAGAATTGCCTACACTGTGGGCAATGTAAAAGCCGCTGTCCTTATGGATTGGATACACCAAAACTACTTGAGAAGAATTATCAAGATTACCAAGAAGTTTTAGCTGGAAAGAAAAGTGTTTCTTAAAATTATGGTATATGATCTGCAATTTGTTTTTATCATACTCAAATAATTGGATAAAATATTGAAAAGAAAAGAGTTTCTGAAACGTAAATAGAAATTTTATGTTTCAGATCTTTTCTTTTTAAGCGATCTATGTTTAAATAGGAGTAGAAAAAAAGGAGTGTGAATATATGCAGGAAGTAAAACCACCAAAAAAACCGATACTATATTATTACTTGATTGCATTTTTAGTCTTAATGATTTTAAATGCGGTACTGTTTCCTAAGTTGATGACAAAACGGGTGACAGAAGTAGATTATGGAACTTTTCTTTCTATGCTTGATTCGAAAGAAATTGCACAGGTACAGATTGAAGAAAATCAGATTATTTTTTCAGATCGTCAAACGCCGACAAATTATTATAAGACAGGTATCTTAAATGATCCAGCATTAGTAGATCGACTGTATAAAGCAGGAGTTACTTCATTTGGAACTCCAATTATAGAAGAAATGTCTCCATTACTGAGTTTTATTTTAACTTGGATTTTACCAATTGTTATTATGGTAGTAGTTGGACAGCTTTTAATGCGAAGTATGACAAAACGAATGGGTGGCATGGGAAATGCAATGTCATTTGGAAAAAGTAATGCTAAAGTTTATGTGCAATCCACTAGTGGTATTAAGTTTGCAGATGTTGCCGGTGAAGATGAAGCAAAAGAGGTATTACAAGAAATTGTAGATTTTCTACACAATCCGCAAAAATATTCTGAAATTGGAGCAAAAATGCCAAAAGGTGCACTTTTAGTTGGACCACCTGGAACTGGAAAAACACTACTTGCTAAAGCGGTTGCCGGAGAATCAAATGTTCCTTTCTTTTCAATTTCTGGTTCTGAATTTGTAGAAATGTTTGTTGGTATGGGTGCGGCGAAGGTTAGAGATTTATTTCAGCAGGCAAATGAAAAAGCACCATGTATTGTTTTTATTGATGAGATCGATACCATTGGAAAAAAGCGTGATGGTAGTGGAATGGCAGGAAATGATGAAAGAGAACAAACTCTAAATCAACTTTTAACAGAGATGGATGGTTTTGACGGAACAAAAGGAGTTATTATTTTAGCAGCTTCCAACCGACCAGAATCACTAGATCCAGCACTACTTCGTCCGGGAAGATTTGATCGTAGAGTTCCAGTAGAACTTCCAGATTTGATAGGAAGAGAAGCAATTTTAAAAGTACATGCAAAAGAAATTAAAATCAGTGATGGAGTAGATTTTTCTGTAATAGCCAGAGCAGCAGCAGGGGCATCAGGAGCAGAACTTGCCAATATGATCAATGAAGCGGCATTACGTGCCGTAAGAGATGGAAGAAAATTTGTTACACAGGCAGATTTAGAAGAGAGTGTGGAAGTAGTCATTGCAGGTTATCAAAAAAAGAACAAAGTGCTTTCAGATAAGGAAAAGCTAATTGTGGCATATCATGAAGTAGGACATGCTTTAGTTGCAGCATTACAGACACATTCTGCACCAGTAACAAAGATTACAATTATTCCTAGAACATCAGGAGCATTAGGATATACTATGCAGGTAGATGAGGGAGAACATAACCTGATGACAAAGGAGGAGATTGAAAATAAGATTGCTACACTCACTGGAGGAAGAGTAGCAGAAGAACTGATTTTTAATTCGATTACAACTGGAGCATCGAATGATATTGAACAGGCAACTCGTCTTGCACGTTCTATGATTACTAGGTTTGGAATGAGTGAAGATTTTGGAATGGTGGCATTAGAAACAGTAACAAATCAATATCTTGGTGGAGATACCTCCCTAGCCTGTTCAAATGAAACAGCTTCTTTAATTGATCAAAAGGTAGTTTCATTAGTAAAGAAACAGTATGAAAAAGCGAAAGATTTACTTGTAGAAAATAAAGCAAAATTACATGAACTTGCAAAACATTTATATGATCAGGAAACAATTACAGGAGAAGAATTTATGGAAATTCTTCAGAGAAAGACTATGCCAGAAGCAATAGAGGAAAAGACAGAGTTATAAAATTTGTTCTGATAATACAAAAGGTGAAAAAATGTATACGTATCATTTGATGCAATGGTTATTTTTCTTTTATATTTATTGTTTTTTTGGATGGTGTTTTGAGTCCTCTTATGTTTCCATAGTAGATAGAAAATGGACAAACAGAGGATTTATGAAAGGACCATGGCTTCCCATTTATGGTTCTGGAGCGATTGTGATTTTATGGGCAGCACTTCCAGTAAAGAAAAACTTGATTTTAGTTTATATTGTTGGAGCGATTGCAGCAACGCTTTTAGAATATATAACTGGAGTTTGTATGGAGGCTTTATTTAAAGTACGTTATTGGGATTATTCTAATAGAAAATTTAACTTAAATGGGCATATTTGTTTGACTTCAACAATTACATGGGGATTTTTAAGTATTGCTATGGTCTATGGATTTCACCGTCCAGTAGAGAGATTTGTTCTTTCAATTCCGGAAGAATTTCTTTCAATTATAACACTTATTTTAACTGCAATTATAACAGCAGATTTTGTTAGTTCCTTCCGTACTGCAATGGATATTCGTGAATTACTGATTAAAGCAGAAGAGATGAAAAAGGAATTAAAACTATTACAAAAGCGGATTGATGTCTATGAAGCAGTTGTTTTAGATGAATTAAAACAGCGTAGAAATCAAAGAAAAGAACAACAAAATCAGAGAGTAGAAGAGTTAGAACAAGAGATAAAGCAGCGTTTAGAAAAGCTAAAACATATTGAATTTACCTCTGATATAACAGCAAAATTGTCTCAAAAGAAGGAAGAACTGTTAGAGTTAAGATTAAAACATATATGTAATCGAGAAAATTATCGAAGCCGTTTAAGCCGTGATAAGTATAAGATGTTGCACCGAAATCCTTCTGCAGTATCTATGAAGTATAAGGAGTTTTTAGAGGACTTAAAAGAAAGCTTTAAAAAAGAGGATTAAATAGTAAAAAAGTCTACAGGTTTGGAGGAAAAAATGGAAAGAGTAGTTGTAGGAATGTCCGGTGGAGTGGATTCTTCAGTAGCAGCATATTTATTAAAAGAGGCTGGATATGAGGTAATTGGAGTGACAATGCAGATTTGGCAACAGGAGGACATGTTTTCAAAGGAAGAAAATGGAGGATGCTGTGGATTAAGTGCAGTAGAGGATGCAAAAAGAGTAGCAGAAAAATTAGAGATTCCTCATTATGTGATGAATTTTCGTACAGAATTTCAAAATAAGGTTATAGATTATTTTGCAGCGGAATACTACGAAGGCAGAACTCCCAATCCATGTATTGCGTGTAACCGCTTTGTAAAATGGGAATCGTTACTTGAGCGATCACTTTTAATTGGAGCAGATTTTATTGCAACTGGTCACTATGCAAGAATTAAGAAACTTCCTAATCAAAGATATACACTACAAACTTCCATAACTGCAAAGAAAGATCAGACATATGCCCTTTATAATCTAACACAGGAACAATTAAAACGAACAAAAATGCCAGTAGGAGATTATACAAAGGAAGAGATTCGTGATATTGCTAAAAAATTAGAACTTCCTGTAGCAAAAAAGCCCGATAGTCAAGAGATATGTTTTGTTCCCGATCATGATTATGCTTCCTTTTTAGAGCACTATACTAAAAAGAAAGCAGAACCGGGAAATTTTATAGATCAAAATAATAAAGTTTTAGGAAAACATAAGGGTGTAATCCATTACACTGTTGGACAGAGAAAGGGACTTGGACTTGCCCTTGGCTATCCAGCTTTTGTTGTAGAACTTCGACCAGATACGAAAGAAGTGGTTTTGGGAACAAATGAGGAACTTTTTGAAAGACATCTGATTTGCAATCAAATCAATCATATGGCAGTAGAAACATTTCTTCCCGGACAAGAGTTTTTGGCAAAAATACGTTATAATCACAGTGGAGCAATGTGTAAAATTTTAGAGGTTGGTACTGACTGGCTTCGTTTAGAATTTTTAGAACCACAAAGAGCAATTACTCCCGGTCAAGCAGTTGTCCTTTATCAAGGGGATTATGTGGCAGGGGGCGGAACGATTTTAGGTGCTAAAAAGGGATAAATATAGCTTTTTTTTCATGAAAGAGAGTGTAATACCGAAAACCCGCTTCTTTTAATAGTTCTTCTGCCTGCTTAAAGTTTCTGGCTACCTGTTTTGGAGAGTGGGCATCTGAACCAATCGTTATAATTTCTCCTCCTAATTTACGATAGCGTTTGAGAAGTTCTAATTTTGGATGGGGATTAGAAAGCCCATGAGCATATCCAGAGGTATTACACTCAATTCCAATTCCCTTTTCAATCCCTTTTTTTAACCCAAGATCTACAATATCCAAATAGTCTCCTAATAGATAGTTTCGTACTCCACTTGGAAAATAACGTACGATATAGTCAAAGTGACCATAGACTTGAAAGCCATCATAAAAATTTATGTTTTCAAGATTTGAAAGAAAATAATCATGTAAAGCTTCTTGTTCTGTTTTATTTTTCCAATACTCTGACTCATAGGGATCAATATAATTTAATACATGAGTAGAGCCAATACAAAAGTCAAAAGGATAGATCGAAAGTAATTTTTGATAATAGGATTTTGTTTTTTCTTTTTGTTCTGGTTCATTGCGAAGTCCAAGCTCTATTCCGATTTCAATATTAATTTGATTTTTATAAAACTCTTTATAATGAGTAAGAGCAGAAAAATATCTCTCTGGATTTAATTCAAACTCCTTTTCATCAGAAGAAAGGGGTTGATGAGAAGGATAATCATAGTCCATATGATCAGTAATACAACAGTGTTTCAGTCCATTTAAAATAGCGGCTTCAATCATGGACTTGACACTGGCATGAGAATCAGTAGAAAATGAAGTGTGCATATGATAATCTGCTTGTATCATAGGTAAGTTCTCCTTTTAATTTTTAATCGCTAATCAAAGTTAAATCTGAAATGTCTGGTTTAACAACAAGCGAATAATTCGTATAATAGACAACAAAACCGGGTTTGGAACCATTTGGCTTTTTCACATTCTTTCGTTCTAAATAATCGATTTCTACTTTATCACTAGCTCTGTTTTTTGAATAATATGCTGCCAATGCACCTGCTTCTTCAAAAACTCGATCAGGAAGAGAGTCTCCTTCCAATTTGACTATAACATGAGAGCCGGGAATTCCTTTAGCGTGAAACCACCAGTCTGTACCATTAGCAAAATGAAAAGTAAGTTCATCATTTTGGAAATTATTTTTTCCTACATACATATGATATCCGTCAGAGGAGAGGTAATGAAGAGGACGACTTGTGACTTTTACCTTTTTTTCTTTCTTTTTTCCTGAATGAAGAGAAGTATTTTTGTCATGGCGTTTCATATAGCCATATTCAATTAATTCTTCCTTTATCTGTGTGAGATCTTCTTCCTTTTGTGCAATCTCTAGGGCTGTCCGAATAGAGTCTAAATGTTCTAACTCTGATTTTGTTTCTACGATTAAAGAGGATAAGGCTTCATAGGTTCGCTTTAATTTACTGTATTTTTCAAAATATTTTTTGGCATTTTCCATTGGTGTAAGAGTTGGATCAAGTGGAATAGTAATATCTGTTCCATCATAGTAATTGACGGTTTTTAATTCTTTTTCGCCCAGTGTAATCTGATAGCCATAAGTCGTTAAAAGTTCTCCATAGATTCTATATTTTTCCCGCTTTTGTGTATCTTTTAACTGTTTTAATTGCAGATCATATTTTTTTGAATCTCGTTCAATAACATTAGATACTACTCTTCTAAGATCGGCAGATTTTTGACGGATACGGGTAATTTTATCTTTAACAGCATAAAATTGTTCTAATAATTCACTGATAGAAGAAAAGGATACAATCGTTAAAGCAGGATCTTCCTGATAACAAGTTAGACAGACACAAGAAAATTCTAAAGGTTCTTTATCACGATAAATAATATTAGGAGTAAATTGTTGATTATTAATTTGTTCCATGAAACGGGTTAAACATCCATATAGATGTTGTTTTGCAGACTCATTTAAAGCACTTACAGATTCTTGAGCATCCATACCAGCACGATAACAAAGTTCATTAGCAATAAGTGGACTAAGACCTGTAAGAGAAGAATAAAGTCCTTTTTCTAAAGGGAATGGATTTTTTTGTATACCAAGACAGAAATCTTCATAGCTGATAGAAAGAGGATTTTTCTTTTCTTCTGCCTTTGGAATAAACCATGTACGACCAGGTAGGACTTCTCTGACAGAACTGACAAAACCAGATATATGTTTAATACTATCAATAATAGTGAAAGTACTATCACAAAAGATAATATTACTGTGTTTTCCCATGATTTCTACTATAAGATACTTTTTACACAGATCTCCCAATTCATCGAGATGTTCAATTTCAAATTGAATCACTCGTTCTAGTCCTGGCTGTATAATCTGAAGAATTCTTGCACTATTTAAATATTTTCTTAGAAGCATACAAAAATTGGGAGCTGTCATAGGATTAGGGCGGTTTTGATCTGTTAAATAGATCAAAGGCAGAGCAGCTCCAGCAGAGATAAATAATTTATAAGAATCATAATTTTTTATAGTCAGAACTAATTCATCTTTTTCGGGTTGACTAATTTTTAAAATCCGTCCTCCGATTAACTTTTGTCGTAGTTCAGACACGATATTTGCAATTACAATACCATCGAACGCCATAAGTTAGACTTCCTTTCCGATTAAATTTTTACTGATGTCCTTTAGTATAACAGGAAATAAAAAGAATAACAATCTTTTTTGAATTTATTGTTTGCTATAACACAAAAGTTGATTTATAATAAAGAAAAAAGATAAAAACAAACAAATTTAATAATTTTTAATGATGTATTATTTGACAAGCCTGTGGGGAAAACATATAATAGAATTTGAATTTTTCTCCTGTAGAAGAGAAAAATAGAAATGGAGGTGAAAAAGATCAATGAATAAATTTCTGCATAAGATGGAGAGAAAGTTTGGACGATATGCCATTCAAAATCTTTCTTTAGCACTGATTTTGTGTTATGGGGCAGGATATCTTATCAAAATTTTAAATCCAGCTTTTTTAAATTATCTTACCCTAAATCCCTATCAGATTCTACATGGACAGATCTGGAGGCTTGTCACATGGATTATGATTCCACCTTCGGAATTGAATCTATTCACATTATTTATGTTGTATTTTTATTATTCCATTGGAACAAATTTAGAGAGAACATGGGGAGCATTTCGTTATAATGTATATTTGTTTTCTGGAATGATATTTACAGTTTTGGGAAGTTTTATATTGTATGCTATTTTAAATGTTCAGGATGCACAAATTATTCAACAAATGGGAGCAGAAGGTTATTTTGGAACCTTGGGAAGAATCTATTTTGCACAGTTTAGTACGTATTATGTCAATATGTCAATCTTTTTGGCATTTGCTGCTACATTTCCAAATGTCCAGGTTTTATTAATGTTTATTATTCCAATTAAGATTAAGGTTTTAGGTATTATCTATGCTGTCATGTTAATCTATGAATTGGTTATTTCGAACCTTCCAATTCGAGTAATTATTTTAGCATCTCTGTTTAATTTTATTGTATTCTTTTTTACAACAAGAAATTATAAGCAGATTTCACCGAAAGAAATACACCGAAAGAGAGCTTTTAAACAGGCTGTTCGTCATACTGGAATGGAAAATGTAACTCAAGTAGGAGGTAAAACTGTAGTAACAAGACATAAATGTGCAATCTGCGGTAGAACAGAGTTAGATGATGACACATTAGAATTTCGATTTTGTTCTAAATGTGAAGGGAATTATGAATATTGTATGGATCATCTGTATACCCATGAACATGTACACAAAAGGTAACAGAGATCGGATTAGGAGAAAAAATGGAGTCAATGAAAAAGAAAACAAAGATTGTCTGTACACTTGGCCCTTCTACAGCTTCTGAAGAAGTTTTAAGAAAATTGATTGAGAATGGGATGGATGTTGCCAGAATGAATTTTTCACATGGAGATCATGAAAGCCATGGAGAAGAAATTCGGAAGATTAAAAAATTAAGACAAGAGATGAATGTTCCAGTTGCGATTCTTTTAGATACAAAAGGACCAGAAATACGAACTGGACTTGCAAAAGATGAAAAACCATATACATTAGTAAAAGGCAATCAAGTTACAATCACAACAAGAGATGTTGTATGTGATAGCAAAACAATTAGTGTTACGTACGAAGACCTACCAAAGGATGTAAGTGTAGGAGGAACCATTTTAATTTCGGATGGATTGATTGAATTAAAGATTCTGTCTATTGAGGGAACAGAAATTTTGTGCGAAGTATTAAATGGAGGAGAATTAAGCAGCAGAAAGGGAGTGAATGTCCCAAATGTAAAACTAAATCTTCCTGCAATTACAAATCAGGATAGAGAGGATATTATTTTTGGAATTAATGAAGGAGTAGATTTTATTGCTGCTTCCTTTATCCGTAATGCAGAGGCGATTCGAGAGATCCGTAAAATTTTAAAAGAAAGTAATTCCGATATTGCAATCATTGCCAAGATTGAAAATATGGAGGGTGTAGAGAATTTAGATGAAATTATTGCTGAGTCAGATGGAATTATGGTGGCAAGAGGGGATCTAGGTGTAGAAGTAGAGACACAAAGACTCCCATTTTTACAAAAGACTATGATTGAAAAATGTAATGCAGCATTTAAGTTAGTTATTACAGCAACACAGATGTTAGATTCTATGATTCGCAATCCAAGACCAACTAGAGCAGAAGTGTCCGATGTTGCTAATGCGATTTATGATGGAACAGATGCAATCATGTTATCAGGAGAAACCGCTGCGGGAAAATATCCAATTGAAGCAGTAAAGATGATGGCAGAGATTGCAATAGAAACAGAACAACATTTAGAATATACGTCATTAAGTAAAGCAAGAATGATAAGTACCATTAAACAAAAAGAGGCGGTATCTTCAGCAATTAGTTACTCCGCAGTTGCTACAGCACAGCGACTTGGTGCGAAATTAATTATTGCTTCTAGTTTTTCTGGATATACAACAAGAGTAGTTTCCAAATTTAAACCGGCTGCAAATATTATCGGATTATCTCCTCTTGATCGCACTCTTTACAAAATGCAGCTTTATTGGGGAGTAAAACCTGTTAAGGTACAGGAAGTTAATTCCACCGATCAACTTTTAGAAGAAGCAGTAAAAACAGTAAAGGATCATGAACTTGCAAAAGAAGGGGATATTTTAATTTTGACAGCAGGAGTTCCAGCCGGAAAAACAGGTGTTACAAATATGATTAAGGCGGTTACTGTAGAGTAAGAGGATGAGGACATGAGTTGGCTATTATTAGCAGACGGAAAGGAGTTTATAAGGGGAAAGTGGAAAATGGGATGTCTGTTTTTGCTGTTTTTTGCAGTATTTACAGGCATTTCATTATATGTGTTTACCTTATCGGACAAAGAAAATCAAAAATTAGAGAGAATTCAAATAGGAATTGTTAATTATGATACTTCCGAATATTCAAAACTGCTTTTAAGCTTTTTTGATGGTAATGAGGCAGTTCAAAATTATGTAGAAATTCAACATGGAACAAAAGAAGAATTAGAAACACTTCTTTTACAAAATAAATTGCAGGTATTGTTAATTGTACCAGAAAACTTTGTACAAGACATGATAAAGATTGAAAATACCCCTCTACAGATTTTATTAAATATTGAAGATAAGACAAAAGCTCTTTTAATGAAAAATCTGCTAGAAGGATATGAAAAGTTTGTTTCCGCGGTAGAAATTAATTGTGTTACACTATATGAGGTTATGGAACAAGATGGTCTGCCAAGAGATTTAATTGATAGGAAAAATGTCGAAATCTCATTAGCATTAATTACTACTATAGTAAATAAAAATGATCTATTTACTCACTTGGAGGTAAATAACTTAAAACGGATTCCATTGGTTATATTTTACCTTCATGTAATTTTTCTATTACTTACAATGTATTTGGCAGCAGGATGCGGAGAAAAAATTTTGCGAGAACAAAGAACAGGACTTTTTGCTAGGCTTTTGAGCACAGGCATAGTGCCCTCCCTCTTTTATTTAGAAAAAAGTTTACTATTTATGATTGTTTCTTTTGTTCCAGGATTTTTTTATTATTTTACACAATTTGTACTATCGAAAGGAACTTTTCCAATAGAGGGATTTTTACTTTGGATTGTAGTAGCACTTTTTTTTAGTGTATTTAGCTTTTTTTTAAGTGGTTTTTTTAAAAGTGGGCAACAATACCTAACGGCATTTTATCTTATTGTTTTCTTTTTGACTGTTTTAGGTGGTGGAATTATTCCGTTTTTATATCTGCCAGAGTCAATGGCAAAAATTGCAGAAAAGACACCACTATACTGGATTGTAAAACAGATGAATTCCTTGGTATTAGGAGAGGTGCCAGTTGAATTTTGGAACGTAGTCAAAGTTTTATTGGTAGGCAGTATACTGTTTTGGTTTGCTGGAATAGCACTACAAAAAGGAAAGGGGAGAAAAAGTTATGAAGAACTCTAAACTTTTTTGGTTTTTTTATGATTTTTTCCTTCAGATGCAGTTACGACTGCGGCTTTTTGTAAGAAATCGAATGATATGTGCAGTGATTTTTCTAGCAGCAATCAGTTTTTTTCTTTTGATTCGTGATTTTAATATACAGGCACAAAATAGAGCGGCCATTCCAATTGGAGTGGTAAATGAGGATCAAATAGATTATATGCCAACAAAAGCCTCTATACAATTACTTCATGGTCTATCAGAAAGTTCATCTCTTTTCGTTTATGAAGGAACACAAAAAGAGTTAGAAGAATTATTGTATGATGGATATATCAACTGTATCTTTGTAATAGAACAAGGATATGAAAAGAGACTATTATCAGGGGAAACAAAAGAATTGATCACCGTTTATGAAGGACAAGATGACTCACTAGCAATGATTATTTCAGATATAGTAGCAGGTGAGATGATGTATCAGATCTGTCTTGCAAAAGGAATTCAGATCTATCAAAATATTCCACCAGGGGAAATCGGAAAACATAGTTATAAAGAGTATCAAGAATATGCGAAAGAACTATTAGAGTCTGAAAAATTTGACTATTCCTTTTCTATTACATATGTAGATACTGGACAAATAGTTCAGGAAAAAAAGGAATTGAATAATAGTTTGTTATATCGACAAATCCTTGCAGGGATTGCAGCAATGTTTTATTCTTTTGTAATTTTATCTGTATTTTATCAGATAGTAAAAGAAAAGGAACAAGGATTATGGATACGCAGAAAGCTGACAAAAATGCAGGACATGGCACAGAATTTAGGAGATCTTTGTTCAGCAGAGGTATTATTGTCAGGACTAAGTGCTATTTTTTCTTTTTGTATTGCTTTTTATTTAGATAAAATGTCTATTTTTTTCAGTCTATGGTTAAGTTCTATGTTTTATAATTTAGTCGTTGGAATTCTTTTTTTATTGCTTGCAAGAAAGATTCATCAAGCATCTTTATATCAGCTTATAGGAATAAGTTTTGTTGCAGTTTTTGGAGTTGCAGGTTTTTGTACTATGATAGAGGAAATTTTAATTCCAAAAATAAATTTGCTTCATTTAATTCCAAATACATGGTTAATTAAAAGGATAGGAGAGCAACTTTTATCATAATTGTCTAGGAGGATATTATGGAATCTGAACGAAAGCTAGAGAGGGCATTAAAAAGTGGAAAAGATTTAGAACAGTATCTGCCAGCTTTTTTACAAGAATGTGCATCGACAAATCAGATGTATGCAGGAATGAGTTTTATTATACATTATTATAATCTCTATGAAGCTATGTTGGATAAAGAATGGACTTTAGAAAAAGAAAAAAAAGAATATATCACAAAGTTAAATCATTTGATTTTAGAAAATTTATTAGAAACTTTTGATGGAGACAAAAGAGAGAGTGCAATAAAAACAATTCATCAAATACGAATAGAGATTACAAAGAGAATGCAGATTTTAACGACCTATACAGATCGTTTTTTACTTTATGAATATGTTTTAAATCGTTTGGAATTAAGATTTGAAGATCATTTAGAAGAAATTGATGACGAAACTTTTTCACAAGAGTTATTAAAATATATTTTTGATACGAAAGATAATGTAGTGATTAATAGAAAGATTCAAGAGATGCTCTCCCAACTTCCAGTACGTATGACAAAGGGAAGATTTTTTGATCTATTAAGGGGAAGTCTTTCAATCTACTTGGAAATGGATATAGATGCAGTAGAAGATTATATTTATATGCTTCGATGTGCGGCAGGTATTTATTATGTAAAAGAGGAAGAAGAATATTATTCATCATTAAGCAAAACACTTAGTTTGTTTAAAATGGAAGATTATAGGGAATTATCTAAAGAGAATTATGAACTACTTTCACAAGAACTAAAAATGGCAGTAGAACAGGTTACAAAGGAAACGGACTTTTATTATAATTTACAGGAATTATGTAATGTATTTTATGCTCTTTTATTAAATTATCCATATGCTTCTGCAAAAGCTTTACAGATGTTACAGGAACTTCTTCCTGTAATAAAAGAAATTATAACTGAATTTGAACAGGAAACTTTCAAAAAGGTAGAAGAAAAAACGGTAGAATTATTTGAAAAGACAGAAGGAAAGTTAGAGGACTTAGCTCAGTTAATATTAAAACAGCAAGGAATTTTAAATGAGATCAAAGAAAGCCATATCTCAAAAGTAAATTCTATGATGTTAGGACAATTATTGGAATGTCTTTTACTTTCCGAGAAGTTATTATCCAATAGTCTTTTTATTGAATTGGATACAAAAGAAAATGTTCAACCGAAAAAGGCAGATAGAGAGTATTTAGAACAGCGGATAAAAGAAATTTCTGAAGAATTTGCACAGAAATTAAAGGAACAACCACAGATTTTAAACCGTGCGATGATGGCGAGAGTTTTAAAGGAAATGCCAGTATTTTTTCAAGATCAAAAAGAGGTATTAGATTATATTAAAACCTCTCTTTCTAGTTGTAGAGATCGGGAGGAAAAGATAGCTAGTATTCGACTGATGAAAGAATTGATGAAAGAAGGAGTTTAAAAATCAGAATTTTTATGGTATAATTTTTATAGAGATTATACTTGTACCTAGCTTTTAACAAGAAAAATACAAAGATAAGAAAGTATATGATAAAAAAGTAGAAAGGAGAGGCAAAATATTCAAAAATAAAGATAAGAATGATTATTTGGAGTGAAAATTTAATTTTAGGAGAAACAATAAAAAAGAAACATCGAAAAGTGATCCATGCGATCAATAAAGGGCGCTGGATTTCTGGAGTCTATCTGATTGCATATCCGTCTAATCCAAAGAATTTACTGGATCTGATTCCAGCAAAGGAACTTTTATTTCCGATCTATAAACGCAGTGAGATACATATCCTTGGACTAGCGAACGGAAAAAAGGAGGCGGAGCGGGTAGCAGCCGAAATGATTAAAGAGGTTTATCAAAAGACGGGCGGATTTCGGATAAGGGACTATTTTGGCTAGAGACCGCAGAAAGGTTATGGAAAGGCGGAAATGCTTACTATCATCGGACAAATATTACGAATTATAGGCATAGGCTTGGCAGGTTTAGCAGGTATTCTGCTGTTATTTGTGCTGCTCGTACTCTTTGTTCCTTTACGTTACCGTGGCACACTGTCAAAAAAAACAGAGGGACAACAAGTAGATATTCGTATAGGATGGCTATTCCGGCTATTGTCTGCAAGAATTTATTGGACAGGAGAAAAACCTAAAATTACATTGCGGATTGCTGGAATTACCCTTTTCGACAGTACAAAGCCAAAAAAACAAAAAAAATTACAAGATACAAAAGAACTTTATATAGAAGAAAAAGAAGAGATACAACAAATACAACCAGAGATCACTGAAATGAATACAGAGAAACAAAAACCAGAGAAACAAGATTCGGTTTCTGAGTCTGTATCTTTAGAGGAAAATAAATTAGAGGAAGAAAAATTAGAAGAAGAAAAATTAGAAGAAGAAAAATTAGAAGAACTAGAAACATCAGAAATTAAATCACAAGGATGGAAAGTTTGGGAGCTTCTAAAACAGTTGAAAGACTGGATCTGTTCTAAGGTGATATGGATAAAAAATCAAATTCGGTTTATCCTATCTTTGATATGGTCAGGAATAGATTTTTTAATGAATCTAAAAAAACGCCTAAAAGAGATAGGAGAAAAAATAGGTAAACTTAGAACAAAAGCAGGATTAATACAAACATTTTTTAGAGAGAGTGACAACAAAACTGGAATAAAAGCGGTTTTTGGAATACTAAAAATGGTAGGGAAACATGTTCTACCTACTAAACTTTCAGGAAGAGTTGTATTTGGAACAGGGGATGCCTATTCAACGACACAAATACTGGTATACACAGCAATGTTTTATGGGTTTTACGGAAATAATTTTGACCTTCAGGCAGATTTTGAACAAAAGCGTCTGGAAGTTGAGATAAAATTAAAGGGAAGAATAAGACCTTTTAAACTTTTACTTTATCTCTTCAAATTATGGAGAACAGCAGAGTTTAAACAATTATTACGAAATATAAAGAAGTTAAAGGAGGAACTGTTATAATGGCAGATCAAAATTTCAGTGCAACAGCAGAAGCATTATTTAAAGGAATGGATGCCTTTTTAACTACAAAAACAGTTGTTGGGGAAGCAGTAAAATTTGAAGATGGAACGATAGTCCTTCCTCTAGTAGACGTCAGTTTTGCAGTAGGAGCAGGAGCATTTGTTAAATCTGACGGAAATAACTCTGGAGGAGCAATGACTGGAAAAATGTCACCAAGTTCTGTTCTTGTTATTCAAAATGGACATACAAGATTAGTAAATGTAAAGAATCAAGATACTATTACAAAGTTGTTAGATATGGTTCCAGATGTGATTGATAAGTTTACTCAAGCACCAGAGGAAAAACAGCAAAATGCAGATATAGATGCAAAGGCAGCAGAGGTATTTGAACAAAAAGAATCTATACAAGAGGAAGAAAATCAATAGAAAAGGGATTTTGAGAAAATTATAAATTTTCTTCTTGCATTTTGTTTCTGCTTCTGATAGAATGAATGTGTTTGTGGACTATATTGTCCTAGAGTGTAATGGATGTAAGGAGGTGCTTTCGTTGGCAAGATGTGCAATTTGTGATAAAGGAGCTCATTTTGGAAAATCGGTCAGCCATACTAGAAGTAATGTTTCTGGAAGATCAAACAGAATGTGGAAATCCAATGTAAAATCGGTTCGTGTTAAGGTAAATGGTGCAACAAAGAAAATGTATGTTTGTACTTCCTGTTTAAGAGCCGGTAAAGTAGAACGTGCTTAGAGAAAAAGAATGTACTGGGTGTCAAGAGTTGACACCCTTTTCTTATGGAATAAAATATTTATATAAAGAGGAACTTTTTTGTCAGCAGCAAAATAGATGATAGCCAAGAAATAGGCAGATTAAGATAAGACATACAGCAAGGATACCATTAGTAAGAAAAAACATGATGATCATGCCTACAGCAATCCAAAATAAAATAAAACCCAACATTCGTTTCATAAAAAGTCCCTCCCAATCCACTTATTCTTATTATATTCACGTTTTAAATGCTTGGTGCATGATTAATTTTTTAAATCTGAGAAAAAGTATTTCTTTTTTCTATAAAACAGGTTATAATATAATTATGGTAGAAGTAAGAAAATAGATTGGAGGGCATACAATGAATGGAACAATGTTTACCCATTTGGGTGAAATAGAAGTAGATAGTGCAGTACTTAAAAAGTATGCAGGTTCTTCGGCTGTAGAATGTTTCGGTGTTGTCGGAATGGCTTCTGTCAGTGTAAAAGATGGACTTGCCAAACTTCTACGCAGAGAAAGTTTAAGTCATGGAGTTAACGTGATAATAAGGGATAATAAGCTTACTATAGATCTTCATATTATTGTTTCTTACGGTGTCAGCATTTCTGCGGTTGCTCAAAACCTTGTAGAGAATGTAAAATACAAAATAGAAGAATTTGCTGGCATGGAAGTCGAGAAAATAAATATTTTTGTTGAAGGCGTAAGAGTCATCGACTAAGGTGTAAGGAGGAACGATCAGTGGCTTTGAAACAAATAGATGCAAAGCTTTTTCAAAAAATGTTTCTTGGTGGAGCGTTAAGCATCGAGGCAAGGAAAGAAGAGATCAATGAACTGAATGTATTTCCAGTACCAGATGGGGATACTGGAACAAATATGACACTGACAATTATGGCAGCAGCAAAAGAAGTTAGTCAGTTAGAAGAACCAACGATGGAAACTTTAGCAAAGGCAATTTCTAGTGGTTCACTGCGTGGTGCAAGAGGAAATTCAGGGGTTATTTTATCTCAGTTATTCCGTGGATTTACGAAGGAAGTTAAAAATTGTACTGTAATTGATGTTACTGTTATGGCAGCTGCCTTATCTAAGGCAGTAGAAACAGCATATAAAGCAGTTATGAAGCCAAAGGAGGGTACAATTTTAACAGTAGCAAGAGGAGGTGCAGAAAAGGCCGCTGAACTTGCAATGGAAACAGACGATCTGGAATATTTTTGTGCGGAGATCTTAAAGCATATGGAAGCAGTCTTAGAAAAGACACCAGATCTTTTGCCAGTATTAAAAGAAGCAGGAGTGGTAGATTCGGGTGGACAAGGACTTTTAGTAGTATTACAGGGTGCCTATGATGTCATGCTAGGCAAACAAGTACAGTTTGAAGAAGGAACTAGTCCAGTAAAACAGAAAACTTCTCCTACAGTTTCTACAGAACAGATTGAAACTTCAGAAATTAAATTTGGTTATTGTACAGAATTTATCATTATGTTAGAAAAACAGTATGATACTGAAACGGAAAGGGAATTTAAGTCCTATTTAGAATCACTAGGAGATTCTATTGTTGTAGTTTCAGATGAAGATATTGTCAAGGTTCACGTACATACCAATGATCCTGGACTGGCTATTCAGAGAGCATTGACGTATGGTTCGTTGACCAAGATGAAAATCGACAATATGAGAGAAGAACATCATGAAAAAGTAATCAAAGAGGCAGAACGACAGGCAGCAAGAAAAAAAGAAGATATACCACAAAGAAAAGAAGAAAAGATTGAAGTACCAAGAAAACCAGTAGGATTTGTAGCAGTTTCTATTGGAGAGGGCATGAATGAGATTTTTAGGGGACTGGGCGTAGATTATTTAATTGAAGGCGGTCAAACTATGAATCCAAGTACAGAAGATATGCTCACAGCAATCGAACAGGTCAATGCGGATACCATTTTTATTTTCCCTAACAATAGTAATATAATTTTGGCAGCAGAACAGGCAAAGAAACTGACAAAAGATAAACAAATTATAGTTATTCCATCTAGGACTGTACCACAGGGAATTACAGCATTAATTAATTATGTATTTGATAAACCAGCACAAGAAAATGAAAAACATATGACAGAAGAGATGAAGCATGTCAAAACGGGACAGATAACGTATGCAGTACGCGATACTAACATCGATGGAAAAGAAATTAAGCAAGGAGATATCATGGGGCTAAATGATAAGACAATTCTTGTAGTTGGAGAAAAGCCTAAAGATACAGCATATGATTTGCTTTGTCAAATGATAGAACAAGATGATGAGTTAGTTAGTATTTACTATGGAAAAGAAACACAAGAAGAGGAAGCTTCTCAACTGGCAGATAAAATTTCAAAAGAGTATCCTCAACTGGATGTTGAAATCCATATGGGTGGACAGCCGATTTATTACTATATTATATCTGTAGAGTAGAAGAAATAGGGGAAAATATGCTTTGGTTTCCATTATATGGAGATCAGGGCGTATTTTTTTATGTTGGAGAGGGGGATTTTATGGAACTTTCGGATCCTATAACTCGGATTAAAGGAATTGGAGAAAAAAAGGCAAAAGATTTCGAAAAGCTTGATATTTATACAGTTTTAGAACTATTAGAACATTATCCAGAACGCTATGAAAATTATGAAGAAGCTAAATCAATTTCGGATTTGATAGAGGGAGAATTTGTTGCTATTCAGGGATGGATTGTGAGTGTAACAGAAGTGAAAAAAGTAAAAAATCTTCAAATTATTTCCTGTAAAGTACAAGATTCTTCAGGTTCTATTTGGATTTCATGGTTTAACCAACCCTATTTAAAAAATATACTTCGAAGAGGCTATCGTTTTATTTTTCGAGGGAAAGTGGTTAATAAAAATACATCTCTTATCATGCAGCAACCAAAAATTTATAAAGAGGAAGAGTATGAAGCACTACTATATATTTTACAACCAATCTATACATTAACAGATGGACTGACAAATCATGCGATCTCAAAGGCAGTAAAACAAGTGTTAGATATATTGGTACTTTCTGATTTCTTACCAAAACGAGTTCAAACGGAATATTCCTTAATTACAAGAAAAGATGCAGTATCTGAAATTCATTTCCCAAAAAATTTAAAAACAGCATTAGAAGCAAGAAGACGGCTTGTATTCGATGAATTTTTTCTATTTAGTTTGGCATTACGACAATTAAAAGAAACGAAATTAGTTCAAAAAAATAATTTTGTGATGCAGCCACAGCCAGATATTGATAGACTGATAAAATCACTACCATATGAGTTGACTAATGCACAAAAAAAGGTATGGGAAGAAATTTATTTGGATATGACCAAAGAGGGTATGATGAATCGTTTAGTTCAGGGAGATGTAGGCTCTGGAAAAACTATTTTAGCAATTTTAGCTCTTTTTTTAACTGCCCTAAATGGCTGTCAAGGGTGTCTTATGGTGCCTACAGAAGTTTTAGCAAAGCAGCATTATGAAGAAATTTATAGATTATTATCCTCTTATGGAATTGAATGTTGCCTTTTAACTGGTTCAACAACAGCAGCGGTAAAACGCAGACTATATCAGCAAATAGAAGATCATGAGGTGGATATTATTATTGGAACACATGCTTTAATTCAAGAAAAAGTAATTTATGATAAACTTGCTTTAGTTATAACAGACGAGCAGCATCGATTCGGAGTAAGACAGAGGGAACGATTAGAAAGCAAAGGGAATCATCCTCATGTATTAGTTATGAGTGCAACTCCAATTCCACGTACTCTTGCGATTATTTTATATGGAGATTTGGATATTTCTATATTAAATGAATTACCAGCAAATCGACTTCCAATTAAAAATTGTGTTGTGGATACTAAATATCGTCAGACAGCATACCAGTTTATAGAACAACAAGTAAAACAAGGGCATCAAGCATATGTAATTTGCCCTATGGTAGAAGAAAGCGAAATTATGGAGGCAGAAAATGTAATCGCATATACACAACAATTAAAGGAGATATTAGGTGAACAAATCCGAGTAGAATATCTACATGGAAAAATGAAAGCAAGAGAAAAAGAATCTATTATGGAAAGATTTGCAGGCGGCTTGATTCAAGTCTTAGTTTCTACAACAGTGGTAGAAGTTGGGATTAATGTACCAAATGCTACAGTGATGATGATAGAAAATGCAGAGAGGTTTGGGCTTGCACAGCTGCATCAGCTCCGAGGTCGTGTTGGAAGAGGAAAATATCAGTCATATTGTGTTTTAGTCAGTAGTTCTACAAAAGAAGAAACTTTAGAACGCCTTGAAATTTTAAATAAATCTAACGATGGTTTTTATATTGCAGAAGAAGATTTAAAACTGCGGGGACCAGGAGATGTATTTGGAATCCGACAAAGTGGAGAAATGGTATTTAAATTGGGAGATATTTATCAAGATGCAAAAACATTAAAAGAAGCAAATCAGGCAGCAGATACTCTAACAGACGAAGAATATCAGTTCGTATTAGAAAATTATCCAGCATTACAGGATCGAATGATACAGTTAGGATCGGGAAAGCTTTAATATTTGGATTGAAACAACAATTTTACTTTCCTTTTTCGAAAAAGTGTAGTATAATCTATTACCATAAAGTTTACATCCAAAAATTGTTCCCGTGGATTAAGTGAAAGATTTTTTTGTTTGATTTCAGATAATGGGGGAAGAAATAATGCAGACTAATACAAATCATACCTTGTATTTGGTTGCGAATGAAAATTATCGTATGCTCACATGGTATTGCGAACTATTAGAAAAGGAGAGTTATTGGGAACAGCCACAAAAAATATTGGGCTATTCTATTTATGAATTTTTAGAGCTATATACTAGTGCATTACTTATCAGGTTAGCAGATACTTTAGAAAAGACAGATCAAGAGCATAGAAAATTTATTCTCACAATTATGAAACAAAATCTGCTAAATCTATCAGCAAAAGAAGAGATTTCTCAGAAGACAAAAGAAGAGGCAGAAAGAATTTTGAAAGCACCTCCTATTTTATTGCAGTTATGCGGGCTTAGAGATTTTGAAAAGGCAACGGGAATTACAGGGCTCTTTTTTGATGCGTTATTAAATTTGATGCTGACATTTGGAAATTTAGATGGAGAAAAAAATGCAGGAGTATCTGCATTTTTAAAAGAGTTTTATGAAAAGATAAAAGTTTTTCTATATTACGGAAGTAAGGGAGAGAATCTTTTAGATGAAACGTATTTGTTTTACAAATTATGTAGTGGAGATTTCATAAGACATACAAAAGGACTTTCTTTGGCAGGGGAAAGTTTTGATATATATTTAGAAGAAACCCTACAGTTTAAATGCCGAAAAAATTTAGACCATAATACTGATTTAGATGAACAGAATTTAGAAGAAACACCGTTAGAACAACCGCAACAGCAAATTTTGCAAGAGGCAGATATACAAGCAGAACAGACAAAGGAGCAGATAGCACAAAAAATAGAAGAAAAACAGACAGAGGAACAGATAATACAGGAAACAGAAGCAGAACAGACAAAAGAGCAGATAGTACAAAAAACAGAAGAACAGATTGCAGAAAAAGTAGAAGCAGCGCAGACAGAGAAACAAAACTTAGAAGAAACAAAAATAGAGTCAGAATATAAAGAACAACAAAATTTACAAGAATCAGACCAGATTTGTTATCAAGAAATTTTTGAAGACCAGAATTTATTGATACAACAAGAAGAAATTATTTTAGATTCCAATATAGATTCTTCTTGTTCTATGCCAAAGTCATGGGCAGATCTAAGAATGTGGGCAGATGAAAAAGCGGATATAAAACAAGAACCAGTTTCAGAGCAGGAATCAGTCTGTGAAAAAGAGGAAACACACATTGTGGTTCGCTCTTTAAAAAAAGAGGAAGGACACGCATCACTAGAACAGCTTTTAGAAAAATTAAATCATCTAGTTGGTTTAAAAGAGGTAAAAAAAGAGATTCATTCTTTAGTGAATTTAATTCAAATTCGTAAGCTTCGTAAGCAATATAATCTTCCAGAAATGGAGATGTCCTATCATATGGTATTTACAGGAAATCCGGGAACAGGGAAAACAACAGTAGCACGTTTAGTTGCAGAGATCTATAAAGAACTTGGATTACTTAGTAAAGGAACATTAGTAGAAACAGATCGTTCTGGTTTAGTGGCAGGTTATATTGGTCAGACTGCTTTAAAAGTCAAAGAAGTGATAGAGAGTGCAATGGGGGGTGTCTTATTTATTGATGAGGCTTATTCTCTTTCAAGTAATTTAGGAGTAAATGATTTTGGTGGAGAGGCAATAGATACATTAGTAAAGTTGATGGAAGATAAAAGAGATGATCTTGTTGTTATTGCCGCAGGATATACAGAAGAGATGAAGGGATTTTTAAAAGCGAATACAGGACTTGTTTCAAGGTTTAATAAATTTATTGAGTTTCAGGATTATACGAATCAAGAACTGATTGAAATTTTAAATGCCATGGCAGAAGAAGCGGGATTTCATTTAGAAGAAGAAACAATAGCCATTATTCAAAATTATTTAGAAACAAGAAGTTTAGAAGAGATGGTAAGTTTTGGAAATGCCCGTGGAATTCGAAATATATTTGAAAAACTTGTGGTCAATCAGGCAAATCGAATTGTCGAATACGAAAAATTGACTTTAGATCAGCTTTCATCTATTACAGCAGAGGATGCTGCTTCTTGGAAAAGAGAAAGCAAAAAGCCTAGAAAAAAAACATCAACAAAGTCAAAAGTAGAGCGGACAAGAACATCTACGAAGGAAAAGGTGGTAGAAAAACCTACTAAGTGTCTAAAAAAACGGGCAGAAATTCATAAATTACAGGATGCTTAAATACAGGAGAATTTTATGTTTGGAGTTGTTTTTCTTTTACTTTGCTTTATAACAGGATATTTTATTTGTAAAATTGTATTTCCGAGTTTGAATGAAGTTACAAAAAGGACATTTTGTGGAGAAACAATTTTACTTCCAAAATGGTTTGTTCAAGTTCCTGCTTGGTTTTTAACAGGAACTCTTATTATGACTTGGCTTACATATCTTGTAGGGTATTGTTTTAAAAATCAAAGAGAGCCTCTTTTTTTTGCAAATTGGATTGTTATGCCGACAGTTCTTTTATTTTGTACAATCAATATAATAATAGACTGGAAAAAGGGGCAAAAACCAAAACAACTTTCTTGGAAAGAAAAAATTCCTCAAACACTTGGAGAATGGATCTTTGTTTTTTTAATTATTTTACTTATTACTCAATTAATGTTTTGGACATTTTATATCAAAGATGAAAAGTTAGGAGTAGGACTTTCAGTATTTAGTGACTTTTCTCCACATTTAGGAATGATTCGCTCCTTCTCTTATGGAAATAATTTTCCAACACAATATGCACATTTTGCAGGAGAAGATATTCGCTATCATTTTATGTTCCAATTTTTGGTGGGAAATCTGGAATATTTGGGCTTACGACTAGATTTTGCTTTTAATCTACCCAGCATTTTTAGTTTAATAGGAACATTTTTGCTTTTGTATGTATTAGCAGTAAAACTTACTGGAACAAGAATGGCAGGATATTTAGCTGCTCTCTTTTTTGCTTTCCGCAGCTCGCCGACTTTCTTTGTCTTTTTCATAAATCAGATTCGAGAAAAGGAAAGTATATGGGAGGCAGTGGCGACACTTAGAAATAATATAGAATTTATTGGTATTACTCCTTATGAATCATGGGGACTTTGGAATCTAAATGTTTATTGTAATCAAAGACATCTGGCATTTAGCTTAATGGCATTACTTTTGGTTCTTTTACTATTTTTACCTCTTTTATATGAGCAGACAAAACAATTAAAAACCATACTATTGTCTAATAAAAATAAAACGTCTTCATGGAAAATAAAATTAAAACTTTGGTTTCAAACCTCTTTTTTAACAATACAAAGTTGGAAGATAAAAGATTTAAAATTAGCTATAGGTGCTGGAATATTGCTTGGGTTAATAGCATTTTTTAACGGGGCAGTATTAATTGCGACACTTTCTATTTTATTTGTAATTGCAGCATTTTCTGATCGAAGATTAGAGTTTCTTTGTATGGCACTGATTGCAACAGGACTTTCTTTTTTACAGTCTGCTTTTTTTGTCGATGGAAATATAATTTCTCCTTCTTTTTATTTTGGATTTTTAGCAGAAGAAAAGACAATACAGGGAATATTTTCTTATATTTTCCGTCTAACTGGTATTTTACCATTTGTATTACTGATTAGTTTTTTTATTTTTTGTAAGGGGACAGAGCGAGTAATTTTCGTTGCTTTTACTGTCCCGTTTATCATGTCATTTACATTGTCACTTACTATAGATGTTATGGTAAATCATAAAAGTATTATGCTTTCTTTAATGCTTCTTCAAATTTTTGCTGCAGGACAAATTGCGACTTATTTGAAGAAAAAAGTAGTAATTTTTAAGATAATAGCTGTACTTTTTATCTTTTGCATGACAGTGACAGGTGTTTATGACTATCATACTATCCTTGTAAGAAATTCTCCAGAAAAGAATTTGGAGTATGATTTAAACGATGATCTATTATGTTGGATTCACGAAAATACTAGTTCTAAGGATATTTTTTTAACAGCAAATTATTACTTAAATAATATGTTACTTGGGGGAGCGATGCTCTATAATGGATGGCCATATTATGCTTGGTCTGCGGGATATGATACAAATTATCGAAGTATAATGGTTGAAAAAATGTATAGTGCTTCTTCAAAGCAGGAACTATACCAATGGGTAGAACAAGAAAATATCCGTTATATTGTTGTAGATTATGCCAATCGAACCTCAAAAGATTATGATTTAAGAGAAGATGTGATTGATATGGCATTTGAAAAAGTCTATCAGTCGGGAAGTGATGAATGGATGGTTTCAGTATATGATACAAAGAAAAGAAAAAGGTAATTAATTATGTATAGAATATATAGTACAAAAGTACAGAAGTGAGGTTAAATATGTATTATAAGTATGTAATTGTAGGAGCAGGTCTTGCAGGTCTTACAATGGCAGAACGCATCGCAAATATTTTAAAGGAACGAGTTTTGTTAATTGAAAAAAGAGGACATATTGGTGGAAATATTTATGATTTTTATAATGAAGATGGAATTTTAATTCATAAATATGGACCACATATTTTTCACACCAATGATAAAGAGGTATACGAATATTTAAGCACTTTTACAAAATGGAATGATTTTTGGCATCGAGTTTTGAGCTATGTAGATGGAAATTTGATACCAATGCCAATTACAGTAGAAACTATCAATAAACTTTATCATTTGAATTTATCCTGTGAGCAGGTGAAAGACTTTTTAGAGTCAAAAGCAATTTCGATACCAGAAATTCAAACAAGTAAAGATGTGGCATTAAGCAAGGTTGGAGAAGAGATCTATCAAAAGTTTTTTGAAAACTATACAAAAAAACAATGGGGAATCGATCCAGCAAATATAGATACATCTGTTATTTCCAGAATACCTGTCAGATATAATCGAGATACTAGATATTTTGCAGATAAATATCAAGGGATGCCAAAGTATGGGTATACTAAAATGTGTGAATCTATGGCATCCCATCCAAATATTCGAATTTTACTACAGACAGATTATAAAGAGATACTTTCTGATATTTCTTATGATACTTTGATTTTTACTGGACCAGCAGACGAATTTTATCAGTATAAGTTTGGAGCTCTGGCATATCGCAGTCTTAAGCTAGAGTTTGAAACATTTGATAAAGAAAGCTATCAGCCAGCACCAGTTGTGAATTATCCAAATGACTATGATTTTACAAGAATTACAGAGTATAAAAAGCTGACTGGACAAGAACATAAAAAGACAACGATTGGAAAGGAATTTCCTTGTGCAAAAGGAGAACCATATTATCCATTTCCAACTAAAGAATGTAGAGAACAATTTGCTCTTTATCAAAAGGAAATGGAAAAAGAAACGAATGTATTTTTCCTTGGAAGACTTGCAGAATATCGGTATTATAATATGGACGCAGTAGTACGCAGTGCACTGAATCTATTTGAAACGAAAATAAAGAAAGGAACTAAGTGATAAAATGGAAAAGTTATATATAATTATACCAGCATACAATGAAGAGGAAACAATAGAACAAGTAATAAAAGAATGGTATCCTATTGTAGAAAAAGTAGGACAGGAAAGTAGATTAGTAATTATTGATGATGGTAGTAAAGATACAACTTATCAGATTATAAAAAAGGCAGCAGAACAGTATCCACAGTTAATTCCTCTAACAAAGCCAAATAAAGGACATGGTGCAACCGTTCTCTATGGATATCAATACGCGTTAAAAGAAGGAGCAGATTATATTTTTCAGACTGATTCAGATGGACAAACCCTGCCAAAAGAATTCGGAGCATTTTGGAAACGGAGAAAAAAATATGCAATGGTTATTGGGCATCGAAAGAATCGTCAGGATGGATTTTCAAGAATTGTTGTAACAAAGACATTAAAGTTAGTATTATGGCTATGTTTTCATGTTACTGTGACAGATGCGAATACGCCATTTCGTCTTATGAAAGCAGATATTTTACGAGAAAATATTGGACTTGTGCCAAAAGATTTTAATTTATCCAATGTAGTAATTTCGGTAATTTATGCAAAGAAAAAGCTTCCAGTTAAATATTTGCCAATTACATTCCGTCCAAGACAAGGTGGTGTTAATTCAATCAATATGAAAAAGATTATACGAATTGGAAAACAGGCAGTAAAGGATTTTAATCAGTTAAATAAATGCCTGAAGTTTTAGGGGGATATAAATGAGGCAAAAGATATTAAAGATATTACCATGGATAATTTTAACTATAGGATTTTTGTCAGTCTTTTTATTTGCTAGATGGCTGTTAAAAGATGATTTTATGGTTTTTTTACAATGGAGTGTTGCCCTTATATTTTTAGGAGTTATTTTCTATCCAATAACAGGGTTGATTTTTCATAGATTTTATGACGGTGGGTGGCTGTTTTCTAAAACAATAGGGGTTGCTTGTGGTGGATGGCTCGTCTGGTATCTATCTTCTACCTTATTTTCCTTTTCCAGAACTACTTGTGTGGTATGTGCACTTATATGGCTTATTATTAATATTTTTTTGTTTTGGATTTTAACTCACTTTTCAAAGAAAAAAAGCCAAAAAGTTCCTTCTTTGCTTTCAAAGGAAAAAGTATTTCATATGCTTTGTTCTGAATTTATTTTTTTAATAGCATTTGTACTTTGGACATATCTAAGAGGATTTAAACCAGAAGCCTATGGAACAGAAAAGTTTATGGATTATGGTTTTATGACTGCAATGTTACGTTCGAAACATATGCCACCACAAGATCTCTGGTTTGCAGGAGAAACGATCAATTATTATTATGTAGGACAATTTCTAGCTTCTTATTTAACGAAGCTTTGTGGGACTACTGCAAATTATGGATATAATCTCATGTTGACTATGTTAGCTGCATTTGGATTTTCTTTGCCTTATTCTATTGCTTCTAATGTAGCAAAAGTTTGGATAGAAGATAACAAAAAAAATAAGGAAACACATTTCTGTATAAAAAGGAATATTTTAACAGTAATTTGTGGTTTAGTAGCTGGAGTTGGAGTTTCTCTTGCTGGAAATGTTCATTATCCAATTTATGCAAAGATTAAGCCATGGATTCAAAAACTCAAGGGAGAGGTTATAGATTCCTATTGGTTTCCAAATGCAACCAGATATATTGGATATAATCCAGAGACAGATGATAAAACGATTCATGAATTTCCATCCTATTCTTTTGTACTTGGAGATTTACATGCCCATGTTATTAATATTATGTTTATTTTAACAGTACTTGCTCTTCTGTTTGCATGGTTGTTATATCGAAAAGAAACAATGGATAAAGTAAGAAACCAGATGGCGACAGAAACAAAAAGTCTGCTTACAGAGGCATTCCATCCAGCAATTATTTTTATTGGATTTTTTATTGGGTTATTTCAGACAACAAATTTTTGGGACTTTCCAATCTATTTTGTCGTTTCAGGAGCAATTATTTTATTTTCCAATGCAATCATTTATCAGTTTTCAAAGAAAACAATCCTTTTGACGGCAATTCACGCAGCAGTAATTCTTGGAATTAGTGCAATAGTATGTCTTCCATTTACACTTACGTTTCACAATATTTCTGCAGGAATTGCTTTGACTGTAGCAAGAACACCAATCTATCAGTTAGCTATCCTTTGGGGGCTTCCAATTACCTGTGTTATTGTCTATTTGGTTTTTATTATTTTGACACAGAAAAAGGAAGGAGTATATCAAAAAGAAAGAAAGCAAAAGAAAAATTGGCTCTTTTGCCTGATTGGAAATCTTTCTACACCAGATCTATTTATTTTAACCATTGGCTGTTGTGCAATTGGACTTATTATTATGCCAGAAATTATTTATGTGGTTGATATTTATTCCGGTTCTTATAAACGTGCCAATACAATGTTTAAACTGACCTATCAGGCTTTTATTATGTTTGGTATCAGTATGAGTTTTATCTTTTTAAAATTGATCTGTTTTTCTAAAGAAAAGAAAAGAATAATTTTGGGGGTAATTGGTTTTTTGGTCTGGCTTACAACAGTTCCTTATATTTATACCTCCTGTAAAAGTTGGTTTGGAAATATAAAAGATACAAGTGGGTATAAAGGAATTGATGCAGCAGCTTTTGTAAAAAATGAATCTGAAGATGATGCTAAAGCGGTGGATTGGCTCAATAAAAATATTGAAGGAAGTCCTGTTTTACTAGAAGCTCCGGGTGATAGTTATACGTATTATGAGAGAATTTCTGTTTTAACTGGATTACCTACTATAGTAGGATGGAAAACACATGAGTGGCTGTGGCGAAGTGATGAAACAGGAGAATTTCCAAGCTCTGTTTCAGAACGTCAAGTAGATGTGGAAACAATTTATACATCCAGAGAAAAACAAGAAGTACAAAAGCTTTTAGAAAAGTATCAGGTAGAATATATTTATATCGGTGGCTGTGAACGTGAAAAATATGGAGTAGATTTGAATGAACTGTTGTTAAGAAGTCTGGGAACAGTTGTTTTTCCAGAAGGGGAAGAAAGCTATTTTGCAGGAACTTATATTATACAAATAGATCGATAGAAATAAATAAAACAAACGTATGAATAGATTTTTTCTTTATAAAAATTTGATTCATGCGTTTGTTGAAAAGCATTACAACATAGAAAAAATATACATATAAATTTGAGGAGATAGTTTTTATTATGAAAAAGAAAGCGATAGTTATGTGGATAATTTTTGTGGTATGTGTGATCAGTACAATAGCACTACGATATTTTTCAGACAGACAACAGATACAATATGAAACAGTTTCGGCAAAGGTCATAAGTGCAGAGAAGAAGACATTAAAAAATCGTTCAAACGGCAATACATATACTTCCTACCATGTTACTGTAGAATATGAAGGAAAGGAGTATGAACTTAAAAATGCACACAGCGCATATGAATATCCAAAAGGAAAAGAGATTACAGCATATTTGTCCCGCGGCAATTTATATGCAGATGTAGCAGGAGTAAAGTCTTCAACGCCTCTTTTCTATACTTATTTCGGCTTTTTAGTTGGAAGCGTAGTAATGCTTTGTGTAGCAATAAATTCTTCAGTAAAAGCAAAGCGCAAATAATATACCTCAAAAATTTTGGTGATGGCTTAGATTTTTCTAAACCATCACCTTTTTTCTAAATTTATTTAGACTGGATCTCTAAAAGTTTATGAATGGCTGAGTGCATTTCAGGATGTTTACGATATTGAGTAATAAGACATTCTTCTTCTAAGGTTAAGTTAAGATCCGTTTTGGTGCTTTTTTCATCTTTATAGCCAAAAACTTGTAATATATCCTCAATTCCATAAAGTTCACAAAGTAACATAAGGGTATCAGCAGAGGGTTGAGTTGTACCATGTTCCCAAGCATAGATTGTCTTAGGAGCTGCAACAATATTATAATCCTTTAATAAACTTGAAACTTGTTTTACAGATAGATAATTTAATTTTCTATAATAACGTAACATCGTAGGTATTCTTTCGTTTCTCATCTAATATATCTCCTTTATCTGATTTGTATTATGATTTCTTCTACTTCCAAAATATTTTTTGTGTTATAAACATATTCTATCATATTTAACCATTTCTGGCTATATTTTTGATTACTTAATATCTCTTCTTCGTAAATTTTTTCTTATCTATTATAGTATCTCGAGAATTTTATAGTGTCAAGAAAACTCTTAAAAAAAGAAAAAAGTTGTTGAAATTCTTTTAAAAAGAGAATATAATGGTAATAAATAGAATAATTTCTTGAATAAAAAGAAAAATAGATGAAATTACAAAGGAGAAAAAGGATGGGAATAACAGAGCGTCTAATTGAGTATATAGAAAATAATAATATTTCCATAAAAAAACTTTCACAACAGACAAAAATTCCAATAACAAAACTAAGACGGGGAGGAAAACGACCACTTACTGCGGAGGAACTTTGTATATTATGTACTATTCTACATCTCCGCCCAGAAGACTTTTATGAAAAACAGATAAAACAAAATTAAAAAGAAAAATAAAAATTTAAGTAAACATTTTAATATTTTTGCATACGCTGATAGTAAAAGTGACAAAAAGGAAACAGGAGATCCTATGAATCATTTTTCGAGCTATGAGGATATGAAACGGCAATTATTTTATTCAAAGCAAGAAGAAGGAACAGGAGATACTGGATGTTATGTTGGAGGTAAAGAAAGTGGAGTTATGACACCACAAAATGGAGTATCTCCAAGATCGGGCGGAGTACCTGTGACACCAATAGCACCAGAAGGGTCGATGCCAGTAGCCCCTGGACCAGATGGGGATATGAGTAATGTACCAACAACACCAATAGCACCAGAAGGATCGATGCCAGTAGCCCCTGGACCAGATGGGGATATGAGTAATATACCAACAACACCAATAGCACCAGAAGGGTCAATGCCAGTAGCACCCGGACCAGGAGGAGATATAAGTAATATACCAACGACACCAATAGCACCAGAAGGATCGATGCCAGTAGCACCCGGACCAGGAGTTACAATTTTACCACCAGTTGTAATTAACTATGCAACTGTAAGAGTTTTTCATGCAGCATCTAATTTTGTTCCGCTTCGTGTTACAATAGGAAACCGAACACTGACAAATGATCTAGCATTTGGAAAAGTTTCTGGTTATAGTAGAATTACAGATGGTTTTCGAATTGTAACCGTATATAGTACAGTATCCAATGAAGTATTACTTCGAGTAACACTTCCATTTACATCAGGACAAAAGATAACACTTGCAATCATCAATACTGCAAATGGACTAGAGATTGTAACAGTTTCAGATACTGCCTGCCGCAATATTATGAATAATAGAGGATGTCTTCGTGCGGCAAATCTGACGTTTGACGATGGACCATTTGATATTATTTTAAGTGATGGACGAATGGTATTTTCAGATGTCCGTCAAAAAGAAGTAACTTCTTGGAAACAGGCAGTCCCAGGAGATTATGAATTTTACATTATGGAAACGCCATATGGAGTAATGCCGATTGATACCATGGGACGGTTAGAAGAAATGCCATATATTACTCAAGGTAGATATGTAGATGCTTCGTATTTGTTGAATTTCTATGTTAGAGTCAACGCTAAAAATATGTATACCGCATATATTATCGGTGGATATTACTCTGTAACGCCGCTTCAGGTGGTTGTAATTGAGGATTAAGTAATAGAAACTGTTGTAAAATAAAATTTAACTATTATAAAATAGTATAAAATTTTATTTTGCAACAGTTTTTTTAAAAAATTAATAAATAATATCAAAAAAAATAAAAATATAAAATTTATTAACAAATTTTATTATATGATTTACAATAGAAAAAAAGTATGTAATGATTGGAATTAAACTATGCTAAAATCAGAACCAATAATAATTCCTTCAACAATTATATTTACTATCATAATAAAAGAAACAGTTGAGTACATAAAAGAATATCATGATTACAAAAGAAAAGAAAAAATTAGAAATACAATATTTTTAGTTATATATTATATCATATTGTTAATTGGAATAGTATATCAATTAATGAGGATAAATAATCCATTCTATTATATATTGTTATTTATTATATTTCTTTGTGATGTAATTATATTTCTTGTATTAAAAAAATAGTAATATAATAATTAGGATAGTTAGAATAAATACAGCAATTATTTTGTAATCGAAAGCTAAGGAATGGCAAGAAGCCTGCACAGAAATGTGGGAAAAATATGATAGAATTAAGCAGAGTAAACATGGTTTCAACATTAATTTTCGTTGTTGTAATACGACAGACTTTTGACTATATAAAAGAATTTCAGGATTATGAGAAAAAACAAAAGATCCGGAATGGATTATTTTTAGCTAGTTTTTATATAACACTTTTTGTTGAGATGTTCTATCGAATGAAAAAGATAAATGATCCTTTCTATTACATATCTTTAGGTATTGTTTTTCTCTATGATCTAACTGTTTTTATTATATTTGAAAAGATAAAATAATTTATAGAAATTTATGAAAACTTAAAGCAGATATCCCCTAAAAAGAAGATTTTTGGGCATCTGCTTTTTTATTATGAGCTTTTATATGCAGGTATCAGAAACAAATTGTAGTTCTGCCATAATTCCATAATGATCACTGGCACACATATTACTATTTGGAAATATCTCTGTACCAAAAATGATAAGGTTATTCAATGTAATATCATTCCAACTTTCCATAATATAAATTCTATCAGCGACCATAGGAACAGAGATTGTATTCTTGCCCTGCCATCTAGGATTGTTTACAAAATCAAGAGTTGCAGTTAAGGGGATATCTTTTCGAATACAATATCCACTCTGTAAATCATTCCAATATGGGTTAGATTCTTTTCCACAGAGTGTCTGATCACCAAGAAGAAAACGGTTTACACTAGAATTCATATTGCCATTGAAATCACCTAACAAAATAAAAAAATCTGCTCTTGTACCTTGTAAATGAATGTATTGATCGATTGCTACAATTTGTTTTTCCTGACATATAACCGAGTCCCATGGAAGATGTAAATTAGTGAGAGAAATTTTTATATTATCAACTTTAACTATTATATTTAGTGCATTACTTTCGGCATATTTCACACTTGTATGAAGAAAAAAAGATTCTTCAAATGAATATCTACTAAGAATGGCTAAACCTTCATTTTCTCCTTTATATTTAAAAAATAAACTATAGGGGAAATCTGAGTCTGTAGACAGATATGTCTGAAAAAAATGTTCTGTCACTTCTTGTAATCCAATAATGTCTACATGGATCGTATGAATTTCGTGTAATATTTGAACTGCTCGTTTTTCCTGACCAAAATCATCATTCCAAATGTTATAGGAGGCAACTTTTAAAGTACATTTATTTTTCTGCATAATATTTATCCTTAAATCCCAATTTTAATAATATTTATAATTTTTTCAATAATAGATTCCGTACTTTCTGTACCATCTATTACATAATCAGAAGAAGGCAATATATCTCTCTGCACAATAGGCAAATGGATAATCAAGAATTAAATAGTCACAGTTCCCTGCATTTTTTATTTTTAAAATATCTTTCTCTAGTGGTTTGAGATTCCATATATTGTAATCAGCACCATCAAGTACCCATTGATAAAAATCATCAACTGCTCCTTCAAATTCATAATCATCAAAGTACAATGTCTGTACATTTGGTAACTTTTTTTTTAACTCCTTTACTGTTGTTGTTTTGCCACCAGCTGTAACAGCTGCTATTGCAATTACTTTCATAAAATAACTCCTCATCTAAATATAAAACATTTGTCCTAGCATAGGATGTAATCTGATTTCTTTATGCAGTTTTATAAGTTATTCTACTATAAATATATATATAATTCCATTAAATTTTACTTAAAAATTAATAGTTTTATATGATACGAAATCATATAGAAATCGTTTATTTATGCGAGTTTAGCAGGATGTAAATAATTACAAACGATACTTTACTAATAACACGATAATAACACAGTTATGGGAGTTTTTGAATCCACTCTCGTAACTGTTCTACTGTTTTATGGATATAAACTTTGTTATCTAAAGTCTTAGAAGCATGTCCCATTAAACGATCCTGAATGACTTCTGGAGTGCCGATATCACTTAACCAAGAGGCAAAGGTATGTCGACAGTCATGTAAGGTATATCTTTGAGATAATTTATAACAGGTACATACAGCATGAAAATGTTTTTTTATATTAACATAGGGTAGAGGAGTCGTACCAGATGTAAAGAAATAGCTTCCAGACTGAGAATAAAAATAATGCACAAATTCCTGAATAAAGGGATGGATCGGTAGGATTCTACCTTTTCCGGCTGCTGTCTTTTTTCCACCCGTCATAGTAAGTTCAGGAAAAGAAATTGCTGTCTTGGGAAGTTCGGTTAGTTCGGTTGCTCTCCATCCAGTATATAAGTAAATAAAAATCATTTTAACATCGTCATCGTCTGTATGCTTGCGTAATATATCGATATCACTCTCTAAAAAACGAATTCCATGTTCATCATCCTCTGGAATCTCGATTTTCACCCCTTGAGAGGCATTGATCCGAGTGATTCCTGCACGGGCAGCAAAGTCATACATTTGATGAAACAGAGAAACGATAAGTTCTAAAGAAGCATGTTTGAGAGTACACTGATTTACAGTACGCTGCAAATCGACGGTAGTCAGATCCAAAAATCGTTTTGGATGGAGAGCAGCTACATTGTTAAAAGCAGCCGTCGTACTGTTTCGAGAAGCAGCAGAATAGGAGCGTTTGGAATGTTCATATTTATCCGCAAAGAACGCCTGATAGACCTCCCCAAACGTAATATTTCTATTTTGGAGATCATAGGGTTCTTTATGATAGTCCATTAGAGCTTCCATCGCTGTGATGCGATCTGGATATGTTCCTAGACAGTCATATATGTAATTCCCTTTTTCCGATAGTTTTGGATTTACACCAACCCAATAAAGATTACGACGGTTTCCAGATAAAACACGAATAGTTCCATAGCCATTTGGTAACTTCATTTCTTGATGACAATGCTTTCTTCGATTCCGTTTCCTAGATGTTTTCGGCTGTAATTTCATGGTCTTTCAAACTCGCTTTCTTTTATGATATAATTTCATAAGATTTATAAACTCATTATTTCAAACAACATATTCTGTAAAAGATATATTTCTAATATAATATATAACGAGTGCTCGCTCATTTTAACTTGCACTCGTTACATAAAGATCACTATATAAATCTCTTCGTTTTAAAAATTATTCTTCCTCTTCATCAAATTCTGGGGTATATTCTGAAGTATATAAATCATTACTGGACTGAGATTGTCTAAATTCCTCAGCAATCATAGTACGGTTGAATTCCGCAGTTGGCTCTATGTCATTAATAATTTGTTCAAGTTCGTCAATGGATATACGAAAGAATTCTTTTCGTATATTTACTTTATTAACCCTTTTATCATTTAGTATTTTATGTAATTTATTTTCAAGACTAACAGCATCGTCGGAGAAAATAAAGCTATGTACATCAAATTTAAATGGAACACTCGCATTACTAAGTTCATCAACACGATCTTGTGGGTTATCACGTCTTGTCATACCAATCTTAAAAACATTTTCACCAAAAGAACCAAGATTACTAATAACATATACTCTACCAGCCTTACCATTTTGGAGTTTGGTAATTTCATCCTTCTTAACAACGACATTAGAAAGTTGAACCTGTAACTCAAGAATACGCTGTCTAAGTGTCTGTAGTTCTGCATCAGAAGCATTAGAGAGTTGTTCATTAAGTTTGGATAATTCACTATTATATTTTTCTTCTTCTTTTTCAATCTTAGCCTTTTGAGCGGCAAGAACTTTTCGTTCTTCAGCCTCTTGACGCATCTGTTCTTTAATTGCTAATTGTTCCTGTTTCGTCTGTTCTTTTTTTACATAATAGTTATATTCAATCTTTACAGCATTAATAAAAAGGTATTCAATCTCACCAATAAATTTTGTAAGTGTGCCAGCAATACTTTGATTTCCTTCACAGGCAAGTTTAATATATTTCTGACTAACTGCTTTCACGGAATCAATAGAAGTATCTAATTTTTCGTACTTTAGATTATAGAGGATATTTTGAAGTTCGGCTCTTAAAGCAATAACCATTAAGTCATATATTGTTTTATTAGCCTTAGTAGTATAACGAGATGAGTATTGACTAAGTAGGGTATTGATTTGCTTTTCATTATCGTGGTAAGCTTTTCGCAAATCTTTCATATCCATACAATGTAATTTTAGGATAATAGATGGAGCTATTAAATCAATTTCATTATATTCAGCTTGTGGAATTTTACAATCTTCATATCTAAATTGGAGATTAGAGTAATTTATAACTGCATTTTCAACACATTTATATAACTCTTTCATTCTTCCAATTTTCTTCTGGTTTGTAGTAATCTGTTTTTCTAATTTTTCTTCTTTTTCGATAAGTTCCGTAACATTATTTGATAGGCTATTAAATGATTCTAATTTTTTGTCATAAGACTCTTGTAGCTGTTTCATATTTCCTTGAAGAGTAAAATAATCATCTGCTCCAAGCGAGTTTAGTTTTTGAGTTAAGTTAGTATTGGCTTGTTCTAAATTAGCAATTTGTTCTTTGAATTTATTAATCTTGAAAATATCAAATAAGCCCATAGAATTTCTCCTATTCATGATTAATTTTATCTTTTAGTATTTGGATTTATAAACTTTATATAAAGTAACAGCAAAACTATACAAAATTCTATTTATTTTTGTATAAATTTTATTATAACTATTTTATTTTGTAATTGCAATAAGGATTCTATTTTTTGACTAATAATTTTATAGTCTACCAATTAACTTTCCTACATTGCAGTATAGAAGCTAAGTCATGTTACAATTTATGTATTTCCTGCAATATATAATATATAAATGACAAAAGCAGAAGGAGAACGCTATGGATCAGTCTAAAGATAACAAGGAAAAAGAGTTTTATCAGAGAGAAATTATTAAGATGGTGGAGGGAATAGAGAACGTTGAACTTTTAGAAAGTATTTACTGGTTTGTAAAGGTGATATTTGAGAAATTCAATAAAAAGAGAGAAGGGTAAGTTACCCCCTTCCTCTCTTTTTTTCTGCCATTTTTTCAGAAATAATTCTAAGTGCTTTTTTACTATCAGGATCTAATTCCATATAAACCTCAATCAAATCTTGAATAAATTCGTCATTTCCATGAACAATTTCCGAAACATAAGTAGATAGAGTCCCTTTGGAAGAAATTTTCATAATTCCCTTTCCAGTCCGCAGCCATTCTTCATTTATTCTAAATTCGCGACATACATCATTTACAATTCTGTCTGTAATATTTCGGTTGCCTTTTTCAAGAGCAGAGATATGTGCTCTTGATTCTATCCCAATTTTTTTCCCAAATTCTTCTTGAGACATTTTGCTTTCTAATCGAATCTGCTTTAACCGTTTATTCAATGTTTTCACCTCCTAAAAACACTATAGCACAAAAATGTTATCATTGCAAACACTTTTTACTTGACAATGTAATCTGTGAGACTTATAATGTTATCAAAAGAGACAAATGGGTGTAATATGAGAGATACACATCCGTTTGAGAAGGATTATATCATAGAAAGGGGATTTTTAATATGGCAGATTTACTTGAAATGACTATACCAAAAAACGAACAGGAAGAAATCAAGGAATTTATTTCAACACTTCTTTTACTTCCAAAAGAGGACAGGGCAGTGCTTTTATCTAATGCAAATGCCTTTAAGGTTCGTAGAGATATTGAAAAGGCAAGAAGAGGATAGAATTGTAGGAGGTACAGGGATGACAGAAACAAGAAAAGAAAAGGTAGAACGTCTTGAAAACGCTTTACTGGAATACATAGAGCGTCATACCAAAGACACACAGCCAGAAATTGCGGCAACAATTCCGACTGTGGCAATGGCACTTGTTGAACTGTGGAAAATTATTTAGTTTCCGCTTTGTTCAATTCGGATATAAAGAGAGAAGGTGAAAGGATGGAAACAACAAATACGCAAATAGAAGAACTTTGTCGTACCTTACTAAGTCAGATGCAGCCAGTACCAGATTTCCCTGCTGGGAATATACCTGTAATAGAAGCAGCACAAATTATGCACAAATCTCCAGATTGGGTTAAGGCAGGGATGATTGCAGGATGGTTTCCGGTGGGTGTTGTGATAAAGGATGGAGTTAAGATTACATCCTTAAAACAATATCAGGAGATAAAAGGAAGAGCCGAGTTTGTAATTTTCCCGAGAAAATTTTGGGAGATTACAGGATACCAGTGGAAAGGAGAAGCAACAAATGAGAGATAAGTTAAAAATGATCGAAAATGAGTTAGTTCCTGTGTATGAAACGGATAGAGGTGAGAAAGTCGTTTATGGAACAGAACTTTATCAAGTATTAGAAGTAAAAAGTAAATTTGCTGATTGGGTAAAAAACAGATTAAATGATTGTGATGCTGTAGAAAATAAGGACTTTCAGAGTTTTTCTAAATTTTTAGAAAAAGGGGGTAGACCTCAAACAGAGTATATTATTAAGCTCGATATTGCTAAAGAAATGGCAATGCTAGAAAGAAATGATATAGGGAAACAAGTTCGACGGTATTTTATTTGTATAGAGGAAAAATATAAACAATTACAAAAACCGAAGTCGGCACTCCAAATTCTTCAAGATGCAATGTTAGAGGTAGACAAAAAAATAGAAACTGTAAATGAGGATCTACAAGAATTTAAAAAAGACATTCCTTTACTTGGACTAGAGTGTCAACAAATCACAAGAGCAAAGAATCAGAAAATTGTACCACTCCTAGGCGGAAAAGATGCACCAGCCTATAAAGATGTATCATTACGTGGAAAAGTTTATTGGGACATTAATCAACAAATCTGTCGAGAGTTTGATGTAGATACATATAAAGCAATCAAAAGAAATCAAATCGATAGTGCTCTTAAAATTATAAAAGACTATCAACTTCCTTTGGTACTATCCGAACAAATAAGGAATGTAAATTGTCAAATGAGTTTTCTTTGAGAAGAAAGTCATAGAAATCAGGTAGTGACACTTTCCACATCTCGGACAAAGGGAGATGTTAAAACTGGTCGATATCGACCAGTTTAATAGGTAAGGGAAAAAATTGTACCTTGACAATACTATATTTGATGTAAAAACTAATAAATTTAGTTTAAAAAATCAGAAAAGTGTGCTATAATACTATCATCCCAGAACCAAGGAAGGGAGGAATGGATATGCCAGTTACCGATAAGGTAAAGGCAGCAATGGCAGTTCGGGGAAAAAGGAATCAGGATCTTGCAAAGTATCTTGGAATAACGAATCAATCACTGAGTAATAAATTTAACCGTGGAAGTTTCTCAGCAGAGGATTTAATCAAGATTGCAGACTTTATAGGAGCAAGTTTAACCTTGGAATTTGAAGATAACAATAAGATTTCTTTTTCGCCAGATGATATCAGATAGGAAATGAGATAGCCAGAGAGGGACACTGAAATGATGGTGTCCTTTTTGTTTTGAGTAAAAATATAATCAAAAAGGTGTAAAAACACTTGACATAATAATCGAAATAGTGTATAATATAATCATAAGAAAAACATAGTTCACAGAAATGAGGCAAAAAAAGAAATGTTATTAAAAGAGAGGAGAAGATAGGATGGAGTTAGTACCAGTTAGAGTGATTAGTAACCTCGGCACGATTTCGGACAATCTGCAAGAGGTGGAAGCGTCGATTCGTGAAAAAGTAA
>CAMUMG010000009.1 GCA_947089905.1 uncultured Lachnospiraceae bacterium
GTTGCGGAAGAAACTTTCGTTTCTTCCTAACCAAACAGCCTAGGCTGTTTGGTTAAAACGATTTTGAAATTTTTGGGTTAAAATGCTCTAGCTATACACGCCAAATCTCCTCGGCATAATCACGAATTGTTCTATCAGATGAGAACTTTCCTGCATTTGCCGTATTAATAAAACATTTCTTCCGAAAAGCATAGGTATCAGAATAATCCTTATTTACTGCCAGTTTTGCTTCCACATAAGGAAGAAAATCTAAAAGCAGATAATAGTGATCCGGTTTATGCCAGCTTGCACCCTCTAAAATTGAGGTATACAATTCTTTAAACATTCCCGTTCCCTCATCATCAAAGGTTCCGTCTACTAACGTATCCAAAACCTTTTTGATTCTCGGATTTTCCTGATAAAGTTCCTTCGGATCATATGTCTTACTAATCTTTTCAATTTCTTCTACCCTTGCACCAAAAATATAATTATTCTCTTCTCCTGCCTCGGCAACAATTTCTACATTTGCACCATCATAAGTTCCAAGGGTAACTGCACCATTTAACATAAACTTCATATTGCCTGTTCCAGAAGCTTCTGTTCCTGCGGTAGAAATTTGTTCAGAAACATCGGCTGCTGGCATCAATTTTTCTGCATAAGAAACATTGTAATTGTGTACAAAAACTACCTTTAATTTATCTTTTACTTCTTCATCAGATTCAATTAGTTTTGCAATTTCATTGATAAATTTAATAATTGCTTTTGCCCTTAAATATCCTGGTGCTGCTTTTGCACCAAAAATAAATACGGTTGGATTGAACTCTTTGATTCTTCCGTCCTTTAGACCAAAATAAATGTCTAAAATGGAGAAAGCATTTAAAAGTTGTCTTTTATATTCATGCAGTCTTTTTACCTGAATATCAAAAATAAAATCTGGATTGATTGTTATACCTTCCTGCTGTAAAATATAATCTGCTAACTGCTGTTTTTTAATCTTTTTAATATCATCAAATTGTTTTAATATTGTATTATCATCTTGATATTTCTCTAAATTTTTCAAGTTATCTAAATTTGTAATCCAGCTATTTCCAATTTTATCTGTAATAAATCCTGCCAGTTCCATATTAGAAAGGGCAAGCCATCTGCGCTGTGTAATTCCATTTGTCTTATTATTAAACCGTTCAGGATATACTTGATACCACTCTTTTAATGCGTCATTCTTTAAAATTTCTGTATGAAGCTGTGCTACACCATTTGTAGAATGACTTGCATAGATTGCAAGTCTTGCCATATGAATCAGACCATTATCAATAATATTGTATTGTTTTAATTCCTCTTCTTTTACTTTGCCTAATCCCTTTAATTCCTTTACCATTGCCTTTTGTATCATAACTATATACTTGTAAACATTTGGAATTACTGCCTTAAAAAGATTAATTCCCCATTTTTCTAATGCTTCTGCCATAATTGTATGATTTGTATAGGCAAAGGTTTCTTTTGCAATCTTTAATGCTCTTGCAAAGGTCATTCCTTCATTTTCCATCATAAGACGAATAAATTCTGGAATTGCAACTACAGGATGTGTGTCATTTAACTGAACTGCATATTCGCCAGAAAAATAATTAAAATCATTTCCATGTCTTTTTTTGTAGGTACGGATAATATCCTGAATCGTTGCACTCGCAAAGAAATACTGCTGTTTTAAACGAAGCTTTTTACCTGCATCTGTTGTATCATTTGGATAAAGCACACTACAGATAGCATCTGCATTTATTCTATCTTTTGCTGCTTTATCATACTGTTGATCATTAAAAAGTTCAAAATTAAAATGGATTAATGGTTCTGCTTGCCATAGACGTAAAACATTAATTTTAGAACCGCCATATCCTATTACTGGACAGTCATATGGAACTGCATAAACAGATTGACCTTTAAAATCGATTTGAACTCGTTCTTCCTGTCTTCGTACACTCCAAGGATCTCCCCATGCAGTCCAGTCATCTGCAGTTTCTCTTTGAAATCCGTTCTCAAAATATTGTTTAAACAGACCAAACTTATAGCGAATTCCATATCCATTAAGAGTAATTCCAATCGTTGCTCCAGAGTCTAAAAAGCAAGCGGCAAGTCTTCCTAATCCTCCATTGCCAAGAGCAGCATCCTCTACTTCTTCAAATACTCGGATATCAATTCCATTTTCACTCATTAATTCTGTGAATTGGTTAAACAGCCCCAGACTAAGTAAGTTGTTATACACCATACGACCAATTAAAAATTCTGCTGACAGATAACAAACTTTTTTCTGCTTGCTCTCTAGTGCATTTTTAGAAAAATCCGAATCAATCTCTGCCATAGCTGCCTTAGAAACTGCATGATACAATTCAATAGTAGAGGCATCTTTTATGGATTTTCCATAGTTCAATTCTAATATTGTACTTACATTTGACTTAAAATTGTTCATTTGACTTTCTCCTATTTCTTTTTTGTTTTTTCTTTGTGACACCCCAGTCTATCATAAATTTTGCATAAATTCCAGTAATATGTTGTATCAATCTGTTCATATTGACTGTCTGTCATTCTCCATCTCCAATTACATCCAACAGTAGACGGAAAATTTGTTCTTGCCAAATTATCCAATTTGAGCAAATCCTGCATCTGTATAATAACAACATTTGCGATACAAGAAAATAGGCTCCGAATAACACTATCTGGTAATTCCTTTGTCTTTTTCACTCCATAGTAATCTCTGATAAACTTCTTTTGTTTTTTTGTTCTGCCATTTAAATAACCTACTAACGTTTCATTATCATGAGTTCCAATATATGCAATGATATTATTAGAACTGTAATTACTTGGAAGATAAGGACTATCTTCTGGTCCATCTAAACCAAACTGAATAATCTTCATTCCTGGAAATCCAGTCTTTTGGATTAAGTCTATAACAGGCTTTGTCAGCACTCCAAGATCTTCTGCAATAATTCCAGAATCTCCAATCGAGTCTGAAATTATCTTTGTCAGTTTCTCTCCGGGTCCTTTTTTCCACTCACCACCAACTGCAGTTGGACATTCTGCTGGTATCGACCAATAATTTACAATTCCAATAAAATGGTCAATTCGAATAATATCATAAAATTCAGCATTTGCCCTCATGCGTTCTTTCCACCAAACAAAATCACTCTTTTCGATTGCTTCCCAGTCATAGATTGGATTGCCCCAACGCTGTCCGGTAGCAGAAAAAATATCTGGTGGTACTCCTGCAATATTTACTTCCTCTCGATTGATATCCAGTTGAAAATACTCACTGTGTACCCACACATCTGAACTATCCATAGCAACATAAAGGGGAATATCCCCAATAATTTTAATTCCCTGTTCATTTGCATATGTCTTTAGTCTCATCCACTGTTCTCTAAACTTAAACTGACAAAATTTCCAAAATTCAATTTCATCTGCCAACTTTTCTTGATATTCTTTTACTCTTTCTGGGCGATGAAAACGGATTTCTTCTTCCCACTCTTGCCAAGACTTATTTTCAAAAGTTCCTTTGATAGACATATACAAACTATAATCTTCAAGCCAATACTTTGTATTCAGTAAAAAGGTTTGATATTTTTTTGTATCTTTATGTGTACTTCGTTCAAACGCTTTTCTTAATACCTTAAAGCGATTATGATAAATTACTGCATAATCAATATCATTTTCCACTTCACCCCAATCATAAGCTTCTATCTCCTGATTCGTTAAAAGCCCTTCTTGTACTAAGGTATCCAAATCAATAAAATACGGATTACCTGCAAAAGCGGAAAAGGATTGATAAGGACTATCCCCAAAACTGGTAGGTCCAATCGGAAGTACTTGCCAATAACTAAATCCATTCTTTTTTACAAAATCCACAAATTCATACGCATGACGTCCTAATGTGCCTATTCCATAATTTCCCGGAAGGCTACTGACTGGCATTAAAATTCCTGCCCCTCTATTGAGTTGTTTTGATTTTTTCTTCATCACGAGCCACTTCCTTAGTTATTTTCGAAAACTTTCGAACTGTTAAGTTGATAATAGCATATTATACGACTAATGTCAATACCTCTTTTGAAACTAATTGTGTAATTTTATCTCCATATATAATATTGTTTCCAATTGTTTTGTTGAATATCACAAAAACATAAGAAAAAATCACTAAAAATTCTGCATCATATTGTAAAATGAAATTAAAAACAAACGTTGAAAATCTATTGTTTTAGGATTATACTAGAACAATGAGATTACATTCTTGGGAGGGCCTTATGGCAACAATTAAAGATATTGCACAACGACTAGGAGTTGCTGTAAGCACTGTATCAAAGGGTTTAAATGGAGCAAGTGATATTAGTGCTGAAATGAGGCAGCTTGTTCTGGACACAGCAGTTGAAATGGGATATGCGTCAAAAAAGATACGTTCAAAGGGAAATCGTAAGGTTTGTATTTTAATCGAAAACATGGATTATGAAAATATCGATCAATTCGGTTATGAAATTGTTATGGGATTCAAAATATATGCTGCTAGAAGGAATTGGGAGGTTTCAGTGATTCCCTCAAATCTAAATATGCAGACTGCTGAAAAATATGACACTTATATGTTAAAGAATGGATTCTGTGGAGCATTTCTGCTCGGTTTTTCTCTCCATGATGATTGGATTAAACAATTAAATAAAACAACTGTTCCTACTGTTTTATTAGACAATTATATCGCTGGTAACCCTCATGTAGGTTATGTTGGAACAGATAGTTTTGAAGGAATTTCTCTTTCGGTAAAACATTTAGTAGAGCTTGGGCACAAAAAAATTGCATTTTTAAATGGCTCAAAAAATTCTATGGTTTCTGAAGAACGTCTACAAGCTTTTCTTCAAAGTATGACAGAAAATGGGCTAACTCCTGATGAAAAATTGATGGAGTATGGCTATTACGTGCCTGATTGTGCAAAATATCATGTCCCTGGATTTCTTGAACACGGTGCAACCTCTATTATTTGTGCCAGCGATCTGATCGCCTCTGGTGTAATTACAGAACTTATCAAACGAGGTATTCGAGTTCCTGAAGATGTCAGCGTAATCGGTTACGACGATCTTCCAATTGCAAAACAACTGAGTCCCCCTTTGACTACAATTCGTCAAGATCGAGTCGATCTTGGAAGAAGTGCCTTTTTGCTGTTAGATGGTCTAGTTCATAACATCACTATCAGCAAGCTGCTTTTACGTGCCAAATTTATTAAACGTGGATCAACAAAAGAACCGACGGAATAAATCCGTGCGGTTCTTTTACTAAATACTATTATTGTAATTTCTAACAGATCTCTGCTCCAGACGGCATATCATTTTCTGGTGTCATTAAGGCAAGTTTTCCGTTTTCATCTTCTGCACATAATAACATCCCCTCAGAAACAACCCCCGCAAGCGTTGCAGGTTTTAAATTTACAAGTACCATCACTTTCTTTCCAACCATATCTTCTGGTTTATACCATGCCTTAATTCCAGATACAATCTGTTTTACTTCCGAGCCAATCTTTACTTTAGAGCAAAGTAATTTCTTTGACTTTTTCACCTCTTCACAGGCAATAATCTCTCCGACCTGAAATTGAAGTTTTGAAAAATCTTCATATGTTATTTCAGGCTTTCGTTCCAAATTAGTTTCTGTTTCTTTCTGCTCTTCTATTTTTTCTTTTATTTTTTCCTCACTCTTTTCCTTTACCTGTTCTAATATCTTTTTTGGATCTAAGCGAATAAATAAAGCCTCTAGATTTTCTGCCACTTTTGTTCCAGATACAAATTTTCCGAATTCATGAAGTTCGTCTACTGTTCGTGCTTTACTATTCATCTGTGATAAAATTTTTTCAGAAGTTTCTGGCATAAATGGAGCAAGTAAAGAAGCTCCAATACAAATTCCCTCTGTCAGATTATAAAGTACCTGTGCAAGACGAGGTCTTAAACTCTCTTCTTTCGCAAGCTTCCAAGGCATTGTTTCATCAATATACTTATTGCATCTTTTAAACAGAGCAAAAATTTCTGTAATTGCATCGGCAACTTTAAGCTGTTCTATTTTTTCTACTGCCCTTTGTGCCGCCTGCTCTGCTATTAAAATCAATTCCTCATCTATTTCTTCTTTAACTCCTGTCTGTTCTACAATTCCACCAAAATATTGATTTGACATGGAAATTGTTCTCTTTACAAGATTCCCCAAAGTATTTGCAAGATCGGAGTTAAACCGTTCTGTCATAAGCTCCCAGCTAATAATACCATCATTTTCAAATGGCATTTCATGTAGTACAAAATATCGTACAGCATCCACACCAAATAATTCTACCAATTTATCTGCATAAATCACATTGCCGCGGGATTTACTCATCTTTACTCCCTCTGCTTCCTTCGAAGAACTGTCTGTCTGAAGCAGCCATGGATGCCCAAAAATCTGTTTTGGAAGCGGCAAATCTAATGCCATTAACATAATTGGCCAGTAAATCGTGTGAAATCTTAAAATATCCTTTCCGATCAAGTGTAAATCGGCAGGCCAAAACGTTTTAAACTGTTCAGTGGAATTACTATCACAGTCATATCCAATACCAGTAATATAATTACTTAAAGCATCAATCCAAACATAGATTACATGTTTTTCATCAAAATCTACAGGAATTCCCCACTGAAATGAAGTACGAGATACACATAAATCCTGAAGTCCCGGCAACAAAAAGTTGTTCATCATTTCATTTTTTCTTGATTCTGGCTGAATAAATTCAGGATGTGTATTGATATGATCAATCAGTTTTTGTGCATATTTACTCATTTTAAAGAAATATGCCTCTTCTTTAGCTGGTACACACTCTCTTCCGCAGTCTGGACATTTACCATCGACTAATTGAGAGGAAGTAAAAAAGGATTCACAAGGTGTACAATACATTCCCTCATAATAGCCCTTATAAATATCTCCTTGTTCATACAGTCGTTTAAAAATCTTTTGTACCTGTTTTTCATGATCGGGATCTGTAGTTCGAATAAACTTATCATAAGAGGTATTCATCAGATCCCAAATAGATTTAATCTGTTCTGCTACACGATCTACATATTCCTTTGGAGTAATATTAGCTTCTGCTGCCTTTAATTCAATCTTTTGACCATGTTCGTCTGTTCCAGTCTGAAAAAAAACCTCATATCCCTCTAACCTTTTAAATCTTGCAATACTGTCTGCCAGTACAATTTCATAGGTATTCCCGATATGTGGCTTTCCAGAGGTATAAGCAATCGCGGTAGTAATATAATATGGCTTTTTGCAATTCTTAGACATTTCATTTCCTCTCTTTCTTTTCATTTTTGTGGTAAAAAAAAGAACTCGTCTATTAAAGACGAGATCTCTCGCAATACCACTTTAACTCTACTCAACTGCCTTCACAGTGTTGCAGATAACGGCTGCTCTCCGTCATGACCTAAATAATTTCGTTCAGCCATGCAGCTCCAAGACCATGTTCAGCAGCTTCTCTCATGATCCGATTTCAGCAAAGGTTAATTCCTTTCGGTTCTCTCTGTGATGTTTTCACTGCCTACTCTTCTCTTCTATGCCTTTTTCTATAAAGTTGATTTCAAGTATAACACGAATTATTCTGTTTGTCAAAGTGAAATTGACTTGTCCTAGATTTTGGAGGTTTCTATTACAATTTACTTTACCAAAACTTTTGCTTATGTTATTATAAAATTATAGATTCTTGAGAAAGAAAAGAGATAAAAAGTGATGGAAAAAGAATTTTTAATGAAACCAAAGATTGATTTTGCTTTTAAAGAAATTATGGCAGAAGAACAAGTACGTATCGGATTTCTTTCTGCTGTACTAAAACTAAATCCAAAAGACATTAAAGAAACCAGAATCTTGAACACAAATCTTAGAAAAGAACACGAAAACGATAAACAAGGTATCCTAGATGTTCGAGTTCTCTTAAACAACCAAACCGAAATTGACATTGAAATCCAACTATCTGAATTAAGAGTATGGGCAGACCGTTCTTTATTCTATCTATCCAAGATGTACGTAGAACAAATTCAAGCAGGACAAGACTATGATGCTTTTAAGAAATGTGTGAGTATTAGTATTTTAGACTTTAAACTACTTTCAGATACCGAATCATTCTATTCCTGCTTCCATTTAAGAGAAGATACCCGTCATACCCCTTTATACTGACAAGATGGAGTTTCATGTCATCGAACTGCCAAAACTTCCACAAACCATAGAAGAAAACAATAATGTGTTGTTATTATGGGCAAAATTTTTAGATGCAGAGAGAAAGGAGGAATTCGATGTGATAGCAAAGCAGGATTCTTATATTCAAAGTGCATATAAGCAGTTACAAGTGATTAGTCAGGATAGGGAGAAACGTTTGGAATATGAAGCAAGAGAGAAAGCCATTCGAGATTATAACCAGTTGATGAAAGAGGCAAAACAACAGGGAAAGGAAGAAGGTAGAGAAGAAGGAATTAAAGCCTTGATTTTAGATAATTTAGAGGATGGAAAAACAGAGATACAGATTCTTGGAAAACTAGAACGAAGATTTTCTTTAAACTCTACAGAAGCTAAACGATATTTTGATCAATGTATAAAAATTAATAGTATAATGATATGATTTTTTTGTAATCACTACGATCATAACCGCAGTATTCAGGACTTGCAGTTTTTTTCAGAATCCTCTATAATAGAAACAGTTTCTGCATCAAAGTATTTAGCAGGATATAAATAAGAACTATAATCGAGAGAAAAGAGGCATTGTTATGAATGAATCAAATCAAAAACCAGATTTAGAGGAAATAAGTACCGTATCTGAACCAATTCCTTCTATGGCTGAATTCGAATCAGAGATTAATCGCTCCTTTAAAAAATTAAAAGAAGGAGATATTGTAAAGGGAACAGTTATAGGAATTAGTGATACGGAAGTGACTATCGATTTAGATTATTTTGCAGAGGGGATTATTAAATTAGAAGAATTAAGTAATGATCCTCGCTTTTCCATTAAAGCAGATATTACAATTGGTGAAGAAATCTCTGCTACTGTGATCGGTGAAGATAAAGATGGAAACATTTTACTCTCCAGAAAAAAAGCAGATGATATTCTTGCATGGGATGCCCTAAAAGAAATGATGGACAATCGTAAAGTTGTTTCTGTGAAAGTTGCTGAGGCAGTAAAAGCAGGTGTTATAACCTATCTAAATGGTATCCGTGCCTTTATTCCAGCTTCTAAACTTGCCTTAGACTATGTGGAAGATCTAAACAGTTTTGTAGGAAAAGAGCTTGATGTTATCGTTGTTACTGTAGAATCTGAAAAGAAAAAACTTATTCTTTCTGCAAGAGATGTTTTACGAGATAAAGCAGAAGAAGAAAAGAAAACAAAAATCAGCCAGATGCAGATTGGTCTAATTACTACTGGAATAGTAGAAAAGATTATGCCATTTGGAGCATTTGTCAATATTGGAAACGGAGTCAGTGGACTGGTTCATATTTCTCAAATTTGTGGAAAGCGGATTAAATCTCCAAATGAAGTGATCAAAGAAGGAGATAATGTTACTGTAAAGATTATTGGTGTAAAAGACGGAAAAATTTCTTTGAGTATGAAAGAGGCAAAAGAACAACAGGAAAAGGTAGTAGAAGATATTTCCGAAATTCCTACAGAATATAAGAGCGGAGGAAATGCTACTACAGGACTTGGTGCTTTATTAAAAAATATCAAATTAGATCAGTAGTAGAAACTAATTATAAAGCTTCTGCAAAATTTGACAACTAAAGTCTATTTTGCAGAAGCTTTTTTTATCGTATAATCGCATAGATCATATATGCAGTATAGGCAGCCACCATAAAAAATCCAAGTGGTCGACTGACCTTCTTTGATTTAAAGACAAATATAAATACAATTAAGTTAATAGCAATCAACATAACCATATCATAAATAACATTCATTGACAACGTAATACTATGAATTGCCGCAGAAGAACCAAGAATAAAAAAGATATTAAATAGGTTAGAACCTACTACATTTCCAAGAGCCAGATCGTTTTCTCCTTTTTTTGTTGCTACAATCGATGTTACTAACTCTGGTAAAGAAGTTCCTACTGCTACAATGGTTAATCCTATCAATGTATCACTCATGCCAAATGTCTTTGCAATTTCTGAAGCAGAATTTACTGTTAAATCCCCTCCAATAATAATTCCTGCAATACCTATTACAGTCAAAAGAATACAGGCAAGAACTGACTTTTCTTCTTTTTGTTCTACCTGTGGCTCTACTGACTTTCTGGATTTTAGTGCACTACCTATTGTAGTATACATAAAAATAACAAAAAATACGAGAAGAATGAAGCCATCTCCCTTAGATAGCACCATCTCATTAGAATTTCCCAGTTTTGTATCAAAACTCATAACAAATAATACAATCGCTGCTATAATAGAAAATGGATAATCTCGATATAACATATCTCTTTCTACTGGAACGGATCCAAGAATAGCAGATATTCCAACTACTACTAAAAGATTAAATAGATTAGAACCGACAATATTTCCAACTGCAATTCCATTATTTCCCTCTATTGCTGCGGTAATGCTGACTGCTGCCTCAGGAGCACTTGTTCCAAACGCCACAATTGTCAATCCAATAATAACCGAGGGAACTCTTAACTTTTTTGCAACTGCACTTGCTCCGTCTACAAAGAGATCTGCTCCCTTAATTAACAAAATAAATCCTGCAATCAGAAATATATACTCCATATTCTTTCCTCCTCTTTCTTCCCTTGTAATTGTAGTTGGTTTTTACCTTCCTTTGGTAAAGTATTTCCTTTTTGTATAAAATAAATCGTGTAAAAATTTTATACAAAAAAAGACTTTTGTTATAAAGAAAGAATTCCTCCTTCTTTACAACAAAAGTCTTGCTACTTTCTGAATGATACGGATTACATCTGTAATCGTACTGACGACACCATTCAACATCCGAAGATGTGAGCTACTCCCTTTTCTTGCACCATTAGTTTACAATGTCGTCTACTGCTTGTCAAGCATTTTTTAAATTTTCTTGTGACTTCTTTTTATCCCATGAAAAAAATGAGGTTTGAAACCATGATCTTGCTCCTGAACTCTTTGATTCTTTTGTCTGGTTCTTTTGTTTTGCAACAGCGACCTCTTCCTCTTTACGAATATTATCCCGAATTGCTTTTTCTTGAAGGGCACTTAACATATCTTGAACTTCAAGCATCTTAGAAGTATTTACTGTTGCTTTTGTCAAATTATCTTCCTCTATTACTGTCCCATAAGAATCCTTTAATAAAACAGAAGTTTCTGTAACTACATCTGTTTCTTCCTCGCCTTGATACTCTCTTTTATAATTTTTAATCTGTTCATTGAGAGAAAGCATTTTATGATCCAAATATGTTACAATATCTGCACATTCCTTTAACTCTTTGCGAATATTTTCAGGTGCGTTTCCCTCAAATTTATAATACATCTTATGTTCTAAGCTCGCCCAAAAGTCCATTGCAATTGTTCTAATTTGAATTTCAGCCTTCGTTTCAACTACCTCTCCTGAAAGAAAGATTGGTACAGAAACAATCATATGGTAACTCATATATCCATTTGGCTTTGGATTCATAATATAATCCTTTATTTTTAATACCTTAACATCGCTTTGTTGTGTAATTAAATCAGCGATCCGGTAAATATCAGAAGTAAAAGAACAAATGATACGGATTCCTGCAACATCATTAATATATTTTATAATATTTTCAACAGTCAACTCCCGACCTTGATGTCTGATCTTTTTTGCAATACTTTGTGGAGATTTAATCCTAGATATAATATGCTCAATCGGGTTATACTGGTGTGTCATCTTAAATTCGTTATTTAATATTTCTAACTTAGTATTAATTTCCTTTAAAACAGAATCATAAAGCAATAATGCTCTTGCCCATTCTTTCTGCTCATCGTAAAATTTTGGTACTTCCACTATTTTCACCTTCTTAAATTTATCAAACTTTTAAATACTTCCTCCTTTCTAATCTTCCTCATTATATCATATAATCGTGAACAAATCTTTAATAAATTCGAAATTCAGCAAAATTTAAGATTCGTTTCATTATGTTTATTATCTTTCAAATTCAGTAATCTGTTTTTATTCTGTTTTAAATGAACCTGTCACAAAATCTAACCCTTCTGACAAATCTTTTAAGCGGACACTGATCTCTTTCATCTTTTCAATGCCCCTTACTTCATCCTCAATCGTTACCATTACCTTTTTGATCTCCTGACCAGTGGTATCTGAACTCAATAAGATCTGATCCATAGCTTCTACCACATCTTCTTTATCTTCATTGATCTTATTAATATTAGAAATCAATTCTTTTGTTACACTGACCATATTTTCAATGTCTTTTGCGATAGCTTGGAATGAAGTCTTTGTCGTCTGCATTGCCTCAGAAGATTTTTCTATCGCCTCTTCCCCTTCTTTCACACTCTTTTCGGTAAAAGAAATATTATCACAAATTTCCTTTATAATATAATTAATCTCTTCTGTCGCTTTGGAAGTTTCCTCTGCCAACTGTTTAATTTCATTGGCAACTACAACAAAGCCCCTTCCCTGCTCTCCTGCTCTTGCCGCTTCAATGCTTGCATTGAGTGCTAGTAAATTTGTCTGACTTGCAATCGATTCAATCGTTGTTAAAATCTTTCCAATATCTTGTGAACGCTTCGATAGGATACGGATATTATCTCCCACTTCTTTTGTACTCTTTTGTGTAACCTGAAATCTACTCGATAAATTATCCATCTCCTGCAAATTCTTTTCATTCTGCATCTGCGTTTTATTTAGATAATCATTTACATTTTGTGTCTGTACAATCGAATCTTCAATCTTACTTGCTAATGAATTAAGAGATTCCGAACTTTTTTGGGCTGCATTTGTCTGTAGATTAGAAGCAGAATTTACCTCATTCATAACTTCATTAATATCATTCATTGCTATAGAACTCGTAGTAATCGAAGTATCCAATACACCTGCATCTGTGAGAGTACTTTTTGCCTGCATTTTCAGCTTTAAAATAATAGACATAAGTTGCTGTCTTAAACTCTTCATAGAAGTAATCATAACACCCAGTTCATTTTTCTTAGTAAACTTTTCTTCATATTGCTTCTTTTTATCTTCTAATGTTAAATCTAATCCTGAGAGCTGATTTAAGGCATTTGTAACGTGAGTGATTGACTTTCCAATCGATGCACAAGAAATTCTAGCACCCAAAACAGAAAATAAAACTGCCAAAAGTTCAACAAACACAATCAGTCGAATTAAATTATTTAATGCTGTTTCCATAGACTCCTGTCCAATCACACAACAGACTATCCAATCATTTGACAGTCTTACAAAGGAAATATGTCTTTCCTTCCCATCTATCTTATACTCTCCGGTTGCAGAATGTTTGGAAAGCATTTCATTTGTCAGCTCTTTATATTGTCCGTTCTCTATTGTTGTCATATTATCTTCGGCAGTTAAAGTTTTATGTACAATATAATGGAAGTTCTCATTTACTATAAAAATATATCCGTCATTAATTAATTCGATCTGATTTACAAAGGTTTTAAAATTATTAAAATTCAAATCAATACTCAACATACCAATATAGGTATCCTGAATATAGATTGGCTTTGTATAGGAAAGCATTTCTATATTGTTATGTTCTGAAATATAAGGTTCAAACCAGACTCCATCTTTTTCTGATATGCAGTCATAGTACCAAGAAACCCTTTCATTCTCTTTATAAAAAAGTTCCACATCATACTTTTCTTTTGGCTGTACTTTTCCAGAATTATCTACATCCTCGTAATAAACTCCATAAACTTCTGTACGGTTTCCAACGGGAACAGCCTTAGAAGGATCTAAAATCAGATAGGCTCCCATCGCTGTATCAATATTATTATTTAAAATCTGCTCAATAATAGGAGAAAGTGTCGCCTCATATTCTGCGGCACGACTAGAGAGAGCATCTGGATCAATAACACCTTCTATCATACTGATAATGTTATCTGCAATTAATTGAGATTTTAAAATCTTTTGTTCAATTAAATTAGTATTTTCTCTAGCGGTTGAACTTACGAGTTCTTCTAATTCAGAATCAAGTACCGAATTCATATTTATAAGTATTAAACCGCCCTGTAATGCTACAACTAAAACACAAATAATAATCATAGCAACACTGATCCTCGAATGTACTTTCTTTAACATATCCATTCTCCTTTTTTATTGATTTCCCTTATAATCTAAAATCAAACATTTTTAGTACTCTTGCCCTTAGACGTGAAATTCTTGCTACCTGCAGAAATAGACTATAGTGTTGTTTGATTTATAATTCATATAATAATTATATACTCTTTAATTATTTAATGCAAGTATTATTAAGTAACTTTTCAGGGCAAACATAGGAATAGATTTTTATGGAACATGTAAAAGCAACGATTCAAAATCCGTTGCTTTTTTGGTTTTTCTGCGTCGCTTAGTTGTTTCGACATTTTCTTTATAAAATCTTTATTTATACGTTTGTCCTGAGAACAGAGAGTTTATATATTGACATATTTAGATTTATTTGTTATATTTTTTTAGAAATAATATATATTATAGAAAAAGGCAGGTTAAAATTTTGAAAAATTTTAAATTAATTACAAAATTGGGAGCAGCAGTATTTCTACTATTATCTGCGTCTATGAATGCAATATTCGGAGTATACCTCGGCAAAATCGTAGACAGCATCTCAGCTGCAGATAAATCAGTATTTATTCAAAATATCTTAATTGCTATTTTAGCATTAGTCATAGATATGCTTTGTGGAATGGTAGGCTGGGCTTGTGCATTTAAAGATATTTGTGAAAAATTAGAAACTCTAAAAAATAAAGTATATCAAAATGAATTAAAGAAAAATCGCAGTACCGATATAGATATCTCTAAATTTTCTAACAAAATTGATCTATTATTCAGTGATCGTTACGTAAACCAATGGTATATTTATAACAATACTTTATTATTTTTATCCTGCTGTATTGCTATTATCTCTATTAATTGGGTTATGTTATTGGTTGCTGTTTTCGTTTCTGTATTACCTATGTTTACACCTTCCCTTTTTAGTAAATATGTACAAAAGGCAGCAAAGACTTATTCTGATGGCAGTACGAAATATATGAATTATGTAACGAATACACTTCAAGGTCGTCTCGAAATTATAAAATATGGAGCAGCACAGAAATTCTGTGAAAACCATAGTACTATGAACCATATTTTTGAGCAGACCAGATATCACAATAAAGTTGCAAACTGGAATTCTAGAGTTGCAACCGGTACAGTAGGAAATCTAGCTATCATGAGTCTTTTTTTAGTTGGAGGCATCTTAACTTTTACTGGAGCTATGGGTGTTGGTGGTGTTATGGGCGTTATTCAACTAATGAACAATGTTGTAGGACCAATTGTCAGTATTGCAGAGAGCAAAAACCAAATTAATTCCTGTAAACCAGTTATACAAGAATTAAATCAGGAAATAATCTTAAAACAAAAGTCCTCTAAAGCAGACGAATCCTTTAAAAATTTATCTGAAATAGTATTAACTGTTGATCAAATTGAATATCAATATCCAGAAACAGAAACTAAATTATTTAATCATTTTACATATCAGTTTGAACATGGAAAAAAATATTTAATCCGCGGAGAAAGTGGTGCAGGAAAAACAACACTTGCCAAATTACTCACAGGAGAATTACAGCCAGACAGTGGTTGTATTACACTAAACAATATAAATATAGCATCACTTTCTGAAGAGTTGCTTTTTCAGATTATGACTTATGTAGATCAAAAAGTATATCTTTTTGATGATTCTATCTTAAATAATATTCTTCTCTATAGAAATTTAGATAAAAATAAGATAAAATCTCTTATGAACTGTTTAGGAATCGATCAGTTAGATATAGATAAAGTAGTCAACGATGACAATGGTATTTCAGGAGGTCAAAGAGCAAGAGTTTGTCTGGCACGAGCAACCGTTACTCTGCCCCGTATCTTAATTGTAGATGAACCAACCGCTGCCTTAGATTTTGAAAACAGCAAAAAAGTAATGCGTTATTTATGTTCTCTTCCAATTACTGTTATTGTCATCAGCCACTCTGTCAGCGAAGAAATCCAGAACTTGTTTGATAGTACTATTTTTCTGGAAACAAAAAACAACTAAATTTGGAATGGAGAATTTTATGAAGCATTTACTTTTAGGAACTGCATATTATGACGAATATATGCCATATGACAGGCTAAAACAGGATATTGAAATGATGAAAGCCGCAGGAATTAATACTGTCCGAATTGCAGAATCCACTTGGAGCACCTATGAACCGCAGGAAGGTATTTTTGATTTTTCTCATGTAGAACGTGTTTTAGATGCTATGGAAGAGGCAGAAATTTCTGTCCTGATTGGAACACCGACTTACGCTGTGCCTGCTTGGATGGTAAAATCCTATCCAGATGTTTTAGCAAAGACAAATCAAGGACGCAGACTTTACGGTGCTCGTCAGATTATGGACATTACCCATCCTGTCTATCTTTTCTTTGCAGAACGAATCATTCGAAAATTGATGGAAAAAACAGCCTCTCGAAAATGCGTGATCGGTTTTCAGATTGATAATGAAACAAAATATTATGGTACTGCTGGGGAAAATGTTCAAAAGAGATTTATAAAATATCTTCGCAATGAATTTCATGACGATTTAGAAGCAATGAATCGTGCATTTGGATTAGATTACTGGAGCAACCGAATCAATGCTTGGGAGGACTTTCCCGATGTTCGCGGCACAATTAATGGAAGTCTTGGAGCAGAATTCCAAAGGTTTCAGCGTAATTTAGTTGATGAATTCTTAAAATGGCAGGCAAGTATTGTCAGAGAATACAAACGTCAAGATCAATTTATTACTAATAATTTTGATCTTGGCTGGAAACAGGGATCGTATGGTATTCAGCCAGATGTCAATCATTTTCATGCGTCAGCATGTTTAGACATTGCAGGGGTAGATATTTATCATCCAACTCAAGAACATCTGACAGGAGAAGAAATTGCATTTGGAGGAGATCTAATCCGCTCCCTAAAACATGAAAATTATTTACTAATAGAAACACAGGCACAGGGATTTCCAGAGTGGACTCCTTATCCTAACCAGCTTCGTCTACAGGCATACAGTCATCTTGCTTCTGGTGCAAACAGTGTTATGTATTGGCACTGGCATTCTCTTCATAATGGCTGTGAAACATACTGGAAAGGTATCTTAAGCCATGACTTGCAGGAAAATGCAGTTTATGAAGAAATCAAAAAATTCGGAGCAGAGTGGAAACAGATTGACAGCCATCTTGTGAATTTAAAAAAGAAAAATAAAGCAGCTATTTTAGTCAGCAATGAAGCTCTAACAGGTCTACAGTGGTTTCAAATCAATGGCTCTTTAGAGTATAATGATGTCGTACGCTGGATTTATAATTGTCTGTATCGCTGGAATATTGAATGTGATATAGTAAGTCCAGATACAAAAGATTTTTCATCTTATGAATTTATCGCTGTTCCCGCACTCTATGCTGCACCGGCTGAACTACTGCATCGGCTTAATAACTATGTAAAAGCAGGCGGACATTTACTTGCGACTTTTAAAACAGCATTTACAGATGAATACCTGAAAGTATATCCTAATATTCAGCCTTCCATATTAAGTGAATGCCTTGGAGTTTCCTATCAGCAATTTACTTACCCACAACAAGTACGGCTTCATTCCAAACTATTTGCAGGAACACAACAAGAAGAAATGGTACAGGAGTTTATGGAACTTTTAATTCCAACTACTGCGCAGGTTTTAGCTTCCTATGCACATCCTGCATGGAAAAATTATGCTGCTGTTACAGGCAACACGTATGGAAAAGGGTATGCAGTATATGTAGGCTGTATGACTTCTAATACTATTTTAGAGCAGATCTTATTTCATCTGCTTGAAAATACAAATCTTTTAAAAGAAAGAGAAGATGCCCAATTTCCAGTTATTATTCGGAAGGGAGTCAATGACTTTGGAAAGACAGTTCGATACTATCTCAACTATTCTTGGAAAAAACAAACAGTTGTGTATCCACATAAAGAGGGGATCAACCTGTTAACACAAAACAAAGTATCTACAGGAACATCTTTGGAAATAGAACCTTGGGATCTGCAAATTATAGAATGTTAGTAATCCTTTTTGCACATCTGATATAATAAAACTCCCTGTTAAACAAGTTTTTTTATCTCACTTGTCTGCTCAACAGGGAGTATATTTTTCTATTTTATTACAGATTTTTCTGTTCCACAATATGTTCTAAACTTCCACCCTTTAGTGCTGCCTCTAAAATCTCTGGCAGTTTTTCTGGTGTACAGGCAAAACAGGCAATTCCCATTGAAGCGATTTTTCCGGCAATGTGGGTATCATAGTATGGTTTTCCGCCGTCTGCGATTGCCAAAAGACAAATAACCGTAACGCCGCTTGCCTTCATATCTTCCAGCCGGTGTAAAAGTCCTGAACGATTTCCGCCCTCACAGAGATCAGAAATTAAAAAGAATATCGTTTTGGATGGTGTTTCAATAAACTGTTGACAGTATCGAACGGATTTTTCAATATCTGTACCACCACCTAATTGAAATCCAAAGAGTAGATCGACAGGATCGTCACTTTTTTCAGTCAAATCCACTACACTGGTATCAAAGGCAACTATTCTCGTTTTTAAAGAATTCATACTTGCCAAGATACACGATATAATAGAAGAATAAATTACAGATTCTCCCATAGAACCACTCTGATCGATATCCAAAATGACTGTCCACTTACAGCTTTTATTAATATGATCAAAAAAGTAAAAATGTTCTGGTATAATTGTTCCAACGTCGGGATTGTAATTTTTTAAATTTCGCTCAATGGTCATTTTAAAATCCATAGAAGCTGCAGATGGAATTGGCGAATGTGCTCTTTTGTTAATCGCTGCCGTTACAGCCCGTCTGACATCATCTGCAAGTCTTTTATTGATTTCTTCTACAATTTTTGAAATAAAGATACGGACAGACTCTTTGGAACGCTTTGGAATCTGATCCTTTAAAACGAGCATTGTAGAGGCAAGATTAAGGTCTGGTTCTAACTGTTCTAAAATTTCTGGTTCAAACATCAACTGTTTTAACCCTTTTCGTTCCATCGCATCATTTTGAATGACTGTTACAATCTCTTTATCAAACAGAGAACGAATATCCCCTAACCATTTTGTAATTTTAGGACTAGAAGCACCTAATCCTGCTGACAATTTGTTTCCACTTGCTCCTAAGCCTTCCTCTTCTACTGTATTATCATAAATTGCCCCAAGTGCCTCGTCCATTAACATTTGTTCTTGTGACAGTTCTAATGCCCCTCCGTTTAAAGACTGCATAGTTTCCTGACTGCTAGGACCTAGAATCAGCCGCCAACGTTCTATTCTTTCTTTTTCCGTCTGCATTTTTCCTCCTAAACGCTTTTTGATCTACAATAGATCTCCAAAATCAAATTCATCTAGTCCTGTAATTTCTTCACTTTTCACTTCCTGATTCACTGCTTCACTAATCTCTTCTTTATTTAATCCCCATATCTCTCCTAAATTTTCACCGATTTCACATTTTTGACCGGAACTAAAATCGGAAAATGCACGACGTAAAAATACCAATGCACGGCGAAATTCTTCTTCGTCTAGTGTATCAATGTAGTCCGAAAGATTTCTCCAAAGATTTAAACTTGCAATTAAAAGATATCTGTTCTTCTTTGCAAGTCCTTCAAACCATCCAGCTCCCAAATCTGCTGGAATTCCTACGGATAATCTCCGCTGTGTCTGCACTGCTAACGCTTCCTGTGATATTTTCCCGCTCTCTAATAAGATAGCCGTTGCAAAACCTGCGGTCTGCATATTGACATTATCCGCGTCACCAAGCCTTTCTAGTTCTTTCTCCCAATTATCAGACTCCAAAAAATCTAATTGTTTAAAAGCATTATTACATCTGTCAATAGCAAGAATCATTTCTTCTACTACATCATTATTGCACTGGCAGCTATCTAAAAGAATGAGACAAGCCCGGTAAAGCATCTGACTGATGACTGGTTTTAGTGGCTCACTGTCAATATGACGAATTGTTCCATAGCGAATCACTCCACTTAAGTGTTCTACTGCTGTCCCAATTTCAGGAAGAGAAACGGAGTCTACAGAAAGCTCTTGTAAATAGCTGACTGCTGCCAATAAAAGTTTTGGCATTCCACATAATCCCGCCTGATCGATTATGTCTGCTACTTCTGCAATCGTCTTTGATTGTTCCAATTTTTCTTGCAGTATCGCCGCCGCTGCCAGTTCTACTGTATCACCCTTTAATGCAGCTTCAATCGTTTGAATTTCTGCTTCTGGTGTCCATTGAAGTACAAAACTTTCTGCCCATGTCGCATTATCCTGTCTGCGTTCTTGTGGTTTGACAAAACTAATATTAAGTGCTAAAAGTCTATGTAAGAAAAAGGAGCGGTTCAGATCTAAAAAGGCGGCTTTTTCTGTTTTTACTCTTGTATTTTCTCTCAAATCTAACTCTAAGTTCTGTGCAACTGCAGTCCGATATTTTTCTAACTTTAATTCTTTTAATTGACGATAAAAGTCCTCTTGAATTAAAGTACGACTTACCCCATCTGGAAGAGAGCCAATCTTTGAACCAATCTCTACAAAAGCAGTTGCCATAGAAATTTCAGAAAAATGTCCATGTCCCATACAGGTAATCGCAGCATCTCTCAGATCAGATAAAACAGGCACACTACTGTTTTTCATTGCCGCCAGTGCATTAGAAAGACGAATTGCTTCAATGACCTCTGCAGAAGATACCATATGCCCATAGTTTCTCTGATAGTCAGCGATTGCACATAGATACTCTGACGCTGCTGAAGTAGAGGAATCTGGAAATATAGCCTGTTCTTGTAATACATTCCAAAGCAATTCATAATAGCCCGGTGCTTTATTTCCTGCACCATAGCCAGAACGTCTGGAAAGTCTAAAATAAGAGTATGGCATCAGGGTGGATTTACATGGTAGTGAAGGAAGCATTTTTATTTCTTCTTTTGTCATAGGCTCTGTAGTCTTTAATCCATCTACATGAAAAGCTCCTGTGACTACAACAATTTCAGAATCCCTTTTTGCTTCCTTTTGTGCACGTTCAATTTCATATTTCATATATCGTTCCCGCAAAAGAGTTTCCGCCCATTCTAATTTAGAGTCTTGTGACAGCTCTCGAAGTTGTCTTCCATATTCTTGTGCTGCCTCACGATACTGTGCACAGTTAGAACAATGTTCAAATCTTCTCTCCCAATAGCTTTCCTGATCTTCTCCTACTACCTTTTCTAATTCATCATAGACATGAAACGTTTCTGTTAATTCTTCCTCTTTTTCTTCTGCTTTTCCTGCTTCTTCTGCCATTTCCTCTTTTAAAGTTAAGTTTGCAAGTCTCTCTGCCTTTTTTTCCTGAAATGCTAAAAATACAGAAGAGGGCAGATCGATTAGCCGGCAGATCTTTCCATTCTCAAATCCCCAGCGGATTGCCTGATATTCAGGGGAATATTCTGCAAATGGATACAAGAGTGTCTGGATTGGTACCGTTTCACTGTATGCCATAATTGCTGCTGGAAGTATTACATCTTCTCTGGTCAGATCCGGCAATAGAGAGGTTAAATCGCTGCCACCTTCTACTAAGACATATTCTGGTTGGATCTGATTTAAAAACTCACGGACATAATAAGCTCCCGCCGGTGACAAATGCCGGATTCCAAAATAATGAATCATATTAGTCCCCTTTTCTAATTAATTTAACTCTCTACATTCTTTATATAGTTTCCGATACTCTGCACCCCGTTTCTTTAATACATTTTCCAAATATTCTTTCCAAGCAGCAGCATCTTTTCCTTCATCCTTTACAATCGCCCCCTGTAATGCTGCAGCAACATCATATTCTGTAATTGTTCCATCTCCAAAACTTGCCGCCAACGCCATACTGTTTGCAAGTAAAGAAATTGCCTCAGCAGTAGATAATACACTGCTTGTTGTTTTTACTTTCTGTTTTCCGTCTAAGGTCATACCATCTCTTAATTCACGAAAGATTGTTACTACTTGCTCTACTAAAAGCTCACTTGGAAGCTCTGCCTTTAAGTCAAAGTTATCTGCAAGCTGTGCAACGCGAGTCTTTACAATATCTTTTTCTGTTTGAATATCCTTTGGAGTTGGAAGCACCACAATATTAAAACGCCGTTTTAATGCGGCAGACATTTCATTGACACCTTTATCTCTTGTGTTTGCTGTAGCAATAACAGAAAAACCTTTTTTGGCGGGCAGTTCATAAGAAAGTTCTGGCACAGAAATTCTTTTTTCTGAAAGTAGAGAGATCATAGCATCTTGTACCTCTGAGGCACAGCGGGAAATTTCTTCAAATCTTGCGATTGTTCCAGTTTCCATCGCATGATATACTGGACTTTTTAACATCGCTTCTTTGGAAGGCCCTTGTGTAATCAACATTGCATAGTTCCATGAATACCGAATCTGTTCTTCTGTCGTTCCAGCTGTTCCTTGAATTACTTTGGTGGAATCAGCATTGATTGCTGCTACTAAATGTTCAGAAAGCCAAGACTTTGCTGTTCCTGGCTCTCCAATTAAGAGCAGAGCACGATCTGTTACTAATGTTGCAATACAAATCTCCACTAATCTGCGGTTTCCTAAATATTTTGGGGTAATTTTCTTTCCCTTTACGATTCCCCCGTCAACATAGGTTAATACCGATTTTGGAGACATTTTCCATCCCGATGGAATCGGATCTTTTTCGGCAGAAATTAAAACTTCTAACTCCTCTTTGAACTGCTCTTCCGCAGGTAATCTCTGAAATTCTACTTTATTTTCGCTCATTTCTTCCTCTCATTCTGCCGTAGAGCCGGCTAATTTTCTATCTCTTTGCCATGTCAAATTTTGAATATAGTCTTCAATCTGTTTCTTAAAAGAATCAATAGAATAAATATAGATATCTTTCTTCTTAGGGGCAGTATCAATAATATGTAAAGCCTCCGTTAATTCCTCAATTTTCTCCTGCTCATCAATTTCTAATTCTCTATATAACCGAAATACATGCTCATGTAAATTATTTCTTAAATTTTTCATATAAGCACAGAAAATTCCTTTCCAGTCTGTATTTTTACACCTGATAAGCATTTCAAAATCTGTAAAATCTCTTCCCTGCCTTGCCCATTCTATAAAATACTTTCGATAGAGTGCAAGCATTTTTTCGTCATCTGGATTTAAAATTTTCTGTAAAGTAACGACGGCATTGCTATTTGCCTTTACGTCTTGTAAAAGCAATTCAACTAAACGCATATCGAGTTTTAAATCGAGCTTTTTCTTTATTTTAAGTTCTGCATCATCATGAAATCCATCATCTATATTTAAAGTACACATTAAATAATAAGAATGATCTTCTATATGATAATATAAAAATTGAAATGCAGTAAGAAGTTTTGCATAAACTCCACTTTTTAGATAAGGACTTATTAAATCATATGCCTGTTCTGGATGATATCGAAACGCCATTAATAACACCGCTGGAAGATAAGGCAAACCCTGTTTTTCGAGCATATTTTGAACAAAAGTTTCATATTCTAAATTGTCGGTCAAAATAGCAGTACATGCCAATTTTATAATAAAGGAATCTTTGGTAAGCGGATAAGCGGTTCGATAACTATAATAATTATAAAAATAATATAGTCTGTTTCCCTTACTATCCTTTACCTGCTCTAGCTGTCTTTTTACCCATGACAGATCCTTAAGTGATATCGCTTCTAATGCTTTTAACATACGTGGCGAGGTCTTATTTATTATAACATCTCCCACTTTTGTCAGCAGATCAAAATCCTCTTTGTCCCATTTTACTGTATTTTTATCTGCTTCCTCTTTCCTTTTCTCAATATGTTCTGTTAACATTTCTATATACTCGGCAGCCATATCCGAAACTGCTTCTGAATCGTTTAATACCAAATATTTAGAAATGACATCTTTGTGATTTTTGGCATATTTTTTAAAATATTCATCTACTCTTTCATCTTCTATCTGTCCCAATGCACTTAATACAGTCTTTTTGATATTTCCTCGTTCTGTATCTGCCAGTGCAAGCAGTCTTGGAACGTTTTCTTTGTCTAACCGCAAGGCATAGATCGCACGCTGACGAACCTTATCTTTTCCTTTCTCTACAACCATACAATAAAAATCATTTTCTTTTGCTCCAGCAATCGCTTCAATCCCGTCCAGACGTCGAATCATATCTTGTTTTCCATCTAAATCAAACCCCTGCTTTAGAGCTGGAAGAATACTTTCACCGAAACTGCAAAGAATCTTTAAAATAAGTGATACCATTTCTGTATAACTGTCTGCTAAACCTGCGACCAGTAACCCCTCAAGTCTGACATCTCTTAAAACGCCACTTTGTTCTCTAAACGCCTGATCTACTACTTCATACCGTCCAGAACCTTTGGTTATGAGTGCCTGATATAATGGCATTAATTCACTATATCGATATTGTTTTTTATACGATCCATCTGCTTCTAATAGAGATTCTTCTGCTACCTTTGTCTGTAATGGCAAAGCTTCTCCTTCTATTGTTCCAGATGTAGTGACGAGTACGGCATCTACTAAAGCAATCAGATCTAATAATTCTTCTTGGGGACATTTTGCTGTTCCATTTACCAATGCCATTCCCTGTTCATACATTTTTTTAAATATCGGATTGGCTGCTGCCGGCTTTTCCAACTGTTCCACTGTCCGCTTTAAACGAAAATCCTGCTGTAAAAGAACCGTTCCTGCGATTGCAGAGCGATGCAGCCGATTTTTCAACTCTTCTATAATTGGTATCCCCATAACATTTCCTTTCTTTCATTCTATTTTTTTTTTCTAACTTCGTAATATCGTCTTTTATTTCCTGCTTTAGAGAGGAATCTAAGGCATAATAATATAATTCGCTGTTCGCTTTTTTCTCTTCAATTATTTTTAAAGCTTGTTTTAATTCTTCTATTTTTTCCTCTATTTTAATAGGAAGCTGCATATAAATTCCTAAAATATGACTGTATAGATGCCCGGAATGATTTTTCATGTAAGAACAAAAAATTCCTTCCCAATTTGTATTCCCGCACTTTTGCAGCCCTTTCAAATATACGTAATTCTCTCCTTTGTCTGCCATCTTTTTATAATGACTTTGATACAAAGGAAAAAGCTCTTCATTTCCTTTATCAAACAGCCGATCTAATATTGTAAATTCTTTTTTTTCATCTAAAATCAATTCTACTAAACGTAAATCCAGTCTGAGATTCAAAGTTTTCTTTTCTTCTATTTTATCGCCTATTAGAGAGTTAATTGTCATAGCATAACTTTGAAAACCACTTTCTATTGGAAGCTCACACTTTAAATAATATACATGTTGAGCAGAATTATAATATAGAAAAGAGAGAGCAATATAGACCATACTACAGCACTCTTTTTTATGTTCTGGTGTCAGATATGGCTTTACAAATTCATATGCTCTTTCTGGTTCGTAGATAAATGACATGATTAATACTGCCGGAAGATACTCTAACCTTTGTTTTTGCAGCATATTTTGAATAAATTTTCTATATGCCTGATTTTTGGTTAAAACCGCAGTATGAGCTAATTGAAAAATAAACTGGTCTTTCGCGTTTCGAACTACATTTGAAGCATAACATATATTTGTATAAGTAAACCAAAATGGTGTTCGCTCTTTTTCTTTTAAATCTTCTAAATTTTCTACAGAAAAATTTTCCAATGCCTGTAACATACGAGGGGAAGTCTTATTTACCATATCTGCGAGTGCCGTTTGTACAAGGACTTGCTGTTTTTCTGTCAAGACTTTTGTTTCCATCTGTTTTGTTAAATCTGTCAACTTTTCTATCCATTCGGCAGCGGCATCAGATATGTCTTTGGAATCATTATATATCAAATATTGTGCAACTGCCTCTCTGTGTTCTTTAACATAATCTTTAAAATAGGCATTTACTCTTTCATCTTCTATCTGTCCAAGAGCACTTAATATTGTCCTTTTCACATTATTTAGCTGTGTCAATCTGTATGGTGCACCAGAAATTGAAAATCCACTAAATTGAAAATTATCTTTTTCGCTCTCTGCCAATTTAAGCAAGGTTGAAACATTTTTCTTATCCAGCCGCAGAGCATAAATTGCTCTCTGGCGAACTCTATCTTTCCCTTTCTCTGCAACCATACAATAAAAATCATTTTCTTTTGCTCCGGCAATCGCTTCTATGACTTCCAACTGCCAAACCATTTCCTGATTTCCTTCTAAATCAAAATCTTGTTTTAGAGCAGGAACTACTTTTTCCCCTAAACTCAAAAGGATCATCTGAATAAGTGGAACTCTGTCTGATTTTTTATTTGATATTGCTTGAATAATTGGTTTTTGTAGACGGATATCATGTAACACGCCGCTTTTTTCAGAAACTTGTTTAAAGTAAGCTTTTCTAACGATCTCATCCCGCCAAGCTCCTTTTTTAGTAAAAACACGGTACAGTGGCATCAATTTACTATAAGCATACTGCCATCTGCAAGAACCATCCTCTTTAAAGACAGCCTCTTGTGGTATCTGGGACTTAATAGGAATAACCTCTCCTTCTATCATTTCCGAAGTTGTTACAATTTGTACTGCGTTTATTAAGGCAATCAGATCAAACAATTCTTCCTTTGCTATATCTCCATTTATTAATGCTCTACTCTGTTCATATATTTTTGTTAAAACCAGATTGGAAGTTGCTAATTTTTCGAGCTCCTGTATTGCTCGCCTTAATCGAAAATCTTCTGAGATATGAATTGTAGATCCTGCAAATGCAATCTGGTGCAGTCTGACTGCAAGTCGTTGTATGACTGATATCCCCATATCTTTTCCTTATTTTAATATAACAGTCTTAAAACTGCATTTTGAGTAATAACTGCATGAGGCATAATACAAAATTGTCCTGCCTTGTGATCATGGAAATATTCTCCAACTAAAACCTGTTCAGAAAGTGCACTCTGCGGCAACATGGAATGTAGTCTTCTTACAGTATCCTCCATTCCCTTTTTTGCCTTCAACTCGATCTTTTGATCCCCTTGTACTAAAACCGTTTTCGTATCACAAGTACCTAAAAAATCAAATGGAATTAATGCTACAACAGAAGATTCACTAAGTACATTTTTTATCTGATTTTTTACAAGTTTTAATTGCTCTGGAAGTTTCTGCACTGCAAGAGAACGAAGTTTTGCAATATCTTCTTTTGTTACAGAAGCGGTTTGAAATTCTTCAAAGCGAATTCTTTTATTTAATTCTCCCGGATAGTAGTAAAGAGTTGGAATCTGTAATATATCAAAAACAGTATCATCTTGTTTGACATATTTTACTGCCTTTTTTGGTCTTAAATTTTCAGTTTTCGAAATTACCCCTGTGTCCAAATCTGCCCAATATCCTGTATCTACATATTCCTCTTTTGCTTCATTATAATAAACATAAAAACTAAGTTGAATTAATCTTGCATTTTCCTTTTTCAGTCCTAATTCTCCTAACTGAGTAAGTTGCCAGATTGTACCTAAATGTTCATATATCATAGAATCTTCTGGTTCTACAGAATCTTCTTTTAATTTAGCACTTAAAAATTCTCTTCCCTTTTTGGATACTGCACGAAGTTTTGTGATAACCAATAACATATCTTCTAGTCGCTCGGTCTGTGCATCTAATATTTCATCTGTTGCAATATTTCCCGACATAATTGCACTCTTTTGAAGTACTGCCTTTTTAGAATCCTGTTCTGACTCTTCTTTTACTAATAAAAATAATTCCCTCATTAATACCTGTGGTCCGGGCAGGTAATAATCCCCCATCTGTTTTGCCAATTCTTCATATGTTTTTAATGCGTTTCCGCTTAAAGATGCAAGTCCCTTTGTTGCTACCTCTTCAATAAAACGATCTAAAACATCTAAACCCTCTAACTGTTTTTTGATCTTTTTCGTCGCCGCTGCTTTATTTACCTTTTTCGGCTCTTTTGATTGCTGTTCTTTTTTCTCTTTTTGTACTTCTTTCTTTTTCCTTTTATCTAAAATATCCTGTGGAATTTCACATTCTTGGAAGTCTTTCCCCGCTAAATAGTCATACAGTAATCCAATACTATGTTTACATGGAAACTGTCTACTCGGACAGCTACATCGGAAAACAGGTGCATTTTCATTAATAAAATCTGCACTGGTTATGTAATTGGATTTTCCACTTCCTGTACATTCCCCCCCGATATACGTTCCGTCTGCTGAACGGTATAATCTAACGAAACCGTTTTTTTGCGATATTTTCTTTCCATTTGCCGCTGCCGCTGCATTCGGTGCGAGCATGGAAATTTGCTCTGACGTTATTGAAATCATCCTTTCCATCCTTTCCGGCGCGATCACCCGATAATTCAAGCTATATGCAGTATTATTTTATATCTATAATATCCGAAAAGCAATAGATTTCAGTAAAATAGACAAAAAAATTTAAAAGACTTGAATTTTATCTTTTCCGGTGTATAATAGAATTGATATTCTTTGTAAAAATCTCAAAAAGGAAGGGAAAAAGGAGAGGTTTAAGATGAAAAATCTTCCAATTAGCAAACGTCTTTTTGTTTCATTTGCACTTATTGTAGGAGTATTTTTATTTAGTGTTATTTTTTCAATTTCTCATTTATTTAGTACAGGAGCATATCTTACTAACTTTTATAACTATTCTTATGTAATAACAAATAAAGCAATTTCTTTACGTACTGATATTCAAGCAGCTGCCAAATATATCGGTTATGCTATGATGGAAGAAGATTCTACAAAAGTTTCTGGATATATCCAAGAAGCTAGGGAGAAGATGAGTGCTCTTAAAGAGGAAGCTGCCTTTTTACAAGAAAATTTTAAAGGTGATTTAACTCTTGTAAATCAATATGAGCAGCTTATGGAAACAACGGAAGATGATCTTGAACGTGTACTTGCCTTTGCAGAAGAAAACAAAAATACAGAGGCAATCAATTTATATTTTTCAAATGTTTTGCCTAAATTCCTTCAGGCAAATGAGTATCTATCTCAAATTCAAGAACTGACAGAACAAGAAGCCGATCATAATTATACTGTTGCAAATAATCGAAAAATTGCAGGAGTTGTCATTATGATTATCCTTTCAACTGCTGCCATTATTATTGCCTGTCGTATGGGAATTTATATGAACCGAAGTATCACAAATCCTATCCTTGAAATAGAAAAAGCTGCTAAACAAATGGCAAGTGGAAGTTTAAATGTTTCTATTGCCTATGAAAGTTCAGATGAAATTGGAAGTCTTGCCGATTCGATGCGTAATTTAACCAATAATATTAGTTTTATTGTTAAAGATATCCGAATTATGTTAGGGAAATTGGCAGAAGGTGATTTTACAGCAAATACCAGTTATGAAGATAAGTACCTTTTAGATTATAGACCTATTTTAGATTCCATGCGACTAATCCGAGATAATCTAAATAATACAATGGATGCAATCAATCAATCCTCTCAACAAGTTGCACTTGGATCCTCTCAACTGGCAAAAAGTGCTCAAGGACTTGCAGAAGGTGCTACAGAACAGGCTGGAACAGTAGAAGAATTAAATGCAAATGTAGAAAATATTTCAAATATTGCGGAAGTTTCTGCTAATAATGCCAGTGTTGCCTATGAAAATGTGAAAGTTTCTGCACAAAAAGCAGAAAATAGCAAACAAGATATGGAAAGATTAAAAGGAGCAATGGAACGAATCAGTAGCACCTCAAAGGAAATTGAAAAGGTTATTACTGCGATTGAAGATATTGCTTCTCAGACCAATCTACTTTCTTTAAATGCTTCTATTGAAGCAGCTAGAGCAGGTGACGCCGGAAGAGGATTTGTTGTCGTTGCAGAACAAATCGGAAAACTGGCAACAGATAGTGCAAATTCTGCCGTAACTACAAAGGAATTGATCGTTCGATGTCTGCAAGAGATCGATTTGGGCAATTCCATTTCTCAAGAAACTTCAAAAGCTTTTGAAGAAGTCATTAATGAAATGAAACAGTTTGCAGACGTTGCAAAATCATCGAGAGAATCTTCTGTAACCCAATATGATAGTCTGCGCCAGATACGTGAGGGAATTGAACAGATTTCCAGTGTAGTTCAAATCAACTCCGCTGCTGCTGAACAGACTTCTGCAACAAGCCAAGAGCTCTCTGCACAAGCTGAAAGTCTACAACAACAAGTAGAAAAGTTTCAACTTATGGGTTGACAATTCTACCTTAGAGTCATATAATACTTATACGCTAAAAATATTAAGAAAGTGAGGTAAGAAACATGAAGTTGGCGGAAAATAAACTGTGTACTTTAGTTGTATCTTTGTCTTATGTAAATTACAAATTTTTTATTTCATGCGGGATTACCTCGGTAATAAGTTTCTAAGCTAGTTTAGCTTTGTATTTATGCCGTGGTATCTTGCCACGGCTTTTTTCTGTTTTTTCATAGAATTTTTCCGATTTTTTCTCTAAAAACGTCGAATTTTTCTCTATTTGTGCCGTGGAAGCCAAGATCCGCTCATTTCCTTATTTTACATAACCAAAGAATCATTATTTTATTATTTGGGGGATTTATTATGAAACTTAGAACTTATTTAAAAAAGTACTGGCTGGCGTATTTATTTGCAATTATCTGTTTGATTATAAGTGTAGGACTTGATATGCTCTCACCTCAGGTGACAAAAAAAATTATCGATGATGTCATTGGAAAGGGAAATTTAAACCTTTTAACTCCTCTATTAATTACCATATTTATGATTGGTATTGGCAGAGCCTTTTTTCAATATTTTAAAGAACTGACTTTTGATAAAGTCAGTGTTAGTATTGCAACGAATCTGCGACGGGATCTATTTCGTCATGTGCAGAGTCTGTCTTTAAATTATTTTGACAAAACCAATACTGGAGAGCTAATGTCACGAATTAAAGATGATGTAGATCGGATTTGGAATGGTTTTGGCTATGTCGGAATGTTAATGATTGAAGTCGTACTCCATACCGTTTTTGTTATGTATTGTATGTTAAATTTAAGTCCTAAATTAGCAATTATTCCTTTTATTGCAATGCCCGCTATCGCAGTCTTTGCAATTTATATGGAGAAAAAATTAGATACAGTCTATGAAGATATCAGTGAAGAAAATGCACTTTTAAATACAGTTGCCCAAGAAAATCTTGCTGGAGTTCGGACTGTAAAGGCATTTGCCAGAGAAAAATTTGAAATCGATAAATTTCTTTCTCATAATCGTCGCTATTATGAGTTAAATATGAAACAGTCAAAGATATTTATTCGATATCAGCCAATTTTTGATCTGATCACCAAATTGCTTCCAATCGTTACTATTTGTTATGGAGGTCATCTTGTTATTCAGGGAGAAATTTCTCTTGGTACACTTGGTGCATTTGTTGCCTATTGTGACTATATTGTCTGGCCTATGCAGACGTTAGGATGGCTCAGTAACGATTTTGCCTCTGCAATCGCCTCTATTAAAAAGGTCAATAAGATTTATAAAGAGACTCCGACGATTACAGATCCAAAAAAACCTATCATACTAGATCATGTCAAGGGAAGAGTAACTTTTGATCACGTTTCACTTTCTATTTCTGATACAGAAATTTTAAAAGATATCAGTTTTGATCTTTTAGAAGGAAAAACACTTGGAATTATGGGTGCAACAGGTGCTGGTAAAACTTCTATTATCAGTCTTTTAAACCGATTTTACGATACAACCAAGGGCAGTGTTTTGCTTGATGGTGTAGATGTACGTAAATTATCCTTAAAACAACTTCGCAGTTGTGTTGCCCCTGTTATGCAGGATGTGTTTTTATTTTCAGATACTATCAATGAAAATGTAAAGCTTGGAAAGAGAGACCTTGTTACAGATAAAGATGTTACAGATTCTTTAGATAAAGCACAGGCAATGGAATTTATTTCTCATATGCAGGAGGGATGTGAAACCCTGATCGGTGAACGTGGGGTTGGTCTTTCTGGAGGACAAAAACAAAGAATCAGTATTGCACGTGCTCTTTCTAAAAGAACTCCAATTCTTGTGATGGATGATTCTACTTCTGCTCTTGATATGGAAACTGAACTTGCTATTCAGCAAGAATTAAAAGAATTAAAAGAGATTACAAAAATTATTATTGCCCATCGAATCTCCGCAGTCCGTCATGCCGATGAAATCATTGTTTTAAAAGATGGTCAGATTGCAGAGCGGGGAAATCACGAAGAACTGCTTAAACAAAAAGGAATGTATTATGATACTTTTATGGCACAGTATGGGGAATATTTAGAGCAGACTGAACAGCCTGCCTAATTTACTTTTTTTATTATAAGGAGATTTTTATGCCAATTAATTCTGTCAAAGCGGATGAAACGATACAAACTGTCAGTAAAACAAAGACACTGATTCGTCTGTTTTCTTATCTGCTCAATTATAAACGCTCTATCCTCGCTGTCCTTGTTATTATGGCAGTCAGTATAGGAATTACTTTAGTTAATCCGCTTATTATTGAATATGCGGTAAATGTCAATATTAAAAATGGGGATCAAAAAGGACTATATCAACTTGGTATTCTAGCTCTAATCTTAAATATTTTGCTTGTTTTACTTATCAAACTGCGTATGTATCTGATGAGTATATTGTCCAATGATATTTTGGTGACGATTCGTCAGGAGTTATATATTCATATTCAAACGCTAAGTTTTGCTTTTTTTGACTCCAGACCAACTGGAAAGATTTTAGCTCGTATTATTGGAGATGTAAATTCTTTAAAAAATGTACTATCTAATAGTGTCACTACATTAATACCAGATTTCTTGACACTTGTAGCAGTTGTTGTTATTATGTTTATAAAGGATGCAAAACTTGCACTTGCTGCTATGGCAAGTCTTCCTCTTATGATTATAGGAGTTTGGTTTATCCAAACCCGTTCTCATAAACGTTGGCAGATCCATCGCAAAAAGAGTTCGAACTTGAATGCGTTTATTCATGAAGATCTCTCTGGTATGAGGATTATTCAAAGTCTGACTGCAGAGGAAGAAACCCGCAAAAACTTTGATGTTTTACTAGAAGAACATCGTAAATCCTTTATTGATGCAGTACTCTATGCCGATGCCTTTGGTTCTGTAATCGATTTTTGCTGGGGACTTGGAACGATTTGTCTATATCTTGTTGGAGTCCGTTTAATCGGTGCAGATCAAGTGCCAGTTGGAACTTTGCTTGCCTTTGGAACTTATATCTCTATGTTCTGGAGACCGGTTATGAATTTAAGTAATTTTTATAATCAGATTATTACCAACATTTCCGGAGCAGAACGCATCTTTGAAATTTTGGATACTAAACCAGATATCACCAATGTTAAAAATGCCGAAACTATGCCAGATATCTGTGGAGAAGTAGTCTTTTCACATGTATCTTTCTCCTACGAGAAGGATACAAAAGTACTTGATGATGTCAGCTTTCGTATAAAGCCCGGTGAAACGATTGCCCTTGTCGGTCCAACGGGTGCGGGAAAAACTACGGTAGTAAATTTGATCAGTCGCTTTTATGATGTACAAGAAGGTGCTGTCTTAATCGATGGCAAGGATGTTCAGACAGTAACACTAGAAAGTCTTAGAAGACAGATGGGAATTATGACACAGGATAATTTTCTGTTTTCTGGCACTGTAAAGGAAAATATCCGATACGGAAAACTAGATGCAACTGACGAAGAAATTATTGCGGCTGCCAAAGCAGTCAATGCGCATGATTTTATCATGAAAATGGAAAAAGGGTATGACACAGAATTAAAGGAACGTGGTGCTGGTCTTTCCATTGGACAAAAACAATTACTTGCTTTTGCCAGAACAATGGTATCCATGCCAAAAATATTAATTCTTGATGAAGCGACTTCAAGCATTGACACTCATACGGAATTACTGGTACAGCAAGGAATTGAAGCTTTATTAAAGGGAAGAACATCCTTTGTTATTGCACATCGTCTTTCTACTATTCAAAAAGCTGATCGAATCTTTGTCATTGATAAGGGAGGCATTGTAGAAGAGGGAACAAGCAAAGAATTACTTAAGAAAAAGGGTGCATACTATGAACTTTATATGGCTCAGTTTAAAAATATTGCGTAAACTGAGAAAAGTAAAGAAAGGAGGAATTTTTTATTATGGAAGAAACTAACAACAAAACAACACAACCTTCAGAAACAACAGGAAACGGCGGAAAAAAGAAATCTCTCGATCCTTCTATGTTAAAAAGACAAAACAAAAGCAATTTCTTTAGTGGTGGAAAACCTACTTCAAAATCTTTTCACAGTGATCATGGTTTTAGTACACAAAAAAATCATCGTGTAAAACATGGTTAAATTTTTAGGATCTGTTGTAAAATTTCAAAATCTATTTTACAGCAGATCCTATTTTAGTACCACATCTTAGGAAGTGTCACAGTAAAACTTGTTCCTTTTGTATATTGAGTACGAATCTTAATTCTTCCGGTATGTGCCATAATAATCAACTTTGCAATCGAAAGCCCCAAGCCATGTCCTTCAATTTTACGGTTCCTCACATCGTCGGAACGATAAAAACGGTTAAAAATATGATCTAGATCCTTTCTAGTCATTCCAATTCCCGTATCTGCAACACAGATTACACAATTTCCATTGACATTGCGGCAAGAAATTGTTATGGTATCTCCATCTCTTGTATATTTAATTGCATTGTCAATAAATACACGAATTGCCTGTTTTAAGGACTGTTTGTCCCCATAGACTCGAACCTTTTCTACCGCTAAAGATTCCACTTTACGGTTTTTAGCTACCATTTTCGTCTCTTTTATCATCTCTTCTACTACAGAACCCATATCAAACAGTTTTTTTTCTAATTTTAATGTCTTTTTATCATGTCTTGATAAAAATAATAGTTTTTCTACGAGATCCTGCATCATATTCGATTCGTTTTTTAGAGCTTCTATAGATTCTTGTAAAACCTCTGGATCTTTTGCTCCCCAGCGATTTAACATATTTACATATCCTTTGATAACCGCAATCGGAGTTCTCAATTCATGAGAGGCATCTGAAACAAATTGTTTCTGGCTTTCATAGGAAGTCTCCATTCGATCTAACATATTATTAAATACTACTGCCAGATCTCTAAGTTCATTTTTTGTTCCCTCTACATTAAGTCGTTCACTGTGTAGATTATTCATCGTTAAACGATTTACTGTTTCAGACATTTCTTGAATGGGAACCAACATCTTAATACTATCCCTACGACCTTCTAACACAATAAATAAAACCAGTACCAAATAGACAAAAACCATATTCCAGACTAAATGAAGCATCTTTTTATATTCCTTGGTCATATCATAATAAAACCACGCCAGATACTCTTGTCCTCCCTGAAAAAATTCCATTGTATCTTCTAAAACTAAACGGTAGTTCGTCTGTTTTGGTGTATAATAAATAAATTTAAAATAATTTTTGAGTTTTTCTAATGGAATAATGCTATCATTATAAATCGTTTCTTGTGTCTGTTTTTTTGTCAGTTTAAGATAAATTCCCTTATCGCGATATGGATTAATTTCATTTCCGAAATCATCTGCAAAAGTTTCTAAGTTGATAACTATTGATTCTGCAAGTTCTCTATAGGAAGAACGTTCCACACTAATATAGAGAATTAAAAAAATCAAAAAGAATAAAACACCATTAACTACCATTAATTTTAATGTATTCCATGCGATCCGATATGTCATAGATAATCTTAACTTTCCAGAAAACTCTTCCTTTTTCTTTCGGATCGGAAGCACTATTTTAATTAATAGTTGCCGGATTTTTTCTACTATTTTATGTTTCATCCTTAATAATATACCCCACTCCCCGTACAGTACTAATCAGATGAATTCCATATTTATCATCGATTTTCTGACGAAGATACCGAATATAAACATCTACTACATTCGTATCGCCAAAATATTCATAATCCCATACATTATTGAGAAGCTGTTCTCTGTTTAAAGCAATATTTTTATTTTTTAACAGATACTCTAAAAGTTCAAATTCTTTCTTTGTCAAAGACAGCTCTTCTTCTCCATAATAGGCACTACGGCTTGATAAATTTAATCTTAACTTACCAAATTCCAAAACCTCCAGTTTTCTTTGTGTTGATTTTTTGCTGTGTCTATTTAATGCTACTCTGATTCTTGCTAATAGTTCTTCAATGGCAAATGGTTTTGTCATATAGTCATCAGCACCAATATCCAGTCCAGCAACCTTATCTGTAACATCGTCTTTTGCTGTCAGCATAATAATTGGAAGTTCTGATTCCATTCGAATTCGTCTGCAAACTTCAATTCCAGAAAGTTCGGGAAGCATGATATCTAATAGCACTAAATCTACTCCGGCATGAAGTGCCTTATCTAATCCTGTTCTGCCGTCACCTGCTAGTTCTACTTCATAACCTTCATATTTTAATTCTAATTCTACAAACCTTGCTATTTTAGGTTCATCTTCTACAACTAAAATTTTTGCCATACTTACCCTCATTTCTGTTTTTATTTTTTTACTTCTGTTTTCTTTTCTGCAACTTCCTCTTCACCTTTAATTTCCCAGTGAATTAAAAATGTAAGTGCTGCTCGTAATAAGATGATAGAACCAACAATTAAAATTTCAGAAAATTCCCGAACCACTACTGTACGAAGGATTTCACTGCCAAGCTTAAATTCCAGTCCCATTGCCATTCCTTTTGCCAGCTTTAAACGAGTGAAGGGATCCTTTCGAATATATTGAATGATCCCGCAAATACCCGACCAAATAATAATACTAACTCCAATATACTCAAACAGTAAGATTGCTGCTTCTACCACTACATTTAAAATTTCATGAAATATTTCCATGTTAAACCCCATTTCTATTCCTGTAGTTTTATCTATAGGCACATTTTTAAAATTTTTATAACATCTTCTTTTTCAAGTGGTATATACGCTTCCTGCAATCCCCCAAACCGAACTGCTTTTTCTGCCATCTGCTCAAATTTTGAATCATCGATAGACAGCTCTTTTAATGTCATTGGAATTTTGCAGTCTTTAAAAAACTTCTCTGTTGCGTCTATCCCTGCATTTGCCAAGGCAAATCTTTCGATTTCCTCTGGAATTCCCCAGACATTAACTGCATATTCACAAAATTTATCTACTGTTTCTTCATTTAAAATATATCTCATCCATTGTGGGGTTATAATTGCTAAACCGACACCATGTGTAATGTCATAGTAAGCACTCAATTCATGTTCAATCGGATGGACTGTCCATGCCCCCGCCTTTCCACAGCCAGTCAGTCCATTTAAAGCCATAGTACTTGCCCACATTAAATTGGCACGTGCATCATAATTTTCTGGTTCTTTTAATGCAGTTGGACAGTATTTAATACAGGTCTTTAACAGACCCTCTGCAAACCGATCCTGAATAAATGCAGATGGTTCTTTTTGGAAATACTGCTCGAAAATATGTGACATAATATCGGCAGTCCCTGCGGCAGTCTGCTTTACTGGAAGTGTAAATAAATAAGTTGGATCACAAATAGAAGCAACAGGAATAAAATCATGCGAATTTGTTCCCAGCTTTTCATTTGTTTCTTGATTTGTAATAACTGCATTTCCATTCATTTCAGAACCTGTAGCAGCAAGTGTAAGTACCGTCACAATCGGAAGAACCCTTCCAATTTTATCTGGCATGGTAACTAAATCCCAAGGATCTCCATCATAAAAAGCTCCTCCTGCAATTACTTTTGCCGCATCGATCGTACTTCCTCCTCCTACAGCAAGAACCGCTTGAATTTGCTTTTCCTTACACAACCGAACCCCTTCTCTTACAGAGGTAATCTTTGGATTTGGCTCTACTCCTGATAATTCTGTCACTTCAAAAGACTGTAACAAATCGATTATCTTATCATATAGTCCATTTCTTTTTATACTGCCGCCTCCATATACTAATAATACCCTCGTCCCAAATGGTTTTAGTATCTGGACAAGTGATTCTATCTGTTCTTTTCCAAACCGTATATCTGTTCTTACATGAAATCTGAAATTATCCATTCTATTTTTCTCCTTCCTAATGTCCTCCTTAATAATTATATCAAAAATATAAATCAATGGAAAGAGAGATATAAAGATTTTTAAAATTAAAAACAAAAAAGTTCTAGTTTGAATTTTTTAATGTCCAAAACTTGTAATGGTTATCAAAGATAATAAACTTTAAAAATTTGGAGATACATTACTAAATCTAAAGTTAATCAAAAATTCAAATTTAATTATTGACTATATAGTTAATAAATGATACAATTATTATTAACTATATAGTCAATAATATTGTAAGGAGAAACAAATATGTGATGAAAAAAAGCGAAAAAACAAAAATTACAGTTTCCAAAATTATTGCAGCTGCTATAAGTGAATTTGGTAAAAATGGATATGCTGGTGGAACAATAAACAATATCTGTAAATCAGGAATCAATAAGGGACTGCTTTATCACAATTTTACTGGAAAAGATGAACTTTATCTGAATTGTTTGAACCTTAGTTGCAAAAAGCTGATACAACATATTAGAGAACAGAATGGGACAAAAAATCTGAAAAGTTATATAACTGCTCGTATAGATACTTTTAACCTTTATCCTGATGAAGCACATATTTTTTTTGAGGCACTTCTTAGTCCTCCTATCCATTTAACAGACAAAGTTACTCTTGCACTTTCAGAATTTCATATGCTAAACGAACAGATGAGCAACAAAATACTAGATACCATTATTCTAAGAGATGGAATTTCAAGGGAAGAGTCAATTTCTTACTTTTATATGATGCAAATGATGCTAAATGGTTATTTTAGCAGTCCAACTTTTCAAAATATTGCTTTGGAGAAAAAAATAAAAATACACGAAAGAATACTTCCGCGGTTGTTAGATTTTATGTTGTATGGGATTGCGAAAGGAGAGGATTAAATGGTTATTCATATTCTACGATGGATTATTGTACTTGTTCTTGCATTTTTGGTAGGACGATTAATGACAAAAATAAAAATGCCATCTATACTTGGTTGGTTGATTGTAGGTATGTTGTTTGGTCCTCATGCCATAAAAATGATATCTCAAAATATTTTGGATACAGATTGGTATAAAACAGTTATCATGTGGATGCAGTGTGCCTTTGGTGTGATGCTTGGTTCCGAACTGGTATGGAGCAAATTGAAGCATTCTGGAAAGGCTCTTGTCATTACTACTCTGACACAATCTCTTGTCACCTTTATAGTTGTTTCTCTAGCCTTTGGAATTATCTTTTGCTTTACAAAGACGCCTATTTATCTTGCGTTTGTTTTTGGTGGAATTGCCCTCGCTACAGCACCCGCTCCTGCTCTGTCTATTGTTAATGAATTTGATGCAAAGGGAGCTGTCACAGATACATTACTTCCTATGACTGTATTGGATGATATAGTGGGAATCGCGGTCTTTTTTTTGGTGAATTCTCTAATTGCACGGGAAGTTTCTGGTGGTTCAATTCCACTATATATGATTCTAGTTATGATTTTTCTTCCTATTTTGATTGGAGTTGTAGTTGGATTTCCTGCAGGATGCTTACTGAAAAAATCTAGTGGAAGAACTCAAAATTTGACTGTTCTGCTTTGTGGTATTACTGTTACTATGATGATTGGATGGTTTTTTAATACCTATCTTTTTTCAGACTTCGCACTCAATTATATGTTGATGGGTGTTTCTTTTGCAGCAGTGTTTTCCAACATGGTTACATTAGAACAATTAGATATGATCAATAGTTATTTTTCTCCGATCCTTAGTATCGCCCTACTTGTTGCTATCGTTGATCTTGGTACACCCTTAGACTATCATCTAATTCTTGGATCTGGATTGTATACCTTTATCTATATTTTGGCACGAGCATTTGGAAAATACTTCGGTGCGAGGAGTGGTGCGAAATTCACCCATATGCCAGATACCGTCCAAAAATATCTTGGTCTGACATTACTTCCCCATTCTGGCGTTTCCCTTGTGTTTACAGGAATTATTTGCTCGACGTTGGCTTCTGCGCCAGAAATGGTTCAGATTGTACAAGGTACAATCGCCGCAGCAGCTATTATTAATGAATTTATTGCTGTAATTGCAGCAAAAAAGGGATTCGAATTAGCTGGAGAAATTAAAAGAATATCGTAACTTATTTTATTTTTTCCTATATTGGATATAGAATGTTTTGGTATAGTTTTAGTCCTTAAAAGTATATATAATACAAGATAGAGCAGAAAAAATCTGGTAATTGTAGAATATAGCAATTAAGATTTATTTTATCTATATCGGAAAGATATGGATTTCACTCTATAAACAAAAACTTTTTTGTATAACACAACTGACGTGGCATAACTTATGCCACGCCAGTTGAATAGAACTTTTATTATATCAACAACCTGCTACTTTAATATCTTTTAGTAAAACCGCATATGGACCTTCAAAACCTTTTTCTTTCTGTAATTCTTTTGAGAAAACAAGTTCCTTTTGTGCCTCTAAAATATTTCCACTGATCGAGCCTCCAGTTACTGGAGTTATTGTTGTTCCATCACTTAAAAATGCTAGTCGGATCTCTCCACCAAAGTGTCCAGTAAAGGAATCCATCTGAAAATCAGAAAAATTTACTACATGAAGATACTTTCCCTGTTTCAATTCCTCCATTAATTTACTTCCAGCAGGCATTTGATATCTACCATAATTTCCTGTTGGCTCTATATTCAGGTAATAGGAAAATCTACAAGCACCGTGGATTGTCTTTAATACACTGTCTTCTAATAATACCCGGTCTTTCATGGAGATTCCCTCAAAACTATAAGGTTCTCTTGCTTTTAGGGTAAGATTTAATTTTTCCCCTGTGATTTGTTCTCCCTGTATCATCATACCAGTCTGATAATTAGAATACTTTGGATAAATCATCCCTGCTCCAGAACGTGAAATATAATAGCTGATTAATTCTTTCACACTATCGCCTGATAACAATACAGAATACGTTCCGGCAACAGGTGCTTTTACTGCCTGTGCTCTCGCCTTGGTTAAATCTAAAGTTTCCGCCACTTTAGTACGAAGTGCGTCGATATCGAGATCATCGTAGGAAAAGTCCTGATAAGTTTCTACATCTTGTGGTTCTTTACATTGAGCAACAAATTCTCCATTGATACGATTTACCTTATATCCTACGTCAATTCCCTCTGAGTTGATAATATGGCAGGTTTCTTTATTAATAAATAATTCCGCCGAGTTTAAAAAAACATCTTTTTGTGTATCCTCTGCAAATAGTGCTTCTGTCATCTTTTTGGCAATCTCTTCTAATGTAAGAGAACTTAATCCACTCTCTAACGTTACAAATTCCTCTTTTGTTCCAGATGGTAATTCATAGTATGGATTACTTACAAAGGAAGCGGAAAAATAAGCATCTTTTACTTTTTGATTTAGCTCATCTTGTGTCATACTTTCGGAAAGTTCTACCTCAGAAGAACCTAAATTTTTCTTTCCTTCTTTTTCAAATTCACGATATACTGTTACATTATATTTGTGTACTTTTTTCCCTCTACGCATATCCAGCTTACGGCGAATAAAAAATAATTCTAACTGTTCTGCTTCTACCTCATTAATTCGGTATTTTGTAATATTATTGTGATTAAATGCCTTTAAAATTTGCTCTATCATCTTCTTAGTCCTTTCTTAACCCAAACGTATTCTGGCTTTTATATAAGGACCGCCGTCTGAAACCTTCACCCATTCCTTATATCCTTTGCCACACATACCGCCTCCGTCAAGTTCTATTTTATCTGAAACCATAGAGATCGACTTTAGAAGATCTGGTACATATCCAGTTAAAACGATTGGAGAAAAGATTTTTCCTGTCAATTTTCCATCTTTAATTTCTCTGGCAAAGTTTACCATACACTGAATTCCCCAGTTCTTTGGATCTTCCATTCCACTTGTGGCATTATCCAACAAAAAACCATCCTTTATGGAAGCGATCATATCCTCTACACTATCTTTGCCTGCCTCAAAAAATGTATTGGTCATACGGGTATATGCTTTCCGTTCGTAACTTTCTCGTCTTCCATTGCCAGTTGGTTTTGTTCCTAATACCATTGCAGACTGACTGTCACTAAGACCAGCAACTAAAATTCCATGATCGATAATTACAGTATCTTTTGCTGGAACTCCCTCGTCATCAAAGAAATAAGATGCTACTTCTTTTGTAGCTGCAGCACCGTCGTGCATAGTAATTAAAGGAGAGGCCACTTGTTTTCCTATAAATTGTTCTGCCTGTGCACGTTTTTTTACAAACATATCCATTTCTACGCCGTGTCCAAATGCTTCATGTACAATCATACCAGTTACATTTGGAGTACAAATACATTCATATTCTCCCGGCTTAATGGATTCACTTTCTAATAATTCAACCGCAGTATTTACTACAACTGGAATTCCCTGCTCTAACTTATCTAAGATCTCTGCTCCGCCTAAATTTGAATAGCTTTGATAACAGTCTTTGATCTCTTCTCCACGAACTGCTAATGCACTAACTCCTGCGGTCATCCACAAAACATTTTGTTCCATATCGCGGTTTTTAGATAAAAACAGCTTACTATATCTTTGATAATTACAAAATACATTACAGTCTAAAATTTTCTCATTCGCTTCTTTACCCTGTTTACTTAATGCTACTAAACGATTTATAATTGTTTCATCACCTAATTGTTCTGGATCAATTTCATATTCTGTACTCTCACAAAAAGTCAAAGGTTCATCTGGAAGAGGGTTATAGTTACTTAATTCTAATCCCTCTGGTAAAACATTGGAGGATAAACTTAGTAAATGGCGGATATCCTCTATAATTTCTTCTATTTTTTCTTCTGTAATATCATTATAGGAAAACTCTGAATAACTGCTGCCATCATAGACTTTTATCACAAAACCACGACCTGCTAGACGCCCCGATTCTCCTGCATAAATACCCTGCTTTGATACCCCATACTGTTTTGATACAGAATCAGATGCAAGAATAGATACATAAAAATATTCCTGCAATAGTCTGTCAAGTAGAGTACAAAGCAAAGGCTTTATCTGTTTTAAATAATTGCTTGACTTTACTTTCATCATTTTTATTGCAATTCCTTTCTTTTTTCCATACTTTAACAAAACGCCAAAAAGTCCTATAAATATTGACTTTTTGGCGTTTCAATAAACGATTACTTTACAACTTCTTTTACTGCACCTACTACATTTTCTGTTGTAAAGCCAAATTTTTTAAATAGAGTGGATGCTGGTGCGGATGCTCCAAAACCTGTCATTGTGATTACTTTGCCATCCAATCCAACATATTTGCCCCATCCAAAGTCACTTAATGCTTCTACAGCAACCCTAGCACGAACTTTATTTGGAAGGATTTGTTCTTTATATTCTTGTGATTGTTCTTCAAAAATATCCATACAAGGCATAGAAACTACTCTGACATCAATTCCGTCTTTTGCCAGTTCTGCCTTTGCATTAACAGCAAGTTCCACTTCGGATCCAGTTGCAATAATAATAGCATCTGGGGTTTCTTTTGAAGAGTCTTCTAAAATATAAGCACCTTTGAGAGCTTCTTTCGAAGAACCTGCTAATTGTGGAAGATTTTGTCTTGTTAAAACTAAAGCTGTTGGGGTTTCTTTTGAAGTTACTGCAGAATACCAAGCTGCAATCGTTTCTGTTGCATCTGCTGGACGGAATACGTGGAAATTTGGCATTGAACGAAGCATTGCAAGCTGTTCAATCGGTTCATGGGTTGGTCCATCTTCTCCAACACCGATACTGTCATGTGTTAATACATAAGTTGTCGGAATGTGCATAATTGCCGAAAGTCTTGCCATTGGTTTTACATAGTCACTAAATACAAAGAAGGTAGAAACAAAGGCTCTCATTCCATGTAATGTCATACCATTTCCAATAGCAGCCATCGCCAATTCACGAACTCCAAAATGCAGATTTCTTCCTGCATAGTTATCCTTTGAGAAATCTCCTTCATCTTTCATATAGGTCTTTGTAGAAGGAGCAAGATCGGCAGCACCACCAATAAAGTTTGGAACATAATTTTTGATTCTATTAATAATCTGACCAGAAAGATTTCTAGTTGCTTCTGGTTTTTCATCATACTTCCAGAATTCTTCATTTTCCAATAACGGAACTGCTATATCCAAATCGAATTCTTTCTCCCAAGCTTCTTTCATCTCTGGATACTCTTTGCAGTATTGTGCAAACATAGTATTCCAAGCTTCTTCATCCTTTGCCTTTTCCTGTGTAATTGCACGATAATTAGCATAAACCTCTTCTGGTACAAAGAATGGCTCTTGTGAAGGCCATCCTAAATTCTCTTTTAATGCTGCCACATTCTCTTCTCCAAGAGGTTCTCCATGAGCACTTGCCTTGCCCTGCTTTGCTGGACAACCATATCCAATCTGTGTCTTTATCATAATCATAGATGGATGCTGTTTATCTGCCTTTGCCTCATCAATCGCCTTTCCAATCTCGTCTAAGTTATTTCCATCTTCTACTACTAATGTCTGGAATCCAAATGCTTCAAAACGTTTGCAAACATCTTCTGTAAATGCAATCTGTGTACTTCCCTCAATCGAAATCTGATTGGAATCATAAAGTACAATCAATTTGTTAAGTCCAAGAGTTCCTGCCAAGGAAAATGCCTCAGAAGAAATTCCTTCCATCATACAGCCATCGCCACCTAATACATACGTATAATGATCGACGACTGGATAATTTTCTTTGTTAAACTTTGCTGACAGATGTGCTTCTGCCATCGCCATTCCTACTGCCATTCCCATACCTGCTCCAAGAGGTCCTGTCGTTGCCTCTACCCCTTTGGTATGACGATATTCTGGATGTCCCGGAGTTAGGGAATCTAGTTGACGAAACTGCATCAAATCTTCTTTTGTCAAACCATAGCCAAATAAATGAAGAAGGGAATATAATAAAGTAGAACCATGTCCACCAGACAAAATAAAACGATCTCTATTTGGCCAGTCTGGATTTGCTGGATTGTGTTTCATCTTCTTTGCCCACAGTTCATAGGCAACTGCTGCACATCCTAATGGCAATCCCGGATGACCACTCTTTGCTTTCTGTACTGCATCCGCAGCCAGAACACGGATTGAATTTACTGACATTACATCAATATTGCTCATTTTTATCCTCCATTTGTCTTACAATCTGTATTTTTAATCTCCAAAGACAGCACGATAATCTTTTTGGAATTTTTCAATTCCGATATCTGTTAATGGATGTTTTGTACACTGCTCAATTACACTATAAGGTACAGTTGCAATATCTGCACCTGCTAAAGCACAGTCGGTAATATGGATAGGATTGCGGATACTTGCTGCGATAATCTCTGTTTTAATATTATAGTTCTTAAAAATTGCTGCAATAGTACGTATTAAATCAATACCTGGAGTAGAAACATCATCTAAACGTCCTAAGAATGGAGAAACATAAGTTGCACCTGCCTTAGCTGCCAAAAGAGCCTGATTTGCAGAAAAAATAAGAGTAACATTTGTCTTAATTCCTTCAGCAGAAAGTGCCTTTGTTGCCTTTAAGCCTTCCACTGTCATTGGAATCTTAACTATCATATTCTTATGGATCTTAGCAATTTCACGTCCCTCTTTAATCATTCCCTCTGCATCTACTGTTGTTGCCTTAACCTCTCCACTGATTGGACCGTCTACTATAGAAGTAATTTCTTTAATTACCTCAACAAAATCTCTTCCCTCTTTTGCAATCAAAGATGGATTCGTAGTAACGCCACAGATTACTCCCATATCATTTGCCTTTTTGATATCCTCTACATTCGCTGTGTCAATAAAAAACTTCATAGATAAAACCCTCCTGTTTTCATAAAAATTATTCCATTGACTGCTTGTACTAAAATAGTTTTCATTAATGTAAAATAATTTTACTTAATCTAAATATACTATATTTTGTACAATTATGCAAGCCAAAAATGGTCTCCTTTTGTATAAAATTTATTCAATATCCAACCCCTTCTAAAGCTGTGAAAATATCTCTCCAAGACCTGCATTTATTAATAAATCTGCATCCCTATCATATGGAGTAACTGATTTATTGATTAATACTAACTTGTCCCCTTGATAATACCGAATCAATCCTGCCGCAGGATAGACAGAAAGAGATGTACCACCAATGATCAATATCTGTGCATTCTTAATAAACTCCACTGCTTCTTTCATTACCTGTTCATCTAATGCCTCTTCATATAAAACCACATCTGGTTTAATAACTCCTCCACAATTACAATGCGGAATTTCTTCATTTTTTGCTACTACTTCTATATCATAATACCTTCCACATTCCGTACAGTAATTTCGAAAAATCGATCCATGCAATTCATACACCCGTTTACTTCCTGCCTTTTGGTGAAGTCCATCAATATTTTGAGTGATAATCGCTTTTAGTTTACCTGTCTGCTCTAATTCGGCCAACTTTTTATGTGTAATATTTGGGTTTGCATTCAAACAAAGCATCTTATCACGATAAAATTTATAAAATTCCTTTGTATTTCTTAGAAAAAATGTATGACTTAAAATCGTTTCTGGAGGATATTGATATTTCATATGGTATAATCCATCTATACTTCGAAAGTCAGGAATTCCACTTTCTGTTGATACTCCTGCGCCTCCAAAGAAAACAATATTATCACTTTTTTCTATATACTCTTTTAACAGTTCTACCTTTTGTACTTCAGGTTCTAACATTTATCCTACCCTCTTCCTACATCCTTGTTCGTTTTTACTATGTTCTATCTATTTTACTATATCGATCTTCTAAGTTTCTGTCAAGATTTATTGTATATTCTTTACCCTTTTTTAATACAAAAGATGTATTAATAATACCATACATCTTTTGGAATAATTCTAAATTTTATTTAAAAAATAACCAAAAAACCAATTTTCAAACAAGAAAGTTCACAAAATGAACTCTGTATCTTGTATGTTATCCACAGTTATCCACAGTATATTGTGGATAACTGTGGATAACTTCAGATAATGATCAACTTTATACGTACAACTTTTTACATCTCTAAACTTAATCTCTAATCTGTTATGAATCCTGCCAATATCACACTTGCTATAATTCCAACTAATGTTGTAAATAACGCTCCCGATAAAGTCCAACGGCTTTTTTTAACCTTTGCTGTCATATAATAAACACTCATTGTATAAAATATAGTTTCTGTACAACTCATCATAATAGAAGTAATCATTCCAATTTTAGAATCTGGACCATATTCCTTAAAAAGATCTAATACCAATCCAGTAGCTGCAGAAGAAGAAAACATTTTTACAATAGCAGCCGGAACTACTGGTGCAGGAAGCCCTAAAGGTTCTGTTAACATTCCAAGTAGCCCTGCCAAAAAATCTAAAAATCCAGACGCTCTAAGAATACCTACTGCCATCATTAATCCAATTAATGTTGGAAGAATTCCTATTACTGTCTTTAATCCATCTGCTGCGCCATGGACAAAATCATCATATACATTTGACCGATTTAATAATCCGTATCCTACAATACAAAAAATAATCAAAGGTATCATATAATCCGATAAATAGACCAAAAATTTCACGAAATTCCCCTCCTGCTTACATTAAAAACTCCTTGAAACTCTGTCTTATGATCCATGATTTTTATGTATATTATTCCAATTACTGTACTGACTAATGTTGCTAAAATAGCAGGAGCAACCACAGCTGCCGGATTAATACTTCCATATTGACTTCGATAGGCAATCATATTGACTGGAATTAACTGTAATGACGAAATATTCATAATTAAAAAAGTACACATTTCATTTGATGCAATTCCTGTTAATTTTCCCCCATGACGTTCCTGATCTAGTTTTGATAATTCTTCCATTGCCTTTAATCCCGCTGGAGTTGCCGCCCATCCAAGTCCTAGAAAGTTGGCTGGTGTTATGATAGGACTAAAACTTTTGCTGAAACTTCCATCTAATCTCTATTCTATTGGTATTATATATATATATCCTTTCTATTAATCCTTCTACCAATTCTTTCGTCAACCTCTGAATTTTTGGAGAGGAATTCTTATCTACTTTTTTTGTTTGATATTGTTCCTCCTGTATAATAAACTGTTTCTTCCCTAAAATATATTGTTCCTTTGTTATTTGTCCCTCTTTCCATAACTCATAGAGATGAAAGCGACTGACTTTACAATGCTGTTCTTTTATTTCTAACATTCGTCTTTTTTCTTTCTCTTTTAAATTATTCTTACTAGTTTGTATCCCTTTATCATAAATTTCTATCCATTTTAAGAGTATCTTTAAAATCGTTTCTTCTACTATTTTTGCTTCAATTTTTATATAAGAGCCACAACTATTTCCCATTCGACAACTATATTTAGATACCTTGCCACTTTGATTCATGGCATATCCACAACAGCCACATTTTACTTTTCCCTTTAGTATACTTGTATATTTTTTATAACTTCCCCTTTTTGTCTGCGATGCAATTATAGTCTGTGCCCTTAAAAATAATTCTTTTTCGACTAGCTCTTTATGGTGATGTTCCAATCTTATAAACTCTGATTTATCATTTCTTCTACTTTGTCTTGGTTTTATTGCAGAAGTTTTATGACATAAAAAAACTCCAATATAGACTTCATTTTGAATAATTTCTCTGACCTGTGTAGAAGTCCATAGATTCGTTTTTTCATTTTTTAACCTATAATTTCCATTTCTGTACTGATTTTTATATGCTCCTGGTGTAGGAGTCTTGTTATGATTTAGTATATCTGCAATTTCTACTGTTGTCATCCCCTTTGCTGCAAGAATAAAAATTTCTTTCACTGTCTTTGCAGCTTTTAGATCAGGGATATAAATGATATACTTATTATCTGCCCTTTTATATCCATAGGGCACATCTCCGCCATTATAGATCCCTCTCTTTTGATATAACTGTTTTACGGCTTTTACTTTTTTTGATAAATCCCTGCTGTATAAATCATGAAACAAATTTTTAAATCCAACTTCTATTCCTAATGGATTTTTAAAACTGTCATAGTGATCGAATACAGAAATAAAGCGAACTTCTAAGAGTGGAAAAAGTTGTTCCATATAATTCCCAACTTCAACATAATTCCTTCCAAAGCGGGATAGATCTTTTATTATAATACAAGCCACTTTTCCTTTTTGCACCTCTTTGAGTAGACTTTGAATTTTAGGGCGATTAAAATTTACCCCTGAAAAACCATCATCTATGTAAATGGCGTCTTTGATACAATTCGATTTTGCCTTACATTTTTTGATTTTTTAATGAGCAAACAAACCGAGTTATGTAATTTCTACTCTATAGCAATTACATAACTCGGTTTTTGAATATATTAAAGGTTTTTATAATTACAAAAGGCTATGTGCTTCCTTAGTCTGCTTTCTGAAAAAAATCATATGAAACGGTGTCTACTTTCTTGACTATAGTCCAAAATAAAAGATAATATCTTATATGCCTCTTAAGCCTTTTTCTTACGATTTCGCTGTACCACCGCACTCTTAAATGCCTTTATCATCGCTGGTGACAATTCCTCGCAATCCCCGTCAAAAATAATAGGGTTTTTCTTTGCCTCTTCAACTTCTTTTAATTGCTCTTCTGTAGGTTTTTGCCCACTCTCAATGGTAAATATCTTGGTCATAATAAAGACTCCTTTCTGTATTTGTTGCAAGTCTAGCTGAAATCAATCGAATCGTATCCTTTCTTTCTGTAAATACTACAAATAATACATCTCCAACCTTGCCTATTGCGATATACCGATCTTCATCAACACTATGTTCAAAATCAAACATTTCAATATAATATGGATCATCAAAAACATATGCTGCCATTTCAAAAGAATCTTATGTTTTTCTTTGTTTATGGTATTTTTATCTTCATCCCACTCAAATTTCATATTTCATTATTCCTTTTAAATTAATTTATATAAATAGTATAACATTAATTAACAAGTTCATCAATTATATTTTCCTTCTATACTGAAAATGAAAGTTAGAGAAAATTTTGGTGGATTTTGTCTGATAAAAATGATATAGTAAGAAAAAAGAAGAATATTTATATAAAAAGTTAATTTAAAACGCAATAGGCTTTTTATTTACATTATCAGTTCAAACAGGAGGTATTTTATTTATGAAAAGAAAAAAGATTTTTATTAGCTATAGAAATATTAAAATAAATGATAGATATGAAAATTATATTTTACTAAATAGGCTGGTTACTGCCTTAAAGGAAGAAAATACTTCCTGTGAATTTTTATATCTGCCTCCTGAAATGATTCCAAGTGGAACTTTGTTCTCTCCATATGATATAGCAGAATTTATATATAAAACATTTACACTAATTGATGTTTGCGATAAATTTATTATTCTGGATAAAGATTATTTTAGAGAAAATGGAGAATTAACCAGTATCTGGACAGAGGCAGAATATTGTATCTGGAGTTATTATGGACGTACAGGTTTTTTTAATAAATATAAGACAAAAGATCCATTTTATACATTAGCGAAACCAACTGAAACAGAATTTTTATTTTCTCAAGATCCTCTGTATAATTTGTCCAAATCACAACGAACTCTGCTTCGTACCTGTGCATTGGACTTTGATCATACAGCTCCACATACAGTACAGTATTCACTTCCTTATATGAAAACATTGAAACATATTATGGTAGTATGCAGTAATTGTCAAAAGGTATATACCGTTGACAGTAAGAAACTTCGGAAACTATGTAATGCACAAGCAAAGTGTGTCTGCGGAAACAGATTAAAATTCAAAGAAGAATATATGGAGAGAAAAAAATATTTTGTATGCTTACAGGAGCTACAATCCTCCGAGCCAAAAAGGATCAATATTTTCGATGCACTCAGACTATTATTTGAGAAAAAATCAGTCTATGAAAATCTCGAAATTGAAGAGATAAAATGTGAATGAGCTTACATTTATCAGGAAATTAAAAAATTAGAGTGCATGGAGGGATAATATGAATGTTATTTTTTGCAGACCAGAACTTACCATGACCAATATTGAGGATGCGTCGCTTTTCTTTCATGCGTGTTGTGAAATACTTGATGACTACATATATAATCTGAGGTATATCAGTTCATTTGGATTAATCAGACAGATGATGTTGGAATATGCGGATAAAGATGACATCTTGATTTTCTTTACAGCAGAAAATGGAGTATATGACAATCAGATATTAAAACTGCTTCGCAAATATAATGATGCTAAAAGCAGAATATGGCCGGTGGCAATGGAGGCAACTTTTGAATGTAGAAAACCGCCTGAACCAGTTTCAGATAGACAAAGTTTCGATGTATCATGTCGAAAAGAGAACAGAAATCCATTGAAAAATAACCTGAAAGCTGTTGCACAGATCTTTGCAAGGAAAATAATTGCACAGACATTATCTCCTCTTTATAGTGATGATGTCTTGTATTTTATCAGTCACTGTCGCAAAGACGGGGAACAGCTTGCAGCCAAACTTGCCGACAAGTTAAGGCTTTTAACAAGGGAACGAACTATTTATCGCGATGTGGTAAATGTCGCAGTGGGGGATAATGCTAAAAAAGATATTGATGAACATCTGAAAATAAGCGATGCACTCATTTTCCTACAAACACAGCAGGCTCAACATTCAAAATTTATTATGAAAGAATTGTGTCATGCACTGCTTAATGATATTCCTATAGTATGGATTCAGATTGATAATGCTCCATATGACGATATGGAAATAAGACCGTGTGAGAAGCCTCTGCTTTGCTATGACAGCGATGAGTTTGACGATCCGAAACGGTTGGAAGAAATTGTAGATGAAATAGAAGAAAAGTGTTTTCAATTAATCATGAATTCTTCTAGGCAAGTTTATTCTTATGTAGAGTGTCTGATGGAAATGGAAAAGACAAATAAAATCAAGTTGAATCGCGACATTGAAAATACATTGGCATATCGAATAGAATATAAAGAGAATGTGAAGGATATATATGATTCAGGAATCAGAAAGCATTACATACAATGTTTTGGAAGAAATCCCAAGACAAAGGATATCGAAAAATTTTGTACAAATGTAAAAAGTAAAGAGTTGTACAAAGAGTGTAATAGGATATTTCTGCTCTCCGTTCATGGAAAAAGACAAAATAGTAGTAGCGAAGAAAAAATTTGCGAGGAAAATTATGAAGATTATCTTGCGAATATTCAAAATATATTTGGAGATCACAACCCTAAAAAAGACAAAAGAATTATTATTTCAGGTGCATTCCCAGACTATGATGAAATATACAAAAATTCTCTAACAGAAGCTGTAATCATATATGCAAGACAGATTATTCAAAGTGGCTATACACTGGTATTTGGTTCACATCCAACATTTCAGCCGATTATTTTTGATATTGGTAAATTGTATTCTTCCGATGTCACATATTCAATAGAGATGCATATGGACAAGACATATGCCAGTAGATATAATCTGGATCTACTCCATACAAAATGCCATCTGATTTTATCAGATGGTCTGCAAAAAATGCGGGAAAATATGATATGTAGGGAAAAGGCAGAAATGTTGATCTGTCTCGGTGGAAAAATTAAAAAAGACTCTCTTTTACAGGGTGTGGATATCGAGGTAGAACTGGCGAGAAAATGTGGTATACCAGTGGCATTAGTAGGTACTGTGGGAGGTCGTTCCAGTGAGTATTCATTTGAACTTTTAAAACAGGGAAATTGGGAAAAGATCAATCCGTGGGGAAGAGAATTGAATGAAGGACTATTTTATAATGTCAATCATAGATTGATGGCAGAACGACTATTGAGGAATGTGACATTCCTATAATACAGTTTAATCCTATAACAAAATTAAATTGTTTGGTACTATCTATATATTTATGATAAAATGTAAATGAAGGGGGTGTTATTATAAATTTTTCAACTTTACAGGGTTTTCATCAAAAATGGCAGGAAGTTCTTGTGATTGGAAAAACCATAGAACGCGATAATAACAAATATCATATTATCGGAATGACTTTATTTGATGAAGCAAAGCTCTATATCATAGAACCTTACATTGAACTGGAAAATTTGAAAAGAAAAGGAATTCGTAATCAACGCAGAATATTAAAGGAGCATGAAAAAAATGAATGTTGCTATTTACATTGTAGTGATTTCTACCTTGGCAGTAAACGACTACAAGTACAGGGCGGTACAGGCGGTTGTTTAGCATACTCTTTAGATGATTATGGAACAGTCCAGTTGTTTTTTAATATGATGAATTCTGGCTGGGAAGTTCCCGAATGGCTAAGAGATGAGGATTGGAACAATCTACAATTAATAACCCTAAACATCGCCAATATAAAAAGGCTACCTAAATATTCATCGGAAATGCCTATCACCATAATACACCGTCCAAATCCTATTCGATATATAATCGAAAAAACAATTACTTTAAATGTAGGAAAAAGTCGTTCTTTTTACTTTACAGACAGATATGGGGATAGGGTACAATGTCATATCAATCACGTTTCTTTAATCGATGTATGGAAAGACACAGAAAAACAGCTAAGTGATCCCAAACTGGCAAAAAAATTTTCTCCAGAACAGATACAACAGGCAAAAAAATATAGTTATGATGCACTGGAACAAACTTGCCCAAAGGGAATGTGCTATATTGGAATAGAATACGAATGCAGCAAAGATTTAAACCTTGTATTCTATTCTAAACAGTATTTAACATCCCGCCCAGAAGTACATAGGGGAAGCTCTTCCTTTCTCCTTATGAGGTTAAAACCTGATAAAGAAACAGGAATACATAATCTTCCCCTGAAAGGGTGCGTAATACAGACACCCGTTTCTTCTGATACAATTAAAATTCCTGCTGAACTATTTTTGTATTTTGAAAAATCCAATGAATGGACTGAAACAGTTTAATATGTGTATTCGTTCGTTTACCGCAATTTATGTATAAGCAATCAAAATAACTATTACAGACAAAATAAATAATGGAAGATAAAAACTTATTTCTGTCACAGATAACATACATCTCCACAATTTATTTTGTCTGCATATAAAAGGCGTAAAATCCATACTAAAATCAATTTCATCTTTATTTAACCCACTTACATGTTTATATAATTCTCGATAGGAACGTTCTCTTGATAAGTAAAACGCATCTAAAATCCAAAATGTTATAGTTGGAATAAATATAATAAGATAGTTTACATTGTCAACTATGTTTCCCGACAAGGTAAAAATTCCAGCTACTAATGTAACTGCCCATCCCTTTAAAGTAAAGGAGTTACTTGCCATTCTATTTATAACTTCTTGTATCATTTCTAAATGTCTTATTTTTTCTTCCATATGCCTCCTTTAATCATTTGTTTTTTTATTATTTTGTTCACCAAAAAAATATAAACGTCTATCTGCCAAAATTTTATCCAATTCTTTATCAGTAAGGTAAGCAATTAAATACTTTTCCTTAAAATCATATCCTGAATTATCTTTCATAAGTATTTGCATTGTTTCTTCTTGGCTATCAATCTTCAATTCTTTCATTGTACCGTGAATCCTTGATTCTAATACTATTTTTCCATCTGGAATCTGAACAAAATCAATTCCATTCTGTCTACATACAACAAGCCTTGATTTATCTGCTGTTATATATATGGATAAAACCTGACATATATTATTTTTCTTTGCTGCCTGTACAGATAAAAGTGTTTGTACTTTTCTATCTTCTTTTCTGTAATCTGTATATAGTATCAATTCTCCTGTATCATTGCAGAAAACTGCCATCTCATTTTCTGATATTAACTGTATCATAATATGAAATAGTTTTGTATCAATAGAGGAAACAAGACTACAAAAAATTTTGTTATATTCTTTTTTATACTTTCTTATTGCAATTATTCCCTCATTATCTGCTGTAATAATTGTATTCCATTGTCTATCTATCTGAATAATCTCAATATCTTTTTTGTGAAATTTATCTATCTCTATCAAAATGTCCTCTTTCATTTCCCATAGATATAAATAACCTTTTGTACATCCGATTAATAAATTATCTTTATCAATAAATTCATATGTGTTGCACTCATAAATTTTTTCATCTCTTGTTTTGCATATATATTCTCTTAAAAGTTCACTTGTACCCATTTCAGGCATCAGATTCATTTCTTCGTCAGAAAGTATCTCTGGCTGTTCTTTAAGGCATATTCTCTTTTCTCTTAAAAATTGTCCTTGTTCATCAAAAATAGCTATACCTTTTCCCTTTTGTATAGCGGCAGCGGTTATTCCACTATATGTAACCTTCTTTGTAATAATATAATTTCCTTCATTATCATAAAGAGGTTTTTGTATTTTACGAAATACTAAATTCCATAACTCTCCTCTCCATAATAATGCCGGACAATATATCTGTGGAAAATCCAAATCCATTCTCAATTTTTCAACTGGTATATCTTCCGAATAAACAGCTCCAAAATTTCGTTCCAGCACTTGTACTGTATTATCTTCATATAACAAAACCATATACTTATTACTTTTATCTACTATATAAATACTGTTTAGTTTTTTTTGAAACTCAGGATTAAAACACAATACAGTCTTATCATCTTCCTTCCATTCTGCTCTTTGCCCATTATCATAAATATAAATACTATGTTTTGTATTTTCTGCCTTAAAAAAGTGGCTTTCATAATAACGTGGCTGGCATCGTTTTCGACTCCAAAAAAAATCATATTCCTTCATATTCCGATTCCATCCCAATAAATATCTTTCTTCACTTAAAAAAAGCATATTTCCATCTTTTGAAAAGGCAATATTCTTCCATGTAAAAGATAACTCTTGTATATTTTTTAAAAATGGAATATTTATTGTTTCATATTTCATTGTTTCAATATCTAAAATAAATAAATTACATTGAGATACTAATGCAAATAGATGAACTGCAGGATGGTATGCTACAGGTATATGGTTTAATTGACAGTCCAGATAAAATGACTTAAATACTGCAAATTTTGTATCTGTAAACTGTATTTCTATAGTAATCTGCTTTATTAAATTTATTTTTTCTCTGTTGTAATTCCATATTTTTACTGTAATACAATCATCAAAAGTACCAATACAGCCTTCCTTTATATAAAAAAAACGAAATTTTTCACCATTATGTGCTTTTATTACTGATATAACTTTTGCTTTCAAACAATTTATTATATAAATATACTTATTATCTGTTGAATAGGCATATGAAGATTTTTTATCAAAACAAATAACTTTATTTCCTGCATACTGATTGAGAGACCCACAGTAATTATAATAAGCACTTTTTGTACAAAAAGCTTTTAAATAATTCCATTCTATTTTTCTAGGGTTATACTTATCAGGAATCTCTGACATAATTTTAAGTGCATCTTCATGATTTCCTTCTATATTCTTTTTATATGCCATAGAGATTATTTCATAATATTTTTGTTTCCAATAAAAAGTATTCGTTATTTCATAAACATCTTTAAAACTGCGACCAGTTATTTTAGCATAGATTCTGCTAACCTCTTTAACCCAATCTTTATCACCCCGCATATCAGCAGCAAGTTCCTTCTGTAAATCTTTTATACTTTCGGGATAAAACAAATCGATCTCTCTGCTTAATGGTGCCATATTAGAAATGATACCTACAATTTTGTCCCTTCTTCCTAAAGTATAAGCATAATAACCACATTCAAAATCAACCCAATTTCTTTCTCCTGTCTTACATTCGTTGACAAATGGCGAGCATACTAAAATCAGCCATTCCGATTCCCCTAACTTTCGCTTTAATTCCTCCTCAACATTTTCTCCGACTTCTGCATAACTACTGTCCCTAAAAAACTTATATTTCTGAGCTGGATCTGTATCATTGGATATTTTAATCAGCCATTCCTCTAGTTTATTGACAAATTGACTGTCACGTGCAGTATAACTGATAAATGCTTTATAAGTAAACTTTCTTTCCATAAAGCCTCCTATATTTTATCCTTCGTTATATTTCTGTACAACCTTTTTGTCTTCCTTAATCATACTATTTCTTATATATTATCACATATAATACTATATTTCAATTAATAATAGTTTGTAATATACGACAAATGTATGAATAAAAATTTTATAAAGAAACTATCGAAAAATCAACGAATTTTTGAATCATTGCTTTCATATCTTTCATAAAAATCAATTCCTGCATTTGCCGTGTATCACTATATTAAAGACCTTGACTTTTAAATAAAGTCTCCATTTCCTCTGCGGATTCTTTCATACCCCTTTGAAACCATACCTCAATCCAACCATAAAGACTATAGGCAACAAATGCTGTTGCATATGCCTCAATCTTTGAATGTTCTGGTTTTGGACCACAAATTCCAATCACTACATCTTTTAGAAGATAAATAAGACCTCTCTCATTCAGTAATTTGTAAAAATCTCTATTCTCTTCGAAATGTGTAAACATTGCTCCAATCAGTTCATTTAGTAAATTTTTATTGCTTTTCTCATAACCCTCCATCCACTCGTGAAATAACTGATTAATATATGCTCTCAAAATATCTTCTTTGTTTTCAAAATTACGATAAAAAGATGCTCTTCCAACACCGGCAGTATTACATAATTCACTGATAGAAATATCATTCATTGGTTTGTCATAAAGCAATTTTAAAAGTGCATCTGTTATATGTTGAATAACATAAGCATTTCTTCCTTCGTTACTCATTGGTGATACATTTTGTGTATTCTGTTTCATTTTTGTTCCTCCTATTGACAATCCTTAAACTTGCTGATACAATTATATCGACAATACAAATGTATCAAATATATTATAATATGATTCCATTATATTGTCAAGAAAAAACAATCATACTATGGAGGTTAAAAATGACACTTACACAAAAACGCATTATTATTTTAATAGTCATTATTATTGTCGCTGCTATTTTGGGGCGGCTTGCTGTACGGGCATTTATAAATTTTTTGGTTGGCGGCACATTGTTTGGAGGTAACATTTTATGAAAAATAAAGAAAAGAAAGGAAAAGGAAAAGTTATGTGGGGATTTATTTATGTAGGCACTTTTATTGCTGCCTTTGTTATATCAGCGATTATCAAAGTTTCTTATAATCCTTTAGGCAAAAAGTATACTGTTAATTGGACTGATTCTGTAGGAAAAATTTATACTGATATTGCTTATGGAGATGGAAAATTAAATAGGTTTGATCTCTATGTTCCTACAGATAATAGTAAGGAAACTTATGGTCTAGTGGTTTATCTCCATGCAGGAGGTTTTACATCTGGTGACAAAAGCGATGATTCTCAGATGTTAAAATGGCTATGTTCAAAAGGATACGTTGCAGCAGGTATTAATTATACACTTCGTAATGAGAATAATCAGGCAAGTGTATATTCACAGTCTATAGAGATAAAAAATAGTATTCCTGTCATTGTAGAAGAAGCGAAAAAGCTCGGCTATAAATTAGATCGAATGGCAATATCCGGCGGATCAGCAGGAGGCTGTTTAGCTTTAATTTATGCCTACCGTGATGCCGACACATCACCGATTCCTGTAAAAATGGTTTTTGAAGCAGTTGGCCCATCCAGCTTTTATGCACAAGATTGGACTCCTTATGGATTAGATAAAAGTCCTGAAGCAGCGGCAGGTTTGTTTGGCGTTATGGCTGGTAAAAACATTACAGCAGATATGCTAGGAACGAAAGCTTATGATGAAGCCATAAAGGATATCTCTGCTTTTATGTGGGTAAATGAAAATTCTGTACCAACATTATGTGCATATGGGAAATATGATAAGGTATGTCCTTTTGAATCATCTAAGCATCTGATCAACGCATTAAAGGAAAATAATGTTCCTTATGATTATATTGAATTTCCTCACTCTGGACATGGTCTGCAAAATGACAATAAGATGTATGCAGAATATATGGATAAAACGAATGAATATCTGAATAAATATTTAGCTCAAAAATAAGGTGAACTCTATTTATACATTATTTGATCGGTTCATTATCAAAATTACAGAGAAGGTAAGTATTTCCGATACAAGAAAAGACAGCCATACACCATTCATTCCCCATAATCTCGACATAATAACTGCACAGACTGTTATTGCTAAAACTCCTCTTAAAATAGAAGCAACAAAAGCAAGGATCGTTCTATCAATCGCGGCAAAATAGCTTGCTAACATGATATTGATACCAGCAAAAAGATAACCTAAAAAATAAAATCTCATACCACTATGAGCATAATATAAAAGTATTTCGCTTCCTTCACTATTAAATACAGCAATGAAAGAATCTGTAAATATCCATGTTCCGGCTATGATAATCATTTGTACTACAAAGGTAACGATAAGTCCTAATCTTAATAGCATTTTTACATCTTTTAATTTTTGACTGCCATAGGCATAACTAATCAGTGGCTGTGTTCCCTGCGAAATACCATTAAAAACAGACATAGCAACCAAAGATATATTGGCAATCACTCCATATGCTGCTATACCTATATTTCCAGCTATATGAAGAATCAGCATATTAAATACTATCGTGGTAACAGCAGAGGCAATCTCTCCCACAAAGGCAGATATTCCAAGTTGGCAGCAGGAAAATAGATATTGAAACGAAGGAAACTTCCACTTAAACCCTACATTATTATGTTTCCCAAAATAATGTGTACAACATATAGTCATAGTTACAATCGGACATATCGCTGTTGCCAAAGCAGCCCCTGTAAGACCTAGTCCCATTGGGAACATAAAAATGTAGTCAAATATAATATTGAATATACTTCCTGAAAGAGAACCAATCATTGCTGTCGTTGTAGCATTATCATTTCTTGCAAATGCTGTAAAAGTATAATTCATCATAAAAAAAGGAGTATCAATCAAAACAATTCTAAGATACCCTGTCCCCAACTCTGCAATATGTTGATCTGCACCCATCATTTCAAGTACCTGTTTAGGAAAAAATATACCAAGGAATATAAATGGAATACTTATGATAACACACCACAAAATGGAATGGATAAAATAAAAATCAATATTCTTTTCATATTGTGCCTTTTTAAGTGTATACCTTGTTGCAGAACCAATTCCAATCATTGTGCCAATGGCATAGATAAGTCCATAAATTGGAAGTACAAGATTAAGCACTGTAAGTCCATCTGCACCTGAGTGTTTTGAAATAAAAAATGTGTCTGCAAGAATATAAACCGAAATACCTACTATTCCCGCAACACTCTGCATTACATATTTAGAAAACTGTTTTATCATTTGCCTTTTAATTCCTTTCTAAAAAAATTATAAATTATTATATTACTTTTTAATATATCTGTCTATCTATCTTTTTGTATTAAATTAGTAGTTTACATTTCTATGAATTCCCTTATTGGATACTTTGATAATTCATTATGATTTTTTATATAACAGTCTACTATCTTTCTTTGATTTGTAATACTATTGCTTTCTTCTTTTATATCCCCATCCTCCTTGGATATTCGGAGATATTTTGCAAGATATTTTTCTTCCAATTTCTTTCTTCCTTTCTTGATTATTTTGCAGTTTTTCATATACAAGTTCAAACTGTTTTTGTGTTACAAGTGGTGTATGGGTATTTTTTACTATAATCCAATCTTCCTTTGGAAGAAAACGTAATTTACGGTTCTGTTCAAAATAACTACACCTTGTTTTTCCCTGAATCATATGTCCCAAATAGATAGGATTTGTCAAAATCTTTGTAATATGTTTTGCTTTCCAACCTGTATTTTTATTTTTTTCAGGTGTAGAATTTGGAGAAGGTATTGACAAATAATTGAGAAATTGTGCGATTGAAGTACAACTTTGTTTTTGAATATACCACTCAAATATTTTTTTTACTATATCAGCACACTTTGGATCAGGGATTAATTTTTTTCTGTCTTTGTCGGATCTTTTATACCCATAAGGTAATATACTACCAATATATTCCCCCTTTTTCTGCATAACCTTTTTAACTTTTGTAACTTTTTGTGAAATATCTCTGGAATAATATTCATTTACAATGTTAATTAGGGAAGGTATTATCATATTATCGCAAAAAGACTGTCTGCTACTATCAAAATTATCATTTATAGCAATCACCCTTACACCAAGACAGGGAAATATTCTCTCCAAATAATCCCCTACCTCAATATAATTTCTTCCAATACGGGAAAGATCCTTTACTACTATACAATTAATCTTCCCAATCTTAATATCGTTTATAAGAAGATTCCACCCTTGCCTTTCGAAGTGTACTCCTGTTATCCCATTATCTATATATATTTGTATCAGTTCAAACTCATTTTTATTTTCTTCTATAAACTCTTTCAGAAATACCACTTGATTTTGTATAGAGTCTTTTGTCTTGTATCCATTATTCTCAGCCGATAATCTTACATAAATACCTACTAAACTTTTGCAAGAAGGACTTTCTACTTTAAAATCAATCCGATTGATCTGCTTTCTGCTTTTTCTCGCCATACTTTTCCTCAATCTCTATATAAAAATTTCTAAATATCTATTTTAACTCTGACTGAAATTTAAAATCAATTTCAATCCTATTTTTATCATAGATCCGAATTTCTTTTACTAACCTTAATAGCAATTCCCTTGTAAGCTCTTTAAAACCTTGATACTCTACCATTTGATCTGCATTTTTGATTCTATCCTCTTTTTCTTTTGACTGTTTTTTTATTTCTTCCTTCAAAGCTTGAACCTCTTTTTTTAAGATAAGAATTTTAAATTCGAAAAAATTTTTTAGATCCAAATACTCTTCCTTTGTTATAACTTTCCCTTTATAATCTTCATAAACTTCATCTATATAATGGTATTTCTTCTCTATTTCCACTTCCTTTTCTATTATAATATTTTGTAGTTCCTCTAAAAAATAATCCTTTTTTTGTATTTTGGATATTAACTTTAACGTCTGATTTAATTCAAATACTCTTTTAACATGAAGATTTATAATCTTTAAAATTACCTCTTTAAATTTCTCAAGAGAAATTTGCTTTTTGTTCTGACAGCCATTTTTATTTTTATTTTCTATACAAACAAGATAATTATATTTTTTTCTGTGAGTAGGTATGGTCTTTTTTGTCATATTCCCTCTACAGTATCCACACTTTGCCAAACCTGAAAACAGATATAATGTCTGCTCATTTGGTGCAACTCTAGTATCTGTATCTAAAAGAAATTTTACCAGCTCAAAAGCTTCTTTTGATATAATAGGTTCATGGCTATTTTCGTACCGAATCCAGTCTCTTTCTTCTCTTGTTATTCTTTTTTTTAACTTATAACTAATAGAAAACGTCTTTCCCTGCAAAAGTACCCCTGTATACACTTCATTTTGTAAAATTCTATTTATCTCATTTGCTACCCATTTAGGATTTAATTTTGTATGAAAACTGCACTGAAAGTTTTTGTTATTCTCCCTTTTATATTCCATAGGGGTAGGAATTCCCAGTTCGTTTAATTTATCTGCAATTCTAAAGCTACTCATTCCTTCTATTTTCCATTGAAAAATCTTACGGATTATACAGGCAGCTCTTTCGTCTATTATAAGTTTATTTTTATTCTCAGCAGATTTTTTATAGCCATAAGGGGCAAAAGAACCAATATACTGTCCCGTCTTTCGTTTCATATCCAAATGACTGCGTACTTTGATAGAAATATCTCTGCAATAGGCATCATTCATAAGATTCTTAAAAGGTATCCATATTTCTTCATAACTTCTCCTATCATATACGGTATCGATATTATCATTGATTGCAATAAATCTCACTCCTAGAAGAGGAAATATTTTTTCAATATAACGCCCTGTTTCGATATAATTTCTTCCAAATCTGGACAAGTCTTTTACAATTACGCAGTTTATTTTTCCTGAGCGAATATCACTTAACATCTTTTGAAAACTAGGACGTTCAAAATTTACACCTGAAAATCCATCATCTACTCTTTCTTTATAAAGATGAATATCAGGATGTTCTTTTAGAAATTCTCTTATAAGTGCTCTTTGATTTAAAATACTGTCACTTTCTGCTTTATCGCCATCCTCTTTGGATAAGCGGTAATAGGCATCTGCAATATAAATCATAAATTCATACACCTTCTTTTTTAATATATTTATATTTCACCTGCTCTATGTTATACTTATGATCAAATTTAGATAAAAGAAGGAAGGGATATTGTTATTTATGAAGCACTCTATAAAAACTATTTATGTAGTACATCACTCTCATACAGATATTGGTTATACAGATTTACAGGAACGAATCCTAGATCAGCAGGAACATTATATTCATACTGCACTTCATATCATGCAGGATTCTGAAAAAAATTCTAATTTTCGTTGGAACTGTGAAACTTATTTTTGTGTGGAACGCTTTTTTTCTAAAGCTACAAAAGAGGAAAAAAATGCTTTCTTTCATTATGTAAAAACAGGGCAAATTGGAATATCTGCCTCTTACTTAAATTTTACGGATCTTTTAGATTGTGTTGTTTATAAAAAACGTCTTTCTGAAATGAAAGCCCTATTTCAGGCTCATGAAATTGATATTAAAACCGCTATGACCGCAGATATTAATGGTATTTCTATGGGACAAAGAGATGCTCTAATAGAACATGGAGTTGAATTTTTATTTACAAATGTCCATACTCATCATGGTATGTATCCACTCTATCAAAATCAGACTGCTTATTGGTGGAAAAATAAACAGGGAAAACGTCTTCTGGTTTGGAATGGAGAACACTATAATCTAGGAAATGTTTTAGGAATTAAACCAAATCTTTCTCAAAATTTTATGACTGTCAGTTATTTTGGAAAGGAACAACAACTAGAAGATGCAGTTTCTACCTTAAAAAGAAATTTAGATGAATATTTGGCTTCTTGTGAAGAACAAGGTTATCCATATGACTTTATTATCTGTGGTGTATCTGGTGTATTCAGTGATAATGCACCTCCTAACTTGGAAATTCTGCATACTATAGAAGCCTTCCATAAAAAATATGGTACAGAAGTCTGTTTAAAAATGGTATCTTTACAGGAATTATATTCCCTAATCAAAGATAAATTAAACGATGCTCCTGTATTAGAGGGGGACTTTACAGATTGGTGGGCAAATGGTGTTGGTTCAACCCCTTATGCTGTAAAACACTATAAAGAGGCACAAAGAATTTATCATTTATGTGGAAGAATAGATCCCGATGTATATCAAAAATATCCGCAGGAAGCTAAAACAGTCGAAGATAATTTACTGCTGTATGCAGAACATACTTGGGGACATTCTTCTACAATAACAAACCCTTATGATACTATGGTTCTTAACTTAGATATTCGTAAAACCAGTTACGCCTCTAAAGCTCATGAAAGTGCTTCCCTTATGCTCAACCAAACGGCAATACAGGCGGGTGATATCTTATGCTACTATAATACAAATGGTAAAATTAAAGTTATAAATACTGGAACTTCTGAAGGTATCATGCCAGTAGAATTTTATATCGAAAGTCCTTCTATGGAGAAAGTCAACATAATAAGAAGTTCTGATAAAAAAGAAATTCTCTGTCAAACTTCTTCTCACCCTCGAGGAGTATTAATTAGTTTTGTAGATACCTTTTTTTCAAAAGAGGTAAAAGAATATGAATATAGAAAACTTCCTCCTATTAAAAAAGTAATTAATACAAGACAATGCTATATTGGAGCAGAACGTGTTCAAGACATTGTAAATGAGTACGATCCTATTACTTATCGATTGCCTTATGAGATAGAAAATGATTGGTTTAAACTTACTTATACTTTAAAAGAAGGTATCACTTCTTTTTATAATAAAAGAGAAAATTGTGAAATGTTAGATAAAGGAATGGCAAAATTTTTTACTCCTATCTATGAATGTACTCCTATTCGCACGAATGATTACTCGGAACGCAGTATTTTAGGGAGAAACATTCGTGGAAAACATGCGGTACAATATCAGGGCGAATTAATTGAAATAAAATGTTTAGAGCAGGGGAATTTATTTACTACACTAGAATTTGTATACTCTTTAAAAGGTACAGATTATTGTTCTGTCATTTTTAAGATGTATCATCCTCTTCCAAAAATAGATTTTAAACTTAAATTAGCAAAAACAATTTCTAATAATATTGAAAGTATCTATTTGCCGCTAACCCTATCCATTCCTGAAAGTAAAATTTATTTACAAAAGGGTGCAGAGCCTTTTCTTCCGGGTTTAGAACAACTGCCCGGAACTTGTATGGAATATTATATGTCTGATTATGGTATGATATATCAGACTTCAAAGGGCTGTGTTTCCATTCAGACTTTGGATACTCCACTATTTTATATGGGAGAACTCAATCATCATCCAATTAAACTATGTGATAGAAAACCAGAAAACAACTATCGAGATATTTATTCTTGGGTAATGAATAACACTTGGGAAACCAATTTTAAAATGGATTTGTCTGGATATGCAGAATTCCGCTACTCTATTTTTCTTAGTGATAATCAAAAACCTGAGAAGTGTTTTGATGAACTTTTCGATCGTTCTTTAGGAACATATACTATTATTTACGAATGATTCGTCATAATCTAAAATCGTTCTGACAAAAGAGGGAAAATATTATGGAGCATTTTGGAGTTACTGTACGTGAAGGAACATATGGATTCAAATTAAGTAGAGAAAAGTATGCCATTATAAATAATAAAAATTCTTTAGGGAAATTTGATAGTCTTAAAAATGCCTATGCTGACGAAGAAGCAAATTATTATACAGAAGAATGGTGTGATTCTTATAGAAAATTATGTCTTGAAAATTTTGATTTGAATATGAAGTTTTTCCAATCGCTTCATCATGATGAATTTGAAGAGGAAATTCAACGCTTTCTTAAAAAAAATAAAAAGTTTATAGAAGTACATGATCTAAAACAATATAGTGGTGTTGGAGGATATTATTTAATGATACTAGATCAGTATTGTCAAGTCTATGTTGGGACAACTGATAATATAAAAAGACGTATTCAACAGCATTGGACCAAAATCAAAAGTTTTGACAGACTGCTTTTTCCTATGTATGCAGTAAATAAATCTATTTTATCCATAGATAGTTTTCGAGCTTTGGATACAACTCGGATTTTTGCTTATAAAACAAGTAATCTATATAATTTAGAGGATAGATATATAAAAACTTTTTCTAGTAAATTTTTATCTAATAGAATTTCGGGAGGTAAACTTGAAGATGGTTTACTAGGAATAGCAGAGATTAAATCGAGGGATTTGATATGATAGAGCAGGTTTTAATCGGTGATGAAAAAAAATCGATAGCAAGACAGATACTAGAAGCCTTGCCAGAGTGGTTTGGGATTTCTGAATCAAGGGAAAACTATATTTTGGAAAGTGAAAATCAACTGTTCTTTAAAGCAACTATAGATAATAAAGTCGTTGGTTTCCTCTGTCTGAAAGAGACAGGAAAAGATACAATGGAATTAGCAGTAATAGGAGTATTAAAGGAGTATCAGCATCAAGGGATAGGTCGTCAATTATTCGAGCAAGCAAAAAAAGCTATACAAAAAGAATATTCCTTTTTACAGGTAAAAACAGTACAAATGGGGCGATATAAAGAATATGATGACACAAATAAATTCTATATCAGCCTTGGATTTAAAGAGTTTGAAGTCTTTCCGACACTTTGGGATGAGTGCAATCCCTGTCAAATCTATGTTATGTCTTTAAGTTAGGAAGTGGGGATGTCGCAATAAGTGTTAAACATACAAGATTATAGTATTAAATTATATTAAAATTTATAATATCTTGTATATAATTTCCTTAATGCGATATCCCCTATTTATAAATCTTTTATTTATTAAGTCCAAAGATCCTTTCTGTATTGATCTTTGCCTGTTGTATCAAAACATCTTCTGATACATTCATGTATTTTGCCAAATCTTTCGCTACATATTTGATATTCTGTGGAACATTTGTCCTTTCTAATCCCTGTACATTTCGAGGTGTTAAATAAGGGGCATCTGTTTCAATCAAAATTCTATCTAGTGGAATCAATTTAACTGCTTCTCTTAATTCTTTTGCTCTTCTGTCATCGCAAATCCAGCCAGTAATACCAATTAAAAATCCCATAGACAAATATTTATCTACTGTTTTTCGATCTCCTGTAAAACAGTGAACAACAGACTTCGTACAGATATCCGAATGTTTTTTAAATCTTTTGATAAAATCTTCGGATGCACTGCGTTCATGAAGAAACAGTGGTTTATTTAACTTTTCTGCCAGTATGATATGTTTTTCCAGACATCTGATCTGATTTTCTTTTGTAGAAAACATTCGATCGAAATCTAAGCCACACTCTCCTACTGCTACTATTCTTTTATTATTTTTTATAATTTCTTCGATCGATTCAAAATCTTCCTGTTTTGCCGAATCGGCATTATGCGGATGAATTCCGGCAGTTCCATATACCTGATTTTCTTTCGTAAATAAATCTATCCTTTTATTTTCCTTTCTATCTGTGCCTGTAAGGATACAACATACTCCTGAATCTTTTGCATCTTGAATAATTTTTTTAGGATCTGGAAACTGCTTACAAAATAAATTTAAACCAATATCATAATATGTTATATTCATCTGTTAATTAACCTCTTTTCTGTATAACCGTTTTTTATTATTTTATCTGATTTTTTAAAAATATACAATTCATTTAAAGCAACTATGAATTTTTTTGATATTCAAACCGATAACTTCAACAAAGCAAAATTGTACAACAGAAATGAGGTGAATTATGAATATAAGGCAGGCAAAAAATCTCTACTCTACACAATTAAATAGGCTAAGAGAACAGCAAAAAATACTTTTTGACAAGCAGAAGAATATGCAGAAAGAATCCAATAATATATTAGAATATGAAGAAAAAAATGGGGTTATTTTAGAGCTTTCAAATAGTTTAGAAAAACAGATTGATAAAACACAGAATTTTTTAGATAACCTTTCTGTCTTGTCAAGCTATATACATAATGCACAGGCTATCAAACAGCAAAGCGATACAAGCGCAGAGTATACAGAAAATATAGCAAAATGTATGGAGATTGCAAGAAGGATATCTGAGGGTTCAAAAGTACCCTATTGTGATGAAAGAAAACTGATGAAATATAATCTTAAACTATATATGGCTGCAAAAAACATTTCTATGATGAATAAATCCGATAAGGAATATAAATCTCTATGGGAAGAAGAGGAAGAAGAAAATAAAATAAATTCTAAACGGACAGACAATACAGAAATAGATTTTGATATTGCTCTTCCTGAATTAGCTGAAATACCTGACTTTTCCGATCTTTAGTCCTATTATTACATCAGCGTTGGCAATAAAATTCGTAGTAATATAATCTAAGGCAGGATGTCCCTTTGGAATTGCTGGAAATAAAAAACGGACGAATGGTCTTATCAATTTAGTTGCACCAGAAATAATTCCTGCCTTTTTTGCAACTTCCATCAGTCCACTCCACATTGCTACAATTCCAACCATGGTAATACAAAGTGTAACCGCATTGCCCGCCGCCTCTATTGCACCATTTCCCAACTGATCCATTTTTCCGGTAACAGCACCATATACAACGCCAATTATTATCATAAATGCCCAAAGATAATTTAACATTGTGTATTCTCCATGAATTTATTCTATTTTTACCACAATATGGAAGAAAAATAGAAAATAGAACCACGTATCTTTATATAATTATTAAATTTTCTTAAAATTTGAAGAATTTTAAAATTTCCTGTTGACTTGTTCGCCAAAATATGTTATTTTGTAACAAGAAGCCTAATCATTTAACAGATATTAACATGCCAATGTATATCACGTTAAATTCAAATTGGGTATCTGGAAAGGAGAAAAGATTATGAAAAGTACAGGTATTGTTCGTAAGCTCGATGAACTAGGACGTATTACTCTTCCAATCGAGTTAAGAAGAACTCTTGGTGTTGAGGAGAGAGATGCCCTCGAAATTTTTGTTGAGGAGGACAGAATCATCCTTAAAAAGTACGAACCAGCAGATATCTTTAACGGTACAAAAGACGAATTGTTTGATTACTGCGGTAAAAAAGTTTCTAAAAAGTCTATTACTGAACTTGCTAAACTTGCAGGTATTATCGAATAATTTAATACTTAAAAGAAAGTGGGATATCAAACTTTACGGTATCCCACTTTTCTATTTTACAACAAATCATTCTTTTATTAACCGATTATAAACTTCTCTCTTTGGAATTCCCCGATCTATAGCAACCTGTTTCATCGCTTCTTTTCGTTCCATACCAGCATCTATATAATGCTTCATATGTTCTTCTATGGATATCGTATTCCACTGTTTATGGTATTCTTCTCTTTGTTTTTGACGACTTTTTCCTTCAATTACTAATACACATTCACCTTTTGGTTCTTGTTTTTCATAAAAAGTAATTGCCTCAGACAAGGTTGTAGAAAATACCGTTTCATATCTTTTTGTTAACTCTCTACATAATGCCATTTTACGCTCTCCTAAAACTTTATAAAGCTCTTTTAGGGTTTTAAGCAATTTATGAGGAGCTTCGTAAATAATCAGCGTTCTTGTATCCTCTACAAGTTCTGAAAGTACATCTTGTCTTTCATGTTTATCCATTGGCAGAAACGCTTCAAAAGAAAATCGTCTGGTGGGAAGACCTGAAATGGTCAATGCTGTTACACAGGCACAAGCCCCTGGAAGCGAAGTCACTGAAATTCCTGCTTCATATGCCATAGAAACCAATTCTTCCCCGGGATCTGAAATTCCTGGCGTTCCTGCATCTGTTACAAGTGCAATATTCTTTCCTGCTTGAAGCTGTCCGATCAAATATCTTCCTTTTTCTATTTTATTGTATTCATGATAACTTGTCAATGGGGTTTTAATTTGGAAATAATTTAGTAACTTTATGGAATTTCTAGTGTCCTCTGCAGCAATCAGATCGACTTCTTTTAATACTCTGAGTACACGTAGTGTAATATCTTCCAAATTTCCAATTGGAGTTGCACAAAGATATAATGTGCCTGTCATAATTAAGTCCTTTCCTACAGTGTCAAATCTGCACAAAGTTGTAGTAAACTTTAATATCCATAAATATCGTAAATTTCATCTGTATAAACATTAGGGCTTTTATAAATAATGAGTGGTTTTTCTATAAGAAGTCTTGGCTTTCCTCCTTTAATACATTCTAAAAGTACCATATTGGGTTCCTTTTCTATATAGGGGTAAACAAGTCGCATCCGCTTTGGCTCTAACTTATATAAAGATAAAACTCGAATTAACTCTGGCAGACGAAATGGTCGGTGCACTAAAAAAAATCTGCCGTTTTGCTTTAAAACTTTTGCTGTTTCCCTTACAACATCTTCAAAACAACATAATAGTTCATGTCTGGCAGCAGCAAGAGCTGGATCGGGATTTACCAAACCATGTGTATGAATCATATAAGGCGGATTGGAAGTAACGACATCAAAAGAGGCAGCCCCAAACAACACGGATGCCTCCTTTAAATCTCCAACTACAATATTAATTTCATTTTCCAAATGATTATATAATACACTCCTACGTGCCATATCCGCACTTTCTGGCTGAATCTCCAATCCAGTAAAATGTTTTCCTTTCGTTTTTGCTCGAAGTAAAATTGGAATAATTCCTGTCCCTGTCCCAAGATCTAGTACACATTCGCCTTCCTTTACTTTTGAAAAACCAGATAAAAGTACTGCATCCATTCCAAAGCAGAACCTTCCTTCTGATTGAATGATCCGATAACCATTTCTCTCTAGGTCATCAAAGCGTTCTCCTTGTCTTAACCATTCCTTCATATATCACCACCCTTTCGGATCAGTCATCTATATGGGTATCTTCTTTGCGTTCTAATAATTCTAATGCCTTTAATTCTGCATCTATTGCAACTTTTTCCTTTTTCTTCTTTGGTTTAAACTTTAAATCTTCTACGTGATATTCTCGAATTTCCTTTTCGTCATTTTCTAGTTGTACAATTACTTTTACCAGTTGTTTAAGTACACTTACACTTGTTACTTCCCCTCGTAGATGATCGGAAGTTGTTACATAATCTCCTACACTTGGAAGATGGCTATTTAATTCTTCATAAGCTTCTTCCTCATTTTTCAGACAACACATCAGTCGTCCACAAACTCCTGAAATTTTTGTTGGATTTAAGGAAAGATTTTGTTCTTTTGCCATCTTAATCGACACCGGGGCAAATTCGGATAAATGTGTATGACAACACAACTGCCGTCCACAGATCCCAATCCCGCCGACAATCTTTGTTTCATCCCGTACTCCAATTTGACGTAGTTCAATTCTGGTTTTAAAAACGGCAGCTAGATCTTTTACTAATTCCCTAAAATCAATTCTTCCGTCTGCTGTAAAATAGAATAATACTTTATTGTTATCAAACGTATATTCACAGTCAATTAGCTTCATTTCTAATTCATGTTTTGAAATTTTTTCCAAACAAATTTGAAAAGCCTCTTTTTCTTTACTTTTATTATTTCTCTCAATTTCATCATCTTCCGGAGTTGCTGGGCGAATCACTGGCTTTAATGGCTGTACTACCTTCGAGTCTTCCACCTGTCTAGGTCCAAGCACAACAAAACCGTATTCGATTCCTCGTGCTGTTTCTACAATCACATGATCTCCCACTTGTATTTCATAGTCCACTGGGTCAAAAAAATAAATTTTTCCGGCTCTACGAAACCGCACTCCAATTACATTTATCATGCAAAACTCCTTCCAGTTGTCATTTCAATTTTTTAAATAATCCTGTATTGTCAACAACATCAATTCTGCCGCTACCTCAAAATTAACATTTGCCTTTAGACGTAGACGAAGCTTTGAAATTGCTTCTAAAATCTCATTTAATCCCTCAAAGCTGATTACTTTTGCCTGACTGCGGATTTCACTTAGTTCTTTTTTATATAGTACGCGATTGGCATCTCTAGTCGCTTTAAATATTAAGACATCACGGAACCAAAGCACCATTAAATCCAAACATTCATCCATTGCCTGCTTTTTCTCTAAAAAGTATTTTAAAGCTTCTAAAAGTTCCTGATATTCCATTTCTCTTAAATACTTAAGAATATGAACTACTTCATCTTTTATCTCTCCAAATTCTTCTGAAGAAGCATACAAAATTGCCTTTCCAAGATTGCCAGCCGAAAATTCAGCACTCAGTTCAGCCTGATAATCTGGAATCTGATACTGTTCCATCAAATAAGCCTTAATCTTTTCTTTTGCAACTGGCTTAAAATTTAATGTAATACAGCGAGATAGAATGGTCGAAAGAAATCGGCTGCTATTATTGGTCAAAAGCAAAATTACTGCATACTCAGGCGGTTCTTCTAAAGTCTTTAAAAGTGCATTTTGTGCCTGCTCATTCATCTTTTCCGCTTCATCTACAATATAGATTTTTTTACGGCTGCTGTAAGGTTTAATCAAAATATCCGAATTTAATTGAAGTCGGATATCATCTACACTAATAACCGACTTTTCATGGTTGACACGAATAATATCTGGATGATTTCCCGATACCGCCTGAAGACAAGACTTACAGTGTCCACAGGCACAAACTCCCCCTTCTTCACACTCAAGGGCAGCAGAAAAACAATTTGCCATTAAATTTTTCCCAACCCCATCTTCCCCATTAAAGATGTACGCGTGTGAAACTTTATCCATACGAATTGCATTTTGCAGATGTTCGATCAATTTCTCATGCCCTACAATCTGTTTAAAATCCATTCCTGCTCCTTCTCCTTATTTCAGGCCAGAATATCCAACAGGAGTCCACATATTTCATCAATCTTACTTAAAATTGTGATCGCATCTTTCTCATCCTTTATCAGTTCTGTAGCTAATTCATCTAAATTTTTATCAATTAATCGGATCATTCCATAGACACGGTGACGCCCTCTGCGATCCAAGAAATTTTCACGGCTGAATTTATGGGAATGACTTACAATTTCATTCATAAACTCCTTGATTAACTCCCGATATCGCTTCATATCTCGTACATCCATATGTTTGGTCAAACGCTTTCCCTGTTGAACAATATCCTCCATCAAAACATTTAACCTAGCCTGAAGTTCCTGTTCCTCGATATTACTGATTAAGGTAAATTTAAAGTTTCCATCCGTCTGTTGAACTGGTGCTTTTTGTTCTATTCGATTTGGTTGTTGGATTTGATTTACTTTAATATCCATGAAAGTTTACGGCCTCCTTCCCTTTTTGTGATATTCTGTTTATCCTATGCCTGTCTTTTGTATGGATTTTATTTTAGCACAGATTTTAGGAATTGAATAGTACCTTTTTCTCAAAGTTTATTCTCTGAAACATTTCTCTTTATCAAAATTTTACGTACCATCTCTGTGATCTGTCCCAGACAATCTTTTTCCTCTATATTTTGATATCGCTTTTGAATCCCTGCTCTATCTAAATTCTTTTCTGAAAAATCCTGCTCATCTGCTAAATATCTGCGACATAATTCTGCATATTTAGGATACTTTTGCTGTCTTTCTCTTAAAAGTGCCCGACTTAGACGAATTCCATCTTCTACCTCTAAATAAATCGGAATAACTGCTTCTTTTCCAAAATATTTTTGTAGTTTTTCATACCCCTCTAAAGTGGCGATCATAAGATAATCTGCCTGACTTAAATCAATCTGTCCATCATTAGCAGTAAAATAATACCACTCCCCATACACAGTCTGATAACAGCGACACTCAATAATTTTTCCTTCTTGTTCCATCTGTTTCATCTGCTGTACTGTTACAAAATAATACTGTTTTCCATTTTGTTCCCCATCCCGAATTGGTCTGGTTGTATATCCTGTTACTGGCAGGAGAGGTAATTCACTTTTATTCATTAAATCTCTATATATCGTATCTTTTCCTGTTGCACTCTTTCCCATCATCACAAATAACTTTGACATTATTTTAAAACCTTTCCTAATTTCTAAAGAGAAGTTTCTTTTAAAACTTTTACATATTTCCCCTGCTTATCCTGCATCCCTCTTAACTGTAATCCATTCTTTCTATAAGACAGTAATTCCTCAATTAAGTATTGTTCTAACACTTCTCCCGGAACAATATAGGGAATTCCCGGCGGATATAAATAGATAAATTCTGCTGCTATATATCCAGAACTTTCTTCTAACGGTACTATCTGAACTTGTCTTTTCTCGATCTCATATTGATGATACATTCGTTTTCGTTTACATAATACTGCATTTTGTGTATAAGAAATATTTTCCTCCTTTTCACAGCAAGAATCAATTTTACTTAAAATCTGAAATAGATATTCCAATCCCTCTTTTGTATCGCAGACAGAAGTCATACAAAGCACATAATCTCTCATTGCCATTTCTGGCTGTATTTTATAGGCAAGTAAGATCTGATAAAGAAGTGTTCCTGTTAAACTTATTTCTTGTCCTCCACAAAAATCCTGAATGGATTTACGAATCTTTTCAGGTAATTTTAAAGATTTCAATTTTATATGTGTACATAAAACTACAAGCTTTCCATAGTCTTTTCTAAATCCATTTTCCTCCTTTACTTGAACCAGCTTTAAACATCTCCATGCTTTTGCCTTCTGATAAAATGTCTGTAACCATTTTGTATATTCGTTAAAACCTTTCAAATCTCCTTCTAAAAATTGAATACAGCAGTCGATCCCCGCCATAAGTAAATAGGAGGGACTGCTGCTTTGATAAATAGAAGAAAATAGATCGATTCGTTCTTTCCATAAAACATCATTCCAAAGTAATAAAGCTGTCTGTGTAAAAGAAGGCAGTGTTTTATGTAAGCTTTGAATTACAAAATCCGCTCCTTCTTTGATTGGATGGGCAGGAAAATAGGGATGAAAGCCGAAATGGGCCCCATGAGCTGCATCTATTAATAATAGTTTTCCTGCCTTATGTACTACTTCTGCAATTTTAGAAATTTCCGAAGTCATTCCCTCGTATGTTGGAGAAGTCAAAACCACTAAAATTGCCTCTGGATGCTCCTTTAATCCTCTCTTTACTTCCTCTAATCCAACAGCGTCTGGTATATTGGTGTCTTTATTAATACTTTCGTACAAATATTCTATTTTTAACTGCCGTAAAAATGCTGTATGATAGACCGATCGATGCGAGTTTCTGGAAATTAAAATGGTATCCCCCGGCATCGTTACTGCTGAAATCCCAATTAAAATTCCAGCGGTACTACCATTTACTAAAAGCAGGGAAAAGCGGCTGCCATAGACAGCCGCTGCACGTTCTTCTAAATCTAACAAAATTCCCTCTGGATCGTGTAGATTATCAAATCCTTCTATTTCTGTAATATCCAAAGAATATGGATTTTGCATCTGCCATTTTGGATTTCTTTTATGTCCGGGCATACACATTGGATATAATCCATCTGTAGCATTTTTTTTAAGCTTTTCATATAAATTCATTTTTAATCTCCAATGTTGCGACTGTCTTTTTAATACTATAATAACATATCAAATACATAAAGTATAGTTCTATTCATTTTCTATTCTACCTCTACACTGCTTCCAATTCCATTTCTTCCCCTATTTTTTGTAACAATTATTTTTCGTTCAATTTGTTCTTTTAATTCTGATACATGAGAAATGATTCCCACCAGACGATTTCCTTTTGTAAGTCCAACTAAGGCTTTCATTGCTTGACTTAATGATTCTTCATCTAAAGAACCAAAACCTTCATCTACAAACATAGAATCTAATTGAATTCCGCCTGTATAGGATTGAATTTCATCCGATAGACCAAGTGCTAAAGAAAGAGAAGCCTGAAAAGTTTCTCCGCCGGAGAGAGTCCTTACACTGCGTTCTGTTCCATTATAATGATCAATGACATTTAACTCAAGTCCAACTTTTCCCTTTATACTATCTGTGTCTTCCTCTCGCTTTAACTCATATTGACCACTACTCATTGTAAGAAGACGTAGATTTGCCCTCCTTAAAATTCGATCAAAATAAGCCATTTGAATATAAGTTTCTAACTCAATTTTACGTTTTCCACTTAATGTTCCATTCGCTGTATCTGATAGACACTTCATCCAAATATATTTTTGTTCTACTAGAGTAATTATTTCCTGTTTATCATGGACTGAATTATAAATTTCCTGATTTTTATGAAAGGCAGCAAAAATTTCATCTCTCTGTGTACTTATTTCTTCCTTTTTTCTTTCTCTTTCCTGTTTTTTTAATAAAACTTCCTCTTCCTTAAAATCCCCAATCATATGGAGCTGATTTTCAAATGCAGTAACAGCAGCTTGCAATTCTGTTACTTTGGTATAATATTCATTATATGACTTTTCAGCCGCTTTCTTTGCTTCTTCTAATATCTTTTGTTGCTCTTTACAAAAGGCAATCTTTGTTGTTGCTGTTTCTTTATTATCTCCATTAAGAGTTTCAAGATATGAAAAAATTTGTTCTTTTATTCTATCTAGCTCTGTTTGTAATCTAGTCAATATCACCTCTAACTGATGAATCCTATCTTCTAGTTGCTTTATATCCTGCTCCTGCCCTACGATCCTATTTTGTAACATTTGCTTTTCTAAAAATTTTTCTTGGTTATCTTTAATTTCTATCTCAATCTTACTCAACTGTTCCTTCAAAATATTTTCTGCCCACATTGCACTTAGGAACGAGTAATCTTCTTCTATTTTCATTTCTTCTATATTGTTTATAAATCTTTTTACTGCCAAAATACTATCTTTTAATTTTTCCTGTATTTCATTTCTACGATTTTTATGTACTTCCAACTGCTTTTCCTGTTCTTGTATTAAGTTGAAACATTCTTCCCGTTGTGTTCTATATAATTCTATTTCCTCTTGTAGTTTCTGTCTTTGCTCAATTTCTGTCTTTATTTTTTCTTCTAGTATAGCCATCATTTCTGTCTGTGTTTGAAGTTCCTTTAAGATCTCCTCTGTTAAACTCTTAGGATGTATATTTTCTATTTCTTCTGTACAAACAGACTGTATCTTATCGTCTCTTAATATGGGATGTTCCTTTAGCCACTCTCTGATATTTGCTAATAATTCCTTTGCAGTATCCTGTCCTATATTTAATTGTTTTTGTGTTAGCTCTATACGAATTTCCGTTTCATTTACCCTTTTTTGATTCTCATCTTTTTGTTCTTTTAATATCTGCTGTTTTTCCTTTAAAATTTCTTCTTTCTTTTGAAATATCTCTAACTGTTTCTTTTGCTCTTTTGTTTCTTTCCACTTTGTATCCAATTCTCTTTGATATTTATTTAATTTTTCCTTTACATTAGAAAGTAGGCTATCCAAACTTTCTACTATCTTTTGTTGCCCTTCTAAAAAGGTCATTTTTGTAATTTCATTTTTTAATTGTTGTTCTTTTTCTGTCTTCTTTATCTGAACTGTCGTCAACTTTTGATCTTTTTCATATAAATTCTTTTGTAATTGTTGTATTTGTTCTTCCTTTACAGACAATAAATTCTTTAATTCTTCCCTCCGTTTTTGATCTTGTTCTGCTTTATATAATAAAGAAGTAACCATCTGTTTTGCTTTTTCGATTCGAAGCAACTCTTCCTCTGTCCATGATCTCAATAAACCTTCTAAATCAGATTGCCCTTCTATTTGCTCTTGCCCCAAATCCTCTGCCATTTGTTCTATTTTTTGTATTTGTATCTGTAACTGTTGTTTTTGGTATTTCGCATCTGCACTCTTTTGTTCCACTTCCTTTTGCGAAAAAGAAAGTAGTTCTTTTTTCTGATCTAAGCTCTCTTTTTCTGGTACATTTTGTGCTAACTTTGCAGGACAAGGATGATGAATCGATCCACAGACTGGACACATTTTACCTTCCTCTAAATGGCGTGCAAGCATCCCCGCCTGTGCATCTAAAAATAACTGTTCTAATTCTTGATATTCTGCCAGAAGTTTATTTTTCTTATCAGACGCAATTAGATAATTTCTTTGACTTTCTTGAAGATACTGTTTTTGATTAGAAAGAACGTTTAATTCTTTTTGCAGCATATTCACTTTTTCTCTTTGGTTCTCTAATTCTTTTTGCTGCTGTTTCAATTTTAGAATCTGTATTTCTGAATCTTTTCGTTGCTCATACTCTTTTTTGTACTCTTGTTGCTGCCCTTTTTGTTCTTCCTCTTGATTTTTAGCAGCATCTCTTTCTTGTTGATACTGTATTTCTAAATCCTTTAATTCATTTCTTTGTAAAGTTAAATTTTTAAAATCAGATACTGTCTGACTAAGCCTTTCTACTAAATTTCTATAATAGAGTTCTTCTTCTCCAATTCTCTGTAATGGAAGGATTTGTTTTTCTAGTGCTTCTAATTCTGTTTTTACAGCGATATCTTCTACATTTAACTGTTGTAATTGTCCCTTTTGTTCTATTTGTCTTTTTGTCTCTTCTTGCCACTCTTTCCATTCACATTTAAGTGTTTCACACTGTTTATAAAGCTCTCTTTGTCTTTCATTTATATGAAACAAAAATAGTGTCTGGTCTTGAAATTTTTCTACTATCTGTTCCTTATGAAAAATAATATTAGAAAGTTCTTCAAAGTGTTGTTTTTGGTGTTGTAGACTTTTCTCTTCCTGCTTTTGTTTTTCACAAACCTCTTGTAGTAGTTTATGTAGATCCTCTAAACTTTTCTTTTCCTGCTCTATTTTTTCCCTTCGATTTATAAGTTGTTCTTGTTTTGTTTCCACTGTCTCAAGTATTAAAAGCTGTTCTTTTTCTCGTTGTATCAACTGCTCTAATGTTATCTTTTTTTTCTGCGTTTGCCTTTTATCTTCAAAAATCTTTTGGATTTCTTGCTCTTTATTCTCCTCTATCTTTTGTTCTTGTTCTAACCTTTCAAACAGCTCCATCTTTTTTCGTTCTTCTTGGATCTGAAAAGTCAATTCGTCATATTTTTGTGTATTTTCTTTTGTATATTCCTGTTCTTTTTCTGCCTGTTCTAAATTTGGAAGAAGTTCCTGTAACCGAAGCTTTTCTTGTTCTAACTTTTCTGTCGTTTTCTTTCTTTGTCTTGCTGCCTCTAAACACCCTGCATCCCTTTGAATTTCTTGATCTAATACAGTAAGCTTTGTATCTATTTGTTTTAATTCCTCTTTTTCCTGCTTTAAAAGCTCCTCTAAAAGAGTCAATCCTTCTGTAATTCTTCCCTCAAAATCTACCTTTTTTAACTCTTCTATTCTCTGTGCTATAGGAACATTCTTTTCACAGATTATACCACTAAAATACTGACTGATACTCTTTCGAATATCATTATATTTCATCTCCTGTCCCTTTACTGCCTCTTTTAGCTGTATTTGCAGTTTTTGATATAATTCTGTATGAAAGATCTGACGGAAAATAAGTCCTCTATCCTGTGTTTTTGCAAAGAGAAGCTTTTGAAAGTCTCCCTGTGCAATCATGGCAATCTGTGCAAACTGTCTGCGATCTAATCCTATCAATTCTGTAATTGCCTTTGTTACTTCTTTTGTCTTTGTTACTGGCTGTCTTTCATCTGGATAAATTAATGTCGCTTCTGCTTTTTGTACTGTAAAACCATTTCCTCTGCCCTTTAGACGGTGATATTCGGGATTTCTTTTGACTGTGTAGCAATTTCCACGGTAGTCAAAAGAAAATTCTACATACGTCGGCACATCATCTTCTGCATATTTACTGCGAAACATATTAGATTCTCTTACTTCTCCGCTTGCTTCTCCATATAAAGCAAAAGTGATGGCATCAAAAATAGTTGTTTTTCCTGCTCCAGTATCGCCAGTAATTAAAAACAGTCCTTGTGCCCCCAACTGTTTAAAATCAATCTCTGTCTTTTCTGCATATGGCCCAAATGCACTGATTACAAGCTTTTCCGGTTTCACACTTACCCGTTGCCAAAAACCTATAAAAATATATAAATCTTGTTTTATTCCCTGTTCTACGAGTCCGATTTTGAAAACTATAAATAGTAGTCTACTTTCGTTTGATGTAACTCTCCGAGGGCGTAAATTCGGATACAACGCATCCTACATATTAGCATTATCTTGTTAGTGATATTATACTAATTTATATCTTGAAAGATTAATACCCGCATTTAAATCTCTATCCATAGATAACCCGCAGCTACAGCTGTAAACTCTATCTTTAAGTTTTAAATCCTTATTCATTTTTCCACATTGGCTACAAGTCTTTGATGATGGATAAAATCTATCTGCTACAACTAATTCAATTCCTCTAAACTTACACTTATACCCAAGTTGTCTTCTAAATTCATAGAAACCTTGTTTCCTTATAGCATCCGACAGATGTTTATTTTTCATCATTCCTTTCACATTTAAATCTTCTATTACAACTCTGTATGGCTTGGTTTTCACTATACTTGTTGTAATCTGGTGAAGATAATTGTTTCTTATATTAGCCAGTCTTCTATTCACTTGCTGTATCTGGTTTTCAAGTTTTATAATATTTTTAGTTTTGACATACTCCTTTCCTTTTTTATTTTGTTCATACTTTCTGCTTACTTGCCTTTGTAATTTTTTCAATCTCTTTTCAATTTTTCTAACTGCATAAGTTTTATTTATATTTTTATAAACTATACCATTAGAACATATTGCTAAGTCTTTTAATCCTAAATCAACTCCTAATGATATATCTGTTAAATCTTCTTTCCGTTCTTCTTGCTCTACACCTGCTGAAATATACCAGTACTTGTTATCATAACTTATTCTCGGATTGCTATATTTCACTCCAACAGGCAGTTGTTCATTTATTTTTATCCAGCCAATTTTTTCGATGCTGACTAATTTACCTTCTTTAACTTTTAGCTTAATGTTATCATTATAAAATGACTCCTTACTCTTTCTTTTGCTCTTGAATTTTGGTTTATCTGATAATCCTTTGAAAAATCTTTTATAGGCATTACAAGCATCTTTAACAGCTTGTTTAGATACATTATTAGATACTTCATTTAACCAGCTTAACTCTGATTTCTTTAGCTGGGTCAGCTCTTTTCTAAGAACCCCATCCGATATAAATTTACCTCCATTTTTATAATTTTCTTCTTGTCTTGCAAGAGTCCAGTTATATATAAATCTTGCAGTACCAACTGATTGCCATAGCTTTTGCTCTTGTAATTCACTTGGATATAACCTGACTCTTTTCGATAGTATCATCCTCTAACAACTCCTTAATCCTTTTCTTAGCTTTTTTCGCTCTCTTACCTTGCAATCTACAACTAAATACAGTAACTATTTGAATGAAATCTTCCACTAGCTCCTGCCCTTGTGTTTTTTCAGTATTGTCAATGATTTCAATAATAATTCTATGTTTTTATAAATATTCCCAGTTTATTCATATCCAAATCTAATTAATCTGTCTTTGTAAAGAACTACTATTTTATCAACTTCTGAATTAGTAACCATATCTAACAACTGGTTTAAGCCTTTTTTATTGTAGCGAATCCCACTTCCAATATCTGAAATAATCTCAAATGGATAGCCTTTCGCATACATGTATGTTTTTACATTTTCAATTTGTCTTTCAAGGTCATCTTTTTGTTTGTGGGAACTAACTCTGCAATACCCTATCGTTTTCTTATTTAATTTATTTTGATTTTAAACCTAAAAAATGATTAAGTTGTTCTTGGGAATACTATCTTGTACCAGCTTTTGTTATATGATGTGGTTTTAAAGAATCATTTTTATCCCAATTTCTAAGAGTTTGAATCGTTTTACCTATTTTATTTGCAAATTCTCCTATTGAGTAATACTTCATAATTTATCACCTCAATAAGATTAGATTATCTATAAAATTTCAATATATTTTTATATATTTAATTCAACTATTAAAACCCCTTTCTTACAGCTCTAAATTCTGTATTAATTCTATCAAAAATTCTCTCTGCTGCTCACTCATCACCTGATTATTTTGTAGTTCAAAAAACTCTTCTATCAATTCCAATTCCGATTTTTCCTGTGTTATTTCTTCCTCAACTTGAATAGAACGATTTTCTCTTGTTCGCTTATTGTCATATTCTAGCTGCATTAAATTTGGATAAATCACACGTAATTTTTTGATTCCATCTGGAATATCCTCTTCATCTGTCAGTGTTATCTGAACATAATCTTCTCTATTGAGCTCTTTATAAAAGTTCAAATTTGTTACCTCTAAATAGGTTCCTTTAATCTTACACATATCTCTAAGAGGATGAAGTGGAATGGTTCTAATTTGAATATTTTCCTTCTCATAAAATTCTAATACTGTCACTGACTTTTTTTGTCCTGCCTCAGAAAAGGAATATTTTAAAGGTGTCCCACAATATCGTATTGTTTCTTTGGTAATAGACTGAGGACTGTGAATATGCCCTAATGCCACATAATCAAATGCTTCAAACACACAGGCATTCATATTGTCTAATCCGCCTATTAAAATCTCTTCTGAATCACAACGACCTGCTCCTGTCACAAGTTGGTGTGCCACTAAAATATTTCTTTTTTCTGTATCTACTTTCATATGTGAAATAGCAATTTTAGCAGCATCCTCATAACTTTCACACTCCTCTTGTGGAAAGATATGATGTATGATAGCTGGCTTTATAAAGGGAAGCAGATAAATAAAAATCTCTCCATATTCATCTGTAAGAACAATCGGTTCAATATTCCCATTATATACAGGGGAAACATAAACCCCTTTACTATTCATAAGTTTTGCTCCAAATGCAATTCTTTCTGCCGAATCATGATTACCGCTTATAATAAAAATCTTTCTGTTTTGTTGTGCTAATTTTGTGAGAAATTGATCAAAGGCTTGTACTGCTTCTGCTGGTGGAACCGGCTTGTCATAGATATCTCCTGCAAGAATCAGCCCATCCACCTGTTCTATATCCGCAATTTCAATAATTTGTTGTAATATGTATTTTTGATCCTCCAACATGGAAAATTCATTTACCCGTTTTCCAATATGAAGATCCGATAAATGAAGTAATTTCATACAATTCCTCATTTCTATAAAACTTAAATAATATATCGTATTTTCTTATTACCCCATTTTATCATATGTTATGGTAGATTTCAACAAAATTCACCGCTTTTAATAGAACAAACCTATCTGATTCCACATTTCCAATAAAAATAAATTCTTAGGTTTGTTCTAAAGATAGGAACTAAATTTCTTGAATTTGTTTTAATTATTTGATATAATAAAATTTATTCTCGGTATTTGACTGGCAAAATCCAGCAAAACCAGACCGACTTGGCAAGATATCAAATATAACTACCAGGAGGAAGCAATTATGATTACGATGGAGCATATCTGTAAATCGTACAAGATCGCAAAGCGAAATGCAGGTTTTGGTGAAGCCTGCAAAGCACTCTTTCACCGTAAATATGAAAAAATCTATGCCCTTAATGATATTACCTTTACCATTAAAGATGGCGAAATGGTTGGCTATATTGGACCAAATGGAGCAGGAAAAAGCTCTACCATTAAAATTCTAAGCGGAATATTGACACCGGACAGTGGAAATTGTTTTGTAGATGGAAGAATTCCATATAAGGACAGAATTGAACATGTCAGACAAATCGGAGTTGTATTTGGACAGCGTTCTCAGTTATGGTGGGATGTTCCAGTTATTGATTCATTCGAATTACTAAAAGATATCTACTCTATTTCCTCTTCTATGTATCATACAAACTTAGAGGAATTAACCGCTCTCTTAAATCTAGGGGAACTTTTGCGTTCTCCTGTCAGACAACTTTCTTTAGGTCAACGAATGCGCTGTGAAATTGCCGCCTCTCTTTTACACAATCCCAAAATTTTATTCTTAGATGAACCTACGATTGGATTAGATGCGGTATCTAAATTAGCAGTTCGAGATTTCATTCACAAACAAAATCAGATTCACAAAACCACAGTAATTTTAACTACACATGATATGCAGGATATCGAAGCATTGACTAAACGAATTATTCTAATTGGAAAAGGAAAAATTCTGATGGATGGTACACTAGAAGATATCCAAAAAGGAAATAAAAACATAGATGAGACGGTGGCAGAATTATACCGTACCTATGATATATAGGAGGTACGATTATGCAGAAATATCTATCCTTTTTTCGATTGAGATTTTCTATGGGACTACAATATCGCACAGCCGCTTTTGCGGGAGTTATTACACAATTTGCTTGGGGTGCTATGGGAATTCTTGTCTACCGGGCATTTTATGAAGTCGATTCGACAGCGTTTCCTATGACATTTTCAGCAGTGGTATCCTATATCTGGATGCAGCAGGCCTTCCTTGCTTTTTTTACTGTATGGATGATGGAAAATGAAATCTTTGACTCTATTATTAATGGTAATATTTCTTATGAACTATGCCGTCCTATTCATATTTATGATATGTGGTTTTTCCGAACGATTGCAAATCGTTTTTCAGCTGCCACTCTTCGATGTTTTCCGATTTTAGTTGTAGCTTCTTTTTTACCAAAACCATTTGGTTTACAACCCCCAGCCAGCCTAATCCACTTTTTTCTCTTTTTGATTACCCTTTTATTAGGATTAGCTGTTACTGTTTCTCTTTGTATACTAATTTATTCTCTTACTTTTTTTACAATATCTCCAGCTGGACTGAAAATATTATTTACTTCTATGGTAGAATTTTTTTCAGGTGCAGTAATTCCTCTTCCATTTTTTCCTGAAAAGATTCAAAAAATGATGGAATTACTTCCCTTTGCATCTATGCAGAATGTAGCACTTAGGATTTACAGTGCAGATATGACAAACAGACAAATGTTTTCTGCTGTAACACTACAAATTTTTTGGCTCATTACTCTTGTAAGCTGCGGGAAAAAGTTATGCAGCATGGCTGAAAAAAAAGTATCTATACAAGGAGGCTGACTTTATTATGTGGCTAAAACTTTATATACACTATATTTCTATTAATATCCGCAGTATGATGCAGTATAAAACATCTTTTTTGCTTACTGCTATTGGACAGTTTCTTATTTCCTTTCAGGTATTTTTAGGTATCTTTTTTATGTTTCAGAGATTTTCAAATGTAAAGGGTTTTACTTATAGTGAAGTTTTATTATGTTTTTCTATTATGTTATTAGAATTTTCTATCGCAGAAATGTATGCAAGAGGATTCGATCAATTTTCAGGTATGGTAAGACATGGGACATTTGATAGAATTCTTGTCCGACCACAAAATGAAATTCTTCAGGTTCTTGGAAGTAAATTTGAACTGACTAGAATAGGAAGAATGTTGCAGGCAATTATTATGTTTATATATGGAATTTCAAAAAGTGAAATTAACTGGACAGTATCTAAAATTTTCACTGTATTTTTTATGTTAATTGGAGGCACGGCTTTATTTACAGGACTTTTTTTGATTTATGCTGCCCTGTGTTTTTTTACCCTAGAAGGATTAGAATTTATGAATGTCTTTACAGACGGAGCAAAGGAATATGGGAAATATCCTATTGGCATATATGGAAAAAGAATGTTACAGTTTACTACCTTTGTTATCCCTTATGCGTTAGTACAATACTATCCTTTATTATATTTGCTAGGAAGAAAAACAAATATTTTTTATGTATTTCTTCCACTACTCGCAATACTATTTTTAATTCCCTGTTATCTACTTTGGAAATGGGGAGTACACCGTTATCAGTCCAGTGGATCATAATTTCTAATCTGTCATACTTGTTTAAAAATATATATGGAAAGGTTATCTAATCTATGATAGAATAAACTAAAATTTTAACTATAAAAGGAATTATAGGGGGTTATTCTGTGAAAGATATAGAAGATTCCACTTCTGAGGAACGTCTACAAATCGTAAGGGAATGTTTAGAGAATGATAAAAATTATGGTGCAATGTCTATTAAATATAATTATCCCTATCATCAGGTTCGCAACTGGGTAAAAAAGTACGAAAAAATGGGTTTTTCTGGTCTTTCCGATCGCTATAATCACAACATAACGATTTCCTACAGTAAACTTCAAGATAGAATTGCAGAATTAGAACGTAAAAATAAAGACTTACAAATAGAAAATGACTTGTTAAAGAATATATGGAAATTAAAAGGTTAATTATATATCATAATTGCTTTTAGTATCATTTCGAGTAGGAGAAAGCGACCAACTTTCTTCCACAATTCTTCGTAAACTTCCATATACCAAAAACAAAAATTTATGAACCAGTCATGTATAAAAAGTCTGTATAACTTGACAGGCAGAAAAAAACAAATACAATTATCCTAAATACAAAGAAACCAAGAATAATATTTGTTTGATTTGTAATACCAGAAACTAGGATGAAAGGTAACAATCGTATGGAAATCAAAAAAGTAAGTATTTCTGCAAAACGGCAGATAACAATTCCCCAAAAGTTTTTTGTTATGTTGGGATTTGATACGGAAGCGGAATGTATGGTACGCGGAAATGAACTGCTTATCCGTCCTGCAAAAACAAATACAGGTGGAGAATTTGCAGAACAGATACTGGCAGATCTAATTGGGAAAGGATACAGTGGCAATGAGCTACTTCAGCATTTTAAGCGAGCACAAAGTCAAATACGTCCGGCTGTGGAGGAAATGATCGAAGAAGCAGAAAAAGTTGCTGTCTCAGAATCTGAATATGAATCTTATGATGATGTTTTTGGTGGGAAGGAGAAAAAATGACAGAGGTTCGTTTTCTCCCTCCTGTAGCAAAATTCATAAAGAAGCTGAAAGATAAAAAGCTGAAAAGACTATATCAGGAAGCAGTTGATAAAAATTTCTATCGAAAAAAATGGGGATGTCGCATTAAGAAAATCATATACAAGATATTGTAAATTTTAATATGATTTAATACTGTATCTTGTATGTTTAACACTTATTGCGACATCCCTATTTTATCAAATAATTCCTATGGTAATACCAAAATTAGGTTAAACTCTTTAAAAATTCTGTGCCTTGACTTATAATTTTTTGGTATCTTTTTGCATTCACGCTTTTTAGCCATGCTATTTTTCCTGAAATTTCATGTATTGTCTTACTAGATACCAAACTGCCAGAATCTTTTAATTTCTGCGCATTATGTATAGAAGCCTTTAATATTTTAACCCATTTCTTAGGAACGCCAATTTCTTCATTATTAATTACAATGCCAGTAATATACTGTCTGTTGTTTTTTCTCAATATATGGGTTTTCTCCTTTTTCATATGAAAGCCTTCTGCCTCTATAATTTTATTAATGCTATTTAAAAAGTTTCCTATAGCGAGATTATCGGTATCGCCCATATAACTAAAACTCATATCATCTGCATATCTTGTATAAGTAATTCCTAACTTTTTGCATAAACCATCGATTCGTTTATCCATGTTTCTGCATATAATATTTGTAATCATAGGGCTTGCTGGAGAGCCTTGCGGCAATATCCTATCCGATGTTTTGATATATTTTATCTCTCCTTTTATTTCAAGCGGCATTCTTTCACAGTAAGTACAAAGCATAGCCAGAAGAGATGCTATATATCCAGAGTATCCAAAGGATTGATATACGCCTCTTACACGTTCAAATGTAATAGTAGGAAAAAAGTTTTCTAAATCAATATTGATCAATAAATCAGGGCTTGTGTTATGTGCCCTTGCACCTGTAAGGATAGACCTTGATTTAATAAATCCATGAGATAAGCCAGAGATTTCGACCTTTTGCAGGATCTGATCTAATATTTGCCTTTGTGCTGTCTTCAATTTTGTTTTAGGTGCAGCTATATGACGCACTCCGCCACTTTTTTTCGGAATATCGAAACGGTAATAGTTATCAAATGTAATAACGTCCCTATGATATACCAGATAACGCAAAGTGTTGTATTCTATCTGTAAAAAATTAGCAAGTTCTCTGTCTGTTTCTATGACAGGCATCTGGTTTTCTTCTAGTTTTTGTACATCTGTTTCTTTTTTCTCTAGCAGGGTAGAATAACCTCTTCCAATAAACAGAATATTTTCTGCTTTTCGTTTATTCCACAATTCAGATTTTAATTGCTTTTGTCGTTCTCTCTCCGCCTTTCTCTCAGCCCGCCTAGCTATGGATTCTTTCATAATTTCTTGGGCGACTACGGAGCGAATTTTTTCATAATCCCATGTATTTTGGTATTCCTTTTTTAAATGGGAAAGCTTTTTTTCAATTTCTTCTTTTTCTTGATAGGCATTTGCTATTTTTTCGGAAAGTTTTTGAAATTCATCCAACAGCCTTTTCCTATTTTCAAAGTCTTGTTCTGTTTCATTTTGCTGGCGCTCATATGGTGTTGGCAGATTACTCGGCCAAAACCCATATTCCTGCATTTTAAGAAAGGTAAATTCTTTTTTACCCATATTATTTACTAGTTTTCTATATTCGGCCTTTGTATCCATTATAGCAACATCTCCATAATATCATTGATTTTATATTCTTTTTCGTATTCCAAATTTTTTAACTTTAACAATTTATAAGAAGCGACATAAAGAGCAAGGATATGAGCACATGGTTGTGAAAGATTTCTCTCTCCTCTTTTAAATTTCTGACAGCTACAATCTATCTTTGTAATTTGTCCATCTTGGTCAATGACAATTTCGGTAGAAGATAACCCGCCTTGTTCCTTGTATGTTGTTGTGAATATAAACTCTTGTTTGTGCGAGTATCTCACTTTCATATTGTCAAATGTAAGTTTGCTGATTTTTTGTACATCCATTTCAATATCAGAAACTTGATAAAGTTCTTCTGGAATTGGGGTATTGCATAAATGACGAAAACGCACTTTGTTATTTATCATATCAAAATAACCCTGCCCCCGTCGAAACAGCATACCTATTCCAGCTTTTATCCTATCACTTTTTTCATTTGGAAGATAGCTGGAAATCTCCTCCATTGATAAACAACGCTTATCTTTCAGCAATTTATAAATATCCCTATAACAGCCTGTGCCTGTAAATCCTGCCATAATGTTAAAAGCGGTTCCCTTTACCCAGTCATTAGAAGACCATGCGGAGAATCCAACTGTCATTTGCAAAGTACCCATATCAGCACGAATAAATTGAGGCATTCCAAAACCTAAAAAGCGTACATAAAATGCTTTTGATAAAGGAATTAATTTTTCAACTACAAGCCAACGTCTTCTGCCCCAAATTTTTTCTTCTCTTCTTTGGCTGCCCTGATAAATGGTGTTTAAAGTAAGGACTGTTCCAAAAGGTTCAAATACAATCTGTACTCTTTGTCCGGGCTCTAAAATCCATTTCATATAACGAGGACTTTTCTTCTCTTTGTGCTTTCTTAAAAATGCACATATGTCATACATATCAGAAGGGGAAAGCTCCATCTCAATTCCAGATAATGCCGCGGCAGAAGATACCTGATTAAAGCCCTTGATCCATGTTTCAGGCAGATCAATTTTCTTCTCTACATATTCTGGAACAATATCATTGTCTATCGTAAAGCCTTCTGGATTGACAGATAGTGTGACATCGGTATAGCTTCGGAATCTCTGCATTTCCTTCTCCAATTTGGAAGAAAAGTCAATATTTGTTGTTCCTAACTTTGGCGTCTGTAATAAATCAAACTCATTCATAGACACAGACAGGCAGCCATAAATGGATTCGTCTATCGAAAACGCTTCGAATGAAACTTGATCGTTATGTACAGTAATGACAGGATCTAATACAAACCATAAGCTATAATCTCTGTCCCTTATAAATTTCCAAAAGTTCCGTTCAATTTTATAATAATCCTTCCATGTATCATATTCGTCTATTTGTTGTTGTAAATTCTTTTGTATCTTTAATAATTCGTCTATTTCATTTTTTTTATGTAAAAGTTTAAAATCATAAGAATCCATTTTTTTCTTTAGGGCTTCTCTTACCTTTGGCATGTATTCTTTGTGTGCCTTTACACGTCGTTCGATTTCCTCGTCAAGCCATTTAAAATAATCCGTTCTTTCTTTTGATTTTTTTCTCGTATCGGAAATAACAATTTCTCTTAGCATAAGCATAGCATCACGGAACAATAAAGGATGCTTTAGTTTTCCGCAGAAAGAAACTTTTTCGTCACGAGATAAGTCAGGACTTAGCCCTAAAGTCATTTGATTGTTAAGTTGTGTACATCGAGAAGGGCTTGCGTATTTATAACCTACTTTCATAAAATGCTTACCTCCTTCTGAATCTGAGCAAATGCCACAAGTGCTCTTTCAGAATCTATTTTGCTGTTTGTGCCTCCAATATCAAGAAGTATATGTTCTATTTCCTGCTGCTTTTCAGGATGATATTTCAAAAATATAGGAATCGTGTGATAGATATGTTCCTTGCTCTTTGAAACTTTATTTGGCAGATAAAGCAGTGTTTTTGCATAGTAAATATATAAATCTGGGTTTGTTTCCTTTAAGTTAGAAAAGACGCGTTTCATTTTTTTAGAAAGATAAGCCTTTACTTCTACACATGGATGTTCCATCATACGAGGAATAAATTGTGCTGGAATCTCGCCCCCATACCAGTTATCCAGCTTTTTAAGTCCATACTGATAGGTTTTTTCTACAGGAGAATCCAATAAAATCATGTGCATCTTTTCTCTTTTTTCCATTTTGAAACCTTTGAATACAAACTGAGCAATTTCATTTAAAGAAGATACATTACATTCAAAAAGCAGCAAAAGAGTAGTTGTACTTTCGGCAAGGATAGTTCGTTTTCGACTTATGACCTCTGTAAGTGTTTTTATAAGCCTTTTGGAGCCTGTTTCTAAAATAGATAAAATTAAGCTGTCTTTTGGCAGTGTGTCATTTTTACATGACTTCAGTAAGGATATAGCATTGTATTCCCTTTCTGAAATTCTATTATGCTGTAAATCGATATCCTTGAGTGTATCCTTTAATATATCATATGGCATGGAGAATATAATAGCTTCCGTTATATCAAAAAGAAAGTTAGGAATCTTTCGAAGGCTTGACAGCAGAGGTATAAAATAGTGCAGCAGCTCTTTTTGCTTTTCTTCTGTTGCAGTATTTAGTTTGTCAACCGATTTTAACAGCAAATCTACAATTTGCTCGGAAAGTTCTATCTGCTCTTCCAAAAAACGCTCTCTTTTTTCAGCAGTTGATTTCAAAAAGGCAGTATATTCTTCCATTGTAAAATGATTGATACTATCTTCTAATACACTATACCATGTTCCTATCGTATCTAAAAATAGAAAATCAGCAACATCTTCTGGCTGGAAAATTCCGTTTGTCTGCCTAAAGTATTTTTTAGCAGCATCCCATAATTTCTCCGATGTTGTATTCATTAAGGCAATCATAATATCTGCATCAAATTCTTGTAATGCTTTTAATTTAGACAACAATATTTTCTCAAATATTTCTGCTGTTTTTTTATAAGGTATTTTGGAAAGCACAATCAGTTCTTTGATTTCATATGAGTCAAATTTATGATGTGCATCAGCTTTTTTCAATATGGTATAACAAAACTCATGTACCTGTGAAGCTTTTGCGTTTTGAGCTATAAAAATAACATCCGTAAGATATCTGTGCCATATAGATTGTTCTGCTGCATTATTATTTACAATTATCTCTCTAAAATATTTATTAAAAAAGAAATTAGAAGAAAAATCCTCATTATATAAACTGTCATGATCGGTATAGCTAGTCAGCATTTCACGGGCAGCCGTTATAAATTTTATTTCATCTGTTGTTTGGTATTGGTCAAGTGTTCTCCTAAGATAACGTAAATAATAATTGTATGCACTGGTTCTGCCGCTTCCCCTAAAATAACAGGTCGTTCTTGGAGCATCCAAATAATAAGCTATCTTTCCGATAGCATCTGCCATACCATATGCCTTTGCTGTCTGTATGGTGTCTTTAAACGCAATATTATTCACATCTTTTCCGTCTGTGTAAGTATTTTTTTCGTAAAGATTTTGACTTCCAAAAACATATAAAATATCTTGATAAGCATTCGGCGTGTTTAAATATTCCTCAAGTTCTTCGCTTCTTAGTTTTCTGCCATATAACATTAAATGTTTAATATGAAAATCCATTTCAGGGAGTGTTCTGTATATAAATTCTTTTTGCTTCCACAATAACTTTTCGTCAAATAGGTTGATATATTGATTGATACAGCGTTTAAGTCCACTGTGATATGCTGCATTTGCCCATAATACATCACTTTTATCAATCTGTTTTGCAGTCTCTAATAAAATTGGATTCTTTTGTATCGTAAGCTCTTGAAAAATACCACATGCTAACTCTATACTTGCTACTTTTAAGATACGTTCATATTCTTCGACAGAAGGCTGCATTTTGATAAATTGGTTCAGATATTTTCTTCTTGTATATAATCTTTTCCTAGAAAACATATTTATAATGATTTCCATATAAGGACTGTCTGCTTCAAAACCAAATAAATCACTAGGATGCTCAATCAATTCAAAATCTTTAAAAGTAATTTCATTCGCTTTGAAATAAGCAACATAATCTGTATAATTCTTTTTCTCATAATAGTCAAAAACAACTGTCTGTTTTATTTTATAAAACTCTTCAATAATATATTTCTTGTCAATGTCTATACACTCATGCCAGCCTGAACCTCTATTATATTCCCAATGTCTGTATGCGGTTTTATAACCCTTTGTATAACAAAGCAGGTCTTTTGCCTTGAAGTAATATGTATTTGGAATAGATGGTAAATGTCCATTTATTCCATGAAAGACAGCATAATTCGTATAGGTTACTGTGGGTTTTAACAAATATGCCTCTGCATAATAGGAACGGGAGGAAGATCTCAATATCTGATCAATTTTTTGTTCCCCATATAATATAAGCAAACAGGGATTTTTTTGGCTGTCTAACCCCCAAAACAATAATTGGCGAATCGGTTCATCTCGTTTCCAGAGGCGTTGTTGTTCCTCTGACGTTAAATTTCTCATAATTATAAGTTATCTCCTTTCTATTACTTTTACTTAGAAATAAAAATTTTAATTTTTATAAGTTTTGAAACATTATGTAAACTGGAATCTCATCTTTATCAAGGAGGTTTTTGAGGTATAGCTTTCTCTTATTTGCATTCTATGGCATCTAAATATAGATACCTTTATTATACCAGAAAACGACTGAAAAGTCCATGTAAATATAGAACTTTCGTTTGCCCTGAAATCTGAACAAAATATAGTTGACATTTTTAAAATACATGATATAATTAAAAAAAAGGTTAGATTTTCTGGTCTAAATATGCTTTGGGGAAGCTCCAAGGTTGTTAATTACAAGTCATTACACCACAATGTTCTGCGTCACTCGCTAGGTAGTCGACACGGTACGGTTTTGAAAGTAGCCTGCGGCGAAAACCGTACCGTGTCACACCGAGCTAAAGTGTCAGAACAGAGTATATGTTTGCTTTTGGTTTGCAGAAAATCTAGCCTGCTTTTATTGAAGTTAATAAGATAATTCAGAGAATAAAATATTATAAAAATCACAAAATCAGGACTTTTGACACATCAGGTGCAAACAAAAGTCCTGATTTTAATTGTAATCCGTATTATCGTACAACGAAAAGATTGAATTAAAAAAATATATCTAATTCGCTTAAAGATTTCCTACATTCCTCTATCTCGCCATATAGACTACAAATCTCATCTTTATTTAATAAAATAGGCTTTTTACTATAGCTTATTTTTTGACGATATAATGAATCAATCAAATCCATCTGCTTATTATTTAATCCATAATAATCGTCCCACCGCCTAAGCGATTTTTGATAGTTTAAAAGCTGATTTTCTATAATATATCCGCCATTGTTCTTTATTTCATTCCATAATTGACTACTAAACAATTCTCTCCATGTTCCCCAAAAAGCTGCTGTTATGATTGGCTTTCTTTTTCCATTTATATCATCTAATACATATTGTAGTGTTTCTGATTTAGCAACTTCTAAAATATTATCTGGTATACCAGATAGATAATCATATACATCCGATTGGAGATTAAATTTTGACATATCCTGAAATACAGCAACTATATATTGAGGATGAAATGTAATAGTAGCCTTGCATCCCCTAGAATTATCCATACAATAGTTAAAACCATTCCATGAATGTTCGTAATTTAATTCTGGATATTCTCCAACCGTAACAGCATGTATAATAGCTGCCAAAATACAGCCTTGATATAATTGTCTTGGTTTTATTTTAATATGTTCCATTTATAGTTCACCTGTTATATACTATCTACAACCTAACGTTTATTACTGCTTATCCCTTAGCCTATTGACTGTTGTATATCCTAAGATCGCCAATGCAGCTAAATCAATTAGTCCAATACCCCGTGTAATAAAGTTTGGTAGTTCAATACTCAAAAGATTCCCGCCTACAAGAATAATGCTACATATTCCTAACACAACTAAACTAAATGTCCAAAACAAATTTGTTGTTTTCATACTTTCTCTCCTCCATGTTCCAGTTTTCGATAACTTTATTATAGCATTTCTCTCTAAAAAATGAAATAAGTTTCTTTGCACTTTAGAATAATTACAGAATAAAAGTTTAGGGCTTGATAAATATATGAATCAATGAAAAACCTGTAAATAACTAGCCATCTATTTACCTTTATGGCTTTGTGTGTTAAATAATTTTAGATTATAATGAAAAACGAATGTACTCTTTAATCTTTTAGATATAGAAAATCTACACATATAAAAAAAAGACGATATGCCCTCTATAGGTATATCGCCTTTTCTTATTATCAAATAAAAGAAATTATTCCGAGGCAAATAAACTCAGCCATTCCTTGTTTGTATCATCTGGTACAGAAAGAATATTTCTTTCCATTCCCTCATACAGCGAACAGGTAACAAAACTATTCAGATAGTTAGATAGAAAATTACCCATCTGCCAATGAAGATGTTCTGGTATATCTGCTCTATATTGATCAAGAATAAGCCCATATGCTTTTTCGAAATATTCTTTTACCTGCGGATATAATTCATATGCCAATTTTTCAATCATCTTTTTACTGTCCTGTTCTACAAAGAAATAATTTTGTCTGAAAATATCTCCATCTTTTATAAACAGTTTCTTCTGAAGTGCAATACTAAATAAATATTTTTGATCCTCTGATAAATCTTTAATAGCTATATTATTTTTTATAATCTCACCGCATAGAGCAAATACCCCATCCGGGATATCAAAAAATACATTACTGTCAAGACCACTCCAGTAGTGAAAATAACCCTGTGCAAATTCTTTATTCACTTTATGAACTGGACCATCAAAAGGAATGTACTCTTTCCAATTCGAATCTTTAGAATTTTGATTTGAAAACAAACATTTATGATATCCTAAAGCAATCCATTTACCCCCATTTGGTCGATTAGGGATATCCTGATACATTACCGTTTTACAGACTTTATGTTTAAACTCTGATAAGACAATATCTGTGACAATGTGGATATATACCCATAAAAGCCTGTCCCATGTAAAGCCTGCTGTATTGAATTTAGAACTCTCAAGAAGTGTTTTATGTTTCTCCAAAAAATCGATAAGTACATTATAATAATCTGGGAAACAAGTATCATAAATCTTATGACTGATTTCCATGTTATTTGGAAGAATAACAAAATCCGTCTGATATTTTCCAGAAGAAACTTCTTTTATCAACTGATTTTCTAAAAGAGTTTTTACTTCATCTTCCATATATACAGTAGGTACTCCAATTTCTGTACAAAGCTGCTCTATCGTGAAAGGTGTATGGTAAGCAGCAAGTAAAATGTTTTGTGGAAGTTTCCTTTCTGTAAGACTTATTGGCTCATTATTTATACCTGGATTTCCCTGACAGGATAATAATAAAGTATCTGGATTATAACTTTTTTCTCCATATTCACGCATAATATCAAGACCCTCCTTAATAGATTTCCTTGCGCTGTGAAGCCACCATTTAACAGTGTTTATATTTTTTCCCAAAAGATTTGCTATTTCACTACAGCCTTTGCCTTCAAAATAATATAGAACAATCACTTCTCTATAATTTTCAGAGAGCATTGCTATTTCACGATGAAGAATTTTTTCTGTTTCACAATGAATATAATACTCTTCTATGTTATCAGAGGAAGGAAAAATGTCATCAAGATAAGCAGTTGTCCCATATCTTTTTGAACGCAGCCATTTAAAAAAGGTATGATTTGATACACTCCATACAAAAGCACTTAAATTTTCAATTTTTTTGCCAGAATATATCGTCTTTAAAACCTCAAGTGTTATTTCCGAAGAAAGATCTTCTGCTTCTTCACGGGTATTTACTTTCTGATAGCAAAAGCCGAGAATCTTTGCAAGATATTCTTCTTCAAATCTCTGAATTATATCTTTGTCAATCAATGGATTCACCTCGCAAGTTTTCACAACATGTTGTTTCATCTATTAAGTACCCACATTTTAAATTTGGTTGGCACAATTCTAAAAAAAGTTGTATAATAAATATTGTACCTATTATTCTAATTATAAATATGGAGAAAAAATGAAACAGAAAGAAGTTCTTTTGATTATATTTATGGGCCAAAGTAATATGGCGGGACGCGGAAATGCAGAAGAAGCACCTACACTTATACAAGGAGCGGGATATGAATATCGAGCGGTGACTGCACCCGATTGTCTGTCACCATTACAAGAACCTTTTGGAAAAAATGAAAATAATGAAAAAGGTGTTTCAGAACCGGGGATGAAGACTGGTTCTATGGTTTCTGCATTTGTAAATGCCTGCTATAACGAAACTGGTATCCCGATTATTGGTATTTCCTGTTCAAAAGGAGGCTCCTCGATTGAGGAATGGCTGCCATATACATCCTACTACAAGGATGCAGTTGAACGGATGAGACGCTGTGAGCAGTGGTTACTTAGTCACAACTATTACATAAAGCAGAAAGGGATGGTCTGGTGTCAAGGATGTACAGATGGAGATCTACACACTCCTCCAAATACCTACAAATCATATACAGCAAAGTTCATCAAGTCTTATTGTCAAGAATGTAATATTGAGAAGTGTTTTCTGATTCAGATAGGAAATTATCGAGATGACAAAACATTATATCTGCCTATCCAGCAGGCACAACTGGAATTAAGCAGAGAGAATGAAGATATTATTCTGGTAAGTGATCAGTTAAAGACTTTTGTAGATCGTGGTTTAATGAAAGATAAATTTCACTATTTTCAGAAAGGATATAATCTAATAGGCGAAGAAGCTGGAAAAAATACAGGAAAGTATATCATGACACATCAAAAAATATAATGGGTTGTATTATAGTAATGTAAATTTATTCTTTTTAAAAGTTAAAAGTCCCTCATCTCTCATCTTACAAAGCTCATTCGACATAGCACTGCGGTCAACAGACAGAAAATCTGCAAGTTGCTGGCGATTAAATGGAATGAAAAAAGTTTCGCAATTCTGCCTGTTCGCTTCCTCTGAAAGATAAGAAATCAACTTTTCTCTTGTAGTACGTTTTGATATATGGTTAAGTTTTTGTACTAACTTTCTATTCTTCTCAGAGATAGCAAAAAATAGATTTTGTATCACTATAGAATGAAATTTGCAAGATGAGGAACAAATCGTTAAGATTTTCATTACATCTAAAAGAATAACTTTACTATCTTCAATAGCTACTACATCATTCACTAGAGCTATGCCATCTGATGCTGCATATGCTTCACCAAACATCTCTCCTATCCTAACCACACTGACAATACTGCGGTTTCCCCAATAATCATCTCTTTGAATATGAAGACTTCCCTTTAACAAAATAGAAATATAACTTAAATGTTCCCCCTGCCTAAAGACATAATCTCCTTTTTTATAGCTGTAACATTTTGCTTGTAGACAGTCAAGCATCGCTAAAATTTCCTTCTCACTAACTCCTGCGAAAAGGTGTGTCTGTTTTAATATTGGTATATATTTCTCCATAATATCCTACCTTCTGTTGTAAAAACAACCGATTTATTTCTTTCATTATATTATAATTTCAATAGAAATTCAACAATTAACAGCAAGAGGAATTGCTAGGAACAATTGTAACGGCAGGGTGGAGCGAAAGTGGTATCCCCTACTGCCATGAAGCAATCCACATCATTGTCTTGCTCTTAACTGCCGCGAGTGGATTGAAACAATATGACATAGCATTTAGGGAGGATAATTATGATTAGAAAAATTATTAAAATCGATGAAGAAAAATGTACAGGATGTGGGATATGTGCTACAGCCTGCCATGAAGGTGCAATCGGTATAATAGATGGCAAAGCAAAACTTTTGCGTGAAGATTATTGTGATGGCTTAGGGGACTGTCTGCCAACCTGTCCTACAAAGGCAATTACTTTTGAGGAACGGGAAGCACTTGCCTATGATCAAAATGCTGTAGAAGAAGCAAAACTTCAAAAAGATTCTTTACCTTGTGGATGTCCCGGTACAAATTCTAAAACGATTCAACATACCGATTCTGTCTGTGAATCTGATCTTTCTTCTAAAGCAGTAAGCAGATTAAATCAATGGCCCGTACAGATTAAATTAATACCAGTAAATGCACCTTATTTTGATGGTGCAAATCTACTTGTGGCAGCTGATTGCACAGCATATGCCTATGGAAACTTCCACAATGATTTCATTAAAAATAAAATTACTTTAATTGGCTGTCCAAAACTTGATATGATAGATTATACAGAAAAACTAACACAGATTATTGCAGGAAATAATATTAAAAGTGTCACAGTAGTTCGTATGGAAGTTCCTTGCTGTGGCGGTATTGAAAATGCAGTAAAACAGGCTCTTATGTCAAGTGGAAAATTTATTCCATGGAATGTTATCACAATATCAACAAATGGAACAATTATAGAATAAATTTTATATATGCTAAACATGATCTCATAGGTAATCTAAAAGGCATATGCTAGATAGCATGTGCCTTTTAAAAGTTTCTATTGTGTTTTTATAAATAAATAATTTAGCTTATTTTAAGATAGATACTTTTGTAATGTTTTACGAACTGCTCCTATATCTTCTATCAATTCCTCAAAATATTTGATCACCTTTTCAGCTAATCCACATTCATATAAATCTACTCCAAAAATAGAGACATTTGATAATATAGAATGAAGGCTTTCAGGATTGATAGCTGAACCTATCTTTATATCTTTTAACTTTTCCTTCATAACAGGATAAAGGGGATCAGGACTGACCTCAAATTCTTCACCCAAATCATTAATTGCTATCAGATACCTAATCCATCCTGCCAATACAAGGGGAATGAGTTTTAATTCCGATGTATTGTGATTATTTGATGCCATATATGCTTTGATGGTTTCACCATAACGGATGGATAACTTTTGAGAGGTATCTGTGGCAATACGTTGGGGTGTATCTAATAAAAAAGGATTAGGAAAACGCTCTGTCAGAACCTCATTTAAAAACTTTGTGGGGTTAATTACTTTTGGATCAGTTACAAAAGTAATTCCTTCCTCATGACTCATACGATAGATAAAGGTATTTAGTTCTCTATCCTTCATTTCCTCTGCAATAGAAGTATATCCTAATAGACATCCATAAATAGCCAAACAGGTATGCAGTGGGTTTAAACAAGTACATACTTTCATTTTTTCTACTTTATCTACTGTATCACGATCTGTAAAAATAACTCCAACATCCTCAAGAGGTGGTCTTCCATTTGGAAATTTATCTTCGAGCACTAAATATTGACATTTTTCTGCATTAACAAAGGGAGCAATATAAGTATGTTTTGCTGTAATGAATGGATGGATTTCTTCTAATCCATCAGCAATTAATTGTTCCTCTACTTTTGGATGTGGATGAGGTGTAATTTTATCAATCATGCTCCATGGAAAGGAGATATTCTTTTCCAGATAATTATAGTCCTCTTGAGAGATTTTTTTCCTACTAAGCCAAGATTGAGCAATCTGCATTACTGCCTTTTGCAGCTTCTCTCCATTATGAGAACAGTTATCCATACTCACTAATGCCAGTGGTCTTTTACAGCTATGTCCTCTTTCAAGACACATGGCAGTAATCTGTGCCATTAAACTTTTACATTCTTTCGGTCCTTTATCCATATCATCTACAACGAAAGAATATCCCTTTTCTGTAATAGTAAAAGACACTATTTGCAGAGAAGCTTTTTTGAAAATCTCTACAATGTTCTCTTTGTTTTCTGACATAGTAAGACTATGTGATATAGAACCTACTACCTCTTTTTTTAATGTCCCGTCCATATTCAAAGTAACTGCAACAGTCAAATTATCATAAGGGCGTAAGGCTTTAGTAATGATCTCATTATCATAGCTTTCACAGCATATAATACCTGTATTCATCTTTCCCTGTTCAATCAAACGCTGACACAAAACTGCTGGAAAAGCACGAAAGATATTTCCAGCTCCAAAATGTATCCACTGTGGAGCTTGGATAGTATTCTTAGCTATTTTTTCTGGATCATAGGAAGGAAGATGATATTCTTTCCATTCTTTCTTATTTTGAATAGATTGTAATGACAATCTCATGATACACCCCTCCCTATCTTATCTAACATATCCCAACAACCCCATAAATACATAATTCCTAACGCTCTGTCATAAAGCCCGTATCCCGGACGGCACTTTTCGCCCCAGATATGACGCCCATGATCAGGGCGAATATAACCTTTATAACCACAGTCATGATAAGCCTTAATAATCTCTAAAATGCCTATATCTCCATCACAATCTCTATGAGATACCTCCGTAAAGTCTCCATTTGCAAAATGCTTTACATTACGGATATGGGCAAAAGCTATACGATCACAGTAAGTACGAATCATATCTGCCACATTATTTTTTTTGTTTGCGCCCAAAGAACCAGAACATAAACAAAGACAATTATATTCGTCATCAACCATAGACAGGAAATATCCTATAGACTCTTTGTCTACTAAAAGCCGAGGAAGTCCAAAAATATCCCACGGCGGATCATCTGGATGAATTGCCATCTTAATTCCAGTTTCATGACAAATAGGCATTATAGCCTCCAGAAAATATTTTAGATTCTTCCATAACTTTTCCTTTGTTATTGTTTTGTATTTTTCAAATAATTTATCTAACTGTGTCATACGTTCCACTTCCCACCCAGGAAAAGTTAAACCATGAAGATTTTTCATAATATAATCTGTCATTTCTTTATAATTATCCTGAATTTTCGCTCTTTCATAGAACATAGCAGTAGAACCATCTTCCATAGGGTGAAATAAGTCTGTACGAGTCCAGTCAAAAATTGGCATAAAATTATAAGTTACTACTTTAACACCAAACTTTGATAGATTTTTTAAAGTTGTTTTATAATTTTCTATGTACTGATCTCTAGTAGGCAGACCTATTTTGATATCATCATGGACATTGACACTTTCTACTACATCCATATTAAATCCGACACTTTCAATCTGACAGCGGACTTTTTCAATTTCTTCTACTTTCCAAACTTCTCCTGCCTGTTTTTGATGCAAAGCCCATACCAATCCACTCACTCCGGGAATCTGTTTAATTTGCTCTGGTGTAATGGTATCATTATCCTTGCCATACCAGCGGAATGTCATCTGCATTATCTGTCCCCTTTCCAATCACATATATACTACTACTTTATTATAAATATTTTCTCATAGCATCTTCAATCTCAGGTAAATACCATCTTTCATATCCCTGTGCATTTAAGTGCGTTCCATTTCCATCGGTTAGGCAGTAGGTAGTGTCATAAGAATACTTTTTTCTCATTTCATCAATACAAGTATTAATTTGACCATATCTATAAATATCTACATGTGAAATACTCCACTTTTGGCATACCTCCCTTGCTGCTCTATGTAGAATTTCTTGTACATATTCGTTTCTGGAAGGCATTCGATGAACAGCAATATAAAAAATACGGCTATTCACATATTTTTTTCTCAGTAGAAAACAAATCTGTTCCAAAGCACCATAAAAAGTTTTATTATCAAATCCTCCATTATAACCCTCGCTAATACTTCCCAAAAGATGTTCTGCTACAAATGGCAAGGCATCATTTGTCAATCCATCAAAACAGATAAAATCTGGTTCTATATCCGACGCTTCTATGATCTGTGTAGCGATATCCGGCACTTTTGAAGTACCTTCTATAAAGTCACGAATTTTTGGGATAACACTTGCACCGTTTCTTGCATACTTTTGATATTTCATTCCATTTTTTTCTGCCAATCTATCTAACATACCAATATTAATACAATGTCCCTCTACCAAGGAATCGCCAAATCCATATAATACTTTCTTTTTTTTCTGTATATTCTTATCTTCCATTTGTTCTCCATTCTCTGTCCATTGGAGGCAACTCGCTTCCCTTTGTCAAATACACTCTATCAAAACGCAGACCTGATACAGGAGAATAAAGTTGTAATATATGCTCTCCTTCTATCATATCTGTCTGACCTAAAACCACCCATCTATAAACCTGTTCCGCTTCATATCCCCAAAGACATCCCTTTTTATATAATCTCTCTTTTTCCCAACAGATGCTGTCTATACCCATCCCAAAATAAGATTCCTCTATTGTATCAAATTTTGCAAAAAGCCAAATGGTATAGTGTCCACCACTGCATCGAAAACGATAATTCAAAGCAGAAGTTTCCTTTTGTAACCCCTGTTTTATATACATAGCCAGACCGCTTCTTCCATAGGATTCTGAACTACAATGCTGCCATTGTCTGCTTAAATCAGCTTTTCCCCAACAGTCAGATGTATATGCAAATCTACTTTGAGCAAGAACAGACGCAGCATCAATAGAAATTGTACCTTCTCTTTCTTCAAATATATTTTCTCCCTCTTTTAAGTACCACGAAACATCTATTTCCTTTCCATACTCCGTTTCATATTGTATAAAATTATCTGTTTCATTTTCCGATTTCGTATACAATACTGGTCTGGGCTTAAGTGTAATTTCCCCATAAAATTCTTCTATCCATGCTGTTGTATCCCATTCTTTTGGAAGCGTTTGATCTCCCTCTATACCTATATAATTATTTGCTTTTCTCTCCTTTGTATAAATTACAAAACGGCTGAATGCAAAATATGGATCAATCGGGAAAAAACGAATACTATGCTCTCCTTTTTGTAGTTCCTGCAAATCTAAATAAAGTCTATCCACATTATCTAAAACATTCTTTTTCCAGTCTTTGCGCCATTCATCTGTGGAAAAAGACTCTACAACTTGTATCTGCCCTTCATCTATACAAACACCCACACGAATATGTCCAGTAGAATTTAAAGATGGAAAACGATGAATTTCCAACAGGCAATTTCTTTTATCTGTCAAATAAAAACAGTAGCATAAACCATGGGAACTATTATATTTCTCTTGTTCTAATAATTTATTCGATTTTGAAGTACATACCTCAACCAGATTGCCTTTTCCTCTTCCTAATCTTTTAATCAGATGAAATCCTGTTTTCTCTAAACTTACCGAATCTGCTTCTATTACCAGCTTACCGTCCTCTTCTATATTTATGCAGCTTGTATGAAAAGCCTGTACCTCTACAGGAATTGTAATACTGCTGCCATCCTTTTGATTATGGATTATTAAACTTCCCTTTCTATTTTGTGATACATCTTTTATTTCCACTAAAATTCTTTTTTCTGTTTGTACTGTACCACTTCTTTCTGATAATGTTATCCACTCTAAATCTTCTATCCAAAAATCGAATTGTCCTTCTCCACCATTTCCAATCTCAATCCATTTTTTAGATGGCTTTACAAAAGTCAACTTCTCTTCATCATTCCATATATTTACTATCATTCTCTGCTTCCCAATAAAAAGAGAAGGTGTGCAGATAGGCAGCATTGCGGTTCGAGGAGGCGGAAATCCCTCTGGATCAAGAATTCCATTCCACTTTCCTTTTGCCATAACCTGATTGTAATATAAAAGAAGTTTTCTTCTGACATCATCAAACTCTTTTGCTTTTTTAGTATAATGGGAAGCAGCCTGCATCTCTCCTCTTTCAAACATCAATGTACTTCTATCACCATAATAAAATTGAAGATTTGTAAAATAAGCAGCATGAATACGTAGCAGAACAATCTGAAAAAAAGCATCGCGTTCTTTAGGATCTAATTTATTATAAATAGAATTTCCTTTTTCAAAAAGTTTTTCATATTCATGGATACGTACTACTGCTTCATCACCATACGCTGTTTGTGAGAAAACATTACTATTCATATTTTCCAATTTTCGAACGTTAGTAAGCTGAGAAAAATCATTTAATAAAGCTGCTGTTTCTTTTCCGATATCACTGCTAAACGTGCGATTAATCCAGTCCTCTACATAAACATCCACATTCTCTGTTATAGCATTTTCCTTTCCTATTTCCCAAGCCAATCTCAGAAAAAAAGCAATTTCCTGTTCTAAAGGTTTCATAGCTCCAATATTAATAACCCAAAGTTTACGAATTCCTTCCTCATAAGCTTTACGCAGTTCATTTTTTGTATGAGCCAGTGGAATAGAACATAAAAATACATAGGACATACTAGGAGGTGCCCAATAGGAATTATGATAATAAATTCCATTTCCACCTTTTCTACTCTTCTCTTTATCAGACGGATAACGCCGAATATAACCATAGTTGTCATTTGTCCAAACCAATGTTACCTCTTCTGGAACTTCCAGCCCACTATCATACAATTCCAGTACCTCTTTATAAGGAATAAAAGTTGTCATAGTATCCCTTTTTAAAGTCTGTCTTAAAATCTTTTGCTGATCCCGAATGATTTTAGACAATAGCTCTACCTTCGCCTGTTTTTTCTCTTCATCAGTAAGACTCCCAGCATTTCCATTATTTTTTTCCAATTCTCTAGTCTCAAAGCCAGAATCATGAATTCCCCTCATTCCCAGTGTGTAACATACTTCAAAATTTTTATTTTGCTCTACACTTTCTCGCCAATACTCTTGTAAAATTTCTCTGTTTTTCCCTTGGATAGAATAGTCATATTTCGCATCTATATAGCCCTTTTTCTCTATCCAAGGCTTCCACTCTCTATTATTAGATCTCATTAACATATCACAATGAGAAGTTCCCACGACAATCCCCATACGCTCTGCTAATGCACCATTTTCAGGTATAACATTAAAGGAGTTGACGTGCATAGCTGGCCATATATAATTCCCTTTCAATCGCAGTAAAAGTTCAAAAATCTTTTCATAGGTCTTTATACCAATCGTATTTTCCCCCATGTAGTTTTTTACCCAGACTTCCAACTCCTCTTCATCATTTATAAAAATTCCTCTGTATTCTACAGAAGGATAATCCACTTTTTCATAATCTTTCTTTAAACGAAACTCCTGTCTTTCCTTCACCGGCACATCTGCCCAAAAGTAAAAGGGAGATACCCCTAACATTTCACTTAACTCATAAATGCCATATATAGTCCCTCTTCTATCGCTTCCTGCAATGATTAAATTCCCATTACTGACATAATGCAGATAGGTTTCTTTTTGCAAAACTCCATTCCTATCCTGCATCTTAGAAATATCCACAAGTCTATCAATTTCCTCTGAAAATCCAAGTGTACCAATAAAAATTTGTGGCTCGTTTTTACTTTCGCTGCAAACAACACCTAATGTTTTATATAAATCTTTCTTTAAATTTTCAGCCGCTATTTTAACTGCTTCTGTTTCTTGTCCACTTATTCGAATGGAATAACCTTCTCCTCGTTTTAATAAAAAATCCACTTTTACACTCACTCCTATTCTGTTTTAAAATTTTTTGATTTGATTATACTACACAAGAATCACTCTTTTCTCTGTCTTTATTGACAAAAACATTGTATATATTGACTATTATGGTATAATGTTGAAACAATGCTTCTTTGTTTCAACTTTTGATTTCATGTGCACAAAAGTGCACATAGTTGTGGTATAATATAAAAAGTTACTATAACACTTTATGTAAAAGAGGTTTATTATGGTTGACGAAATCATCACTGCCTTTTATGATAAAGATCATCCCTATGGTTTTGACTATGTATATACAATCGATAACGAACCCAAAAATGACGAAGAATTTATGCTTCATAATCATGATGACAAATACGAAATTGTATTATTTCTCTCTGGTGATGCAGAATTCCACATAGAAGGAAATATTTATCACTCTCATCCTCATGATATCTATATTGCCAGTCCTCTTGAGATGCACCATAACTATTTTTTGTCTAGTCAATGTTACAAAAGGGTAGTAATTCATATTCAGCTTGATTTTTTTGAACGAAACAAATGCAAAGAATTAGAGAGAATATTTTTAAACAGAGAACTCGGTGTGAATTGTCAGATTCCTGCTCAAATTGTTGATCAAGAAATGTATCATCTACTGATGAAAATAAATAATTATATAAAAAATGAAGCCTACGAAATTGCTAAATATGTCTTATTAGAATTTTTATATTTGCTAAACCATATAACAGAACCTTTGACTGTTCCGTTAGTGGAGGATAAACGTATCAACACACTACTGCTCTATATTAATGACCATTTGACGGCAGACTTATCTTTAAATGTATTAGCATCTGTCTCCTATATTAATAAATATCACCTATGTAGAATTTTTAAAAAGATTACAGGTTATACCCTTAACCGATATATTAACTATAAACGTCTTCTCTTGGCACGAGAACTTCATGCAAATGGGAAAACTCTTTTGGAAGCTAGTATATATGCAGGATTTAATAATTATTCTCATTTTTATCGAATGTACCGCAAAGAGTTTGGTATCAGTCCAAGTGTAACAACCTATAATCAAAAAGGGAGGTTAAGATGATAAAAATATTCGCTTTCGGTATTTTGTTCCTCTTTTATTCTGTCTATATTGGAAAAATGTTCATGCAAAAAAGAAAAGGAATTATAACCGATCACATTGCAAAAAGTCAAATACATAATAAAGAATTTTATATAGAAGTAGTCATGAAAATTGCTACTTATAGTATAGTTTTGGTTGAAATTTTATCAATTATATTTGGATATAGCCTGCTTCCTATATGGTTACAGATTATCGGCTGTGTGATAGGATATATGGGGGATTTTATATTTGCAAATGCGGTCTGGACAATGCGTGACAGTTGGAGAGCAGGACTTGCCAGAGAAGATAAAACGGAAATGGTTACTAGAGGCATATATAAGATCAGCCGAAATCCTGCATTTTTAGGATTTGATTTCATGTATATAGGTATTTGTCTTTGTTTTTTTAATCCCATTTTGCTTGTATTTACAATTTGGGCTATTACTATGCTACATTTACAAATCAGACAAGAAGAAAAATATCTTGCAGAAGTATTTGGACAAGAATATCAAAATTATAAAGCAAAAACAAAAAGATACTTAGGTTGGAAACTAACAAAATAATGAAACGAGATTGGAGGTAACTATGTTTCGGATAGAAGTAGATAATCTTGGCTGGATAGATATGTGTAAGGATAACCGTGAAGATTTGTGTCTACATGGATATGTAACTGTGTATATTGGTAAAAGAAAGCTGGCATATCAAGCAACGGTAAGTGCAACCGCCTTGTACTTATTAAAATCTCTGACAGAGGATCATATCATCTATGAAGACAATCAAATGCTTCCATGTTGTGGCTTTTGTTTAATCGCGGATGATAAACTGGAAAATGTCGTAATATCTGGTTGTCCTAATGGTATTGATTGGTCTGTAATTCATAAAGGTCAAACAGTCCAATTAGTTTTAGAAGATGGCTCAGAAACTGTACTCTCTCTGTCTGAATATAAAAAAGAAGTCTTTCAATTCGCAGACAAAATTGAGGCATTTTACAAGTCCAGTCTTCCAAGAATACTTCCAACCGATGAATTTGACAGAAATGGATACATTGCCTTTTGGAATGAATGGCATCGCAGAAGAACAGAAAAATAGTATACTACTTTGATCTTTAAGAGGAAATTAAAGAAAATATTTTTTTAAAAGGAGATTGAGAATGAATATAAAAACATATGATGAGGAACTTGTTAAGACCTTTTCAAAAGCTGCATATAATGCGTTTTCAGACTTAAAAAAGAATTATAAAGAACAATTTTATTATTATGTATTTGTTTTTGATCTGGGACTTTCTTACATTTCCGCATGGTCTTATGAAGCACTAGAAAAAACAGTTATAAATGATAAAGTAACCGATGAAGAGAAAAAATGGTTTAAATGGAGTTGTTCTGATTCTCCATATGTTCTTTATGGATATGATGAATTCTTTCATGAAACACAAGAGTTGCTTAATAAAAGAACCGAAAAATTATCATCAGATAATTTTGATAATGAATGGGATTTACGAGTGAATTCAATGGAAGAAACAATGAAAAGACTTGACAGATCTGGATTGTTTGGAACTGGAGATGAACGTAAAAATATAGTTATTAACGTAGAAATAGTACCTCCTGATGGTTCAGAATATCATAGAGCCATACGATTAAATGAAATGTCTTCTGTCTTGTCTGAATACTTGGAATGTTGTGAAGATCCTGAAGATGAGATTGAATAAATAGTGTTTTTTGTTGAGATTATAAAGGAAGTTCCAGTTGGCTGATTAGAGTGGCAACATTTGTAGCAACACATTTTCCCTAACTATCTATCATAAGAATGAATGATCTGAATCAGAAAAAAGCAATAGTTAATTTGCACAGAGAATGGTATAATATATAAAAAGCGTTAGATGACCTTATGGGTTATGGAAAGGAGAATGGTATGTCAACATTGGAGAAAACGATAAATCTGTTGAACGCCCTGCCGGAAAACCAGATAGAAACGATATATAGTTTTGTGCAGTTCCTCAGCTCACAGCAGACGAAAGAAATGCCGGGATGTGAAAAATCTCTGGAGGACATTTTAGGGAATATTGTAGGTGTGATACCGGATACAGGAAAAACACTGGAGGAATACAGAGAGGAAAGGATGCAGGAACGATATGAAGCTGTTAATTGATACCAATGTGCTTCTGGATATGGTTCTTAAAAGAAACGAGTATGACATTTCCGTAAAACTGTTCAGGAAGATCAGGGAACAGGGAATCCTTGCATGTATAACAGCATCTTCTGTAACAGATTTGTTTTATATCATCCGTAAAGAAACACATGATACAGAACGGACATATGTTATCATGAAAAACATTTTTTGTCTGGTAACAGTTCTTTCTGTAACGGAAAAGGACCTAATATAAATCGTTCTGTTTCTAAAGATGGAACACTATCAAAGTAGTCTTTAAATTGTTTCATTTACCAAAACTCCTTTCAAGAATTTATACGTAAGATACATAATGCTCTAAATTACATCTTTTAAAATGTTCTTGCGAAGACATTGCATCTGTATATCCCATAATTAAAATTGCAACAGGCTCAATACAAATAGTAAATGCAACAAACTAGAATTTGTAATTATTGAATTAAAATTCATAATCAATACATGCTCTATCAACTCTAACAGAAGATACAAATTCACCAAATTCCAAATGTTGCGGTGACTTCTGATATTCATTTAACATTTCTACTGTATCAAAGTCGAAAATTAAAGCCACATCATAATTAGAGGCTGGTGTTTTTTCTGCATTTTTAACTATGTTAAATTTTTTAATTATATCTAATTCTTTAAGCTTTTCGGCTCTCTCAAAAAACTCTGCAATACTTCTTTCTTTGTTGTCTTCCTTTAATGTGAACATACATATATGTTTTATCATCATAACACCTCTTCAAATTCAAATTTATTCCTCATTAATTATGAATATTTTGTCACAAAACCTATTATCTGTCATTCCCATTCCTCTATCACTTCCGTAGCTATCAGTACGCCCAAAAAGGATACCTTTTGAAAAAAGTTTACTATTAGCAGATTATTAGTAACAGCTCTGAAAGTACAATTTCGTGTTCGATTCCCTGTTAGCAGCATGGCTAATAACAAATATTAAAAAAAAAGACGTCCCCGAGACGACTTGAACGTCCGACCTATCGCTTAGGAGGCGATCGCTCTATCCAACTGAGCTACGAGGACTTATATGAAAAACTTGCCAATAGGCAAGTGATTCAGCTATAAAATTGTTGATTTTACGTTACTTTAGGAATCGATCATTTTATCCAACTGAGGTATAACGATCTTTGAAGTATTCAATATTTATTATATTATTCTTTAAAAAAAAGTCAAGAAAAATCTTGTATATTCAAAAATGTAAAGAGTATTCTTATTTTTTATCTCTCACCATTCCTTTGTTATTTCATTAGATAATATTCCATATTTACCCATAAATTCATCCATATCTTTTGTATTACGAATTAACATAATATCTGTAAATTCCCCTGTGTGAATATTCTTAAATCCTGCCACTTGTTCTCCAGTACAGATACTAGATCGGATTACTGGCTTCTGGTTTTCTCTGTCATAAGACTCTTTCACTATCGCCTTTTTACGAAACATTCTATCTCCTATCCCCTAACTTTTAATATATATAATTATATCTAACTTTTAATACTATAGCAACGATTATTTTTCATTCATGCGTTTATTTAGATTATCTCCAAGTATTAATTGACTTTCCTTTACTACTAATATAAAATTTAAAAAAGAAACTTTACTTAAAAGGAGGGTTTTATGTTTACGTTACACAGGGAAGCAAATGCACTGATTTATGAGTTTAATGGAGAATTTCTTCGTATTGAAGCATGGGGTAAAAACAGTCTAAGAGTTCGTTCTGTCTTTCAGGGTACTCTTTTAGATACAGATTATGCTCTACTACCCCAAAATGAGATAATTCCAGAAATTACAATAAAGGAATATCAGGGAATTTTAACAAATGGTAATATTACTGCTATTGCTGACATAAATCCTTGGAATCTTAAATGTACTCTATCTTTTTATAATCAAAATGGTACTCTTTTATTAAGAGAATCTGGAGATGGTGGAGCATTAAATAAAGACAGCCGAAAGTTCTCTGGTAAAATAGGAGGAGATTTTGAACTTCTTGTTTCTTTTGCTTCTAATCCAAGCGAAAAACTTTTTGGAATGGGACAATATCAGATGGAATTTTTAGATGTTAAAAATTGTACTTTAGAACTTGCCCATCGAAATTCTCAAGCAAGCGTACCATTTGTATTATCTAATTTAGGCTATGGATTCTTCTGGCATAATCCTTCTATTGGTCGCGTCACTTTTGGTAAAAATGTTACTGAATGGTATGCTTCTAATACAAAACAAATGGATTACTGGATTACTGCTGGAAATAATCCTGATGAAATTGAGCATTCTTATAGTGCTGTTACAGGCAGAGTGCCAATGATGCCTGAATATGGACTTGGTTTTTGGCAATGTAAACTTCGCTATTGGAATCAGGAGCAATTACTTGAAGTTGCCAGAGAATATAAACGTAAAAACATTCCTATTGATGTAATTGTATGTGATTTCTTTCATTGGCCTCATATGGGAGATTTTCGTTTTGAGGAAGAATTCTTTCCAGATCCAAAAGGAATGGTTGAAGAATTAAAACAAATGGGAATCGAATTGATGGTTTCTATTTGGCCACAAATCGATGTACAAAGCGAAAATTTTTTGGAAATGAAGCAAAAAGGATTGTTAGTAAAAACAGAGCGTGGAGTTGAAATTTGTATGCGGTTTGGCGGAGAAAGTGTATTCTTTGATGCTACAAATTCCAAAGCAAGAAGCTATGTATGGGATAAGTGCAACAAAAATTATTATGAAAATGGAATCCGTCTGTTCTGGTTAGATGAAGCAGAACCAGAATATAATGTATATGATTTTGATAACTACCGTTATCATCTTGGTGCCTGTTCTCAGATTGGAAACTTATATCCACAATATTATTCCAGAACCTTTTATGAAGGACTAAAACAGCAAGGTCAGAACAAAATCGTCAATCTTGTTCGCTGTGCTTGGGCAGGCAGTCAAAGATATGGTGCTTTAGTATGGTCAGGTGATATCCACAGTGATTGGGAAACTTTTCGACGTCAAGTATGTGCCGGATTAAATATGGGGCTTGCAGGAATTCCTTGGTGGACAACAGATATTGGTGGTTTTTCTGGTGGCGATCCCTCAAATAAAGAATTTCGTGAACTTTTAGTTCGTTGGTTTCAATGGGGAACTTTCTGTCCAGTCATGAGACTACATGGTGATAGAGCATCAAATAACAGAAAAGTTTTTCGTAAAGATGGAAGTGAGGCACTCTTTACAGGAGGCGATAATGAGATTTGGAGCTTTGGAGCAGAAAACGAAACTATTTTAAAAAATTATATTTTGATTCGAGAAATTCTGCGTTCCTATATTCGAACTCTTATGCAGGAAGCTCATGACTATGGACGTCCTATTATGCGAACTATGTTTTATGAATTCCCAGAACAAGAGATCTGTTGGACATTAACAGATCAATATATGTTTGGAGCAGATATTTTAGTTGCTCCGGTTATGTACCCGAATATGTCTAAACGGGAAGTTTATCTTCCAGAGGGTAGTAAATGGACAACAATACATGATCAAAAAGAGTATCAAGGTGGTACTATTGTATCGATTGATACCCCACTAAATGTAATTCCTATCTTTATAAAGGATAGTGCTAAGAAATTTCTCAGTGAAATTTCAAAACTTTTTTCTTAAAGACAACCTCCTTCTATTTCCTCTATACAAGATTATTCATAAAAATAAAGAACTGTTGCACTAAGAATCCAATATCTGATTTCTCAATGCGACAGTTCTCCTTTTATGGCTCTTTTATTCTAAAAAATCTGTTTTTCCCTGCATCCATACAATTCCTTTAAATCTTCTTCCTGGTATAGGCTCTCCTAACATATCATTTTTATTAATACAAACCTCAAAACAGATATGATTACATTCTATCAATAGTGTATAAAGTTCTTCTCCTGTCTCTATATTTTTCATCAGCCTACAAGAATGAATTGTTCCAATCACTGTATAGTTATCGGATTCTGAACCATAAGGAATAAACGTAGTATCCACAATAGAATATACATCTTCTTTTTGAATACGCTTTGTGATCATAGTATACATATCAATATCATCAATCGTAAGACTATCAATAGCTTCCTGATTCCCTTGTCTTGCCTCTGTAATCAGTTGATTTCTATGCTTTATCTCTGCCTTACCATTATTGATCTGATGTTCTGTTTTTTCTACTGGAAGCAGTACCTTACCTTCTAGGGCAAGGGCTGAGAGTGTAATTGGACCAGAATATGTCCCTGAGTAGCTACTACGATGTTCTAAAAAGTCTAAAGCATTTTGGAGATAAAAAATCAACGAAACTCCTAAACGATAGTCATCACACATTCCTGTATAAGCATCTGTATCTACTCGCTTACTGACATATAATTCTTCTATGGTACTTATATTTCTTCCACGAAAATATGGAAAATAATGTTCTATATGAAATTCATTCTTTTCATCATATTCTCCACAAATAGTAATTCCAATATTTTCGGCAAATTCCATAGAAAGTTCTGCACGTGCAGTTCCATCTTCCTTTTTTAAAATTCTTCGCTCCGTTGCTTCCTGTATAACTTTAGAAAGTAACTTTTCTACTTCTGTTCTATTTTTAAGTTCACTAAAGCCAATCGTTCTTAAATAAGTATGCATCATTCACCATTATCCTCTTCCTTTTCTATATATCCTAATCTCTTGCTACATAGCCTCTGATGCTTTCCTTTTTCATACATTCATTTGTAACTCAGTTATATCATATTTTTTTACAGAGTGCAATATACAATTCGTTTAGTTATACATTTCGTTAAATTGGTTCTTCTATAGTATCTGATATAAATAATGTGAGTTCCCTAGTCAGATCCTTTTCTATCTCCTCTGAATATTTTTTTCCATCTTTATCAAATAACATACGAAGAACAGGTCTGGTTGGCACTTTGGAATTTTGTCTTATTACAACTCCAATTTCTCCCTCGTTTGTTCGCACATTCGTTCCAATTGGATATGCAGCGACAGATGCGACAAAACTCTCAACGACACGAAAATCAAATTGTACACCTGCTTGACTGACAATATAATCAATTACATCATGTACTTTTTGCTTTTTAGCAAAATTTCCATAAATCCTTCGATCGAATAGATCACAGACTGCTACAATTTTCGTACCCATTTTTAAGCGCTCTCCTCTTAACTTTCTAGGATACCCTTCTCCATTTATTCTTTCATGATGTGATAATATAATCTCTTTTGCTGCTGAAGAAAGCCAATTTTCTTTTTCAATAAGTGAATAGCCAATAATGACATGCTTCTTAAATTCTTTCCTTTGTTTTTCATCCCAATTTTCAAACTTTGTATTAAAGTTTATCGGAATAAATATAATTCCTAAATCATGTAATAGTGCACCTACTGCAATATCTTTGACTCGTCTTTCAGGAAGTTTCATTTTTAGAGCAACTAAAACAGAAAGTGCAGAAACATTAACACAATGAGAATACGTACTATCGCTTTGTTCTCTTATTAAAGATACATTATAGATCACTTCTGGTTCTGTTAAAATATTTTCCATAATATCATCCGCAACCTTTGCAATCTCTGATAGTTCTACATTGCCGCAGTAAGAATACTTCTCTAAAGTAGTTCTCACATTTTTTCTACATTGATGTTGTATTTTTTCTTCAATAGTATCCTTCTCATGAAATAAATCTGCTTCCGTTGTCTTTTTTATATAGATTGAAGTAACGCCAAGCTCTATTAGTCTTGGTACGTATTCCTTATATACAATACGTCCCGCTGGAATAATAACTGCTCCACTTTCTGTACAAACATCTCTTGCTAATATTTCATACCCATTTACCTGATTAATATCAATCTCTTTCATAATCCCACTCCTGCACGTTCTTTCTGCACGTACTCAGAGTTTACTGCCGTCTTAATAATAATGTCTTTACGGTGTATGACTTTAGATGCTTTTATTTTTTGCCTCATCCAATGCCTCTTTTTCCTCCTCCGATAATAACACAAAGGACTCGCCTTTGATGATTTCTTTTACATACGTATAGCATCCTTCTCTGGTGCTGTGCATGGAAGTAATAATAAATCCATTGTTTGTTTCATCCAACATACAGAGAGAAAAACTTAATTTTCCTCCCATTTCTTGAAACGCATCATATTTGATTACTGCCATCTTCTGATAAGCAAAAGAAAGCTGTTCTTTGATATGATTGATATCTTTATTGTTTGTTTCATTATCCTGTTTTATAGCATCTATCTCTTGAAACCGCTGTAAAATAGATTGTTCCAATGAAGAGCCGTCTGCACCTTCCATAAATTTATTGTATTTTTTCTTGAGTTTATTATGTTGAGATAACAGCACGATATATAAAATAAATAAAAGAAGCATACCCACCAGTGCTCCAATTACTAAGTAGCTTCCATCGATCCCAATCTTTTCTAACAAATCCATGTTCCTTGCCATACCTTTCTCTAAATCTTTACTGTTCGATTCTGCCCATTAGTTCAATAATTCGTTCTAGTTCCTCCATTGAATAATATTCAATTTCAATTTTACCTTTATCTTTTGCCTTACGTTTAATCATAACCTTACTTCCAAAAATCCTCTTCATCTTTTCTTCAATATTCTGATAGATTATATTATTATCTTTAATCTCTTCCTTCTTTTCCTTTTGTTCTGAGTTAAGATATTTTTTTACTAATCTTTCTGTTTCCCTGACACTGAGTTTTTCATCAAATATTTTTAATGCCAAAGTATATTGCTTTTCTGGTTCTTTGATTGCTAAAAGTGTTCTTGCATGACCTCCTGTAATCATGTCTTCCATTACCATTTGTTGAATTCGTTGATCCAATTTTAATAATCTCATCGAATTTGTGACTGAAGTTCTTCCTTTGGCTACTCGCTCTGCTACTTCATCCTGTTTTAAATGAAATTCTTCAATCAATCTTTGATAAGCATTTGCCTCTTCAATTGGATTAAGATCTTCTCGTTGAAGGTTTTCAATTAAAGCAATTTCTAAAACTTCCTGATCTGTATACTCTTTTACGACTACAGGCACCTGTTTTTCTCCTGCAAGTCTTGCTGCTCTCCACCTTCTTTCTCCCGCAATAATTTCATAGTGATCTTCCTTTTTTTGAACAATTAATGGCTGGATTATGCCATGCTGTTTTATCGAATCCGCTAACTCCTGCAAAGAATCTTCATCAAAATCTTTACGTGGCTGTGTGCTATTTGGTTCAATAGAATTAATATTAATAAATGTTTCACGTGAAACATCTGCATCTGTAAAAGCCGTTTCTTCAGAAACTTTTTCAACAATTAACGAATCTAAACCTTTTCCAAGACCTTTTCCTAAACCTTTTCTTTGTAGCATATAACTCTGCTACTCAAAATATGGACAAATACACCTATATAAAGATGTTAAAAACTCTCACTTGATAGAAATATTTACCTAAGAGTTCATAAGTCATAACATCTCCCAGATTAAGATTTGCATTATAATCTTTGGTTTTCATTATCTCATTCGTTACCTTGTTGATAAAATCTTTGTACTCTCAATCTTTATTTTCGTATATTTTGTCGAGTAGCTTTCTCCTTTCTTTGATTAGAACGCCTTTTCAGCCATTCGTATTTCCTCGAAAGACAGCGTTATTTTTCTACTATGTTCTAACTTTATTTACTCTTTCTACTAAATATTTTTTTTACCTTCTTTTTTTCACTTTCTTTTTTAGTATCATTTGACTTTTTATTTTCTATTATATGTCCATCTTGCTCCATAACTTCTTGTGCTAATTCACGATATGCTTCTGCTCCTACAGATCTACTATCGTACATTGTAATAGGAAGACCATGGCTTGGTGCTTCTGCAAGACGAACATTCCTTGGTATAATAGAACTATAAATTTTTTGATCTAGGTTACTTCTTACATTTTCTACCACTTGAAGAGATAAATTTGTTCTTGCATCATACATTGTAAATACAACCCCTTCAATATTTAATTTTGGATTTAATCTCTTTTTTACCAAATTAATAGTATGAATAAGTTGAGATAGTCCTTCTAGGGCATAATATTCACATTGAATTGGCACAAGGACTGTATCTGCTGTAGTCATTGCATTTACTGTAAGAGTATTTAAAGAAGGAGGACAGTCAATTAAAATATAGTCATATTGATCTTTTACTTTTTCAATTTCCTTTTTAATAATAAACTCCTTTTCATCAATTCCAATTAACTCTATTTCTGCACCCGCTAAATTCATGTCAGAGGGTAATACAAACAGATTCTTTACAATGGATGGAGTAGTACACATTAAAATATCACACTCCGAAATAATCATATGATAAATGGTATGTTCTACTTTGGATTTATCAATCCCCAATCCACTCGTTGCATTTCCTTGGGGATCCATATCTACAGTTAAAACCTTCATTCCTTTTTCTGCCAAACTTGCAGACAAATTAATAGTCGTAGTGGTTTTTCCCACTCCTCCCTTTTGATTTGCAATCGCAATGATTTTTCCCATACCTACTCTTCCCCTTTTCTAAATCTCCATTTTTTCTTACTATTTATTATACAAATTATATCATGCCTCTGATTATTAATCTATATGCAGTTCATATTTTTAAGATAATCGTTAAAAATGTTAAGTTATTGAAATGTTTCACGTGAAACATTTTTAACGATTTTTTATAAATTGAACGATATTCGAAACTAAGATGAAAGTATAAAATAGATGAACCAGAAACTTACCTAAAACTAAATTACTTTTATTCAAAATCTACAAAATTATTTCTAATAGCATATACCGCTGCTTGAGTTCGATCAGCAACACCTATTTTTCTAAAAATATTGGATACATGATTTTTAACCGTTTTTTCACTAATTGACAGATTGTATGCAATTTCCTTATTAAAAAGCCCTTCAGCAAGTAACTTTAACACCTCTACTTCACGTTTGGTCAATACTTCATTTGCTGCTTTTCTTTCTATAATCTTATTTTTCAATATTGGGGTTAAAGATGGTTCAATATAACTTTCTCCCTCATAAACAGAAAAAATAGCCTTTTTTAATACAGAAGACTCTGAATCTTTTAATACATAGCCATTAATCCCAATTTCTACTGCTTTCATCAAATATTCTACTTCATTATGAATAGTAAGAATTAGAACTTTTCTATCTTTATCTTTCTGTCGTATTTTTTCTAATGTTTCTAAACCATTCATATTTGGCATATTGATATCTAATAAAATAACATCGGGATCTGCCTGTGCTATTTGTTCTAAACATTGAATTCCATCATCCGCCTGTGCTACGACCTTAATATCTCCATCTAATTCTAAAATCTGTTTTAAGCCCTCTCGAACCATTAAATGATCATCTGCAATTAGGATTGTTACTGGTTGCTGCATACTGCTTCCTCCTTTTCCTCTAATGGTATATGAATTCGTATTTGTGTTCCCTTTCCTTCCTCAGAATTTAATTCTAAAGTTCCTGAAAGCAGATAGACTCTTTCTTTCATAATAGATATTCCAAGTCCATATCCCTTTTTTCTTGCCTGTCCAATTTTATTTGTAGAAAATCCAATTCCATTATCTCTTATTTCTACGTCCATTCCTGTATCCTGATACGAAATAAAAACACGAATAGAATCTGCCTTTGCATGTTTTATAATATTATTACATGCCTCTTGTATAACACGATAAAGACTTAAATTAATGACTGGTGTAGCCTCTCTCTCTTCATTTTCTACTTGTAATACCGCCTGAATTTTATGGTTCATCTGAATAGAATATAATAGACGTTCTACTGTTACAGTCAGTCCCAGATCATTTAATGACATTGGACGTAGATTATAAATAGTAGTTCTTAAATCATTAATAGTAGTACGAAGTGATTCTGTCATAGTCAATAGTTCTAGTCTGGCACGTATGATATCCATATCTAATAACTTTGTACATAACTCCGTTTTATGAACCAATCCTGTCAAATTTTGGACAACCGTATCATGCAGTTCCATTGCTATTCTCTGTCGCTCATTTTCCTGTGTTTCCAAAATTTTGATTCCTAAAGAATTTTTTTGATTTTCATTATTTTCTTTTCTATCTTTCTTATCTTGTTCATAGAAAAAATTAAAATGGTTAAGTATCTTTTTAAGTTTCTCTAATTCCTCTCTTCCAAAATATAAAGCATCTTGTAATGTTTTATACTTCTTTTCTTTTTCTTTTAATCCCTGCTCCAATTCTGTCCATTTTTTTTCTGTATCATGATCAAAATGCGGAGAAAAAAATAAATGATTGGGATCTACTGTTTTGGATAACATCTCAAGCATCTTTTTATCTTCGGTCATCTGCTGTTCCAACTGCGATAAATTTACTAAAGTTTCATCTACAAACTTCTTTTTTTGTTCTATCAATTCATTGATATACTCCGTCGATTCACTTAGTTCTTCTAACTTGTTCTGGCTTTTCATCCTACTTTGCCCCATTTCTGACATCCTGTCTATTCTCATGTTCTATCATATAATAAAACAGAATATTTTTAAAGAGAAAATTCAATTTTTATTATTTATTTTGGAGTGGAGCTTTTAAGGGTTTTCCACCACCGCGAGGATATAAAGGAGGTGTCATTTTTACTTTTTCAATGAGTACAAAACTACGTTCCATATCTGAATGAGGAAGTAAAAATGTTTTGCTTTTTTTTACTTCCCCGCCCAACTGCGAAATTGCAAAAGATGCTTCCTGCAATTCCTCACTTATTTTAGCTGCTTTATAAGGAATAAAAAATCCACCCTTTTTTATAAATGGAAGACAAAGTTCTGTTAAAGAATTTAATCGTGCAACTGCCCTAGAAACACATAAATCAAATTGTTCCCGATAGTCTTGTCTTTTTGCTACTTCTTCTGCTCTAGCATGGACTGCTACAATTTTTTTTAAGCCAAGGCTTAAAATAACTTCTTGTAAAAATTGTATCCTTTTATTTAGAGAGTCCATTAATGTTATGGAAATTTCAGGAAATATAATTTTTAATGGGATGCCCGGAAATCCTGCCCCTGTTCCCAAATCTAGCAATTTTTTTCCCTGATTTTTTTCTTGCTCAAAAAGCTCAGGAAGTACCTTTACTAAAGAAACACTATCTAAAAAATGTTTTGTAACAACTTCCTCATACTCTGTAATCGCTGTTAAATTCATTACCTGATTCCATTTTATCAATATTTCATAATATTGTTGAAATTGTTTTAATTGTGTATCTGTGCATACAATATTAAATTGTGCCAACCCCTCTATAAATCTATCTTGATTTGCCATTTAACTCCCCTTTTCTTCTCTTTTTTATGATTTTCTTTTCCACTGTTCTAAATAAACTAAAAGGACAGAAATGTCTGCTGGAGAAACACCTGAAATTCTTGAAGCCTGTCCAATAGAAATTGGTCGTACCTTAGTAAGTTTTTGTCTTGCCTCCAAGCGAAGGGATTCAATTTCCTGATAATCTATCTGTTCTGGAATTCTTTTTCCTTCCATCTTTTTAAATTGTTCTACTTGACGGTTTTGTCGTTCAATATATCCCTCATATTTTAGATTAATTGTTACCTGTTCGATAATCTCCTCATCTAATGGTATACGTTCTTCATCTAAAGGGGCAATCGATTTATAATCAAGCTCTGGACGACGAATTAATTCTGCAAGAGAAGTTCCTGTTTTAAGTTCAGAACTTTCGTGAGAAGTTAAAAATTCCTGTACCTTCTTTGTTGATCCCAAAACAGTTCTTTTTAGTCGCTCTAATTCTTTTTCAATTACTGTCTGCTTTTCTGACACCTTATTATATCGTTCTTTAGAAATCAATCCAACTTCATATCCGAATTTAGATAGTCTTAAATCTGCATTGTCTTGTCTTAATAAAAGTCGATATTCTGCTCTTGAAGTCATCATTCTATATGGCTCTGTTGTCCCTTTTGTCACTAGATCATCAATAAGAACACCTATATATGCCTGAGAGCGATCTAAAATGAAAGGTTCTCTGTTCAGTAATTTCATAGCTGCATTGATTCCCGCCATAATTCCCTGTGCAGCCGCTTCCTCGTAACCAGAACTTCCATTAAATTGTCCACTGCAAAACATTCCATCAATTTGCTTCATTTCCAAAGTAGGTTTAAGTTGAAGTGGATTAATACAATCGTATTCGATAGCATAAGCATTTCTTACAATATGAGAATTTTCTAGTCCAGGTACAGAACGATACATTCTAATTTGAACATCTTCTGGTAGAGAACTTGACATTCCAGAAATATACATCTCATTCGTATAATTTCCCTCTGGCTCAATAAAAACTTGATGCCTTTCTTTATCTGCAAATCGCATTACTTTATCTTCAATCGAAGGACAGTATCTAGGACCTGTTCCTTTAATATCTCCAGAAAATAAAGGAGAACGGGAAATATTATTTCGTATAATTTCATGAGTTGTTTCGTTTGTATAGGTCAACCAACAAGATACCTGATCCTTTTCAATTTCTTTTGAACTATTTGTAAAAGAAAATGGTATTACTTGTTCATCTCCTTTTTGTTCTTGTAATTTAGAAAAGTCAATCGTTCTTCCATCAATTCTTGCAGGAGTTCCAGTCTTAAAACGAAATAGTTCAATTCCAAGATCTTTTAAACATTTTGTCAAATGATTTGCAGCCGGAAGTCCATTCGGCCCAGTATACGTACTGACTTCACCACAGATACATCTTGCTTTTAAATAAACTCCTGTACATAAAATAACTGCTCTACATGGATAAATTCCCCCTGTAAAAATTTTAACCCCTATTACTTCTTTTCTTTCATTTTCTAGATCTCTGGTTAAAATTTCTGTTACCTCTGCCTGCTTTAACGTTAAATTATCTGTATTCTCAACAATTCTTCTCATTCTATGGCTATACTCTTGTTTATCTGCTTGAGCGCGCAAGGAATGAACCGCAGGACCTTTTGAACGATTTAACATTTTAGATTGAATATAGGTCTGGTCAATTACCTTTCCCATTTCGCCACCTAAAGCGTCAATTTCTCTAACTAAATGTCCTTTTGAAGAGCCACCGATATTGGGATTGCATGGCATTAAAGCCACACTGTCCATACTGACTGTAAACATAATTGTTTTTAATCCCAATCTTGCACAGGCAAGAGCTGCTTCGCATCCAGCATGACCAGCTCCTACTACTGCTACATCAAATGCTTCATAATTGTAAGCCATATTAACCCCCATTTCCTGTATTACTTTCCCATACAAAACTCTTTAAAGATCGTATTGATGAGATCCTCATCTATAGATTCTCCTGTAATCTTTCCAAGTGCTTCATATGCGTCCATTAAATCAATAGAATAAAAATCTTCAGACATTCCCATTTCAATACTTTCTAAAACACGATATAAACTATCTCTTGCCTGCTCAAAAGCTGCCATCTGACGTAAATTTGTCAAATAAATCTCTTCTTTTTCTTTTACTCCCCCTTGAAGATAAAGTGTTTCAATAGCTGTTTCTAATTCTTTTATTCCGATCTGTGTTCGAACAGAAAAAGAAATGATAGGAATAGAACTTTCTGCTCCAAGCCAATCTAAAACTTCTTCCTCTTTTACTGTCTGTGTCAAATCAGTCTTATTTAATAGAATAATTACTGGAGGAATGGACCCCTCTTTTTGATTTAGCATTGTAAGAATCTGTTTATCACTTTCATCAAATTCAACAGAACCATCTATCATAAAAAGGATAAGATCTGCTTCTTTTGCTGCCTTTTTTGCTCTCTCTACCCCAATTTGTTCTACCTTATCTGTTGTATCACGAATTCCTGCAGTATCCATTAAAAGCAGTGTTATTCCATTTAGACGAATTTCTTCTTCTATCGTATCTCTTGTTGTTCCTGCAATCTCTGTAACAATAGCTCTCTCTTCACCAGCTAAAAGATTTAATAATGATGATTTTCCTACATTCGGCTTTCCTAAAATAACGGTTCTTAATCCTTCTTTGATTTTTCTTCCATCATCTGCAGTAGAAATTAATTCATTGATCTGAGAGAGTTCTGTTTTAACATGTTGTAAAAAACAATCAGAAAAACCCTCAAAAGACATATGTTCTGGATCATCTAACGCCGCTTCAATATAGGCAGTATCATGAAGTATCATATCCCGTAAAAAACGTACTTTTTCTAAAAGACTTCCTCTTAATTGTTGTAAAGAATTTTTTCGTGCAGCTTCATTTTTTGCATAGATAAGATCCATAACCGCCTCTGCTTGTGAAAGATCAATTCTCCCATTTAAGAAAGCACGCTTTGTAAACTCTCCTGGCTGTGCTAAACTTGCTCCATGACGGATCACTGTCTCAAGAATTTTTCTTGTAACAAGCGTTCCACCATGACAGTCAATTTCTATCACATCTTCTTTGGTATAACTGTGAGGTGCTGCCATATAAAGTACTAATACTTCATCAATAATAGTATCTTTATCATAAATATAACCATAGCGTATGGTATGACTTTTCATTGTAGAAAGGATGGAATGTCCATCTTTTGTTTTAAATATAGTATCTACAATCTCTACCGCCTTTTCACCACTGACTCGTATAATACTGATACCCGCCATTCCAGGTGCAGTTGCGATTGCTGTAATTGTATCCATCTCCATATAAAATGCCACCTTTTTTATGATCTCTAAATTAAGTAAGGCTGCTGTAGCATTTTGATTTGCCACAACAGCCCTTTTTTATGCTTCCTGCGTCTTTTCAACTTCCTTTTCTTTCTCAGAAGCTTTTCCATTTAACGCAGCCGCTTTTGCCGCCTTTTTTTGTTCTAAGTATGCAGCATAATCCTTTTTATAGTCTGTACTGTAATCTTTTGTATTTGCCCCATACTTTTTAGTAAATTCCCGTTTAGAATCATTAGCACGATATTTTTTTGTATTATAACTATTATGATTCCATTCACGAACTCCCTTTTTTAATGTCACGACTACTTTTCGGTATGGTTCTTCTCCTTCACTGTGGGTTTCCACATATTTATCATTCTGCAAGGCAGAATGAATAATTCTTCGTTCATAGGGATTCATAGGCTCTAATGCTACTGATTTATGTGTCTTTTTTACTTTATAAGCAATATTTTTGGCGAGATTTTCAAGAGTTTCTTTTCTTCTTTCTCGATAATTCTCCGTATCGAGTTTGACCTTTAAATAGTCTTCCTGATTTTTATTAATTACTAGACTGGTAAGATATTGTAAAGAGTCTAATGTTTGCCCTCTCTTTCCAATCAAAACTCCCATATCATCACCAACAATATTAATATCTACAATTTGTTCTTCCCTGTTATATTGAATTTGTAGTTGTGCTTGAAGTCCCATTGCCTTAAAAACACGTTGTAAAAACTGTTGTGCTGTTTCCTCAACCGTCAGTTCTTTTCTCCTAGCACGAATCTTAGCAGGTTTACTAAACCATTTAAGTACACCTCTGGATTCTTTTTCAATTATTTCAACTTCTAATCTATCACTTGTTGTTCCTAACTTTACCAATGCTTCTGTAACCGCTTCATCTACTGTTTTAGCAGTAAACTCTTTCCATTCTTCCATTCTACTTCTCCCCCTTATCCTTATCCCTGTCTTTTAGGATATTGGCATTGGCCGCGATATTACTTGCACTATAGGAAACTTCTCTTCTTTTATAATTTTCTCCACCTTTTTTCCCGCTTGTTGGTGGAGTTGGCTTTTTTAAAGGCTGCTCATAAGTATTTTTTGTATCGATTCCTTTTGTCGAAGTCTTTGCTACACTTGCCATTTTTGTTCCAGTTTCAATTCCCATCTTTGCTTTTCGTTTATTTGATTTTGCTACACTTTTCTCAATCAACTCATCGACATCAATTTTATCCATATAGCGATTAATAAAAATTTGTTGTAAAACTTGAAGTGCACTTCCGGCAATCCAATAAATCCCAACACCGATTGGTATAAATACACAAAAGACACCAGAGATAATAGGCATAACCGTATTCATCATTTTCATAGTCTGCATACCAGGGTTGTCCACTGTAGAACCAGCATTACTAGACATTGCCAATTTACTCTGTAAATAATAGAAAACTGTTGCAATAATTGGTATTAATATTCCAGGAAACTGCCATCCAGGACGATCTAAAATATTCATTCCTAGAATGAAACTATTAATATGTTCAATCTGAGAAACTACTTCATTAACTGTCAAACCGTCAATATTCGTAACCACATTCTGAATTGCAGCAAACTGTTCTATTTCAAAAAAATTTGACCAGTTGAACATATTAAAATTAGAAAAGACATCCACCAAATGAATTGCAGAGATCGGATCTTCTGAAAACTTAATCTGCAATACAATCTGATTATTAGTAATAAAGTCATTAATTAAAGTAGAATATCCTTCTACTCCTTGTACTACATTAGCAATTCCAAGATATAGATCTCTTACATCATTAATATATGCTGGAACAGCATATATCACTCGAATTAAAGCAAATAAAATTGGAAATGTAATTAAAAGTGGTAGACATCCTCCAATCGGATTTGTACCATATTTATCATAGACTTCTTGTATTTCCATCTGTTGTTTTCGAACAGAAGCTTCGTCTTTTTTTCCTTTATACTTCTCTTGAATTCTAGTTAATTCAGGATTCATTTTGGAAGAAAGTTTTGAAAACTTTTGCTGCTTAATTGTCAAAGGCAGCATTAACATTTTAATAACTAATGTAAAGATAACAATACATATAGCAATATTATGAATACCAACAAGACTTACTAACTCATAAATCGCATTGAGAATTTTTCCCATAATCCAAGCAAAAGGCTTTAAAATGCCTCCTTGCTGTGTTAAAAACATTAAGTTCAACAAATTTTTCCTCCTTGGAGCGGCAATACTTCAATAAAAAAAGATGTCTCCCTATGGCACAGGGTCAAATCCCCCTTTTGCAAAAGGATGACATCTTAAAATTCTGCGTATCGCAAGATAACTTCCTTTGAGCACACCATATTTTTCTAGTGCCTCTAAAGCATACTTAGAGCAGGTTGGTATATAAATACATGTCGATCTTCCCTTTCTAGGAGAAAGATACTTTTGATATAATCTTATAAGCCAAATTAAAACTCGTTTCATCATACCCGACTATTTTCATCTTCTATAAGGAGCTGATGCAGCCCCATCAAATGCAGAAATGAATGTTCCATCTCTGAATAACTCTTTCCTTTTGCTCCTGCTCTTGCTACTACTACTATGTCAAATCCGGTTTTCAACATAGATTCCTTTAATCTGCAGCTTTCCCGAATCAATCTTGTGATTCTATGTCTAATTACACTATTTCCAACTTTCTTGCTGACAGATATCCCTATTCTGTTTTTCGATAATCCATTTAAAACAATATACATTACTAACTGTTTGTTAGCATAGGATTTACCATTTTGATATACATATGAAAACTGATCTCGTTTTTTTAATGATTCTGTCAATGTCATTCTCCCCAGAATCCTTGTTCTTCATCGTTGAAAGAAGAAAGGTCACATAAATGCGACCTAAGCAGATAATTTGTGTCTTCCCTTTGCTCTTCTTGCAGCTAACACCTTACGTCCATTCGCAGTTCTCATTCTCTTACGGAAGCCATGTACTTTGCTTCTGCTTCTCTTTTTTGGCTGAAATGTCATTTTCATAGTAGTTACACCTCCTTAATTACCTCTTGCTGTGAAACAAAAAATTTCTTAGCCGTTCCCTTCATGGTAGAAAATTTCTGTAAATAGCATTACTATTATATGCTCAAAGTTAGTTTCCGTCAAGCACATTTTTCAAAATAAAAAAAGGACTATCACAAAATAAATTTCGAATTTCAAATTTTATTCTGTGACAGCTCCTTTTTATATGTTCTTACTCTTCCTCAAGTAAATTAAATTGTCCAAGTAAATCATTTAATGTATTTGCCTGAGCTGACAGTTCTTCGCTTGTCGAAGAAGTTTGTTGTGCCTCCGCAGAGTTATTTTGAACTACCATTGAAATTTGTTCAATTCCTCTTTCAATTTCAAGCATTGTTGAAACTTGCGATTTGAAATTTTCACTTGACTGTTTTGTTGCATTTGCCAATACATCAATTCCATTAATAATATCAGCAAGTCCTTCTTGAGCACGTTTTGTTATGATATTACCATTATCTACTTCCTCTAAACTCTTCATAATCAAATCTCTAGTTCTTCCAGCAGAATCCGCACTGTCAGAAGCAAGTTTACTAATCTGAGCTGCTACAACCGAAAATCCTCTTCCTGCTTCTCCTGCCCTTGCAGCCTCGATAGAAGCATTTAAAGATAGTAAATTGGTTTGAGAAGCAATGTCTTCAATCTCTACAATAATCGTTTCAATCTGTCTGGAAGCAGCATCAATATGTTCCATAGAGTTATATAATTCTTCCATCTGTTTCCGGCTTGTCTCTGCCATTGCAAGATATTGTTCTGATGATTCATAGGATTTTAATGCTTCTTCTGAATTTTGTTCGGTAATAGTAGTAATATTTTCAATCGTAGCAGTGAGCTGTTGTACTGCACCTGCCTGTTCAGTTGCACCCTCTGCTAAGGATTGTGCACTTGTTGCCATCTGATCAGATCCTAATGATACCTGTTGAGAAGCTTCGCTGATTTTTCTCATAACACTGCTCTGCTTTTTTTTCATCTCCTGAATATCAAGCAGAATAGATTTAAAGTCTCCAATATAAAAATCTCGATTTTGGGATCTTACATTGTAATTTCCATTTTTTAATTCTTCAATAATTTTTGATAAATCATTGATAATTCCCTTTAAAAACTGACAAGTTTGACGGAAGGATCCTGCCAACTGTCCCAATTCATCATTTGACTCATAATCTATAGTTACTTCCAATTTTCCCTGTGCGATATCAGAAGCCACACTCTTTAATTGTTCAATTGGACTCATAATGAGTTTTCCTAACTGTTTAATTAAAATAACGCTGACTACAATCGATAAAATAGAAATAGCAAGCAACGAAATATATGCTATAAGTGTCGTTCTCTGAGAAGACGAATAAGCAATTTGAGCATTATTATTTGCAATAGCACCGACCTCTTTTAATATATCCTGTAATTGCACGGTTAAAGTCATATACTCCCCTTCCAAAAGGGTTCTTGCTTCTGCTCTATGATTCGCCCTTAATAACGCTTCCATCTGTTTATGGCTATCTTTAAACTTTGCATAAATAGTATCTACTTCTTTTAATAAATTTTTATCCAAAAATGTTTGCTGAAGCTTATTCATAGCAGTTTCCATCTCGTCCATTGTCTGGTCTGCTTCTTGAATTCTCTGATTACGAAGATTTTCATCATCAGTAACAATTCCCAATAAAATAGTCTTGCCAATATAGTGCATGTGTCTACGAATTTCCATTTGTGTATTACTATTTACAAATGGTCTGTTATAAAAATCTTTCATTGTTCCGCCAACCATAGTAAGACAGATAAAACTTACAATAATTGCGATAAAAAACATTCCTATGCTTGTTGCCGCTACTACCCCAATCTTTTTCTGTACACTAAAGTTCTTTAAATACTTTGTCATAGAATTTTCTCCTTAAAAAATACTTAACAATTTTCCGCTTTTATTATACCTCTTAATTTCTTGAAAATCAACCAAAAGTTTATTCCTAATTTCGAAAACTTTAAATTTCTCTATTTAAACGTCATTGTGGATAAATTGTGGACAAATTGTGGATAGATTGTGGATAACTTTTTTACCTATAAAAACTGTTGATAACTTGCTCTAAAGTTATCAACAGTCTGTGGATAACTTTTTTTCACTGTTGATAACTCTGTGGATAAATTGTGGATAACTTTTTTTAATACCCTTCAAACCATTGAAAATAAACACTTTTTCACTGTTGATAACTTGTACTAAAGTTATCAACAGTCTGTGGATAACTTTTTTTCACTGTTGATAACTCTGTGGATAAATTGTGGATAACTTTTTTTTGCCTCTATTTTTAGCCCTATTTTTTAAAGTTATCCACAATATCAACAATATACACATTCTAAGTTATCCACAATGATTTTATCTTACCTGTTGAAGTTTAAGCCATTTTGTGTTATATTATATATGGTTAGAACTGTTTTATTTTAAGGTCGGATCAATATCAAATCTACCCATTATTCCTGTCCTTTTTCATAAGACGGCTATGAACATAAGAACATAACGGGTCATACTTCAAATACCGCTGTTGATGCGGTTTTATTTTACATTATACTTAGAAAGGCAAAAAACACAACTATGAAAGAACTAATTAAGGAGAAATGGGAAGAAATATTGGCATCGGTAAAGGTAGAGTATAACATCACAGATGTATCCTTTCGAACATGGCTTCTTCCTCTTCAAGTGTTTGATGTAAAGGAAAATGTAATAAAAATCGCTGTGGATGATGGGATTGGAGCTCATAGCGTCAACTTTATAAAAAATAGATATGGTCTGTTTTTAAAGACTGCTATTGCAGAACAGTTAAATCAAGAGTTTGAATTAGAATTTGTCTTGTTAAGTGCTGCAAAAGCAGAATCTGAACAATCCATATCCGCTTCAGAAACCAAATCTTATGCTATGGATGCAAGCAGAGCCTCATTAAATCCTAAATATACCTTTGATACATTCATTGTGGGATCAAATAATAACCTTGCTCATGCTGCTGCCCTTGCCGTTGCAGAATCACCAGGAGAGGTCTATAATCCTTTATTTATCTATGGGGGAGCTGGACTTGGAAAAACCCATCTGATGCACTCGATTGCCCATCATATCCTAGATAATAATCCGGCTGCTAAAGTACTCTATGTCACAAGTGAAAAGTTTACGAACGAACTAATTGAATCCATCCGCAATGTTGGATCCGCCCCAACGTCGTTTCGTGAAAAGTATCGTACAAACGATGTTTTACTCATTGATGATATCCAATTTATCATTGGCAAAGAAAGTACACAAGAAGAATTTTTCCATACCTTTAACACACTACACGAGGCAAAAAAACAGATTGTAATTTCCTCTGACAAATCCCCAAAAGATATTCTCACCTTAGAGGAACGGCTTCGTTCTAGGTTTGAGTGGGGGCTTACTGTTGATATTCAAAGTCCAAATTATGAAACCCGTATGGCGATTCTACGAAAAAAAGAAGAAATGGAGCATTTAACGATTGATGATGAAATCCTAAGTTATATCGCTGCTCATGTAAAATCTAATATTCGTGAATTGGAGGGGGCACTTACAAAAATCGTTGCCCTTTCTAGGCTTAAAAAGACAGAAATCAACTTATCCTTAGCAGAAGAAGCACTAAAAGATCTAATTTATCCTAATGAAAAGAGAACTGTTACTTTAGATTTAATTGTTGATGTTGTAGCAGAACATTTTGGTGCTACCTCGGAGGAATTAGCTTCCAATAATCGTACTCGCAATATTGCCTACCCCCGTCAAATCTCTATGTACTTATGCCGTAAACTAACAGCACTTCCTCTTACCGATATTGGAAAATGTATCGGAAATCGGGATCATTCCACCGTTGTACATGGAATTAACAAAATTGAAAAAGATCTCCAAAAAGATCTCGCTTTACGTAACACAATTGATGTTTTAATCAAAAAGATCAATCCTTCACCAAAGTAACTTTATTTTGGCAGAGGATTGATAAGAAAAGTTATACGCATTTTTCACATTAAATAGGAAGCTTTTCAACAAAAAACTCCTTGTCTCATGTGAAAATTGTGGATAACTTTGTGGATAAATTGTGGATAACTTCGAAAATCCTGTGGATAAGTCCCGATTTTCTGTGGATAACTCTGTGGATAAATTGTGGATAACTTTTTTTCCCGCCTTTTTTTCAAAAAGTTATCCACAGGTTATCAACACTTATCAACAAGTTATCCACAGAGTTATCCACAATGATTTTCTAGTATTTATGCGGGTTTGAGGTACTTATCCACAATATCAACACCCCCTACTACTACTACGAGTAATATATTATATCTTTCTATATACAAATTCAGCGAAAGGAAGTTATCCACAATGAAGATCATTTGTCAAAAGAGCGATTTGTTAAACAGCGTTAATATTGTATTAAAGGCAGTACCTGGGAAATCAACTATGCCTATTTTGGAATGTATTGTTATTGAGGCAAAACAGGAACGAATTAAACTTACTGCCAATGATATGGAACTTGGAATTGAAACTTATGTGAAAGGAACTGTAGAGGCTTTGGGGGCAGTCGCAATAAATGCAAAAGTATTTTCAGAAATCATAAGAAAATTACCAGATAGTGATATTACAATATCAACAGACGAACATAATATGGCTTCTATTACCTGTGAAAAATCTAAATTTACCATTGCAGGCAAATCCTCAGAAGAGTTTCCATTTCTTCCACAGATTGAAAAAAGTACAGGAATTACGCTATCACAATTTACGTTAAGAGAATTGATTCGCCAAACAGTATTTTCTATCTCCGATAACGAATCGAATAAAATTATGACAGGAGAATTATTTGAGATAAACGATGGTGTTCTTAGAGTAGTCTCTTTAGATGGTCATCGAATCTCTATACGAAAAATAGAATTAAGAGAAGTTTATGAACCTGTTAAAGTTATTGTTCCGGGAAAGACGCTTCTTGAAATTAGTAAGATTCTCTCTGGTGAAATTTCAGATGAGGTCAATCTCTTTTTTACAGAAAAACAGATTTTATTTGAATTTGGAGAAACCATTGTTTTATCTCGTTTAATTGAAGGAGAATATTATCGAATCGATCAAATGCTTTCTGGGGATTACGAAACAAAGGTAACTGCAAATAAAAAAGAACTTCTCAACTGTATTGATCGTGCTACACTATTAATCAAAGAATCAGAAAAAAAACCAATTATTGTTGGGGTAACAGAAAACACGATGGAATTAAAGATCAATTCTTCGATTGGTTCTATGAATGAAGAACTCGATATTACAAAAGAGGGTAAAGATATTTTAATCGGATTTAACCCTAAATTTTTAATCGATGCTCTTAGGGCTATTGATGATGAAGAGGTAACGATGTATATGACGAATCCTAAAGCACCATGTTTTATGAAGGATAAAGCAGAGACTTATATTTATTTAATACTTCCAGTAAATTTTAATGCAGCGGCATATTAATCTAAATCTATGTAGACAGATTGAAAGGATGGTAAAAGTGGAATGGAAAAACTGATTCTACGAGAAGATTTTATAAAATTAGGACAGGCATTAAAGGCAGCGGGAGTTGCTGCATCTGGAGCGGATGCAAAGGAATTGATTTTACTAGGTCAGGTAAAAGTAAATGGAGAAGTGGAAACGAGAAGAGGCAGAAAACTATACGGTGGAGATCAGGTAGAAATTAAAGGACACTTTCTACAGATTGAACCTCAAAAAGCAGGCTGAGTTATGGTTGTAAAATCTCTTGAATTACGCAATTTTAGAAACTATGAGTTTCTTTCAATGGACTTTTCTACAAACACTAATATTTTATACGGAGATAATGCACAGGGAAAAACGAATTTATTAGAGGCTATTTATACTTGTGCCACTACGAAATCCCACCGAGGCAGTAAGGATAGGGAAATGATAAAAATGGGGCAGGAAGAAGCACATATTCGAATGTTTTTACAGCGTAGGGGTATGGATCATCGTCTGGATATGCACATGAAAAAAAATAAACCCAAAGGGGTTGCTATTGATGGAATTCCTATCCATAAGTCCTCAGAACTGTTTGGATTTATTCACATAGTTTCCTTTTCTCCAGAGGATCTTAATATTATTAAAAGTGGACCTTGTGAGAGACGGCGTTTTATGGATATGGAATTATGCCAGATGGATAAAGTTTATTTGCATCATCTTATGAACTATAATAAAATCGTAAACCAAAGAAATATTCTTTTAAAGCAAGTTGGATATAAAAGGGAATTATTGGATACCCTCCAAGTATGGGATACCCAATTAATCTCCTATGGTCAAAAGATTATTCAAAGTAGAAGACAATATTTAAAAGAGTTGAATGAAATTACTGGTTGTTTACATTCCCGTCTGTCTTGTGAAAGAGAGCATTTAGTAGTTTCTTACGATCCAAACGTAGAAGAGGAAAATTTTTCTGATACACTTTCAGCAGCAATAGACAGAGATTTAAAAATGAAAATGACAACAGTAGGACCACATCGAGATGATATTCGTTTTACTATTGATGGGGCTGATATACGAAAATTTGGTTCTCAAGGGCAACAAAGAACATCTGCTCTTTCATTAAAACTTTCAGAGCTAGAGTTAGTACAGCAAAAAATTCAGGAAGATCCGGTATTATTATTAGACGATGTCCTCTCTGAGTTAGATAGAAATCGACAGACTCAACTGTTAGAGGCAATTCATGGAATACAGACAATTATTACTTGTACCGGATTAGAAGAATTCATAAGAAACAGGGTAGTCTCAGATAAAATATATCAAGTAGCCGATGGAAAAGTAAAAGAGGCAGACTATTTGATAAAAAAATGAGAAGAAACAGGAGGAACAGTATGAGTAAAGATTATGGTGCAGATCAAATACAGATTCTGGAAGGCTTAGAAGCAGTAAGAAAGCGTCCAGGAATGTATATCGGCAGTACATCCAGCAAAGGACTTCATCATCTGGTGTATGAAATTGTAGATAATGCAATCGATGAAGCCTTAGCGGGATATTGTACAGAAATCGATGTATCGATCAATCCAGACAATTCTATTACAGTAATTGACAACGGGCGTGGAATTCCTGTGGATATCAACAAGAAAAAAGGAGTATCTTCGGTAGAAGTGGTATTTACTATTCTTCATGCAGGTGGAAAGTTTGGTGGAGGAGGTTATAAAGTGTCTGGCGGATTACATGGAGTTGGTGCTTCTGTTGTAAACGCATTATCTGAGTGGCTAGAAGTAGTTGTACATTTAGATGGAAAAAAACATTATCAGCGTTATGAACGTGGTAAAGCAGTTGCTCCGCTAAAAGTAATTGGAGAAACGAAGGAAACTGGAACAACCGTTTCTTTTTTACCAGATGCTAAAATTTTTGAAGAAACAATTTTTGATTTTTCTACGATAAAAAGTCGTATGAGAGAAATGGCTTTTTTAACAAAAGGAGTAAAAATTAATTTATTTGATAAACGACAGGGACAAGAAAAGGAACAGCATTTTCACTATGAAGGTGGCATTAGAGAGTATGTAGAGTATCTCAATGAAAATAAAATAACTCTTTATCCTGAAATTATTTACTGTGAAGGTCAAAAAGACTCTGTGTATGTGGAAGTAGCAATGCAGCACAATGACGCGTATATAGAAGGATGCTATAGTTTTGTAAATAACATTACCACACCAGAAGGTGGTACACACTATACCGGTTTTAAAAATGCTATTACAAAGACATTTAATGCCTATGCAAAGCAGATGAAACTTATTAAAGATACAGATGCTCCACTATCTGGAGAGGATATTAGGGAAGGACTATCTGCAATTATCAGTGTAAAACTTCCAGAACCTCAGTTTGAAGGTCAGACCAAACAAAAGCTTGGAAATAGCGAGGCAAGAGGGGCTGTAGAGAGTGTTGTCAGCGAGCAACTTACGTATTTTCTGGAACAAAATCCATCTGTTGCTAAAATTATCTGTGATAAAGCAATATTAGCACAAAGAGCAAGAGATGCTGCAAGAAAGGCAAGAGACTTAACCAGAAGAAAAACGGCATTGGAGAGTATGAGCTTACCGGGAAAGTTAGCAGACTGTTCTGATAAAGATCCAAAAAATTGTGAAATTTTTATTGTAGAGGGTGATTCCGCAGGAGGTTCAGCAAAAACAGCACGTTCTAGGGCAACACAGGCAATTCTTCCACTACGTGGGAAAATTTTAAATGTCGAAAAATCCAGATTAGATAAGATTTTGGTCAATAATGAAATTAAAGCAATGATTACCGCCTTTGGAACTGGAATCTCAGAGGATTTTAATATTGACAAATTGAGATATCATAAAATTATTATTATGACAGATGCCGATGTAGACGGGGCACATATCAGTACATTAATGTTGACTTTTTTGTATCGTTTTATGCCGGATTTGATTAAAAAAGGATATGTATATCTAGCACAGCCTCCTCTTTACAAGATAGAGAAGAATAAACAAGTATGGTATGCTTATACAGACAAAGAATTAGATAGCATTTTACAGGAAATTGGCAGAGATAATAACAATAAAATTCAACGTTATAAAGGACTTGGAGAAATGGATCCAGAACAACTTTGGGAAACTACAATGGATCCAGAACGAAGGATTTTACTGCGGGTGACGGTGGATGAAGAAAATTCTTCAGAGATTGATATTACATTTAATACACTTATGGGAGATAATGTAGAACCAAGAAAAGAGTTTATAGAAGCTAATGCAAAATTTGCAAAGAACTTAGATATTTAAAAAGATGTGCAATAAAGTTGCACAGAAATGAGGGTAAACATGGACGAAACGATCTTTGATAAAATAAATGATATCGATCTAAAACAAACGATGGAAGATTCTTATATTCAGTATGCGATGTCGGTTATTGCTTCAAGAGCACTTCCAGATGTAAGAGATGGATTAAAGCCAGTTCAGAGAAGAATTTTACATGCAATGATCGAATTAAATAATGGACCGGATAAACCTCATCGGAAATGTGCACGTATTGTTGGGGATACGATGGGAAAATATCATCCTCATGGAGACAGCTCAATCTATGGTGCTCTGGTAAATTTAGCACAGGAATGGTCTACAAGATATCCTTTAGTGGATGGACATGGTAATTTTGGTTCTGTTGATGGAGATGGAGCAGCGGCAATGCGTTATACTGAGGCTAGACTGAGTAAAATTTCTATGGAGATGCTTGCAGATATCAACAAAAATACCGTTGACTTTGCTCCAAATTTTGATGAAACAGAAAGAGAACCTGTAGTATTGCCTGCAAGATTTCCAAATCTTTTAATAAATGGCACTACCGGAATTGCAGTTGGTATGGCAACGAATATTCCTCCTCATAATCTCAAAGAAGTAATTCAGGCTGTTGTAAAACTTATCGATGATAAAATAGCAGGAGAGGAAACAAGGATAGAAGATCTGCTTGAAATTATCAAAGGACCAGATTTTCCAACTGGTGCAATGATTCTTGGAAGACGTGGAATTGAAGAGGCATATCGTACTGGAAGGGGTAAAATTTCAGTACGGGCAATTACAAGTATTGAACCAATGCAAAATGGTAAAAACAGAATTCTTGTAACCGAGCTGCCTTATTTAGTCAACAAAGCAAGATTAATTGAAAAAATTGCTGAATTGGTACGTGATAAAAAGATTGATGGAATTACAGATTTAAGAGATGAATCAGACAGACAGGGTATGAGGATTAACATTGAACTTCGAAGAGATGCTAACCCTAATATAGTTTTAAATCAACTCTATAAACATACACAGATGCAGGATACTTTTGGAGTGATTATGTTAGCCTTAGTCAATAATGAGCCAAAAGTTCTTACTCTGCCTGAAATGTTAAAATGTTACTTACAACATCAAGAAGAAGTTATAACCAGAAGAATACAATATGACTTAAATAAAGCTCAAGAACGTGCACATATTTTGAAGGGACTTTTAATCGCACTTGATCATATTGACGAAGCGATTCATATCATCCGTTCTAGTGAAAACGGAGCAGCAGCAAAGACACGTCTTATGGAACGATTTACTCTTGATGATCCACAGGCACAGGCAATTATTGATATGAGGCTTCGAGCACTTACTGGTCTCGAACGCGGGAAAATCGAAACAGAGTTTACAGAGTTAGAGAAAAAGATAGCAGAATATAAAGCAATTTTAGCAGATGAAAAGAAGTTGTTACAGGTAGTTCGAGAGGAAATTTTAATTATTTGCAATAAGTATGCAGATGAAAGAAGAACACAAATTGGAATGGATGTGTACGATATCAGTACAGAAGATCTGATTCCAGATGAAAATACAGTAATTGCAATGACAAGATTGGGTTATATTAAGCGAATGACAGTTGACAATTTTAAGAGTCAGCATCGCGGTGGTAAGGGAATTAAAGGAATGCAGACCTTAGAAGAGGATTTTATTGAAGAGCTTTTTATGACTACAACTCACCATTATATCTTGTTTTTTACAAATAAAGGAAGAGTATATCGATTGAAGGCTTATGAAATTCCTGAATCTTCCAGGACTGCAAGGGGAACAGCTATTGTAAACTTACTACAACTTCAACCGGAAGAGCGAATTACTGCAATGATAACAATTAAAGAATATAAAGACAGTCGTTATTTATTTATGGCGACAAAGTCTGGAATTGTCAAGAAAACAAAAATCCAAGAGTATGAAAATATACGAAAAACAGGACTTCAGGCGATCAATCTCAAAGAGGATGATGAATTAATTGAGGTAAAAACTACAAATGGACAAAAGGATATCCTTATGGTAACCAAAAAGGGTATGTGTATTCGATTTAGGGAAGAAAATATAAGATCAACAGGGCGTGCTTCAATGGGTGTAATTGGAATGAGATTGTCAGATGACGATGAAGTTGTAGCAATGCAGATTAATACACAGGGACAATATTTATTAATCGTATCTGAAAATGGAATTGGAAAGCTGACAGACCTCAATGAATTTACCTGTCAATATCGTGGCGGAAAAGGAATAAAGTGTTATAAGATCACAGAAAAAACGGGAAATGTGATTGGGGCAAAGGCAGTAGATGAGGAAAAGGAAATTATGATTATAACCACAGAGGGAATCATTATTCGTATGTCTGTAGAAGGTATCCGTAAGGCTGGAAGATTTACGTCAGGAGTCAAGTTAATTGATATCGATGTGGAAAAAGGAGTTCGAGTAGCAAGTTTTACAAAAGTACGAGGGGAAAGCACATCTGGGGAAGATGCCATAATTGAGCAGTTAGAAGCACAACTAATTGATGAGGAAAATGTGTCTGCTTTAGATACTAAAGAATAATTTAGCAGGTAGGATAATAAGAAAGTGGTGAGATATGAGAATTTTACATACAGATAAGATTACAGATACAATTCGAGAGATGTGCATGGAAGCAAATTTAGTACTTTCAGATGATGTCAAAGAGAAAATCTTAAAGGCGAAACAGACAGAAGAATCCCCTTTGGGAACACAGATTTTAGGTCAGTTAGAAAAAAATTTAGAGATTGCACAAACAGAGAAAATTCCTATCTGTCAAGATACAGGAATGGCTGTTGTATTTTTAGAAATTGGACAGGATTTGCACATTGAGGGAATTTCGTTAGAAGATGCAGTTAATGAGGGAATACGAAGAGGATACCAAGAAGGTTATCTTCGTAGCTCTGTTGTTTCTGATCCACTAATTCGTATCAATACGACAGATAATACCCCAGGCGTTTTACATTTTACAATTGTGCCAGGAGAACAATTAAAAATTACAGTAGCTCCAAAAGGATTTGGAAGTGAAAATATGAGTCGTATCGCTATGTTAAAACCATCAGATGGAGAAGAAGGGGTAAAACAGATGGTTTTAGATACCGTTCGAATTGCAGGTCCAAATGCTTGTCCACCAGTAGTAGTGGGAGTCGGAATCGGTGGAACCTTTGAAAAATGTGCATTACTTGCTAAAAAAGCACTTACAAGAAGTTTAAAAGAGCCATCTGTTATCCCCCATATTCAAAAATTAGAAAAAGAATTACTAGAAGAGATCAACCGAATGGGAATTGGACCTGGAGGACTTGGAGGAAGAATCACTGCACTTGGTGTAAATATTGAAATTTATCCTACACATATTGCAGGACTTCCTGTAGCAGTAAATTTATGCTGCCATGTAAACCGCCATATAGTACGCATTTTGTAAATGATAATTGGTGGATAGTAAAAATATAAACTTGCGATTGCACAGAAATGAGGGTAAATTATGGATAAATATATAAAAACACCATTAGAGGAAGAAGTAGTAAGACAGCTAAAAGCAGGTGATTATGTATATTTGACCGGAACAATTTATACAGCAAGAGATGCAGCACATAAAAGAATGTATGAAGCTTTACAACAAGGAGAGCCTATTCCATTTGATGTAAAAGATAATATCATTTATTATTTAGGTCCGACACCTGCAAAAACAGGTCAAATTATTGGATCTGCTGGACCTACTACAAGTAGTAGGATGGATAAATACACGCCTGATTTATTAGATTTAGGACTAAAAGGTATGATTGGAAAGGGAAAACGAAAAGAAGAAGTTGTAGAATCTATGAAAAAAAATTGTGCTGTCTATTTTGCAGCAGTCGGCGGGGCAGGGGCACTGCTTTCTAAATGTATCCTCTCCTGTGAAGTAATTGCCTATGAGGATCTTGGAACAGAGGCAATCAGAAAATTGACAGTAGAAAATCTTCCGGTTATTGTCGTAATTGACTCAAAAGGAAATAATTTATATGAAATTGCTCCAAACGAATATTCGCGTTAAATAATAAATTCTATCCACTCCGATATTTGTTTTCTTCACAACAGGTATCTTGCTATTTCTGTGAAGAAAACAGGAGGGATAAAATAATAAAAAAATTTAAAAAAGGGGGTTGACAATAAAAAAAATCTTTGCTATACTAACCAATACATTGGCAAAGAAATTGTATAAAATTGAATTATTTGAAAGAATTCAGATGGAGAAGTACTCAAGTGGCTGAAGAGGCGCCCCTGCTAAGGGTGTAGGTTGGGTAACCAGCGCGAGGGTTCAAATCCCTCCTTCTCCGTTTTGTATTAAAAAAATACAAAAAAGTAGTTGACATAATGAATTCGTTGTGTTAGACTATTTAAGCTGTCTGAAAAAAAGAAACAATTTTGATTTTTTAAAAAATTAAAAAAGTTGTTGACAAATCAGAAAGACTATGCTAGACTATATAGGCTGACTG
>CAMUMG010000010.1 GCA_947089905.1 uncultured Lachnospiraceae bacterium
GCTCGTCGGGCTCATAACCCGAAGGTCATAGGTTCAAATCCTATCCCCGCTATTTCTGCCCAGATAGCTCAGTCGGTAGAGCAGAGGACTGAAAATCCTCGTGTCACTGGTTCGATTCCGGTTCTGGGCATCTTTTTATGGGATACTAGCTCAGTCGGTAGAGCACATGACTTTTAATCATGGTGTCGCGGGTTCGATTCCCGCGTATCTCATTAGAAAAATGAGTAAGGAATAGTACAAAAGGATTTGATGTACTATTCCTTATTTTTTTATTTCCTTCATAAGTTTAAATGTATTTTTCTTGAAGAACCCTGTTGTTTCGGTTATAATAGCAGTATCAAAGGAAAGGATGGTGTTTATGGCTGAGATGAAAGAAAAAGGAATGAAAACAGGTCATGAACTGTTAAACTACATAACAAAAGCAGTATCGCCGTACCATGTAGTAGAAGAGGGATGTAATCTGTTAAGACAGGCAGGGTTTCAGGAATTAGATATCCAAGCAACATGGGAATTACAAAGAGGAGGGGCTTATTTTGTCCGACCTTTTGCGACAACTCTTTTTTCCTTTACAGTTGGTCAGGAATTGACCAAACAAAATGGTTTTCATATTGCAGCGGCGCATACAGATCATCCATGTCTGCATATTAAACCAGATGCACAACTTCCAAAAAAACCATATGAACGGATAAATGTTGAGATTTATGGAGCACCTATTTTAAATACATGGTTAGATCGTCCGTTATCTGCGGCAGGAAGAATTGCTCTCCGCAGTGATTCTATATATGAACCACGAATGATATTAATTGATTTAGGAAGACCATTATTTACAATCCCAAATCTACCGATTCATATAAATCGAGAAATTAATAGAGGTGTAGAATTAAAGCGTCAAATTGACATGATACCTATATTTGGAATAGATAGTGGACAAGAACATTACTTTTTAGACTTCCTAGCTTCTGAGGTAGGAGTAAAACCAGAAGAAATTTTGGATTTTGATCTCTATATTTACAATAAAGAACAAGGTTGTATACTTGGAAGACAAGAAGAGTTTATATCAAGTCCAAGGCTAGATAATTTGACTTCTTGTTATGCTCTGTTAAAGGCAATTATGACGGGCAGAAGACAAGACGGAATTAATCTGATTGCTCTATATGATAATGAAGAGGTGGGCAGTTTAACGAAACAAGGGGCAAATTCTGCACTGTTAAATATGGTTGTTGAAAAATTAGTAGCATCTTTTGGAATTGATAGAGAAAGACTAAATGATGCCATACTTAGAAGTTTTTTACTTTCTGTCGATGTTGCACACGCCCTACATCCAAATCATCCAGAAAAATATGATTCAGTAAATGTTTCAGGAATGAATGAGGGAGTTGTACTTAAAATAAATTGCAATCAAAAATATAGCTTTGATACAGAAGCCATAGCAGCAATCTGTCAGCTTTGTGAGAGTGTAGATGTAAAATATAAAAAATTTGTAAATCATTCTGATATAGCAGGAGGAGGAACAATAGGCTCAATGATTTCTTCATGGCTGCCGATGAAAACAGTAGATTTAGGTGTTCCATTATTAGCAATGCACTCTGCTAGAGAATTGATGGGAATACAAGATCAGGTGTATTTAGAGCAGTTACTTACTGCATTTTTCAGAGAATAGAGAGGAGTAAATCATGAAAATATTAGTTACTGGAGGAGCTGGTTATATTGCAACTCATACAGATGTGGAACTTTTAAAAGCAGGATATGAAATTGTCGTGGTGGATAATTTATCAAATTCCTGCAGGGAGGCAGTCCGTCGCGTAGAACATCTTTCGGGAAAAAGAATTCCTTTTTATGAAGTAGATCTCGTAGATAAAAAAGCATTAGAGGATATTTTTGTGAAAGAGAAACCAGAAGCAGTGATTCATTTTGCAGGGTATAAAGCAGTAGGAGAGTCTTGTAAGGTTCCATTGCGGTATTTTAGTAATAATCTGATTGGAACTTTAAATCTTCTTCAGTGTATGGAAAAATATCAAGTAAAGAAATTAGTATTTTCCTCTTCTGCAACTGTTTATGGAATTCCAGATACCGTTCCAATTAAAGAGGATTTTCCGCTGTCAGTTTTAAATCCTTATGGAAGAACTAAATTGATAATTGAAGATATGTTAAGAGATATGTATCAGGCTGACTCTTCTTGGGATATTGCACTGTTACGGTATTTTAATCCAATTGGAGCACATGAGAGTGGAGAAATTGGAGAAGCACCGAATGGAATTCCAAATAATTTAGTTCCTTATGTAGCAAATGTAGCAGTTGGAAAGTTAGATCATGTAACGGTATATGGAAATGATTATCCTACAAAAGATGGAACTGGGGTAAGAGATTATATTCATGTAGTCGATCTTGCTATTGGTCATGTAAAAGCCATTGAAAAGTTGAATTCTCATTCTGGTATGGTTACTTATAACCTTGGAACAGGAAAGGGATATTCGGTTTTAGATATTATTTCAAGTTATGAAAAAGCTTGTGGCAAAAAGATTCCATATGTCATTGGAGAACGCAGATCTGGCGATGCACCAGAATGTTATGCCGATCCATCAAAAGCAGAAAAAGAATTAGGATGGCGAGCAGAACGTGGAATAGATAAGATGTGTGAAGATTCTTGGCGGTGGCAAAGCAAAAATCCAAATGGATATGAAAGTATTGCTTCTGAACTTCCAAAACCAGCTTGGAATGGAAGTTATCCGTGGTATGAAAGAGCGGTATTTTATCATATTTATCCGCTTGGAATGTGTGGTGCTCCGAAACAAAATACAAAAGAAGCTCCATCGGATCGTTTAAAAAAATTAATTTCAGTGATTCCTCATTTAAAACGCTTAGGCATCACAGGACTCTACATTGGACCATTCTTTGAATCAGTGGGACATGGCTATGAAACAACAGATTACTATAAAGTAGATTCCAGACTTGGAACAAATGAAGACTTTAAAGAGTTTACAAATGAGTGTCACAAAATGGGAATTCATGTAGTGGCAGATGGCGTTTTTAATCATACTGGAAGAGAATTTTTTGCATTTCAGGATTTAAAAGAAAAAAGGGAACAGAGTGCATATAGGGATTGGTATTGTAATGTTAATTTCTGGGGTAACAATGAATTTAACGATGGATTTAGCTATGATGCTTGGCATGGATATAATATTCTTCCTCGTTTGAATTTAAGAAATCCAGCAGTTAGAAATTATTTAAAAGATGCTATTCGTTTTTGGGTAAAGGAATTTGATATAGATGGAATTAGATTAGATACAGCAGATGTATTAGATTTTGATTTTATGAAGGAACTTAGAGTTTTATCGAGAGAAATCAAACCAGAATTCTGGTTGATGGGAGAGGTAATTCACGGAGATTATTCCAGATGGGTAAATCCAGATATGCTTCATTCTGTAACAAATTACGAGCTGCATAAGGGGCTGTATTCAGGGCATAATGATCATAATTATTTTGAAATTGCCCATACAGTAAAACGTCTATTTGCAAAACATGGAGGAATTGTTCAAGGTGGAAGACTTTATACTTTTGTAGAAAATCAGGATGTAAATCGACTTTATAATAAGTTAAAGAACAGAAAGCATATGAAGCCAATCTATATGCTTGCTTATACACTTCCGGGAATTCCTTCGATCTATTATGGCGGAGAGTTTGGAATAGAAGGAGAGAAAAGAAATGGCTCAGATGATGCCATCCGTCCAGAACTTCATCTTTCCGATTATTATTTGGATGGAAAGACAGATTGCATTGATCTGACACAATCCCCAAAACAGGTATATCGTTCAGAATATGCCGATTTAGCAGGATTTTTAGAATGGCTTGGCAGAATTCATGAGGCGTATGAACCACTTACTGGGGGAGAATACGAAGAACTGCTTTTGACCAATAGACAGTATGCCTTTGCTAGGATTTTAGAAAAGCAGGCAATTATTGTAGTTGTAAATAATGATGATTCTGGAGCAGATCTGAGAGTTCGTCTTCCATATCAGGGAAAAGTGACAGATCTTGCTACAGGAGAAGAAGTGATAGCAGAAGGTATGGCAATTCAAACATATGTGGAAGGCTGTGACGGAAAACTTTTCTTGATAGAGAAATAACATTGACAATACATTATTAAAAAGATAAAATGCCTTTGTAAGTTAAAAGGAAAAGAGGACATAAAGATGGAAGCGTATGATGTGTTTAAAGATCTTGCAATTATTATTGTAGCCGCAAAGTTATTTGGTATTCTAGCAAGAAAGTTAAAAGCACCTCAAGTCGTTGGAGAAATTGTAGCTGGTCTAATTATAGGCCCTAGTATACTTGGGATGGTAAATCAGACAGAATTCCTAAGTCAGATGGCAGAAATCGGTGTCATTTTATTGATGTTTTCAGCGGGGCTGGAAACAAATTTAAGGGATTTATTAAAAACAGGTCCAGTTGCATTTGCTATTGCATGTGCAGGTGTATTTGTACCATTACTAGGTGGATCTTTGCTGTATATGGCATTTTACGGAACAGCTCCATGGGGTTCAGAAAAGTTTTATATGGCAGTATTTATAGGAATCATTTTGACCGCGACCTCTGTTAGTATTACGGTAGAAACATTGCGAGAGATGAATAAATTAAAGGGAAAAGTGGGAACTACTATTTTAAGTGCTGCCATTATTGATGATGTTATTGGTATTCTTGTACTTACCTTTGTTATTGGATTTAAGAATCCAGATTCCAATCCAGGAAAAGTAGTGATCAATACATTTTTATTTTTTCTTGTTGCTGTTGTTGCTGGATTTGTACTTTTTAAACTATTTCGTACTGTAGATGCAAAATATCCACATACCAGAAGGATTCCGATCTTAGGGTTGGCTCTTTGTTTGATTTTGGCATATTGTGCAGAGAAGTATTTTGGAATTGCAGATATTACAGGAGCATATGTGGCAGGAATTATTTTGTGTAGTATCCGTGATTCAGAATATATCGCGCAAAAAATGGATATTAATTCATATATGTTATTTGGACCTATCTTTTTTGCAAGTATTGGCTTAAAAACATCAATCGATAATATTTCTGGTGAAATTGTAATATTTTCTATCTGTTTTGTACTTGTTGGACTTATTACAAAAATTATTGGATGTGGTTTAATGGCAAAACTATGTAGATTTGGATGGTCCGATTCACTAAAAATAGGTATTGGAATGATGACAAGAGGAGAAGTGGCATTGATTGTTTCCCAAAAAGGACTGTCAGTTGGTTTGTTAAGTCCTGTATATTTTACCTCTGTAATCTTTTTAATAGTGATTTCTTCTATTGCTACTCCAATTTTATTAAAGATACTCTATTCTAGGTTTAAGGGAACAGAATAAGACACTTTTGAATTTTTAAAATATTTCAGAAATCGATTAAAGCCAAAGCAATATGAGAGGATAGTATGATGAGGAATAGAAGAAAAAATAAAAGAAAAGGGGTTTGTTCTCTATTTGGAATTTTGGGAGCTTTTATATTATTATATGGATTATATTTATTTGAAGGAAACTTATTGCAAGATGCAAGAGCCTCGGAAAGAGAACAACAATTACAAGAAGATGAAAAACAAGATTTAGAAGATATATCTAAACGTAAAGTAAATCAAAAAGAAGTCTTAGAAAAAATTACATTTTTAGGTTTTTTCTTAGGGAATCAGTCGGCTGATTGGAAACAAGAAAATACAAATCCTCCTTTACAAACAGCACTTACAGAAGAAGAGAGGGAAAGATGTAAACAACATATTGCACAACTAGAAGAGTCTTTAGCGGATCGTATTAAAACAACTGCATTTGTTGGAAATTCTATGATAGAAAGTCTTCAAGAACATAATAGAGGAAGTAAAGCTAATTTTATCTGTTATAAGGGATTATCTGTTAAAAGTGCAAAGAAAAAAGAGTGGTTGAAATTAGATAGTAACAGAAAAGGAACGGTATTAGATGTATTAAAGGAACACAGTTATACAGATATTTTTATGATGTTTGGTATAAATGAATTAGGTTGGAGAAGCCTAGAACTTTTTCGAGATTATTATGTTGAATTAATTGAAGAAGTGAAAAAGTTACAACCAAATGCCAAAATTTATATTTTATCAATCTTCCCAGTAACACAAAAAACATCAGATGTGGATAAAATATTTAATAACGATAATGTAAAAATATTTAATGATATGGTAATAGAGGCAGCACAAAAGGCAGAAGTAGAGTATTTAGATATTGCTTCTGAATTATTTGGAGAGGGAAACCCACTTCCGGCAGATGGAGCGATCAGCGATGGAATTCACCTGAAAAAAGATTATTCTCAGATCTGGTATGAAACTCTCTTAGAAAAACTATTGGACCAATAGGGTTTTTGTATAAATACACAAAAACAATAAGAAAAAATAAAATTATTTAGTAAAATTACTTGACATTCTAAGATAAGTTTGATATTCTAATTAATGTCGGTATCGGAGGGTATTGACAGTGTGTGACGTTGGGGAATGGTTCGCAGCAAAAGCAAGATAAGGCTGAAGGTAAATGTAAAATGCAAAGAACTATAGTGGGAATAGTTCTAAGTATATTCTGGAATCTATGTGCGGATGAAAAAGAGATATCAGATATAGGCTGCGGTTACATAAACCGGCAGCCTTATTTTGTTATAGATAAAAGAAAGAGAGGTTAAAATATGCCTGCATTTTTAGATGATATTACGCCTTTTTATGGAAATAGAGAAAAAAATGAAGATGGACTTTCTTTGCCAGAATTTTTAGAGAAATACGATCCAAATCATTATCAAAATCCTTCTGTAACAGCAGATATTTTAGTTTTTCAGTACGAGAAGGATTTTACATTAGATAGAGGTCTTAAATTATTAATGATTCAAAGAAAGAATCATCCGGGGATTGGATATTGGGCATTGCCGGGGGGATTTGTAAATCTACGCGAAAATATAGAGGATGCAGCGAAGAGAGAGTTAAAAGAGGAAACAGGATTAGATCACATTGCAGTAGAACAGCTTTATTGTTGGGGGGATTGGAAAAGAGATCCAAGAACAAGAATTGTAACTATCTCTTATCTTGCCATGATTGAGGATGGACAAACTGTACAGGCAGGAGATGATGCTGCAGATGCTGTATGGATGAATATAAGTATGAAAAAAAATAGTGAGAAGATTTATAGAGATAAGATAACAGGGAAAGAAAGATGTTCTAAAGTCTATCAGATAGATCTGAAAAATGAAGAACGTAGATTGGATTTTTCACTTCTTGTAGAAGTGATAGAAAATACAACAGGATTTTTAAAAGAAGTCAAGTATCACGTTATAAGGGGAAGTCAAGTTGCCTTTGATCATCCTTGTTTTATTGCACAAGCATTGCTTCATCTAAAGTGATGCAGCAAAATTCATTCGAACAGGTATGTATTCAGGTTCTAAATAATCAAGAAAAAAAACATGGAATTGGGACTTTAGCAGAAAAGACAGTTCATGCAGTATTAAAGGCATATTATGCTCCCAATTCTAGCTATTGCGAACAAAAAGTAAACGATTCTGGCTACATAGCCGATATCTTTTATGATTCTCAAATTATAGAAATCCAGACACAAAATTTCAGAAAACTTCGAAGAAAATTAGATGCTTTTTTGCCAGATTATGATGTAACGATAGTATATCCTGTTATCTATAAGAAACAGATCTGTTGGATAGAGCCTAATACAGGGGAAATAGTAAGTAAAAGAAAATCTTCTAAAACGGGAACGCAATATGCTATTTTTAAGGAACTATTTTGGATAAAAGAATATTTACATTCTCCCTGTCTACATTTTCGAATTGTATTTTTAGAAACAGAGGAGTATCGCCTTTTAGACGGGTATGGGGTAGACAAAAAGAAGAGAGCAACCAAATTAGATCAAGTTCCAATTTCCCTAAAAAAAGAGATTGAAATTCAGTCAGTAAAAGATTATAGCTGTTTTTTGCCTCATACCCTACCAAAAGAATTTACGGTAAAGGACTATCAAAGTATCTGTAAGATTCCTTTAAAATCTGCGGGAAATGTAATTCAAATTTTAAGAGAGATTGGTTTAATCGAGCAGACAACAAAACGTGGAAAGGCATATGTATATCAAAAAAGTAATTAGATAGGTTACAAGCAAAAAAGAAAGGAACTATATTAGAGAATGATAAAGGAAATTAGGGGAGTTTATACTTCTGCAATTATTTTTACAGAAGATATTGAACAAAGTGCAGTTGCCCAAATTCAGCATCTTTGTGATAGCGAAGCTGCCAAGGGAAGTAAAATTCGTATTATGCCAGATGTACATCCGGGAAAATTTGCAACGATAGGAACAACAATGACCATTTTGGATAAGGTTATTCCTAATATCACAGGAGCAGATATTGGATGTGGTATGACCTGTGTAAAAATTAAAAAAAATCATTTAGAGGGTAAAAAGCTTGACACTGTAATCAGAGAGAAAGTTCCCTCTGGTATGGCAGTCCGTAAGAATATGCACCGATATTGTTTGGAGATGGAATTAAAGGATCTTTGTTGCTTTCGACATATTGATGAAGAAAAGGCATGGTTTAGTCTTGGAACTTTAGGTGGAGGCAATCATTTTATTGAAATAGATCAGGATGAAGAGGGAGATTTATATTTGGTGATTCATTCTGGAAGCAGACATTTGGGAGCAGAAGTTTGTAAATATTATCAAAATCTAGCTTATAAACAGGCAAAAAAGAAAGGAATTAATACAGCACAGCCAGTTTCTTATCTGGAAGGAGAAGCTTTAGAAGATTATTTATCTGATCTTACACTTGTACAGGAATTTGCTTCACTAAATCGTGCCTGTATAGTAGATGAAATTATTAAGGGAATGGGTTTTAAAATAATAGATCAATTTGAAACAATTCATAATTATATTGATTTTACAGAAGAATATTCTAAAGGAGTAAGAGGAATTTTACGAAAGGGTGCAGTGTCTGCAAAAGAAAACGAGCGTTTGATCATTCCGATTAATATGAAGGAGGGAATTTTACTCTGTACAGGAAAAGGAAACATAGAATGGAATTGTTCAGCTCCACATGGAGCAGGTCGCAGATATAGCAGAGATGAAGTAAAAAAGAGATTTACCGTTTCCGCATTTCAAAAGCAAATGAAAGGAATTTACTGTAGTTGTATCAGTTCCAACACATTAGATGAAGCCCCATTTGCCTATCGCACTAGAGAAGAGATTGAAAAAGAAATTAAAGATACTGTGACAGTAGACAAAGTTTTGCAGCCTATCTATAATTTTAAAGCACAGGGGAAAGGTTAAAGATAATGAATCTAGCTGTTACAGTTACTCCAGAAGAATTATCAGAAATTTTACTACATGTTGCACCAGTTCGTCCTGTATTTATTTGGGGAGCACCGGGAATTGGGAAATCCTCTCTAGTGGAAAGCTTTGCAGATTCGGTTGGATTAGAGTGTGTTTCCCTTTTAGGAAGTCAACTTGCTCCAGAGGATATTATTGGGATACCACAGATTGTCGGAGAAGTTAGTACATTTCTACCACCTAAAATGATTGCAAGAAAAGAACCATATTGTCTATTTTTAGACGAACTAAATGCTTGTAGTCAAGAGGTACAAAAAGCATTTTATTCATTAATTCATGAACGCAGAATTGGAGAATATCATCTTCCAAAGGGAAGTATTGTTATTGGTGCGGGAAATCGGACACAGGATGGGGCGATTGTAAAGACGATGTCTACTGCATTAATTAATAGAATGTTTCATGTGCAATTAAAAACTTCAGTGTCACAGTGGTTAAAATGGGCATATGAAAATGAGTTACATCCCTATATTACAGATTATATCACTCAAAGACCAGATCATCTATTTTCGGAGCCACCAAAAACAGAAGAACCGTATTCTACACCTCGGTCTTGGCATATGTTAAGTGACGCTATAAAAGAGTATGGAAATAATCTAGATCAGGATATATTAAAGGTATTAGCATATGCAAGCTTAAAGCCATCACATGCTGCTATGTTTTTAGCATTTATAAAACAAATTAAAAATCGTTATTTACTCAGTGATATTATAAAAGGAGAGGCTGTTTGGCCAGCAAAACCAGAAGAAAGAGATGTACTTTATTTTTTAGCACAATCATTTCGAGAGAAACTACTCAAAGAACTTCCACAGGAGAAAAAGAATCTCGGAAAGGATCAACATTATTTAACACATCGTGCAAAAGCAATGATTCGAGATCTGTCCTCCATTAATTTTGAAATTGCACAGATGGTAGTGTCTGCACAGGATAATAAAGTGCTTCCAGATTGGTTTATGTTAGAAATTATAAGGGATCTTCCTCGTTTAGCAATTCAAACAAAGAATTAAAAAGGAAAATAACTATGGCAGGAAAAACAGAAAAAATAAGTATCACAGAACAGAATCTATTAGCAGGACTGAAACTTATAAAAAATCATCCCCTATTCTCAAGACTTTCTGGAAGATTAACTATATCGGGAAAAGATTTTGTTGGAAAGGATAATTATTCTATTGTTTATCCGTCAGAAATTTTGTTTAATCGAAATATTTTACTACAGTCTGAAAATTGGGCGTATGTAGCAGCACATAGTCTGCTTCATATTTCCTTTGGACATTTTGATGCACAAAAGATGCCAAATAGAGGAAAACAACTAGATATTTACCTTTGGAATAAAGCATGTGATCTCTATATTGCAAAATTTTTGGAAGATATTGGCTTTGGAACATCTATTTGGCCTAGCGTAACAGATTGGTTTCGTGATAGTATGACAGATGAAATAGTTATTTATGAGTATCTTATAGGGCACAGAGGAGAAAAAAGTAATATAGAATTATTATATACTGGTTTTGGGACAGCACCTGGACAATTTGACATGGAAGGATTAGAGCATCCTTTATCTTGGTATAATCATAGAAATCCACACATGGCACAATTTGCATATGCTCTAGCTGCCTCTGTAACACATGCTATTGGTATTGCTGGAGGACATGCGTTATATAAAGAAGAAAATCAGGGGAAAGCGGTACAGGCTGCAAGCTGGTTTATTAGTCAGTATCCATTATTGGGCGCATTGGCAGCAGGATTTACGATTATAGAAGATGAAACAGAATGTAGAAGATTAGAAATTCGTACTGCAGCAGTCGATGTGATAGAGGCAAAAATTTATGTAAATCCTTGTTTTGTGCTGACAAAAGAGGAACTGAGATTTGTTTTAGCACATGAATATCTTCACGCTGGATTGATGCACAAAAAACGCTGTCAGGGAAGAGACTTTTATCTTTGGAATGTTGCATGTGACTATGTGATTAATGGATGGCTCTATGAAATGCAGATTGGAAGTATGCCACAAGATGCTTTGTATGATGAAGAATTAAAAGGAAAAAGTGCAGAGGAAATTTATGATCAAATACTTCGTGACTTAAAAAAATATAGACGTCTTTATACATTCCGCGGTTATGGAGCAGGAGATATTTTAAGTACAGATTATGATAATAGGAAATTAGGTGTGGATTTAGATGAATTTTATAAAAATGCCTTATCTCAAGGATTAGAACTGGAACAATCTTCAGGACGAGGATTAATTCCAGAAGGGTTAGTGGAAGAAATTCGTGCACTAGCTATGCCGCCAATTCCTTGGGATGTAAAGTTGGCAAGATGGTTTGATGCCTATTTTCCTCCTACTATGCGCACAAGAACATATGCAAAGCCAAGTCGTAGGCAAAGTTCCTCTCCAGATATTCCACGACCGGGTTATTTAATTCGAGAGGAATTATTAGAAAAAAGAACGTTTGGGGTTATTTTAGATACTTCTGGTTCAATGGATACAAAACTTTTAGGAAAGGCATTAGGGGCAGTTGCAAGTTATGCTCAGGCGAGAGAAGTTCCTTTTGTACGTGTGATTTTCTGCGATGCAGCGGCTTACGATGCAGGTTATCTTGCACCAGAAGAGATTGCAGGAAGAGTGAATGTAAGGGGAAGAGGAGGAACTATTTTGCAGGCTGGAGTGGAAAAATTACTTCATACAAATGATTTTCCCAAAACAGCTCCTATTCTTTTTATTACAGATGCACAATGTGAATCAGATCTTATTGTACCAAGAACACATGCTTTTTTAATTCCAAAGGGAACAGCTCTTCCGTTTCAGGCAAAAGGAGAAGTGTTTCAAATGGAATAAGCTTTGTTAAAATATAAACTTTAAGTAAAAGTTTTCAAAAAGGGACTATACTTTTTTGGTTAAAAGGTGTATAATCAATTTGTAAAACTAGAATGATTTATGGATTATGACGAAAACCATTCAATTTTTATATTCGAGAGGAGCGGTTAAAAATGGACTTAATTTCACAGGGCAAAAATGCAAGCGTTTTTAAAAAAGGTGAGAATGCTGTCAAACTATTTAAAGAAGGAACTCCAAAAACAGATGTACTCAATGAGGCACTCAATACAACCAGAGTAGAAGAAACTGGATTTCCAATACCAAGTATTAATGAAGTATCTATCATTGAAGATAAGTGGGCAATTACAATGAATTATATCGAGGGCAAAACACTTGCTCAGATTATGAAGGAAGATCCAGATAATCAGGAGAAGTATATCAGTCAAATGGTTGATCTTCAATTAGAAATGCACTCCAAAAGAGCCCCTCTACTCAATAAACTGAAAGATAAGTTAATCCGTCAGATTCAGAGTTTAGATAATTTGGATGATATTAAAAAATATGACCTTTTGACTAGATTAGATGGAATGCCAAAACATGTGAAAGTTTGTCATGGTGATTTCTGTCCACAAAATATTATTGTGACTGAAGATAAGATGTATGTTCTTGACTGGGTTCATGCAACACAGGGAAATGCTTCCGCAGATGCTGCAAGAAGTTATCTTTTATTTGCTTTAGAGGATCAGAAGACAGCAGATTTGTATTTAGATATTTTCTGCAAAAAGAGCGGTACAGCAAAGCGTTATGTTCAGACATGGCTTCCAATTGTAGCTGCAGCACAATTAACAAAAAAGAAGCCAGAGGAAACAGAACTTTTAATGAAGTGGCTTGATGTTGTAGAATATCAATAGAATTGAAATTTTTACTAAAATGATTATGTAGAGATAGCACATCGAAGAGGTGTGCTTTTCTATTTTTAGTAACAATATTGTTATTGAAGTTTAATTAATTTTATTTTTTCCTCTCCTTTATTTTTTTATAAATATGTGTTAAAATTGTAGTGGCTGCATAGGATCTTTGTACTCGGATATAGATTATTTAAGAGATCGCGGACAAGAATGGAAAACTGAAAACTGAATAAGGAGATGATATTTTATGAAAGTGAAAGATCAGGTAAAAAGAAGATTTGATAATGTTCCAATTAAAAGAAGACTGAAAACTTCATTTTTTGGAATTGCCAGTGCAATTCTTATTGTAACTTGTATCGCTTTAGTCATGTTAGCGGATCAAAGAAAACGAGTAGAAACATTAAATGAAGAAACAATTCCTATGATCGAAAGTTCTTGGGTAGCTAGAGTAGCAGTGGATAATATAATGAACAATGTTATTCAGCTCAGTATGACAAGTGATCAAACTTTGATTCAAAAATATGAAAAGGAGTTGTCAGAGGCAAAATCTGCTTTATACGAAACACTTGAATATCTCGGAGGAAAAATTGATTCAAAGTATAATAAAAGCGAATTAGATGGAATGACAACTCTGGTTCAGAATGTTTTTGGTCTCGAAAAGCAGATTATAGAACTGGGAAGAGAGGGAAAACAAGAAGAGGCTATTCAATTATTGGAGAAGAGTTACATACCAACTATGCAGTCTACTATTGATTGTATGGATGATCTCTGTCAGAAAATAGGTGAGGATAAAAACGAGTATATTAAAGGAAGTTATAACAGAGCAACTGTATTAATGTTAATGTTGATCGCTATCAGTGTTATTATTATGATTGAGGCAGCAAGACTTTCAAGGCGTACAATTCATGGAATTACAGATCCAATTTTAGAAGTAGAAAAGGCAATGGAAGCACTATCAAAAGGAGATCTTAACTATGAACTTACATATTGCTCCAATAATGAAATTGGAAGTCTTGCAGATAAGATTCGTATAACGGAAAAAGAGTTGGCATGTTATGTAAATAATATTGATCATGTAACAAGTCAAATGGCAGAAAAGGATTTTACTACAACAGTAGATATTGATTATCGTGGAGATTTTTCAAATATCAAAACCTCTTTCCTTGGAATTTTGAAATTTTTAAATGAAATTACTGCTTCTATTAAATTGACCGCAGAGGGAGTTGAAGAGGGTGCAAAACAGATCAGTCAGGTTTCTCAAGGACTTGCAGATGGTGCAACCGATCAGTCAGGTACAGTAGAGGAACTTCAAGCTTCCCTTGCTGATGTTTCTAAGCAAGTAGAAGTGAACGCAGAAGATGTGAAAGAAGTTAGTGAAATGGCATACAACGCACAAAAGATTATTAATCAGGGAAATGTCCATATGAAAGAACTGGTTACAGCAATGAATGAAATTTCACAATCCTCCGAACAGATACAAAATATTATCAGTGTAATTGAGGGAATTTCAGGACAGACCAACATGCTTGCATTAAATGCTTCTATTGAGGCAGCGAGAGCAGGAGATCAAGGACGTGGTTTTGCAGTTGTAGCAGGAGAGATTGGTAGTCTTGCAACGAACACAAAAGATGCCACAAAAACAACAAGTGATTTAATTCACCAGAGTTTAGAGGCTGTACGAAAGGGTGTAACACTTGTAAATGAAACTGCGGAAATTTTGAATTCTATTGTACAGGCAGCTTCTAAAATTGCTATGCTGGCAGATAATGTTTCAGGAGCATCTACAAAACAGGCATCAACGATTGAAGAGATTTATAAAGCAGTAGAACAGATTTCTTCTGTCGTTCAAGATAATGCTTCTATTGCACAAGAAGCAGCATCTTCAAGTGCAGAATTGACGACACACGCTACTGTATTGAGCGGTCTATTACAGGATTTTAAATTATAATTTAAAATCATTACTACTGAAAAATTAACTAAGATGAAAAACCGATAATCTAAACTCTATAGTAGCGATCATCGGTTTTTCTATTATACAGAAATTATAATCGTTTTACTGGTATCCAAATGCCACTTTCGTAATCATTACTTTTGGTATCTCCCTTACTATACCATTCAATATAACTATGGAAAGCTATCTCAAATTCCTGATTTCCAGGAAGCCACTCTCTAAAAATCCGGGTATTGACTGTTTGCAGGGCTTTTGGCATAGAACCGATACATTTGAATTTTACCCAATCGCTGGCAGGGATTTCAAAAACTGACATACCTTCTGGTATCTTGCCTCCTTGATATGCACCTGCAATATAATAGCGAAATTGATTTTCATTTGCTTCGTCTTCAACACAGATTCCAAATTCCCCCACCATACATTCTGCAACTGTCTGTCTGATTTCTTTATCCACCTGATTAGATATAAAGTCACATTTACAGTACTGTTCACAAAATTCATTCCAAAATTTAGGAATTTCCTGATAAGAGGTATCATAAGAAAATACCCTTTCAAAACCAATCATCTTTACTGCTTCCCTTTTTTCTACTGTAAAATCCATTCTGTTTCCTCCTTTTATTGAAATTTCTATTATTAAAGGCTGAAAGACCTTTAATTGATGGGGTTGTGTCCGAAGCTGCATAGGAGATAGACCATGAAAACGCGAGAATGCTCTAGTAAAACTCTCTGGCGTATCATATCCATATTTGTAAGCCAGGTCAATAATTTTTTCTTTTGCGTTTATTACATCAAGCCCTGCTAGGTACAATCTGCGATTTCGCAAATATTCTCCGATAGAATATTCTGTCACAATTTTAAAACCTTTTTGAAAATAAAAGGGAGATATGTGTACTGCATCTGCCACTTCATTTACATCAATATCCATAAGAAGATGTTCTTCCATGTAATCAATTGCCTTTTTTAAACTTACCAGCCAATCCATTTTTTCCTCCCTATTATATTTGGTTTCCTTTCTTGCAATAAAAGTATATCTTATTCAAGAGTAAAAATCCTGCCCTTTTTTGCTTTTTATTGTCTGTCAACTAGAAAAATAAAAAACAGCTTCCAATTAATTGGAAGCTGTTTTTTTATTTCTATAGTATAGGAATTATTTTCCGTAGTATACCTTTAAATACATGTCTTTAATTTCACTCATGAGAGGATATCTTGGGTTTGCACCTGTACATTGATCATCAAATGCCTGCTCTACCATAGCATCCAATGTATCTAAGAAATTCTTCTCATCGATACCATACTCTGAAATTGTCTTCTTGATACCAACTTTTTCTTTTAATTCTTCAATAGCACTGATAAGGTTTTCGAATTTCTCCTGATCATTATTTCCTGCCATACCAAGGAAATTAGCACATTCTACATATCTTTCAAGAGCATGTGGATATGGATATTGTGAGAAAGTTCCCATCTTGGTAGGAATGTGTGTAGCATTAAATCTCATAACCTCTGTAATTAAAAGCGCGTTTGCAACACCGTGAGGAATATGATGGAATGCTCCAAGTTTATGTGCCATAGAATGGCATACTCCTAGGAACGCATTAGCAAATGCCATGCCTGCCATGGTAGAAGCATCTGCCATCTTCTCACGTGCAATTGGATCATTTGCACCTTTTTCATAAGCGTCTGGTAAATATTTAAAGATGTTTTTCATTGCTTTTAATGCTAAACCATCTGTATAATCAGTAGCCATAATAGAAGCATAAGCTTCAAGGGCATGAGTTAGAGCATCAATACCGGAAGCACTGGTTAATCCCTTTGGCTGATTCATCATCATGTCAGCATCAATAATAGACATCTTAGGAAGTAATTCGTAATCAGCTAATGGATATTTTACTCCTGTTCTCTGATCGGTAATAACTGCAAATGGAGTTACTTCAGAACCTGTACCAGAGGAAGTAGGAACTGCAATAAAGTAAGCCTTTTCACCCATTTTAGGGAAAGTATAAACACGTTTTCTGATATCCATAAAACGCATTGCCATATCAAGGAAGTCAACTTCTGGATGTTCATACATTACCCACATAATTTTACCAGCATCCATTGCAGAACCACCGCCGACAGCGATAATACAATCTGGCTCAAAAAGTCTCATCTGTTCAGCACCCTCTGTTGCGGAGGCTAAGGATGGATCTGGAGCTACATTATAAAAGGTAGTATGCTGAATTCCCATTTCATCCAATTTATCAGTAATACAGCTTGTATAACCATTCTTGTAAAGGAAAGAGTCTGTTACAATAAAGCACTTCTTTTTACCCATAACACTTAATTCAGATAGTGCAACTGGTAAACATCCTTTCTTAAAGTAAACCTTTTCAGGTGCTCTAAACCAAAGCATATTTTCTCTCCTCTCAGCAACGGTCTTAATATTAATCAGATGTTTTACACCAACATTTTCCGAAACAGAGTTTCTGCCCCAAGAACCACAGCCAAGGGTTAAAGATGGAGCTAATTTAAAGTTGTAAAGATCACCGATACCACCTTGAGAGGATGGTGTATTAATTAAGACACGGCAAGTCTTCATAGCAGCAGCGAATTTTTCCATCTTTTCTTTGCCTGTCCCAACATTGATGTAAAGAGAAGATGTATGACCATAACCTCCATCTGCAATTAACTGACATGCCTTTGCAACCGCATCATCAAAGTCTTCTGATTTATACATTGCAAGTACTGGAGAAAGTTTTTCATGTGCAAACTCTTCCTCTAAAGCAACGGATTCTACTTCGCCGATTAAAATTTTTGTAGTTTCTGGAATATCAAAGCCAGCTAATTTTGCAATAGCAACTGGTTTTTGTCCTACAATCTTTGCATTTAATGCACCATTAATAATGATAGTTTTACGAACTTTTTCTGTTTCTTCTGGATTACAGAAATAACATCCACGCTCTGAAAATTCTTTCTTTACAGCATCATAGATATTTTTATCAACAATGACAGACTGCTCAGAAGCACAAATCATACCATTGTCAAAAGTTTTAGAATGAATTAAAGAATTGACTGCAAGACGAATATCACAGGACTCATCAAAAATTGCAGGTGTATTTCCTGCACCTACACCAAGTGCTGGAGTTCCTGAAGAGTAAGCCGCTTTTACCATACCCGGACCACCTGTGGCGAGAATGATATCAGACTCTCTCATAAGAGTATTAGTCAATTCAAGAGATGGAACATCAATCCATCCAATAATTCCTGCTGGAGCACCTGCTTTTACGGCTGCTTCTAAAACTACTTTTGCAGCGGCAATTGTACAATTTTTTGCACGTGGGTGAGGACTGATAATGATACCATTTCTAGTTTTTAAACAAATTAAGGTTTTGAAGATAGCAGTAGAGGTTGGATTGGTAGTTGGGATAACTGCTGCAACGACACCAATTGGTTCAGCGATCTTTTTAATACCATAACTAGTATCCTCTTCAATAACACCGCAGGTCTTCGTATTCTTATACGCATTATAGATATATTCAGCCGCATAATGATTTTTGATAACCTTATCTTCTACAACACCCATACCAGTTTCTTCTACTGCCATTTTAGCAAGTGGAATTCTCATGGTATTTGCAGCCAGTGCCGCTTGATAGAAAATCTTATCCACTTGTTCTTGGGTATAAGATGCAAAGATTTTCTGAGCTTCTCTGACTTCGGCAATCTTTGCCATTAAAGCTTCTACGCTGTCAACAGCACCACTTACCTTAACTTCTTCATTGTTTGCTGCCATCTTCCAAATCCTCCTGATTTTTATTTTACTTTTATTATAACCTCATTATAAACAGTTTTGCAATACACTGTTAAATAATTAACAAAAAAAATTAAAAAATAATTGTTATTATTTTAACGATATCATTTTATACTAATATAGTGAAGTTGTCAATCCATACATTATACAAAATAAAGATAGAAAGAATCGAAATATAGGTAAAAATAGACAGGATCACAAATAAAAAAGTCTTCATCTGACAGAATAACTGTTGATGAAGACTTTTTATGCGTCTTCAGGGGCTCGAACCCTGGACACCCTGATTAAGAGTCAGGTGCTCTACCAACTGAGCTAAAGACGCGAATAAAAAATAGATTAATAAACACAAAGGATACTATAACATATAGTTTATGAAAATGCAAGTACTTTTGATTAAAAAAAGTCCTCACCCAACAATCATTTTGTCAAACGAAGACTTTCTATGCGTCTTCAGGGGCTCGAACCCTGGACACCCTGATTAAGAGTCAGGTGCTCTACCAACTGAGCTAAAGACGCAAGTACTAAAGTTCAAATGCAAACTTATTATATACGATCTTTTATAAAAATGCAAGTATTTTTTTTAAAATTTTAATAAAACAAAAAGTATCTGTATTTATGAGAATTTGATTAAAAAGTTTAAAACAACTTGAAATCCATTGCTTTCTAGATCTATAATACAAGAATAAGATAATGGCTCTGCCTAGAATAATGTAGAGAAAAGAGGATTCGATGAAAGAAGATAAAGATTCCAAGAAAGGAAAGAAAGATAAAGTAAAACTTCCAGGAAAAAATTTTTTAAAAAAAGAAAAACCAGATATGGAGTATGGACCACTCCAAATTTCATATGAGCAAGAAACTCCAAAGGAAAAGTATGAGGAAGAGGATGAAAAGCATAAATTTTCTGCAAGTCAAAAATATTTTACAATATGTGTATATGCTCTTGCAACAATTACTGTAGCTGCATTGATTATTTATGCAATTATGAATTTAGGAAAGATATCAGATGCAATTAGTCAGTTTTTAGGGGTACTTTCTCCGTTTATCACTGCCTTTTTTATCGCATTTATTATCAATCCATTGATAAAACGTATAGAAAAGTTACTGGATCGTTGGTTTCATATTAAAAGAGTACGGACAAGAGTAATGATTTCTATGTTGCTATCTTACCTGATTGTGTTTGGAATTCTTGTAATTGGAATTCCAAAATTAGCGGATAGTGTAGGAGAAAGTATTGGAGAACTGTTAAAAAAACAAGATGGAATTTATAAGCAAGCGGTAGATTTTCTGCAAAATATTGAAGAATACTTTCCTCAAATTGATTTTGGATATATCGAAACTCAATTTCAGTCATTTTGGCCTCAGCTTGTAAATTATGCGACTGGTTTTGCAACAGATATTGTTCCAAAGATATTAAATTTAGGAATTTCGATTGCAAAAATAGCAATCAATTTATTACTTTCTGTAGCAATTTCTATCTATATGCTCTATGATAAACGAGGATTGTCAAAGATCATGACAAAAACATTATATGCAGTTCTTCCAGTACAACATGCAGGAAGAACTATAAGGGTAATAAAAGAGTGTGGCCGTATCTTTTCTGGTTTTATTGTAGGCAAATCGATTGATTCCTTAATTATTGGAATATTATGTTTCTTGCTGATGAAAATTTTAAAATTACCTTATGAAGTTTTATTAAGTGTAATTGTAGGAGTTACTAATATGATTCCATATTTTGGTCCATTTATTGGTGCAGTACCAGGAGTATTATTATTTTTATGTATTAATCCAATCCATGCGATTGTATTTGCAGTCATGATTTTGGCTTTACAACAGTTTGATGGTTGGGTATTAGGTCCAATGATTCTTGGGGAATCAACAGGTCTTACACCACTGTGGGTTATTTTTGGGATTACTGTAGGGGGTGCTTATGGTGGTGTACTCGGAATGTTTTTAGGAGTTCCTACTGTTGCTGTTGTGGCTTATCTTTTAAATCAATTAATAGAGGGTGAATTACAGAAAAAACAAATAAAAATAGAATAACAAAATAGGAGATATCCAGACAATTTATTTTGATTGGATATCTCCTATAATTTTGGTTTGTTATAATCAGATAGCTTTTATGATACCTTATTTAATAATTCTTCCAATTTAGCCTTACTTGTAAGACCAACGAATTTTTCAGTTGGAATTCCATCTTTAAATAAAATGATAGTTGGAATATTTTGAATACCATATCTTTGTACGCACTCTGGATTAGAACTGGTATCTAATTTTCCAATTCGAATTTTTCCTTCATATTCTTCTGCAAGCTGATCGATGATTGGGCCCATCATTTTGCAAGGTCCACACCAATCTGCATAGAAATCTACCAAAACTGGAAGTTCTGATTTTAGAACATCATTATTAAAACCTGCATCTGTAAAATATAATCCCATTTAAAATTCCCTCCTTTATCTTTGGTCTTATTGTTTCCCTATCATAGTAAATCTAACCAACATCATTTTGATTTTATTACTTTTTTTTCTTGGTTCGATAATCAGCTTGAATTAATCTAGCAACTTCATCCCAAGATTTTTTCATCTGAATTATCTTTTTGGTCAATTTTGGATTATCGTCAAATAGACGGGCAAGACGCTCCTTCGTTGTATACTGCATGATTCCCTCCTGCAAGACTTTTAATCAATATATGCGGGAAAATACAGCACTTTCATACATCTTTTCTACGAGCAATCAAACGATAAATCGGATTTCCCAAAGCCAAGAAACGTTCTTCATATTCCGTCATAACATTTTCTGAACAAAATGGACTATTATGAAGATCATAGGTAACATCGAATGCTTCCCATCCAAACTGTTCAATCTGATCTAAAGAAAACTCAAATAAGGACAGATTATCTGTCTTAAATTCGATCCACCCATTTGGAGATAAAATACGTTTATAACGTGCTAGATATTCCTTTGAAGTCAAACGCCGTTTAGCATGACGATCTTTTGGCCAAGGATCGGAAAAATTCAAATAGATTCGTTCTACCTCTCCCGGAGCAAATAAATTGCAAATATATTCAGCATCATATCGAAGAAAATAAAGATTTGAAATTTCGGGATGTTCAGCGCGTTTTTCAATTGCACGAACTAATACACTAGAGTATTTTTCGATTCCAAGATAATTAATTTTTGGATATTTACTAGAAAGTGCGGTAAGAAAACGGCCTTTTCCCATTCCGATTTCCAAATGAAGTGGATAGGTATTTTGAAAGATTTCATGCCATTTACCTTTTTGAGCTTCTGGAGTTTGAATCACATATTCACTCTCAGCGATCAGTTCTCTTGAGCCCGGAATGTTTCTCAGTCGCATAAAAAATCTCCATTCCCTGTTTTTTGCTACCCATTTTCCAAAAGAATGGGATTATAGTTGATTATACCTCATATTCCACGGTTCGTCAAATAGCTTCTTATCTTTTACACGACAAAAGCAGAATTGATCAGTTGTTTTGCATGAAAAGTAATTGTGTAAAAGAGAACTGTTTTTTATAATATTTTCAAAAAATGATACAGTAGAAAAGAGGAAAAAACAAAATGGCAGGATATTTATTTGTACATTTTATTGGAGAACAAAAAGAGGGAGAGCAAGTCTATTTTTCCCTTAGTAGAGATGGATTATTTTGGAGAGATCTCAATGCAGGTAAACCCGTTTTATATTCCAATTTAGGACAACTTGGAGTAAGAGATCCATTTATAATACGAGATGAAGAAAATGAAAAATTTTATTTGATCGCAACAGATCTTAGAATAGAGGCAGGAAAGGGATGGAAGGCAGCACAAGAGAGTGGAAGTAAAGATTTAATTATATGGGAATCAAAAGATTTAGTACATTGGTCAGAGGAACGAAGCTGTAGAGTTGGAGTTGCACAGGCTGGTTGTGTATGGGCACCAGAAGCGATTTATGATAGAGAAAAAGAAGAATTTTTAGTCTTTTTTGCTTCTAAAACAAAAACAGAAGGTGAAGTTTCAGGTAAACATAAAATTTATGCTACGTATACAAAAGATTTTCGGACATTTTCAGATACCTTTTTATATATTGAAAAAGAAAAGGATATTATTGATACGACCATTATAGAAGAGAAGGGAAAGTATTATCGATTTTCTAAAGATGAGACAACAGGAAAAATACAAATGGAATATAGTGATTCTTTAATGGGAGTATTTAAGCCAATAGAATCGGAAACATTAATGAAATTAAATGGAGTAGAAGGGCCAGAGTGCTTCCAAAGACCAGATGGTTCATGGTGTTTGATGGTAGATCGGTTTGCAGAACAAAAAGGATACCTTCCTCTTATGACAAATCATCTTGCAGGTGGGGATTTTCAGATCGTTCCTGAAAATGAATTTAATCTAGGACGTACGAAAAAACGACATGGGGGAATCTTAAAATTAAAAGAAGAAGAGTATGAAAGATTAGAAAAAGCATATAGTAGGCAAAATCCTGTACTTTCTGGATTATATGCAGATCCAGATATTGCAATTTTTGATGGAACTTATTATATCTATCCTACTACAGATGGATTTAAGGGATGGTCAGGAACTACATTTAGTGTATTTTCTTCAAAGGATGGATTAAATTTTAAAAACAGAGGACAGATTTTAGATGTTGCATCTAATGATGTTGCATGGGCTGTAGGTTCTGCATGGGCTCCATGTATTGCAGAAAAAAATAAAAAATATTATTTTTACTTTTGCGCTAAAGAAGAAAATGGTGTATCAGCAATTGGAGTAGCTGTTGCCAATTCTCCAACAGGGCCATTTTATGCAGAAAAAAAACCACTAATAACAATGGAGATGGTTAAAAAAGCAAATGTTCCTATGGGACAGACAATCGATCCTTCTATCTATCAAGAGGGAGAAAGGACTTGGCTGCTATTTGGAAACGGTTTTCCTGCAGTTGCTGAATTAGAAACAGATTTACTACATATTGTTCCAAATTCCATTCATGCGATTGAAGGGGCAAAAGATTTCAGAGAAGCAATTACAGTATTAAAAAGGAATGGGAAATATCATTTTACATGGTCTTGTGACGATACAGGCTCTGAGAACTACCATGTCAATTACGGAATTGCAGACCAGTTATTTGGACCAATAACATTTTTATATCCCATTTTAGAGAAACAGCCAGAGAAGGGAATTTTAGGAACAGGACATCATTCTATCACAAAAATTCCAGAACAGGATGAATATTGTATTGCCTATCACCGATTTGCAACCCCAACAGAAAGGTATCCAGAAGGAAAAGGATATCACAGAGAAGTATGTCTTGCACCATTACATTTTTCAGAAGATGGACTGATGCAAAAAGTGGAACAAATAGATTAATACAATTTGGAACTTTCTTTATATTCTAATCCCCATTTTACCATAGCATCTAAAATTGGCTTTAAACTATAGCCTGTCTTTGTTAAAGTATATTCTACATGTGGCGGGACTTCTGCGAATACCCTTCGAGTAAGAAGCCCGCTTTCTTCCATAGAACGTAAATTAGCAGTCAGAACCTTTTGGGATATATTTCCTACTGATCGCTTTAATTCTCCAAATCGTTTTGTACCTTCTAATAAATCACGAATAATCAATACTTTCCAACGGTCGCTAATCAACATTAACGTTGTTTCTACTGGACAAGCGGGTAATTCTTTTACCATAAAAACCTCCATTCTCTATATAGTTACTAAATAGTAACTATCGCACAAAAAAGTGCTTACTTTACGAATTCTTATTACTGATATATTATAATGTTACAAACAAAAAAACAAGTTCAAATATAAAAAGTGGAGGTAATTATTATGAAAATCGCAGTCATTTGTGCCAATGGAAAAGAAGGAAGATTAATTGTAAAAGAAGCATTAGAAAGAAAATTGGATGTTACCGCAGTTGTACGCAGAGAAAACCAGTCTGCTGCCGCACAGGTTATTAAAAAAGATCTGTTTGATTTAACGTCTTCTGATTTAGAGAGTTTTGATGTAGTAATTGATGCTTTTGGTGCATGGACGCCAGAAACTTTGCCGCAGCATAGTACATCTTTAAAACATCTTTGCGATATTCTAAGCGGCAAAAATACCAGACTTTTAATTGTCGGAGGTGCTGGAAGTTTATATATAAATCCAGAGCATACAATACAGGTAATGGATGGAGCAGATTTTCCTGATATTTTTAAACCTTTAGCTTCGAATATGGCAAAAGCATTAGAAGAACTTCGTAGCAGAAAGGATGTAAAGTGGACTTATATAAGTCCCGCTGGAGATTTTCAGGCAGATGGAATAAAAACAGGAAAATACATTTTAGGCGGTGAGGAATTGATATTGAATTCAAAAGGGGAAAGTGTTATCAGTTATGCAGATTATGCAGTAGCAATGATCGATGAAGCTGTAAATGGAACTCATATTCAAGAAAGAATTTCTGTTGTAGCACAGTAGTAAAATACATTGTGGAGGGCGAAATTATGGTGCATAGTGAAAAAAGGTTATATCTAATTAAGAAGTTGTTATCAGAACAGCCACAATATAAAGAGATCGAAATTCCAGATAGTGAAGATGAACAAAAACGACTTCTAAGAAGCCTTATGAATATTCGCCCTCCTTATCCAATAGAAGAAGAATTTCTTAAAATACAGGATGAATATTTAAAAGAGGAAGTTTTAAAAAAGGGAATTACTGACAGTAATATCTTACCTGTATCTCCTATTGATAATCGACTTATTCTCTGGCGTGGTGATATTACTACATTAAAGATAGATGCTATTGTAAATGCTGCAAATAGTGCTTTAAGAGGATGTTTTATACCTTGTCATTCTTGTGTGGATAATATGATTCACAGTGTTAGTGGTATTCAGTTGCGTTTAGTCTGTGATGAGGTAATGAAAAAACAAAAATATAATGAGCCTATAGGAAAAGCAAAAATTACAGCTGCATTTAATCTGCCATGCCGCTATGTTCTGCATACAGTCGGACCGATTATATCAGGGCAGCTTGCAAAAGAACACTGTATACAGTTAGCAAATTGTTATAAATCATGCCTAAAACTCGCCTCAGAAAATAATTTAAAAAGTATTGCTTTTTGTTGTATATCTACAGGAGAATTTCATTTCCCCCAAGAAAAAGCAGCAGAGATTGCAGTAAAAACAGTGATAGATTATTTACAGACCGATAGGAAGATAGAAAGGGTGGTATTTAATGTTTTTAAACAAAAAGACTATGATATCTACAAAAAGCTACTTGGATAAAATAAAACAATTTAAAACAGTTTTACAAGAATCGGATGCTGTCATCATTGGAGCAGGAGCAGGGCTATCTACATCGGCAGGCTTTACTTATACAGGAAAAAGATTTGAGGATAACTTTTCTGATTTTATTGAAAAATATAATTTTCCTGATATGTATTCTGGAGGTTTTTATCCATTTGAAAGTCTTGAAGAACATTGGGCATATTGGAGTCGTTATATTTATATCAATCGATATATAGATACAGATAACGGAACATACAAAAGACTTTTTGAGCTTGTAAAAGATAAAGATTATTTTGTTTTGACTACCAACGTTGACCATCAGTTTCAAAAGGCAGGATTTGATAAACAGAGATTATTTTATACTCAGGGCGATTATGGGTTATTTCAATGCAGCGAGCCATGCCATAATTCCACTTATGATAATGAAGAAATTATCAAAAAGATGGTAGAGACACAAAAAAATATGAAAATACCAACCGATCTGATCCCCTATTGCCCTGTTTGTAAAAAGACTATGAGCGTGAATCTTAGAGCTGACAATACATTTGTCGAGGATAAAGGATGGCATAGGGCATCAGATCGTTATATGGAATTTATCAATAAACACCGAAATTTAAAGGTTCTATTTCTTGAATTAGGTATCGGAATGAATACGCCAAGTATAGTAAAATTTTCGTTCTGGCGTATGGTACATGAATGGCAAAATGCTGTTTATGTCTGTATCAATTTAAACGAAGCTTATGCACCAGATGAAATTCGAAAAAAATCTATTTGTATCAGGGATGACATTAAGTTTGTGTTAAACCAATTATAATATTAGAGAAGCTCTTCACAAGCCTTCTCTAATAAAAGAAGACGTGCCTTTCGATACTGTGTTACATCTTTTTCATAATCATCATATCGGCGAAATACAGTATGGATTAAGTTTTCTACCCAAGAACAATTTCGTTCTTTTAATTGCTCTAATAACACCAGATCTTCAAAACCAATTCGATGGGCTTCTAGTCGGGTACTGGAATATACCTCAAAAAATCCCGGAAACATAATAGCTGGATCACCAGCAGGCAGAGAATTTTGTCTGGAAGTATCATAATCAGTAATGTCTGGCAAAGGAGCACTTAATCTATAAAAATCTAGTCTATCCATAAACATACCGCCCCAATGAAGATAACCTTCTATATTATCATATAGAGCGGGAGCCCATCCAAGCCATACCTGACGAAGTCGTTCCTGATCTAGTAGTCTATTACAGTAATTTCCTGCTGGATCTAAACAGGTATAGACCAAGATATGATCACCTTTTTCATGCCGATTATCAAAAAATTCTCTGTACTTTTCATATTTATTTACTGTAGGACACCAATAGTTTACTGTTCCAGCAATACTTTCTCTTGCTATTGTAGCCTCTAACACCGAAATTTCGGGCATACTCTTTTTTACTATCTGAGTTCCTATAATATATGTGTCTGCTAAACAGTCTAAAGGCTCGTCCATAAAACTTTGAAGCCAACGATTCGTTAATTTATGTTTTTGGAGATAGCTATAAAGCTGGTTGCACATATTTTCTAGTTCTTGTTCTCCTTCACCCGGAATAATCTTACGGGTTATTTGAAGTTCTGCTTGAGTAGCCATCCATTCACCATTTTTACGTTTGGCAAGGTGACCACCTTCAATCCAATAGATCCCCACTTTATCTAAGATGGCAATTAGTCTATCTAATTTCTTTTCATTTAGATAAGAAACTCCATTTTGTGTTTCAAAATAGAGTTCTACTGGAAGTAATACCATATTTTGTCTTCCATATTTTCCTAATTTCAAATATTTTTCAAATATATCATACCAATCCTCACTAAATAATGGGGCATGGTGATAATCAGAAATTCCTTTATAACTGATCCAATTTATATATTTATGATCCTCTGCTCCTGCTTCTGAAATCTTTACCGGAAAAACTTCTACCTCAAAAGTCAGATGTTTAGAAACTCCATCATGAGTAATGATAAAATCCCATTTTTTAAGTTCTCGCTCATCTGTATCTACTTTACAGCGAAAACAAAGTGCCATAACACTTTGTTGGGTAGTGAGTACATTAGTACAAGGTCGAAGTACATCATAAACTGTAAAGGGTGCTCGACGAATGACATTTTGGTTTATATTTCCATCTGTCCATTCGGTACGGGATATCGTGCCAGTATTTACTTCCACAGGAAGAGGAAGTAATTCAAACAGTTTATAATGTAGATCTTTTTCATAACTCTCTACAACTGTCTTGTCCTCTTTGGTAAACAAAGTTTTTTTCATAGGGGGAATCACTTCAAAGGTGACACATTTTCCAGAAGTCAATCCAGAGAGCATAATATGAACTCCTGCATAGGTATTAGAGGCAACCGCTGTGAGATGTAATGTCTTTCCTGTTTGAGGATTTGTATCAGGATAAAGGGGATCTAGTTCGTCAAATAGTGCAGCTTCAAAGAAATCTTTCATGATTTTTGTTCCTTTCTGATAGATTTATGTGTTAATGGTAGTCTATCATAACTACTTGATTTTCACAAACAATTATTATATAATTTTTTGTGAAAAACCTTTTAAAGTATTGAAAATCAAGGAAGGGATATATAGTGAAATCAAACTATGGAAAAAATTTATTCATAGCGATTATATTTTGTATTGTTGTAACATTAGGGCTTTGTGTTGCTGCAAAACAGATGATTAAGATGGATGAAGAGAGAGAAGAAAAGGAAGTTTTTAAGGAATTAAATAATTCAGATAATATACAAGATTCTGAAAATAAAGATAACATAGTTTCTGATCAAAAGCCTGATGAAAGTAAATTAGAGATCAAAATAACACCAGAGCCTACAGAAATTCCACAAGATACGATAGAACCTATAGAACCAACACCTGTTTCAAAAGATTCTATAAACGGAAAGATCATTGCATTAGATGCAGGGCATCAAGCAAAAGGAAATTCAGAGAAAGAACCACTTGGACCGGGTTCAACTGAAATGAAAGCGAAAGTTGCTTCTGGAACGACAGGAGTATCTACAAAGGTTGCAGAATATATTTTAACTTTAGATATTGCATTAGCTCTTAGAGATGAATTAGAAACAAGAGGCTATACGGTTCTTATGATAAGGGAAACACATGATATCAATTTAAGTAATCGGGAACGTGCAGAATTAGCAAACGAAGGTGCAGATATCTTTGTACGACTTCATGCAAATGGCTCAGAAAATCAAAATGTTTCTGGTGCACTTACAATCTATCCTTCAGAATCCAATGAGTTCGTAGGAAATATAAGTAATGAATGTAAAAAACTTGCACAGGCAATTATTGAAGAATACTGTGAAACAACAGAAGCAAAAAATCAGGGTGCTATTGTTATGGATAATATGAGTGGAATTAATTGGTGTACAATTCCTGTAACTATTATAGAGATGGGGTATATGAGCAATCCGAAAGAGGATCAAAAAATGCAGGATCCAGAATATCAAAAAAAGATGGTACAGGGAATAGCAAATGGAATAGATGCTTATTTTAATGAAGAATAGAACAAAAAAAGGAGTTGTTTCACTAAGAACTAAATATACAAGATATAGTGTTGATATAATATTAATATACTATTAATTTCTACAATATCTTGTATCTAATTTTCTTAGTGCGACAACTCCAAATATTTATGATTGTATTTTTTCTCGTGGTGAGTTTAATTCTTCTTTTGTAGCTAGATCAAAAAATCGATAGGAATTTCCTGATTCTGTATATACAATTCCATTATCAATACCTAAACAATAGTAAAAAGTATCACTAAGTTGTATTGCTTTACCAACACTACGATCTTTAAAAATAATAGGAACGATTTGAGTTGAAGAAGTTTGCTCTAAGGAGTATATTGCTGTATAAACCATTCCTTCATCAAAAAATGGTATACTGAAAGTATATCCATTTTTCGAGGTTATTGTAATACTTTCTGAACGATTTTTATTTCTATTATATAAATGTAAGGTTTGTGTATCTGCTGAAAGAATATAATAATCATCTACAATATAAAGAAATTCTGCTTTACTGTCAGAAACTAATGTAGAAAGAGTACGTGTTTGAGTTTCTAATTCCATCAAATTAGTATGTTCTTGAGAGGTAAGCAAAAAACAAAGTTTTTGTTCTGTAGGAATTAAGTAGGAAATATAATCATTTGGTTCAAAAGTATAAATGGCACGTGGATTATTTCCATCTGGATCTGCAAAAATAATCGAGGTTTGAGCAACATCATCATTCCATATTATATATGTAAAATAAATTCCATTTTCAGTTGCAGTAAACACATTAAATGTTTCCTGTGAAATATAAGGAGTGGAAGCACATACAACAGGATTAGAACCATTAAAGTCCATTTTAAAAAAGAAAGATACTTTTGCATTGCCTAAATAATCATAACGTACATAAACCCCATTTGAAGTTTCCATAGAGCCCATATAAAACCAATTATTGTAATCTATCTTTCCTTCAGAGTAAGAGACAGGCATATAATCTCCAATATGATAATTGGAAACGGTTCCAGTCTGAGAATCTGTAAAAGAAAAGCCACCATTATATTCAAATGTAAGAATACCACTCTCAGTTGAAAGAAATGGAAGATGATTAATAAAATTAAAATAGTTAGTAGTTCCAACTATTGTTTGAGTGCCAGAAAAGTCTTCTGGATAGGGAAGTTCGGAGGGAAGAGTTAATAATTCCTCTTGTTTTGGGAAAATAGAAGGTTGAATATCTTCTGTTCCGGTATCTGGAACTTCAGCTTCAATTGATTCTATAACTTTACTTAATTCTTCCTCTTCTGTTGGAGTTGGCTGTTCTTGTAAGGGTTCTTGTGAACGCCTAGAGCAACCAGATAATAAAAGAGAAGCTGTCAATGCAGCCACATAAAAAAAATATCGTTTCATAATTTTTAGACCTTACTTTCTGTTTGACATTTAACAAATTTCTTTGCGTTCATTACTATACCACAATAATCTTTTTAAAACAAGCGTTCTTTAAATATTTGTATAAAGTTTTAGAAATAAGTAAGAGTAGAAAGAATAAAACTACATTTTCATTTTTTATTTTTTATGGTATAATGTTGAAACAGAGAAGCATTGTTTCAACTTTTGATTTCATGTGCACAAAAGTGCACATAGTTGTGGTATAATGATGTTAAAATTATATTAAGGGGAGGACTTTATGGACATTAAAGGAAAAGGGAAACTGGTTTCAACTTTGGGTATGATTGTCACATTAATGTTGATGATTTTCGTTATTTCTGAATTCCGTACAAATTATTTAGTAATAGGAATTATAGGAATTATTTTACTTGTAGTTTCCTATATTTATCTAAATTTTGAACGTAGAGAAGCAGAAGAAGAACTTCAAGCAGAACGAAATGAGATAAGAAAACAGGAAGACTTTTGGATATGTCAAATGAGAGAACTTCAAAAATCTCAAAAAGAACTGTGTAATGCTGTGAAAGAAAATACTCATATGGTAAAAGAAAGATCAGAAGAATTTGTAGCATGGTCAGAATTAAGTGCACAACGAAGTTTTGAATTGCAGAAAAAGGGAATAAAGGCAATTATTAAATATAACAGAGAGAATGCAAAGCAAGTCGCGGAAAGTATTACTGCATCTTTAGAACAGTTAAGACTTCAAATAGATAACGAATTACATACTAGAGAAGAAACGAATAACGTTCCAGATTCAGATCTTACACAGACTGTTTTAGAGCATACACAGATTGTACAAGAGCATTTACAAAAGGTTACAGAACAGATTCATCAGATGCAAGAAATATTGTCAAAACTTTCTGTACAACAGGCTGTCGAAACTTTTACACCAGAACAGGAAAATAAAAGTTTGGATCTAAAAGATAACGAAGTAGAAGAAGTGGAAAGTGAAGACATTGAGGTTTCGCAACCAGAAGAGGTAATGGAAAATGAAGATATCATAATTCCAGAATCAGAAGAAATAGTGGAAAGTGAAGACATTGAAGTTTCGCAGCCAGAAGAGGTAATGGAAGGTGAAGACATTGAGGTTTCGCGGCCAGAAGAGGTAATGGAAAATGAAGATATCATAATTCCAGAATCAGAAGAAATAGTGGAAAGTGAAGACATTGAGGTTTCGCAGCCAGAAGAAGTGGTGGAAAATGAGTATATTATGATTTCAGGACCAGAAGATCTAATTGGAAATGAACATATTGTAGTTTCGCAACCAGAAGATAAAATGGATAATGAAGATATTATATTCTCAGAATTAAAGGATCTAGTTGAAAATGAGGATATGATATTTTCAGAGTCAGAGGAGGAAGATGCACAAGAGGAGGCAGCTATTTCTTTAAATTCAAGTTCAGAAAATTCAGAAGAAGATAGTGCACTTATTCCAAGAGAACTTCCCCCAACAAAACAAGAAGAGAAAAAACCTGTAGAGGTAGATTCGAAACCAGTTGTTTCACCAAAGGGTTCTGATTCTAATCATATGATGACAGCAGATGAGATTGCTGCTTTGATTGCCTCTATGAATAGTTAATTTTTATTGGATGAAATAGAAAGAGCAACTATCCAAAAATTTTTCTATCATTTTTGAATAGCTGCTCTAATCTTTTTTTATTTTAAAATAAATCGTCTAATAAATTCGTTCATTGATAATGGTGCTTCTAGGTAATATTTTCCACCTACTTCACATCCAAAAAGAAGAAAAGTATCGTCTAAAGAAGCAATTTTTGAGTCCAGTTCTCGATAAATTTTTATGGTATGGACAATGGAAATAGTGGAATCTTTTTCTATTTGGAAATAATCTGTATATTCTTTATACTTTAAAATGAAATCGTCTATTAATAGATAAAATCCAGTATCAGAAAGTTTTTGAATTAGTTGAAACAGTTCTTTTTTATCCATATCCTGAAAGCTTTCTGAAATAATAAATGCAATACGACTTGGTAGGATTCCTATCTGTTTACAAAATTTAGATAATGTTTGTTCAATATCATGCTCCAAAAAAGTAATTTTAGAAAAGCGTAGGGAAATTCTAAAATTAGGGAGGAGAAAAGATTCCCATTGACGTAATAGTTTTCCTACTGTTTCTAAGGCAAAAAAATCAAGATGGCGTATAATATATTCTTTTTCATAGCGAAATAGATAAATGTCTGCTGGAACAAAATTATCAAACTCATCTTTTCTTCGGATCATAGCTTCTGCACCAACTACTGTTCCAAAGATTGCCTCAATTTTAGGTTGTAAATAGATTGAAAACATCCCATTTTTAATTTCATGAAGTAATTGATTGGAAGCACCTGTACGATGACTATAGACGATTTCCTGATGAGCGTCATAATAGGTCTGTTTATCTACATACATCAATTCGTCGGTGTGAGCTATCTGGGCATGAATATCAATTTCACCATCTCGCCAACAATATCCAATAGAAATTTTAAGATCTCCATCTGCATCTACCCGTTTTCTTAAACAGGAAATGGTATCGTTAAAGAGATCTTGAGAAACATCTGGAACAAATACGACAAATTCATCTCCACCAATTCGAAAAATAAGATCTTCAAAGATTCCCTTTAAAATTTCGGCTGTATGTAAAAGTAAATAATCTCCATATTCATGACCATGTGTATCATTAGCCGATTTTAATCCAATAACATCAATAAAAATAACTCCTAATTGATTAGGTGTATTTACTTTAAGCAATTCAATAGTTTTTAAATACTTATAGCGATTTCCTACTTTGGTTAATCCGTCCATATAGCTGAGAGTAGTCAGTTGTTCCATTAGTTTTCGTTTATTAATATCATTGACAATAAAGGAAGATGCAGACTGTAATAATGTCATATCATCTATATTTTCGGTTGGATTATCAACACCTACAACCCCTTCTACCTGATTTTCTCTCCAAAGAGGGACTGCAAGAAGGCTGCGAATTCCATCTTTTGCAAAGAGAAAATAGTCAGGAGAGCTAGGACAGATATCTCCTTCTAAAAATTTTATAGAGTGTCTACCCTGTTTTTCAAATTGTTCCTGCCAATAGGAGGTGATAGACAGTGGAATATTGTTTGTATGTCTTTGTTTAGATGGAATTCCATTACGACACCACTCATATGTAACACGCATATTTTGGATAGTATCTATTTCCATGATATATGCACGATCTGCCATATGATACGATCCAATCAAGGAAAGTAGGTTTTCAATCGCTTGCTGCATATTAGAATTTTGATTTAGTGTCTGGATACATTGAATCAAAGTTTCTTCCATATGAAGTTTTCTTTTTAATTCCTTTGTAACAGTTTCCCTTTGTGTGGTATCTATCGCCATGACCAAACGAAAATTTACACCATTATCATGAATCAATTTTTCCTTTACAATTAGGTCTTTTTGAAGTTTTGGATTAAACTGTTTTTCAATATGAAGTGTTCCGATTTCCTTGTCAAAATTACTACAAAATTCACAGGGATAGTCCGATCCATATAAAATTTTATAACATGGCTGTTTTAGCCAGTCTTTAGATTTAGAAATTCCAAGACTCTGTAAAAGGGCAGGATTCATATAATATAATTCGTAGGTTTTTGGATCTGCAAGATAGACATAATTCGTAGTTCCGTCCAATACAAGGGAGGTGATCTCTTCAAACTGCATAACAGATACATACTGCCACTCAAAATGTGATTAAATAGATTCACACCGAGAAAGGGAAGTCCTCAGGAATATTTCTTACTGTTTCAAAACATGTATGTTTTTGATTCACCGAAGTAATATCTACTCAAAAGTTCGTACACTTTACAGTCGTAATTCCCGAAATAGCTTTCAGTACATACTTACGATTGCTTGTCTATGCTACCTCGTAAGTTACTACATCCCTCAAATTAAGACTTACATTGAAATCCCTGTCTTCTATATAGCTATATTTGCATTTGTATATCCTGTCTGCAACTGCTTTTGAAAGATGTCTGTTCTTCATCATATCTGATACATTCAAATCCTCAGTCATTATATAAGATGGGTTGGTTTTCACTATCTTGGCTATTATTTTATGGATATAATCCGTACGAATATTGTTTATTTTATGATGAAGCTTTTGTACTTTCAACTTTTGCTTTCCTTATTTGCTCGTTGAGTGGACTCTCCTTTCTTTAAATTTTCATCTTTACGGGAAAGGTATCTCTGCTCTCTACGTAATTGTTTTTCGAATTTCTTTATTTTTTTCGATTTGTTATTATCTTTATATATTTTACAATCTGAAACAACCGCGAAATCTTTTAGCTCTAAATCGATACCTTCCTTGTTGTTATTAGCACTCTTAGTATCTGGAACTTCTACCAACAATGATACATAATATTTGCCTGCTTTAATAGAAACCGTTCCACTTTTGATTCCATATCCATCTTTCGTAGTGGGTGTATATCCTTTTTCTTTACTGCTTTTAAACTTACTTCTGTAACAATTATACTCCAAATTGCAGAAAATTTCATCTATTTTAATTAATTAATTTTAATATTTAAAAGTCACTGTTTGAAGAAAAAGATTCCATCCGACGTTTATGGCGTTCTTTATAAAGTTTTCTCCGTTTTCTATGCGGAATTTCAATAAAAATAATATAAAGTCCAGCAAGAATCACAAGAACTCCAACAAAAATTCCAAGGATAATTGGAAGAACAGAACCTTTGTCGTTGTCAGAATCAGACGATATCTTTGTAGGTTCTTGCGTAACAGAAGGATTGATCTGTTCTTCAAAAGAAAGATTTGGCGGGATCAGATAACTTGGCCAACGTGCTTCAAATTCTGCTTTAGTCAGAGGGTATTCTTCGTTATAATAGATGATGTCTGCAAAGCCAACATATTTTCCAGCAAATGTATACACAATCTGTCCAATAATATTATCTCCATGAACAAATTCATCGACTGGTTTAAGGAGAACGGATTTTTGTGCATCGTTAATGTCTGCCGAGTTTGGAAGTACAATATTACTGTTATCCCGAATTCGTAAGGTTGACATAGAACCTTTGGTGAATGGAGTTGCTTTTGTAAAAAGGGAAGGAAATGTTCCTAATTCGGTTTGAGCGGTCTGTTCAATATTATAAAGAGAATAATTTTCAAAACCAAAATCGAGGATCTTTGCTGTATCTTCATAGGCATGAAGAGCAGTGTCTACATGAAGAACAACAGCAATTAATAATAGTCCATTTCGTTCTGCAAATGTTACTAAAGTAGTTTTCGCTTCGTCGGTTCCTCCTGTTTTTCCGCCAATCGCTCCATCATATGTCAATGTTTTACGAATAAATCTATGATGATTGGCAAGATACCTAAGTACATTTTTATTGGTAGGAGGAATTTGATACGTTCTAGTTCCAGTAATTGTGCGGAATTCTGGAATTGAAATTGCTGCTTTACTAATAAGAGCCATATCATAAGCACAGGTATAATGATTGTTGTCATGAAGTCCATGTGGATTGACAAAGTTTGTGTTAGTACATCCTAATTCTTTTGCGCGTTCATTCATCATCTGTGCAAAATCTGAAACAGTACCTTTCGCAACATGTTCTGCTACACCATATGCTACTTCATTAGCAGATTCTAGCATAACTGCATAGAGAGCATCTTTCATTAAAATTTGTTCTCCCTCTACTAAACCAATACGGCTTGAATTAAAATCAACATTCCATTCTGCTTCATGGGACATGGTCATAGTTTCACTTAGACTAGAGTTTTCTAAAGCTAAAAGTGTGGTCATGATTTTAGTAATACTTGCTGGATAATATTTCTCATAGATATTTTTTTCATAGAGAATTAATCCAGTGCTAGCTTCCATAACGATAGCAGCGTCAGAGTTGATAGAAGGACCGGACGGCCAATCAAAATTATTGTCTGATAGAATAGATGTATCGGATTTAGGTGCTGCTTGTAAGGATACTGATTGATATGTTCCGCTTAAACAAACTGCAATAAGAAACACTGCCATAAGACGGTGTATTATAGATATGTTAAATTTCATTTTTATCCTCATTTCTGCACGACTCTTTGTATATACCAAGTTTGTGAATGATACACATTAATTAATCTATGTGAACTTATTATAGAGTATTTCTTATTCCACCGCAAGAACGAATATAAAGAAAATTGTTAAGATTTTTTAAATTTATAATAGACAGAGAAAAAAGAAACAGTCGTCGGAATATATTTCCTCCAACGGCTGTCTTTTGTTTTTGTAATTATTTTTTCTGCCCGTAATATGCGTTTGCACCATGCTTTCTTAAATAGTGCTTATCGAGTAGTTCCTGCTGCATCGAAGGAATTGTATTATTAGAAAGTACAAGGTTATGCCATGCCATAAAAGATACTTCTTCAAGGACAACAGCATTGTGAACAGCATTATGTGGATCGGTTCCCCATGTAAAAGGTCCATGACTATAGACTAAGACAGCTGGAACATCATCTGGGTTAATTTTGGCATTAGAAAATCTTTCAATGATTACTGTTCCTGTTTCTTTTTCATATTCTCCTTGAATTTCTTTAGGTGTCATTTTTCTCGTACAAGGAATCTCTCCATAAAAATAATCTCCATGTGTAGTTCCAAGGGCAGGAACGCCCATTCCTGCCTGTGCCATTGTTGTTGCCCAACGGGAATGAGTATGTACGACACCTCCAATATTAGGAAATGCCTTATAAAGTTCGAGATGAGTTGGTGTGTCAGAAGATGGATTTAGTTCACCCTCTATACGATTTCCTTCTAAATCTATAACTACCATATCTTCTGGTTTCATAACATCATATTCCACACCAGATGGTTTAATGACAATCAGTCCCTTTTCACGATCAATTCCAGAAACATTTCCCCAAGTAAATGTGATCAAATTATATTTTGGAAGAAGCATATTTGCTTCATAAACTTCCTGCTTTAATTGTTCTAACATAAAAATCTCCATTCTGGAGCATAGAGGAGAAAGTAAAATATTATATTTTTCTTTCTCCTAACTACTAATTGTGATGCTCCAACACAATTAGTAAAGTTTTCTATGGTTATTTTGACTGTTCTTTTTTAATTTCTTTTAAACGTTTCATAACATCATTTTCTCCACGTCCGAAATAGTCATGAAGTTTATCGTATTCTGCAAACAGTTGGTTATAAACCTTCTGATTTTCAGGAATTGGAGTATAAATAGTATCTTTTAATTTACCCATGACACCAGCAGCTTTGAAAATATCGTCATAGCCTCCTTTTTCTGAACCGGCGGCAACCGCTGCAAAAATTGCTGAACCAAGTGCTGGTCCTTGTGTTGTACCACCGATCTTTACTGGAATTCCAAGAACATCTGCATAGATTTGCATTGCCATAGGATTCTTTAAGGAAATACCGCCAGAAGCATAAAATTCATGAATTGGTACACCATTAGCACGGAAAGTTTCAACGATTTTTCTAGTGCCGTAGGCAGTCGCTTCAATTAGGGCACGATACATTTCTTCTGGTTTGGTCAATAAAGTCATACCAAGCATCATACCAGTCAGATCGACATCGACAAGGACAGAACGATTTCCGTTCCACCAGTCAAGAGCGAGTAATCCACTTTGACCAACTTTTAATTTCTCTGCCTTTTTAGTCAAATATTGATGAATGTTTAGACCTTCTTTTTCAGCAGCTTCATAATATTCTGGTGGGCAACAGTTTTCTACAAACCATGCAAAGTGATCACCGACACAAGACTGACCAGCTTCGTATCCAAAATATCCCGGGTATACACCATCTTCTACGACACCACACATTCCCGGAACATTATGTTCTTCTGTCCCGAGTAGGATATGGCAGGTAGAGGTTCCCATAATAGCAAGAATCTTTCCCGGACCGTCGATCTTAACAGCAGGAGCCGTAACATGGGCATCTACATTTGCGACTGCAACTGCAGTTCCAACCTTTAACCCTGTTAAGTTTGCAGCCTTTTCACAAATTTCTCCCGCTTTCTTTCCGAGTGGAGTAATTGGACAATTTAACTTTTCTTCCACTACATTTTCTAAACGTGGATCAAGAGCTTTAAAGAAGGATTTTTCTGGATAGCCCTTTTGTTTATGCCAAATTGCTTTATAACCAGCCGTACAGGAGTTTCTGGTCTGTACTCCTGTAAGTTGCCAAATAACCCAGTCAGCAGCTTCAATAAAGAAGTCTGCATCCTCATAAACTTCTGGACACTCGTCTAATATCTGCCAAATTTTTGGAAATGCCCATTCAGAAGAAATTTTACCACCATATCTGGCAAGCCATTCTTCTCCACGCTGTGCAGCAATTTCATTTAGTTTGTTTGCCTTATCCTGTGCAGCATGGTGCTTCCAAAGTTTTATGTAAGCATGGGGTTCTTCTTTATATTTTTCAAGAAAGCATAAAGGAGTACCATCTGCTTTGACTGGAAGCAAAGTACAAGCGGTAAAATCGATACCGACACCAATAACATCTTCTGGTGAAACTCCAGATTTTTTTAATACTTCTGGAATGGTATAGGCAAAAACATCCAAATAATCCTGAGGGTGTTCTAGTGCCCAATCTGGAGGCAATTTCTTACCACAAGGAAGTTGTTCATCCATAACTGCATGAGGATAATTTAAAGTTGCATCGGCAAGTTCCTCTCCAGTTTCTACATTAACAAGAAGGGCACGTCCGGAAAGAGTTCCAAAGTCTACACCAATAGAATATTTAGCCATTTTAAATCCTCCTTAAAAATAAATATGATTATAATAAAATCCAGCACATGCCAGATTATTATTTAAACAAGGGCTTTGTCTGTGTCAAATCCAAAACAGAAGAACGTTCTTCTATTGATGGATTTAAAACGATTTTTTCTGAATAGTCAGGTTTTTGAATCCGTTTTAAAATTAAAGTTGCTGCTTTATGACCTATCTCTTGGGAAGGATAAATTGCAGAGGTTAAACCATAAGCTGCATCGTCTGCTAGAAAAGAATTGTCAAAACTCACAATAGAGTAATCTTTTGGAATACGAAATGAATAGCGAGAAAACATTTTTATCATAGAGGCAGCAGTCTGATCGTTATAACAAATGACTGCGGAAACATCATTGAGTCTGGATAAAATCGCTTCATCTAAATTACCATCAAAAAGATAGGGAAAATCCTCTGTTGTATACCATAAAACAGCGGCATCCTGGATGACAAGATGGTTACGTTTTGCTGCCCTTTGCATTCCCTCATAACGCTTTAATCCTTGAATATCATCAGATTTAAAAATACCTCCGATTTTTTTGTGCCCATTTTTAACCAGTAAATCTGTCAACAAATCTCCTGCTAAAACATCGTCCATCACTACATAGGAATCACAGTAATCTCTATAATATCCATTAATAAATACAATTGGGATACCCTTATCTGCAATTTCCCGGTAGAGTGTACCGTTCACGTTCGGAAGTGCAGATTTTGTACCCTCTACAATTAATCCATCTACACCATTATCAAGCATCTGTTTTAAACAATTTTCTTCGTCAGACTGTTTGTTATGGGTAATACCAAGACACATAGAGTAATGGTTATTAGTTAAAACCTCTTCAATACCATGGATGATTCCAGGAAAGATATAGTCATCAAAATAAGTAGTAACCACTCCGATTCGCATAGTAACTTCTTCTCTGCTTTGTCGAGACGGTCGATGAACGTATGTGCCACTTCCTTTGGAACGAACTAGATAGCCCTGCGTTTCGAGAGTACCAATTGCCTGACGAACGGTTTGTCTGCTATAACCAAATTGTACGGACAATTCATTTTCAGAAGGAATTTTTGTGCCGACAGGAAAAGAACCATCTAATATTCTATTTTTTATCCATTGGCTGAGTTCTTCATATTTTGTTGTTGTTGTCTTTATCATAAAATACTCCCTCTTTCCTGCCTAAAAATTCTGGTTCATGATTCTTCCAGTAAGCTATGATATGTACCTATATTATACTACATAGCAATTAAGTTGTAAAGACAACTTTTGTTTGTATAAGATATAATTTTTCCAAAGGAAAGGTTTGTTTTTTTTGTTAGGATATGATATGTTAATTTAAGAAGGAAGGGGGAAGAAAAAAAGATATGATTTTTGATACACATGCACACTATGACGATACGGCGTTTGATGAGGATAGAGAAGAGATACTAAATTCTCTAAAAGCAGGAGGAATTGATGCTGTAGTAACAGTGGCTTCTAGTTTAAATTCTACAGAAAAAGTATTACAACTAATTGAAGAGTATCCATTTTTATTTGGAGCTATTGGTGTACATCCAGAATCTATAGATGAATTAGATGAAACAAAATTTGCATGGCTTCAAAAGGTGATACAAGATAGGAAAAAGAAAATGGTTGCCATAGGAGAAATCGGATTGGATTATTATTGGAATACTTCTAATAAGGAGAGCCAAAAACAGTGGTTTTCCAGACAGTTAGAGATTGCCAAAGAAGAAGATCTTCCAGTGATTATTCATAGTAGGGAAGCAGCGAAAGACACTCTTGATATCATTCGATCAACGTGTGAAAATGCAGAAAAACAGGGAAAACACCTGACAGGTGTCATCCATTGTTTTTCTTATAGTATAGAAATGGCAAGAGAATTTTTAAAGTTGGGATTTTATCTTGGGATTGGAGGAACTGTGACCTTTAAAAATGCCAAAAAGTTACTTGATGTTGTAGAGGCAATACCTTTAGAACGAATAGTATTAGAAACGGATTGTCCCTATTTAGCACCTGTTCCAAACAGAGGAAAAAGAAATTCTTCCTTAAACCTGCCATTTGTAGCAGAAAAAATTGCACAGTTAAAAAATGTAACATCCAAAGAAGTAATGGAAATAACAAAAAAGAATGGTATGAGTTTGTTTCGGATTCCAATAGAACTATTGTAAATATGGTTTGCTTGTGTTAAGATAAATTTATTATCGCGGGAATGGAGGAATTATGGCAGTACTCGGAGATCCAAAAAAGACAATAGAGATACTGAATAGATATCATTTTGTTTTTCAAAAGAAATTTGGACAAAATTTTCTAATAGATACACATGTTTTGACAAAAATTATACAGGCAGCTCACATTACAAAAGAGGATTTAGTACTTGAAATTGGGCCTGGAATTGGAACAATGACACAATATTTATGTGAATCTGCAAGGGAAGTTATTGCTGTAGAAATTGATAGGAATTTAATTCCTATTTTAAGAAATGATACCCTGAAAGATTATAAGAATATAACCATTGTAGAGGGTGATATTTTAAAAGTAGATCTTGTTTCTCTACTTTCTGAGAAAAAGGAAATGTCATTAAAAATTGTGGCAAATTTACCATACTATATTACAACTCCTATTCTTATGAATCTGTTGGAATCGGATCTTTCTATTGAAAATCTTACAGTTATGGTACAAAAGGAAGTTGCAGATAGGATTCAGGCAAAACCTGCGACGAAAGATTATGGGGCACTTTCTTTGGCAGTTCAATATTATGCAGAACCTTATTTTGTAGCAAATGTTCCACCTAACTGTTTTCTACCCAGACCGACTGTTGGATCTGCGGTAATCCGACTTTCTCCTTATAAAGAACCGCCGGTTTGTATAAAAGATAAGGAGCTTTTTTTTCGCGTGATTCGAGCTTCCTTTAATCAGAGAAGAAAAACTCTACTCAATGGGCTGAATAATGCCAAAGAAATTTCAGTTTCAAAAGAAGTATTAGAAAGAGCATTAAAAAATGCCAATATCTCTGTGATGGCAAGAGGGGAAACACTAAGTTTGGCACAATTTGCAGCTTTAGCAGACGAAATTTTTCAGTTATCACAAAACTGAAAAAAGGCAAAAAGGGGAGTTATTTTCTAACCCAAAATATAGAAGTATATGTACTTGACATTTTGGAACGATGTATTATGATTAAAGCACTATATAAGAATTGGAGTCAGCAAAAGGATATAACTTTTGCAATTAAGAGTTTGGAGGCGGAACACTTGAAGATAAAGAAAATCAGCAGATTGAACGGAAGGCAAAGAGAGGAAATTAGAGAACTGGAAGCAATCTGTCATGCTGTGGACAAAACAAAATCAAAAGTTTATTTGGCATCCGATCAAAATGTGGCGGATATACCATGCTTTTTTTTAGCGTATATCAATGAATGTTTGGTAGGCTTTTTAGGAATTTATCTTCCAACTATGGAAGAAGCAGAAATAAAAGCATTTGTTCATCCACAACAGCGTCAAAAAGGGTATTTTGAAAAATTATTTAATAGAGCAAAAAAAGTGTTGACACAAATAGGAGTAAAGCGGTTTATTTTTGTTCATGAGGCAAATTCAAAAGCAGCGTTACCAGTATTAGAATCATTAAAGGCACAATTAGAGCGATCGGAGTATGTACTTTCCTATAGACGAACAGATGAAACAGGATTTAGTAATCCAGAAGAGCTTACCCTAACAGAACTGTCAGAAAAAACACAGGATTCTACCATAAAACAAGAGATATTTAAACTATATCGAGAACTATTTCAGATGTCAGAAGAAGAAATAAAACATCATTTTGAGCAGATATTAGAGAGTATATTTGAGCAAGAGGGTAAATTCTATTTGATATGGAAAAATGACAAAATTCTTGGCTGTTGTGCAGCTTCTTTTAAAGAAGAAAATACATGGCTTTATGACTTTGGTATTGATAAAGAGTTTCAAGGGCAAGGTCACGGAAAGCATATGTTAGAATTAGTTGTACATGAATTAAGAAGTATTCCAGCTTTATTAAAATGCACACAGAATTTACTTTTGCACGTTAATGGCACAAACAAAGTAGCATTTTCACTGTATACTGGATTTGGATTTGAAGTTATAGAACAATATAATTATTATTGCGTGAAATGAAAAAATTTTTGGCATCCCACAAAAATTTTTCAAAGGATGCCAAAAATTTTTTTATTGTGATTGACTCCAAAGTCTAGCTAAAGTTTCATAAAAAATAAATGTATATTGATTTGGGGATAATCCTGAAACTTGTCCATCACCAGTTTCTATTATGATCCAACGGTGATCTTTTGTTTCTGCCCAGTCTAAAGTATAAAAATTACTTGGAAGATGGATTCCAAAGTTTAAAAGTTGTTCAGGTAAAAATAGACGGGCAGAGGATTGATTTGAATTTCGGCTGACGCTTAGGATATGATGATAAAATATAAACACACGATATTCATTTGTTACGCCATTTTGTACTGCTAAATCTATATATTCTTTAATCGTAATACCTCCAGTAAATAAATTCCCTCTCAATGTAATAAATTTTTTTATATAAGCGTCTAATTCTTTATCTTTTAAAGAAGCATCTAAATAAACTGGAAAATCACTTCCTTTCACAGATTTTACTGCATCTTTAATTAAAAATCGTTTCATTATTTTTCTGACTTCTTCCCAACGTATCTGTTCTGGATTTGGATAGTAGAGAAGTTTTGGTGTATTTGCAAAAATAGTTGGATAGACATTTTTAAATATATGACAGGCTTCATATTCTTTGGGAGAATTTATTAATGTCAATCCGTTTTTCTTTAAAGTTAAAAAAAAGTTTTCATATTGTTCTGTTTTTAACATCCAACCCCGATAAATTGCCGATCCTAATTCAAATTTATTTGGGTAAAGTTTCAACTTTCCTTCCCTTATAAAAGTATCGTAATCAAAAAATAAAATCTGAAATTCTGAAAATTTACATGCTTCTATAAATTCTTTATGATATTCCTCGTCAACTGTGGAAATAGAAAAATAATCACTTGGATAAATAATGGTTAATTTCATGAAATTTTACACTCCTAAATATCAAATTTAATTTACATTTTTTTATTAAATGCTATACTAATTTTTTTGACAAGAGTAAAAACAAACAAAATTGCAATTAAAATTTTGTGAAATATATATAGCAAAAAAAAGGTGATTTATAAATAATATATAAAAATCAACTGAAATTTTGTATATTGCAATCGATTGCAATATACAAAATCCTGTGGTATGATAAACATAAGTAATTAAAAACAGAATAGTCTTAAAAAAAGTGCATAAAAGGTTTGAAAACAGAGTTTAGAAAGAGAGGGGAAGATGATTTACAAAAATAAAAGGTATTTTCTGTTCTTATGTGTGCTAATTCTCATTTTCTGTGTAGGATGTCATAAGGATAATACACAAAAGGACGAAACAAAAGACATATCTCAAAATTCTTCAGATGAAAACCAAAAAGAAGAGGTTTTAAACATTTCTTTACCAGAACTTAAAGTTCAGTATGATGCGGATTTTATTCTTTATTATGTTTCTTGTGGAAGTACACAATTAAATTCAAATAGTGAAATGAATTTACTTCCTCTTGGATTATTTCAAAGTGTTTCAGATCAAGAGTTTTCAAAGGATACCAAAGGAGTTTCTTGGGGATATATAAAAAAAGATTGGATGACAGCAGAATATGATAGCAAAGAAGAAGATGCGTTAAGCCGTTGGGCAGTTACGGAGAACGCAGATTTTGATACAACAGATGGTTTTGAGTATAAGTTTGATGTTCCAAAGGGAGATTATGAAGTAACCGTTGGATTTGTCAATCCATTTAGCTTTCGGAGCGTCTCTATAGAGGCAGAGGGACAGATTCTTGCAGAAGAAGTAAAGTTATATAAATTTAAAACAATAGAAGAAATACATACTCTTTCGGTTACAGATGGCACATTAAATCTTAAAGTCTGGAATCCAGATCGCGGGAAAGACGCTATGAAAAATCCTATATTGTCCTATATTATTGTACGTGCAGTTCCAGAGTATAACAAGGAATTATTAGAGTGTCAGTTAAACAGTCTGACAATGGAGGAAGAAAATTATACTTCGAGTACATGGGCGGATTATCAAAAAGAAAAAGATACAGTTTCTAAACTTTATGAATCGATAGAAAATGGAACAGAGAACACACAGGAGATTTGTAATGCGTATTTAAAATTAAAACAAGCAACTGCAAAGTTAGAAAAGAAGCCATTTTATGATGCCTTTTACCCGGGAAAGGTCTGGAAGGACACGGATGGAAACCCAATTCAGGCACATGGGGGACAGGTACAAAAACTTACTTATCAAGAAAAAGAAACAGGAAAAACAGTAACCCGTTGGTGGTGGGTTGGAGAAGATAAATCGGCTGGATATCGTGGAGGAATTCGAGCATATAGTTCCGAGGATCTGTATCACTGGAAATTTGAAGGCGTTGTTATGCGAAATATATCGGACAGAGAATTATTGGATACGGATCCCTATTTTACAGAATTGTATAAAGGATACACAAAAGAGCAACTGGATAATGTCTATCGCTGTATTAATGATTCTACTTCTGTAATTGAACGTCCTAAAATGATCTATAACGAAAAAACAAAACAATATATAATTTGGTTTCATGCAGATGGACCAACAGAAACTAGCGATGCAAATTATGCCGCTGCTTCTGCGGGAGTTGCAGTCAGTGATTCACCAAATGGACCATTCCGGTTTATTGACAGATATCGACTGAATACCTGTCCAACAGATCAGGAGGATATGTATCCTCAAAGTAAAGGAATGGCAAGAGATATGAATCTGTTTATCGATGAAGATAAAACCGCATATATCATTTATTCCAGTGAAGAAAACTTAACCATGTATATTTCCAAACTTAACGAAGAGTATACCTATTTAGCGGTTCCTCCAGAAGAGGCGGTACATGGAAAAGATTTCGTTCGGTTGTTTCCGGGAGCACAAAGAGAAGCACCTGCTGTATTTAAGAGAAATGGAACATATTATATGATGACTTCTGGTGCTACAGGGTGGGATCCAAATCAAGCACGTTATTATCAGGCGGATTCTATCTTTGGAACGTGGATAGACTGTGGAGATCCTTGTGTTGACGATACCAACCATACAACATTTGCCTCCCAAAGTACCTGTATTTTTGAGGCAGCACAGGATACTTATATTTATATGGGGGATCGCTGGAAAAGTGATGATTTGGCAGACTCTAGGTATATCTGGCTTCCAGTTAAGTTCACACAGGATGGAAAAATGGAACTTCTTTGGGAAGATAAATGGAAACTTGACGAAAAGAATTAAGCCAGAAAAAGAGCGGATGAAGTAAAGGGGGAAAGGTTGAAGATGAGAAAAAAACAAAAATTCCGTAGAATATCGGCAATCATGGCGGTTCTATTGGTAGTCGGAAATATATCTATTGGAAGCCCCGGTATTGTATACGGAGCACAGCAAGAAAAGGAAGATGTAGCGGAAGGCTTACTAGAATCTTTCCAAACGGCAATCAGTTATGAAGAATATCTAGCTGCACATGAAAATGCGGTCTTTGGAACAAAAGAGATTGTTATAGAGGGGGGAGAGTATAAAGAAGCTTCACAAGGATTTGAAAAGGCACAATCTTATGAAGGATGGAATGGAAATGCTGTTTTAACAAAAGAGGAAGGATCCGTAACTTGGGAAGTTGATGTTTTAGAAGAAGGATGGTATCAGCTTCTTGTTGATTATTATCCAATGACAGGAAAGAACGGAACGATTGAAAGAGAACTTTTAATCAATGGAGAGATTCCATTTGATGGGGCAAAATACATAGAATTTACGAGACGTTGGGAAAATGCAGAGGCAATTCAAAAAGATGCCAGAGATAATGAGCTTAAACCAAAACAACAAGAAGCCCCAAAGTGGATGAAGGCTTATATTACAGATAGTACAGGGTATTATACAGAACCATTTCAATTTTATTTTAAAAAGGGAAAAAATACTCTGACATTAAATTCTGTAAAAGAACCAATAGCAGTTGGAAAGATCACTTTGACAAAAAAGGAAAAAGTTCCAGTATATCAGGAATATCTCAACACTCATACCTCATCAGGTGCGAAAAATGTAACACTTCAAGAACCGATAAAAATACAGGGAGAAGAAGCAGTTTTAAAGTCTCACTCTACACTATATCCTTCCAGTGATCGTTCCTCCCCTGCAACAGAACCATATCATGCTTCAAAAATGCGAATGAATATTATTGGTGGAACAAACTGGCAGAGTAATGGACAGTGGATTACTTGGAAAGTAGATGCACCAGAAGATGGATTTTATGAAATTGCATTAAAATATCGTCAGAATATCAAATCAGGTGTGACAGTAGTGCGTTCTTTAAAATTAGATGGAGAGGTGCCATTTTCAGAGGCTTCTGAATTAAAGTTTTACTATGCAAATGATTGGAAAATTGATTGTTTAGGAGGAGAGGAACCCTACTTATTCTATTTGACAAAAGGAACACATGAAATAACGTTAGAGATTACATTAGGTAATGAATTGGCAGAGATTTTGAGAGAAACCGATGAGATTGTTTCTAGTTTAAATAGTGCCTATCGTCAGATGCTTATGGTTATTGGAAGTTCTCCAGATAGTTTAAGAGATTATCAACTTGAATTAAAAACTCCTGGAGCATTGAAGATTTTAGCAGAACAATATGAAAAGATTCAAACATTAAATGACCGTGTAGAAAAGTATACAAAGGGTTCAAAGGGCATGGATTCTGCGGCGTTTGATAAATTGATTAACCAATTAAAGCTCATGACTTCAGATGCTTCTAAAGTGGCAAAACAATGGGCAGCATTTAAAGATAATATTGCATCTTTAGCATCTTGGTCACTTGGAATGAAAGAGCAACCATTAGAAATTGATTATTTATTAGTTCAGCAGCCAGGATTAAAGCTTCCAAAGGCAACAGCGGGATTTTTCCAAAAGTTATGGCATGCGATTCGTTCCTTTTTTGCAAGTTTTTATGAGGATTACGATAGTATTGGAGATGTTTATGGAGAGGAAGCAGTAGAAGTTTGGGTATTGGCTTCAGGAACAGCAGTAACAAGTGCAACAGGAAGCGGAAGAGATCAGGCCCAAGTAATTAAAGAGTTGGTGGATAATTATTTTATTCCTCAAACGGGAGTTCCAGTCAATGTTAAATTAGTCAATTCTTCTGTATTACTTTCAGCAACTCTTTCTGGACGGGGACCAGATGTTGCATTAAATGTTGCAGGAAGTGAACCCGTCAACTATGCACTCCGTCATGCAGTTACAGATCTGACACAATTTCCAGATTTTGATGAAGTACGCAGTTATTTCCACGAACAGGCATTAGTGCCATTTACATTAGAAGGCGGAGTATATGCCCTGCCACAGACAATGTCTTTCCATGTGTTATTTTATCGGGCAGACATTTTAAATGAATTGGGAATTCCGATTCCTAGAACATGGGATGAATTTTATGATGCTCTTTCTGTAATTCAAAAGAGTAATATGAATATTGGTATTACACCAGATTATACAACTTATGCTATGTTTTTATATCAGCATGGTGGTGCTTATTATACAGAGGATGGAAAGAAGAGTGGACTTTCTTCAGAAATGGCAGTTTCCGCATTTAAACAGTGGTCTTCTAACTATGCAAATTATAAATTGCCAGTAACATTTGATTTTGCAAACCGGTTCCGTACTGGAGAAATGCCATTGGCGATTGCGGATTACACCAATTACAATTATCTATCTGTATTCGCACCAGAAATCAGGGGACTGTGGGGATTTACTACTGTGCCGGGATATGAAAGAGAAGATGGAACAATAGATCGTTCTGTATCTGGTTGGGAAACAGCTTCTGTAATCTTAGATACGTCAAAACGAAAAAATGAAGCATGGAAATTTTTAAAATGGTGGATGAATGAGGAAACCCAGACAAACTACGGAAATGAAATTGAAAATATTTTAGGAGTAGGTGGTCGTGTGGCAACCGCAAATATTAACGCACTTAATAAACTTCCGTGGGCAGTCAAAGATTACCGCCAGTTAACGGCACAGCTTAATTGGATAAAAGCAATTCCAGAAGTGCCAGGTGGTTATTTTACATCCCGTCATATTACAAATGCCTTTTATACAGTTTATAACGGTAATGAAGATCCAAGAGAAACTTTAGAGGATTTCGTAAAAACCATTAATAATGAAATTGAAAGTAAACGGCGTGAATTTGGTCTGGATGTAGATAAATAGGAAACTGTGCTGCGGATTAGATGCAGCAGAAACGGAGGGAAGAATGAAACAAGCGGGACAAAAGGTTCAGCCGCCCAAAGGCTATTTAAAGGAGTATGCCAAAAAAAAGTTAAAACATTTGGGCAAGGAAATAAAGCGAGGAAAAGTTTCCTACCTATTTATTGCACCATTTTGTATTTTATTTACGTTATTTTATCTAGTGCCAGTTATTATTTCGATTGGATTAAGTTTTACGTATTATAATGTTTTAGAAACACCAAACTTTATTGGATGGCAAAACTATATTAACCTGTTTTTTGCAGATGATGTGTTTTTGACAGCCGTAAAAAATACATTTTTATTTGCCGTAATTACTGGACCTGTCGGCTATTTTGCAGCACTCTTTTTTGCATGGATTATCAATGGATTTAAACCAAAGCTTCGTGCAATTTTAACGTTAGTTTTTTATGCACCAACTATTTCCGGTCAGGCGTTTATTGTTTGGGGATTCTTCTTTTCTAGTGATTTATACGGATTTGTAAATGGCTGGTTAATGAAACTTGGGATAACTTCTGAGCCTATTTTATGGTTTCAAAATGAAAAATATATCATGCCAATTTTAATTGTTGTTGTTCTTTGGATGAGTATGGGAACAGGATTCCTTTCCTTTATTGCAGGTCTTCAAAATGTAGATCGCAGTCTTTATGAAGCGGGATATATGGACGGAATTAAAAACCGTTGGCAGGAATTATGGCATATTACTCTGCCTTCTATGAAAGAACAGTTGATGTTTGGTGCGGTTATGACAATTACTTCTTCTTTTGCAATTCATGATAAAATTGCTCCATTAGCAGGTTTTCCAAGTGTCAACTATGCAGCACATACTGTAGTTTCACACTTAATTGACTATGGTACAATCCGATTTGAAATGGGGTATGCTTCTGCGATTGCAACACTATTGTTTTTAGTCATGATACTCTGCAACAAGTTAGTACAACGTGTGTTAAGAAAGGTAGGAACGTGATATGGAAAAGACCAAACGACGGAAATTCCGTTTAAAAAAACAAGCTCCGAACCGTTCTTTATGGGGCGACGGTTTGATGCTTTTGGTACTGACTATCTGTGGAGCTTTCATGGTGCTACCGTTAGTTTATGCTATCTGTAATGCCCTAAAGCCATTAGAAGAATTATTCCTGTTCCCACCAAAATTTTTTGTTCGGAATCCAAATTTAAATAACTTTCATGATATTTTTGTTTTAATGTCACAATCGTGGGTTCCATTTACCAGATATATTTTTAATACAGTATTTATTACATTAGTTGGAACATTAGGACACCTTTTAGTAGCTAGTCTTTGTGCCTTTGCCCTTGCAAAACATAGATTTCCGGGAAGAAACATCATTTTTGGAATTATTGTAACTGCTTTAATGTTTTCTTCTCAGGTAACAGCAATTCCAAACTACTTAATTATGTCAAAATTAAATTGGCTAGATAATTACCTCTCCTTAATTATTCCAGCAATTGCCGCTCCACTTGGACTTTTCTTAATGAAGCAGTTTATGGAACAGATTCCAAATACTTTATTAGAGGCGGCAAGAATCGATGGGGCAGGAGAATTTACGACGTTTTTAAAAATTGGTATGCCAAATGTAAAACCTGCATGGCTGACATTAATTATCTTTTCTTTTCAAGACCTTTGGAATATGCAGGGATCAAATTATATTTACAGTGAGGAACTAAAAACATTGCCATATGCACTTTCACAGATTTCTTCAGGAGGAATTGCAAGAGCAGGTGCAGCCTCTGCAGTTGTAGTAATTATGATGAGTGTTCCAATTATCGTATTTATTATCAGTCAGAGTAGTATCATCGAAACAATGGCATCATCTGGTATTAAAGAATAGGGGGTGAAAGTATGGGAAAATTAAAGAACTATCTGATTCGAACAGTCAGTGCCATAGTTTTGACTACAGTGGTTTTAAGTTCTGAACTAGAAACAGTAATTTTTGCGGATGCCCCTTATGAAACTTATAGTTATGATTGGTGGGGAGAAGATATTAAACAACCTGCTGCATATACCTATTCCGGTGCATATTCCTTAACAGATACACCACTTAATGATGCAAGAGATATGTTTGTACAAGACGGAAAGATTTATATTGCAGATACTGGAAATTCAAGAATTGTTATTTTAAATGAGGATGGAACCGTTTTTAAAATTATTACTTCATTTCAAAATGGTGGAACAGAAGATACCTTTTCTGGACCACAGGGGTTATTTGTAACACCTGAAAATGAAATTTATGTAGCGGATTCTAAAAACGGGAGGATTATTCATTTAGATGCCTCTGGAACACTGATTCGAGAGATTGCACGACCAGAAACGGATTTAATCAGTCAAAATCAGGCTTATACACCATTAAAATTGGTAGTCGATAAGTCAGGAAGAATATATGTAATTGCCAACGGAATTAATATGGGATTAGTAGAGTTTGACAGAGAGGGAGTATTTCAGGGATTTATGGGAGCAGCAAAAGTTTCTGTAAGTACCTTTGAATATATCTGGAAGAATTATTTTTCTACTGATGCACAGAAAGAACGAATGGAATTAATTGTACCAACAGAATACAGCAATATTTATTTAGATAGTGATAACTTTATTTATGCTACAATTAGTAATATAAGTAATGAAGATCACTTAGCTGGAGCGGATGCGATTCGCAGATTAAATCCAACAGGCACAGATATTTTGAGAAGACTTGGGAATACCCCAATCATTGGAGATCTTTACAATGCAAGTGATACAGCTGCATGGTCAAAATTTACCGATGTATGTGCTTGTGATTATGGAGTTTATTTCGTCTTAGATTCAGCCGGTGGAAAGGTATTTACTTATGATGGTGATGGAAATTCTCTGTTTATCTTTGGGGGAACTGGAAATCGTCAGGGAATGTTAATGCAGCCTGCTTCTATTGGGATCAGAGAGGATCAAGAAAAAATATATATTTTAGATTCACAGTTAAATCAAGTGCTTTGCTTTTCTATCACAGAGTATGGAAGACATCTGTTAAATGCGATTTATAAAAATAGTCTTGGAGATTCTGCTGGGGCATATGAAGAATGGCAAAACGTTTTACGATATAATGCAAACAGTGAATTTGCCTATATTGGTATTGGAAAGGCATATTTAAGAGAAGGCAGATATAAAGAGGCAATGGAGTATTTTCAGCTTGGCAATAACAGAAAATATTATACCAGAGCATTTCAATTTTACCGTAAAGAACTGATGCAGAACTATTTCGGAAAATTTATGGGAGTAATTTTGGTACTGGTGGGAGCTTTAATAATTTGGCAGATTGTAAAGAAAATCAGAAGATGGGTAGGTGAAGCCAAATGCAATATTTAAACAGCCTAAAATACAGTCTTTATGTAATAACACATCCAGTTGACGGCTTTTGGGACTTAAAAAGAGAAAAAAGAGGAAGTCTTTCCGCAGCGGCAACCATATTAGTCTTAGTGATTTTAACCAGTATTATAAAAAAGCAGAATACCTCCTTTTTATTTAACTTTAACCGGTTAGATGAACTGAACGTTGTAGTGGATATTGTTACAGTATTTTTGGTCTATATTTTATGGTGTGTAGCAAATTGGTGTCTGACCTCTTTAATGGATGGAGAGGGTAAAATGACAGATATTATGATTGCAACAGCCTATGCCTTAGTTCCAATTGTACTGATCAATCTTCCATTAGTTCCAGTTAGTCATGTCATTACAGCAGAAGAGGGAACTTTCTATACAGTATTTACTGTAATTAGTTATCTTTGGGCAGGGATGCTTTTAATATTTGGAACAATGGTAACACATCAATATTCTATGAAAAAGACAATTTTAACTATGATCTGTACCGTTGTTGGCATGGCAATTATTCTGTTTATTGGACTGTTGTTTTTCAGTGTAATTCAAAGAATTATAACCTTCATTGCTACAATATATCAGGAATTGAGATTTAGAACTTAATTTAGAATAGGAGGTGAGAAGATGATTCATAAAAAACGATTTGTTGTATTATCATGTATCTTGTCAGCATCACTTTTGGCAGGCTCTATTGGTTTTGCAGCACGAAACAGAGCACAGGCAGCAGATAATACAAACAATTTAACTACAAATGCCTTTTTGCCTGATGCAGAGATTTTTCCGCAGGAAGAGACAAAAAAAACGACACTTACCAGTGCACAATCCACAAAACTGGCACAGATGGAACTGATTGCACAAAATGAATACTTAAATTTATATTTTGATAAAACGGAAACTTCAGTTGCAGTTGAAAAAAAGAGTACAGGGCAGGTTTGGTTTTCCAATCCTGTAGATGTGGAATCGGATACAATAGCCTCTCCTTATGCAAAGCAGAGACTAAAATCGCAGTTTACTGTCCGCTATTATAATGAGAGTGTACAGTCAGCAGAAATGGATAATTATAATGACAGTATTATGGAAGGACAATTTGAAGTTTCCTATCAGGATCAAGGAGTTACTATAACATATACTCTTGGAAATACAGGAACAAAACTGATTCTTCCTCAAGTTATTAGTGAAGAAAAATTTGATGCTCTCATTGCTCAGATGGATGAAAAGGCAGTAAAACAGATAAAAAGAAATTATACGCTGTTAAATTGGGAAACGATGAAGGACAGTGATAAGGATACTTATTCTGAAATGTATTCTTCTGTGAAAGAACATAATATTTATATTTTAAAATCAGGAACAAAAGAGTATAAACAAGAAGAGCTGATGGGGTATTTTACTGGCGTAGGATATACATTAGAGGATATGATTGCAGATATGCAGGAAAATGGATATGAAGCAGAAGTCAATGATCCTTATTTTATTATACCTCTTCATTATCAGCTAGACGGAGAAAATTTATTGGCATGGGTTGTACCAAATGAAATTGAATATAATACCAATGGATTTCATTTGATAGGAATTGATTTATTAGAAAATTTCGGTGCAGCCTCTGCACAGGAAGATGGTTATTTATTTGTCCCAGATGGAAGCGGTGCACTTATCTATTATAATAATGGAAAAACTTCCAGACAATCTTATACTGCTCAAGTTTATGGAGCAGATTGGTCGGTCAATTTTCTTTCCGAAAAAAAGCCAGAGTATGACAGTAATCTGTCAATCAAGCTTCCAGTATTCGGTGCAGTGACAAATGATCAAGCCTTTCTTGCAATTTTAGAAGATGGAGAAGCGATGGCATCTGTCAATGCAGATATTTCTGGAAAGATCAATAGTTATAATACAGTCTATGCAGGATTTCTTTATCTACAAAACGGACCGATTTCTTTAGGAGATATCATTGGAAACAATAGTTTTCAAATGTATGCAGACAGACCTTATGAGGGAGATTTCAAAATCCGTTATGCGTTTTTATCTGGAAACAATGCAAGTTACTCTGGAATGGCAAATTATTATAGAAGATATTTGGTAGAACAGGGAGTGTTAAAAAGGCAGGAGGTTTCTGAACAGCTTCCATTTTACGTAGAGTATATCGGAGCAATTGATAAGTCTAAATCCATACTTGGTGTAAAGTATGATGCTACAATAGCATTGACTACTTTTGATCAGGCAAAGGAAATTGGACTACAATTAAAACAGGCAGGAATAGAAAATCAAAAAGTACGGTTTAGTGCATGGATGAATGGTGGAATTTCAAATACTGCTCCACTCAAAATATCGCCAGTTTCGGCAGTAGAAAAAAAATTAGATGCAAAAGATTATGCAGCACAGATGAAAAAAGAAGGAATAGAAGTATTTTTCGATACTGAATTTCAGGAGGTTCATGAAGATAAGCTATTTGATGGCTATACAAGTGGTTCACAGGCACCTAGATATTTTGATAAAACCGTAGTAAGAACAGGAAAATATTTAATTCCAAATGGTTTTATTATGAAAAAAAATGTTGACTTAATTAGTCCTTATTATTTGGATAGTGTATTGAAAAAGTATTTAAAGAGTGCGAAAAAATATAATTTCGCAGCAGTTTCAGCAGGAGGTTTAGCTTCAAATGTATATTCGGATTTCATGAATTCGAGGTATACAGACCGTCAACAGGCAGCAGATTTTAATGAAGCAGGATTAAAGAAGATTTCAGATGCCTATGAGGGAAGACTGATGGGAGAAAATGCAGCAGGATTTGCTTTTTCTACACTCAGTGACATAGTAAAAGCACCAATGGACAGCAACAATTTCCAGATTTTAGATGAATCCATTCCATTTTATGAGATGGTAGTAAGAGGCTATATTGAATATACAGGAAATCCAATCAATCTTTCAGACGATGCAGAATGGACAATATTAAAGAATATAGAAACAGGAGCAGGATTATATTATCAGTGGTGCTATGCAGATAATTCTTTAGTAAAAGAAACGGATTATTCCTATCTTTATTCTATTCATTATAATTATTGGATGAAGGAAGCAATAGAACAATATCAGAAAATGAATGAAGTTTTTAAAAATCTTCAGGGACAATCCATCATTGGACATGAGAAATTAGCAGATGGAGTATATCTTGTCACTTATGAAAAAGGAACACAGATTGGTGTAAATTACAATGAAACAGTATATAAGCAGAATGGAATCCAAATTGACAGCAAGGATTTTTGTGTGGTAAAGGAGGGAAAGTAGGATGACGTATTTCAAAAAGAGAAATGGAAAATGGAAACTTACTCTGCGTGGTAAGGATGCAAGAGCTGGTTATCTGTTTATCCTTCCTTTCCTAATTGGTTTTTTTGGACTGTTTGTCAGTATGCTGATAAAATCGATTTCTTTTAGCTTTAGCAACATGGAAGTTGGAGCAGATGGATACATTTTAACCAAAGCTGCAAAAAATGGTTTTGAGCATTATATTCGAGCGTTTACAATTGATCCAGACTTTAATTTAAGACTCGGAAAATCTATTGCAAAAATGTGTACGACAGTTCCTTTAATTTTGATATTTAGTTTCTTTGCTGCTAATATTTTAAATCAAAAGTTTAAAGGAAGGGCGATTGCAAGAAGTATCTTTTTCTTTCCAGTAATTTTGACTTCTGGAATTATTTTAGGAATCGAACAGTCAGATTTATTATTAAGTTCTATGAACGGAGAGGCTATGACAAGTACAGAAGATTTAGAATCCATGATAGGAGTGACACGATTTTTGACACAATACACTTCTCTTCCGGGTGAAATCATTATGTATTTATCGAATGCCGTTACTGGAATTTATGATATTGTAATTGCATCAGGTGTTCAAATTCTTGTATTTTTAGCAGGCTTACAGTCGATTTCCCCAAGTTTATATGAAGCATCCAACATGGAAGGAGCAACTGGGTGGGAAAATTTTTGGAAGATTACTTTTCCAATGATCAGTCCATTGATTTTAGTCAATGCTTTATATACAATTATCGACTCATTTACCAGTGCAGGTAATGAGATGATGAGTAGTATTACTTCAACCATTTTTACTGATGTTAAATATGGATATGGTTCGGCGATGGCATGGATTTATTTTATAGCGATTGCACTTATTTTAGCAGTAGTAGGTGGAATTATTTCAAAGCACGTATTCTATTATGATTAAAGGAGGGGAGAGGATGAAAACAACTGCAAAAACAATGAAAAAGACAAAAGTACCAAAAGCACTCAAGCAGCAGATTCTCCTGGCAAAAATCTCCTCTATTTTATGGAAGATCGTGCGAGGGACAATCGTCATTGGAATCTGTTTTGTTATCTTATATCCATTATTTGTTAAGTTTAGCGTTTCGATTATGGAAGAAAATGATCTCTATGATTCTACAATAAAGTACATACCAAAACATTTTACACTTAACAACTATAAATTGGCATTGGAAGGTATGAAATATACCAAGACATTTTTTAATACATTTACTCTATCTTTTTTAACGGCATTTCTTCAATTAGCAGCTTGTTTGTTTACTGCTTATGGTTTTGCAAGATTTCAGTTTCCGGGAAAGAAAATTTTATTTGCCTGTGTGTTGCTTACCCTGATGGTGCCACCTCAAGTATTAATGCTTCCAATGTTTATGAAGTTTCGTTTTTTTGACTTTTTTGGAATCGCAGAAGCTGTAACAGGAAGCAGTATCAATTTGATTGACTCGTTTTGGCCGTTTTTGATTTCAGCAATCACAACTATGGGATTTAAAAATGGACTTTACATTTATATGCTACGGCAGTTTTTTAAGGGAATGCCAAAAGAATTAGAAGAGGCTGCATATGTAGATGGAAGTGGAAGATTTCGTACTTTCTTTCAGATTATGCTTCCAAGTGCAAAGTCTATGATGGTGACAGTATTCTTATTTGGATTTGTATGGCAGTGGACAGATTCTTTTTTCTCAGGAATGTATCTGCCAACATTTAAAGTAATGGCAAGTGCTTTAAGTTCTTTAGCAGCAGAAGTCGGAAGTCGTTATTCTGATTTTGGCGGTGCTATGAACTTTGTCAGCAAAGGATTTACCTCTATGATGAACAATACCGGCGTAATTTTAGTAATACTGCCGTTAGTTGTACTTTATCTAGTCTGCCAGAAGTACTTTGTAGAAAGTATTGAACGTTCAGGAATCGTAGGATAGGGAGTAGAATATAAAGAACGGCAGACAGTGTAGGAGGTGATAATACAAAAATAAATAAAAATCCAGAAACAAAAAAGAAGGGAATTTTAAGGAGGAAAGGGCATGAGAAAGAGTAAAAAAGCATTAGCACTTTTATTGACAACAGCTATGATAGCATCTTTAGGAGCATGTGGAAAAAAAGATACAGATAACGATACAAAGTCCACTCCAACTCCACAGACACAAGACCAGAACAATGATAAAAATACTACACCAGAAGCAACGCCAGAAACAACACCAGAAGGAACACCAGACGAGCCAAAGTATGATTTTGGCGGTCGTGTTTTAAAGATTGGCTCCTATTATGATATGACTCCAGATCCAGAGTCAAGTGCATATAAACAGGCGTTGGCAGAAAGAATTGCTTTTGTAGAAGAAAACTATAACTGTAAAATTGAATTTGTTTCCATCCCTGATGATTACACGGCAGCATATATTACTTCTGTATTATCTGGAGATCCGATCTGTGATATTGGTTATGTTATGAGTTACAGACTACTTCCTGCATTGATTGAAGGAGGAATTGCCTATCCAGTCAGTGACTTAGGAGTATTTGATTTTAATGAATATAAGTGGCGTCCAGACTATATTGAAGCAGGAAATTATAAGGGAAAGAATTATTCCTTTATGACCAAGGATCCAGAAGTAAGATACGGAATATTCTGGAATAAAACATTATTTAAAAAATATGGACTACCGGATTTATATGAATTAGTTGAAAACGATGAATGGACTTGGGAGAAATTCCGTGAAATATGTCTGGCAGGAAATAAGGATTTAGACGGTGACGGAACAAATGATATTTGGGGATTTAATGAAAGAGAAAGTTTGGAATGGTGTTATTTATACTCCAACGGAGTAGATGTAATACAAAAAACAGACAATGGAGTTAATGTCAATCTCTCTGATCCAAAGGTTATTCAAGCACTTGAAGAGTTTCAAGACTTTTCACAGAATGTTCCTCACGAAAGCGGATGGCTCGGTGACTGGTTACAACAGATTAAAAACTTTAGAGATGGTAAAGTTATGATGTGTTTGGAAGAATTCTGGATTTCTTATGCACACTTAGGTGAAATGCAGGATGAATTTGGTTTTGTTCCATTCCCGAAAGGTCCTTCTGCAACAGACTGGTCTTGCTATGGAAAAGAAGTTGCACCAAGATTTATGTTAAATGGTATTGACAAACCAGAGGAAGCTGCGTTAATCTATGATCTGATCACAGATGTAGTGGAAACAGATGAAGAATGGGATGAATTAATGGAAGCACAGTTAGAGGCATGGGCAAGTGATGCAGAAACCGTTTCAATCTGTATGGATATTTTTAATAATGGTTTGATTTCAATTAGTCCAATTAAAGGTTTTGGTGATTTAGAAAAATCAATGAGTAGTATGTTTGGTGATATTAGAAACGGTACATCTACTCCTCAGACAGCGATTGAAACCTATACTCCAACGATTAATGCAGCAATTGCCGATATTCAAGATCATGACTACGATGCAGATATGCAAGAAACAATGGATAAATTTTTAAATCCAGAGGAAGAAGAAACAGAAACAGAATAAATAAAAAGGTTAGCTGGATAAAAAGATAGAGAAAGGGCGGCCGCAAGCAGAGTTAGGCTGGTTGTGACTGCCCTTTTTTTATAAGTTTGCTTTAAAAACATAGTTATGGAGGTAAAACTAAATGAAAAATGGCGTTATTCTTTATGATGATAGAGGAGAAGTGTTACATGCACATGGAGGATATATGCTCTATGAAAATGGATATTATTACTGGTTTGGAGAAAACCGTACAGGGGATATCCGAGTTTCTTGTTACCGCTCTAAAGATTTAGAACATTGGGAATTTAGAAATCATGTTCTCACCTGTGATTCAAAAGTACAGGGACACTATGTCAGAAGTGATACTAGACTACGAAAAGAAGTCACTTTAAAAGATGGAAGCAAAAAAATGGGAAGTTGTAATATAGAACGCCCAAAAGTATTATATAATTCTAAAACTAAACAATATGTTATGTGGATGCACTACGAAAATGGAGTACATTATGGAGACGCCAGATGTGCAGTTGCTGTCAGTGATAAAATTGATGGCGATTATACATATTATGGAAGTTTTAATCCAATTGGAAACATGTCAAGGGATTGTACTGTATTTAAAGAAGAAGATGGGACAGCTTACTTTATTTCTGCTGCTAGAGAAAATGCAGACTTGATTATATATCGTCTCACAGAGGACTACTTGGCCATCGATGAACAAGTTCGGATACTCTGGCCTGGACAGGCAAGAGAAGCCCCTGTTTTGTTTAAACGAAATGACCGATATTATATGTTGAGTAGTGCTTGTACCGGATGGCTTCCAAATCAGGGAAAATACGCCGTATCAGACAGTCTGACTGGAAGGTGGAGTACGTTAAAACCATTTGGAGATAAAACGACATATGATAGTCAACCTGCATTTATTCTGCCATTAGAAACTGCAAAGGGAGTAGAATGGATTTATGTTGGAGATCGCTGGAATGGAGAAGATTATCCAGCATCTACTTATGTATTTTTCCCACTTCATTTTAATGAAATAGGTGAACTTACTTTAGAAAACTGCGAAGAAATCGATTGGAAAAAATATCTTATCTAAAGATGAAAAGATGGAGGCGATATGGGGAAAAAAAGTGTGACAATTTATGATATTGCAAAAGAAGCAGGAGTGTCTGCGTCAATGGTATCAAGAGTGGTGTCAGGAAAGGGTTCTGTTTCTGAAGGAAATCGAGTACGGATTCAACAGATCTTAAAAGAAAATAATTTTAAACCAAACGCTGTTGCCAGAGGACTTCAACAGCAACGCAGTAAAATGATTGGCTTTTTACTTCCACATATTGCAAACCAATATTTTTCTTCCGTTTACTATGAATTTGAAAAATGGGCTTCTGAACAGGGATTTATGACCATCTTATTTAATGGAAAAAATGATTGGGGTACAGAGCTGAAACTTCTTCATATCATGGAGGAAAGCAGGGTGGAAGCTATCGTAATTATGGGAGGAAATGCAGATGCAATAGAAGTCCCCAAGGAGTATTATGAAGAAGTAACAAGAATCAATCAAACTATTCCCTGTGTAATTTGTGGAGAACAGGCAGGACGTTTTGATTGTATTGGAGTTCATCCAGATAGTCAAAGTGCTGGGAAGTTAGTAAAACATTTATATTCTCTTGGAGTGAAAAGTCTCGGTATTTTTGGAGGGGCAGAGGGCACATATCCTTCTGTTTTGAAAAAAGATAAATTTATTAAAACTGCACAAGAGTATAATATTACAATGTGTCAAGAATGGATTTTAGGAAACTCCTATGATGTGGCAGATGGGGCTCAGGCAATGAAAGAGCTTTTAAAAGAAAAGAAGCTTCCAAAAGCGGTGTGCTGTATCAATGATCATGTTGCTGCCGGAGCAATTAATACGGCAATAGCAGCAGGGTTAAGAATTCCGGAAGATATTGCATTTACTGGATATGATGGGGTAGAAATTGCATCTATTATCCATCCATCTATTACTACAATGCAGTATGACTATGAACAGTATGGAAGTAAGATCTTTTCTGCCGTAGAAAAACTGATTCAGGGAAACCCCTGTCCAAAGATGACCTTAATTGATAGTAAAATGATTATTGGAGAAAGTACCCAAAGGAAAAAAGAATACATAGAAGATAAGAATGGACAGGAATATCTATACACAAACAGTCATATACTCTAATAAGCATACCCGTGACTGTTAGTGGAAAATTTTCTCGCTTTCATCTAGTGAGTGTTGCCACGGGATCAAAGGAGGGATTTTCGAGTGGAACTGGTTAAGAAAAATATTCATATGAATAAATCGAAATGCAAAAGCAATTTGCAGTTGACACTAGAAGATGACTTTAATGTTCCGGACTCTAAACCGGATGTAGAGAAAATTATTAAGACTCAGGGTGAAGTAAAATTTGAAGAGCAAAAAGCAAACGGAAATAAACTTCATGTACGAGGGGCATTAGTTTTTCAGACTCTTTATATCAGTGAAGAACACTCTCATCCGATACATAGCATGAATGCACAGATTCCATTTGATGAAACAATTCATATGGAAACGGATTGTAATCAAGATGAGGTAACAATTCGAGTAGAGTTAGAAGATCTGAGTTCAGGGTTGATTAATTCCAGAAAACTAAGTGTGCGTGCTCTTTTACATCTGTCTGTTTCCGCAGATGAAATTCATGATGAAGAGGGTGCAGTGGCAGTAGACGAAGAAGGTGTACAGACGATTTTTAAAACGATTGATGTCACTGGAATCGCTGTCAGCAAAAAAGACGCCTATCGATTCAGGGATGAAATTGTACTGCCTTCTGGAAAGGGAAGTATTTCAGAATTACTATATAATGAAATCGATTTAAAAAATACAGATATTCGTCTGCTAGCAGATAAGTTTACAGTAAAGGGTGAAATCAGTGTATTCTTTCTTTATGCTGGAGAGGGAGAAGAAACACCTTTTGAATATTATGAAACCGAACTTCCATTTAGTGCTTCTATCGATTGTAATGGATGTATGGAGGAGATGATCCAAAACATTTTAATTACACTGGGAAGTACTAATTTGGAAGTAAAACCAGATGCAGATGGAGAAGAAAGACTTGTTTCAGTAGAGGCGGTATTGGATATGACAATTCGGATCTATGAAGAGGTATCTTTAGAATTAGTAAAAGATCTCTATTCTCCTGCAAAAAATTTAACCCCTATCTTTAAAAATGTAACCTATGAAAATTTGATGCTTAAAAATACAAATAAAGCAAAGGTGACAGGACGTGTAAAAATCAATCCGGATGATCCTAGAGTCCTTCAAATCTGTCATGCGAGAGGAACTGCTAAAATCGATGAATTAATTAAAAATGAAACTGGTTTGATGGCAGAAGGAATCATTGAAACGGGAATCTTTTATATCAGTGCAGATGATGAAAAACCACTTCAAGCATTAAAAGCGGTTCTTACATTTTCTCAACAGATTGAAGTTGCAAATATGAGTGAAAATTCATTATTTGAAGTATGGCCAGAAGTAGAACAGGTCAGTGTCATGATGCTTGATACAGAAGAAGTAGAAGTTAAGGCGGTTCTTGCTCTAAATGCTACGATTTTTGAGCAGAAACAGGAACAGTTTATGGTTGATGTAAATGAGGAACCATTAGATTACGAGAAACTTCAAAAAATGCCCGGATTAATTGGATATGTTGTAAAGGCAGAAGATTCTCTTTGGGATATTGCAAAACGTTATTATACTACAGTAGGTGCAATCAAAGAATTAAATGAATTAGAAACAGAGCAGATTGCTCCGGGGGATCACCTTTTAATCTTAAAAGAAGCGGCAAAATTTTTATAAAAATTTACATTAGATATAAAATAAAAAGGGCTGTTGTACTAAGAAATATATTTGATTCTTAGTATAACAGCTCTTTTTTCAAATAAAAAACGTTTTAGGAGGTGCTTAAATCAGGAAAAAACAGAGTGCTGTCTTCTGTATGTGTCATTATCCTTTTGAAGCAGTTCATTTTGAACCTGAGCAAGTTTTTGTTCCAAGGTTTTCTTTTTTGTTTTATCTGTTTCCGTATTCACCTGTTGTTCTAATTTTTTTTGCATCTGTTTTAGTTTTTCAATTTCACGATCCACCTTATCTGTATTGCCTTCACAAATCTCTACATTACGTTCAGGTGCAGTTGGATCATCAAAATAAATTTTAGGATTTCCGCTTTTGTCCTTACCAAGCCTATATAACCCTGTTGGTTTTTGTTTTTCCTCTGGAATATATTCATCCGATACAGGTTTTAAGGAATTGTCTTTACGTTCATTTTCAGTCTGTTGTGCTTTGGAATTTTCTTTTACCTTAAAAGCTTCATATCGTTGTATCATATTAGAACTTATGTTAGAAATTGGTTGCATTTATTTCCCCTCCAATCAAAACTGTTCGATTTTAGTTACAATTTTAGTTTACTGTTTGTACATAAAATTTCAAGAGTTTTGATTTGGAATGTTGTCGGATGGTAATGAAATGTTTAATAAGACATTTAAACAAAAATACGGATTTATATTATCTATTAATATAGTACCATGATATTTTTGGGCTACAGATTTTATATTCGAAAGTCCAATTCCTATTGATGGAGGTGATTTAGAACAACAGGTATTTTTAAATTCCAATCGATAAAAGTCCCCTTGCTGTTCTCCAAAAATATGAATTGATTTTGTTCCCTCAACAGACTGACAAGCAGTAATCGCATTATCTAGTGCATTGGAAAAAATTACACATAAATCAAAATCTTCTACTTTACAAATATTTGGAGAAAGTAACGAAACTTCTGTTACAATACCGTTCATTTTTGCAGATGTAAGCTTTTTATCAAGCAAAATATCTATTACTGGATTGCCTGTTTGATATAAAAAAGACAAAGAAGCCGACGTTATTTTCAGTTTTTTAAGATAATGTTTAGCCTCTTCTACTTTTTCAATATTTAATAGGCTATTTAATATACATAAATGGTTCTTTATATCATGACGAAATGCTCTTGTTTGTTCATAACGCATTTTGGCTTCTGCGATATAGGTCTTTTGCAGTTGAACTATCTGTATCAGAGAAGTAAAAACAGTTTGTATTTGAAAGCTATATAATATACACAACAAAATTCCCAGTCCAAGTCCCTGCAAAAATAATAGAATAACATGTTTTATAAACTCTTCTAAAGAAAATACATAAAATAAATGATGATAAGAAGTTTGTAGTATATATAACTCCAAAGAAAAGAAAAAAAGAGTTGGAAATAATAACTGCTTAATATATGATTTATCTTCTTTTAAAGATAAGACTTTTAAGATCAATATATAACAAAAAATACAGATTGTAATAGCAATCAACGTTGCTAAAAGGATCAGAGGATATAATTGAGGTTTTCCTATTAAACCAGAAAAAATCATCGCTTCTACTGAATTGATTATACCAAAAGAGAGCTGAAAGATGTAAATTGCAAGAATTGCAGCAACTAGGGAAACAAAATGTCGATTTCTAAACATAAGACGATTTATCCCATACAGTGCTATTATCTCTAATCCAATAGCAGGTATTTCAGAAAAGGAAAATCTGAAACAAATTTTTTCAATCATACAAAGAAGAAAAAGATAGACAGCAAAATACCATACCTTTGTTTTTTTATCGAAGATATGACCGGAAAAGGCAATGTGTAAAATACTTTGTGAAATAATAGTAAAACTATTCAGACCTAAGCTAAACCAGTCCATATTAAGTTCTCCTCTCCCGCATATGATAAAGCAATGCTTTGTGGAAATCTTTTTCACGCAGCCTTGAAACAGGGACAATGTTTCCCTGTGGCAAAATTATTTGTCCTAAGCTATAGCTATGGACATAATCTAAGTTGACAAGATAACTTCTGTGGCAACGAAAGAATCGTTTATCCACCTGTTTTTCTAATTCATTTAACCTGTCGTAGTAATCAATAACTGTTCCGTTATTTTGATGAATAAAAATCTTTCGACCTATTACTTCAAAATATATAATTTTGGATAGAGAAATAACTTCACAGGAATTACTCCTCTTTACAACAAGATTTTTACTCATCTTTTGTTTCAAATATTCCATTGCTCTATCCATTGTTCGTTTAAAATGATTATTGTCCAATGGTTTAATCAAATAGTCATAAGCTTGAACTTCAAAGGCATCAAATACACACTCTTTTAATACTGTCACAAATACTAATAGACTGCGATTTCCCTGTTGTCGCAGTCTTTTAGCAGTTATCATGCCATCAGGTTGTTCCATCTGAATATCCAAAAAAGTTAAATCGAAGTCATTATGACTTTCTAAAAGTGACTGTCCATTTTGAAAATGACTGATATGATAAGAAATCATTGGATTGTCGTTCATATATTTTGCAATAAAGGTAGAAATTTCATCTATCATAAATGGTTCGTCATCACAGACCGCAAATTTTATCATTATTCCCCGCATTTCTGTATGGCTTTTTGTGTATATCACCATACTATTTTTCATAAATTAAATAACAGGAGCTGTTGCAGAATAAAATTTATACCATATTTATGGTAGTAAAATCCTATTTTGCAACAGCTCCTTACAGTATCTTTTTTTATGAGGGAAAAGAAGTTATGCCTCTTCTTCTAATCCGTTTTTCCACTTCTCCATCTTTTCTATTGCAGTATCAATAGTATCTTTACAAATACCCGGAAGCTCTCCGCCCCATGCTTTCGTTGCCTGATCAAAGCCTTTTTTCATAGCATTAATCAGGTCGTCTGCTTTGGTAGCATCTCCGCCAGATAAAGCCTGTGCAAAAGAAACGAGACGATCAGAAGTCTGTTTTACACCCCAATAACCATCCTCTGAAATATCCTTTTGTGCCTGTGCTCTAGTTTCAGGATCTACGTTTAATTTGCCCTCTCTTAATAAAGAAAAAATATCATTCCCTTTATTAGAAGCCTGCCCCTGTTTTGTCATCATCTTTTCTACAAGAGAACGAAGCTGTGCTTGACGATTCTCTAAATCAGACTTCATCTGTGCAACAATTGCACTATTCGATTTAGATGTATTAGTTGTATTATGGTTCTTTTCATAGGTAGCGGCTGGAGTAGTAGTATTCGTTGATTTTTCTTGACTAGCTTTAGTATTAGAAGTTTGGGTAGTACTTTCATATACAGTATTGTTTACACCATTTACACTATTAATTGCCATAATTGTCCTCCATTCTGCCGATATACGGCTCTATTTATAATTTAATACGGAAAGCAAATGCAAATACGCTCTGTCCGTAGTTTCTATAAATTCTATCGGCAGGAGCAGAGAAAAAATTAACCATTTTTAAGTATTGTATTCATTTTTTCGAAGATTGGATTTGTTCAGCTAGATCATTTAAATATACCCACCGCTCCATCTTTTTTTCCATCTGCTGTTCAAGTTCTTCTTTTTCTTTTGTAAGCTTTGTCAGGGCAGAGTAATCAGAAGAGGATTTGGAAATTTGTAGATTAATTTCTTTTTGTTTTTCTTCTAAAGAAGCAATTTCTTCATCAATCGTTTCATATTCTCTTTGTTCCTGATAAGTAAATTTTAATTTGGGTTCTCTTTGCTTCCAGTCATTTTTTGTAGAACGCTTTTCGGATGATTTTATTTCTGGCTGGGCAGATACATCAGATAAGGCAACAGCTTTATAGTCACTATAATTGCCCTCGTATTGGACAATTTGACCATCTTTTTCAAAAGCAAAAATCCGTTGAGCAATTTTGTCTAAAAAATATCGATCATGTGAAACTGCGATAACAATCCCAGAAAATGTTGTTAAATAATCTTCTAAAATAGTTAAAGTCTGAATATCTAAATCATTTGTGGGTTCATCAAAGACTAAAATATTTGGAGCTTCCATCAATATTTTTAATAGACAAAGACGACGTTTTTCTCCTCCAGAGAGTTTTCCGATCAAAGAATATTGTAATGCTCCAGTAAATAAAAACTTTTCACACATCTGGGAAGCTGTAATGGCTCCCTGTGTGGTTTCTATGATTTCAGCAGTTTCACGAATATAATCGATAACTCGAATTTGATTGTTTAAAGATTCGTTTTCTTGAGAAAAGTAACCAATTTTTACGGTACTTCCACGTTCTACTTTTCCTTCGTCGGGAGAAAGAGAACCTGTCAAAATTTTTAATAAAGTGGATTTGCCACAACCATTTGCTCCAATGATTCCAATTCTATCATTTGGAAGCAGAATATAAGAAAAATCTTTAATTAGAATATGTCCATCATAACCTTTGGAAATGTGTTCTAAGGCGATAGTTTTTTTCCCAAGACGAGAAAACACAGAATTGATTTCTACCTGGGCATCTGTTTCTGGCTTTTCCCTATCTCTAAGGGCTTCAAATCTTGCAATATGAGCTTTTTGTTTCGTAGAACGTGCTCTTGCTCCTCGCATCATCCATTCTAATTCTGTTTTAAAAAGACTTTTTGCTTTGCGTTCTGTTGCCAATATGATTTCTTCTCTTTCTGCTTTCCTTGCAAGAAAACCAGAATAATTAGTCTGATAAGAATATAGTTTTCCCTTATCTAATTCCCAGATTTTATTACTCACCCGATCTAAAAAATAACGGTCATGGGTGATCATCACAAATGCACCTCGAAATTTTTTTAAATAAGCTTCCAGCCATTCTGTCATTTCACTGTCAAGATGGTTTGTAGGCTCATCAAGAATCAGAAGATCTGCCGGAGTAAGTAAAGTCTGAACCAAAGCAACACGTTTTTTTTGACCTCCAGAAAGAATATCTGGTGATTGTTCAGGACAGTCAATTCCAAGTTTTAATAACATTGCTCTTGCCTCTCCCTCGATATTACGGTAATCTTGCTGAGAGGGTTTTTGATTAGAAGTTATATTTTTCAGAATATTCTGTGAATAATCAAATACAGGAGTCTGCGCAAGATAGGCAATTCGGAGTGTTTTTGCTTTGGTGAGAGTTCCCTCATCGGGCTGCTCTAAACCTGCAATAATCTTTAACAGCGTTGATTTTCCAGTACCATTAATTCCGATAAGTCCAATTTTATCTTCTTCATTAATACCAAGACTGACGTCAGAAAATAAAATTCGATCTGTATAACTTTTTTTGATATGTTCTAAAGTTAATAAATTCATAAATACCTCAGTTTATTTTTATTAATTTTATAGTAATAATAAGACAAGAATAATCTTTTGGATGGTCATGTTGCTAGTAAAGCCATTTAGTAAAGAAAAACTTATCTCTTGATTTCCCGTACCATAGAATATTCGTTTAATAAAGTTCCATCTTTTAATCGAATTGCATTAGGTTTCACACCCGTTATTCTAAAACCCATTTTTTCATAAAGGGCTCTTGCCCTAGTATTTCCTTCTACAAACTCTAATTCTATCTGCATTATGTTTATATTACTCTCTGCAATATGGATTAACTCTTGGAAAAGCCTTGTTCCAATACCTTGATTCCAAAATTCACTTAATAATGCAATCGCGACACTTGCACGATGTCTTGTTTTTATTTTTTTGCTCCATGTGATCTGACAATTTCCAGCAACTTTTCCTTCAACCAAGCATACAAGCATAGCTTCGTTATCAGCTTGATTTATTTTATCAAAAAGAGCCTTTTCACCTTCAACAGTATATTTACTGCACTCCTCAGGATATCGCAAAATAAAGTCCGTTTCGCCTGCTGAAATAGATAGATAATCTAACATTCCCTGAATATCTTCATCCTTTGGACTGCGAATCAATGCCATTCTTCCATCTTTAAGTTTATATTCAATATCTTTAATAACCATATTCTACCTCCATAGATTACATCATTTTATATTTAGATGTCAAATTATCCAAAATAATTATTTTTGTAAGAAGACCTTTATAGTAAATATATATTAAATCTTTATTTAACAGTTTTATATTATATTGATTGAATTTATTTTATCATATGGTTTGTGGATTGTCAATCTAAAGCAAGATTTCGGAATCACTAACATATAAATTTAGTCAAAGTTAGATGACAATACTGATATAGGTGTGATAAAATTATAATTGATTATAATAAATCATATAAAGGGAAGGAAAAATTATGGATAATAATGAGTTATATACACTTTTAGAGTTACCAGAAGAAGTAATATATAAATTAAATATATATTCTAAGAAAAGAAAAAACACATTCAAAATAGATATCAATGATTTCATGAAAAATGATGAAATGATACAGAGATTAGATCAATTAATTAAAGATGAGGTCGGACAGGATATAGATGGAATGAAAACTTTATATGAGCAGTTAAATATAGCAAGACAATCTTTTGAGGAATATCAAAAAAGGGGAATTCCTATTTCTATTTTTATTGACACAATGAAATTTTGTACACGGTTTTTGACAGAATATTATAAAACATATACATACTATCGATTTGTATGGGGATGGTGGTTTCCAAGACAATTATGTTTAAGAGAATTTAGAATCGGCGATTTGGAATATGAATATTGTGAAGAAAAATATATTAATATCCATATACCATCCGATGCCAACCTTTCAAAACCATCCATTTTAAAATCACTTTCGGAATTTAAAGATTTTTGTAATAAATATTATCCAGAATGGAAGGAACAAAAAATACAGTGTGAATCTTGGCTATTATCTCCTGCTTTAAAAGATATATTAAGTAATCCTTCTAATATTTTAGAATTTCAAAAACTGTTTGATATAACAGAAATAGATTATGAAAGTATGGCTGTATTAGATTGGGTATTTCCCGGCTTTCATGCTGTTTCAGAAAAACTTCCAGAAAAAACAAGTTTACAAAGAAATATGAAAAAGTATTTACTGGAAGGTAAGAAAATAGGTTGGGCAAAAGGCATACTACAGAAAGATTATAGATGAAAGTGAAAGTTAAAAGAAGCTGTGCATTAAGAATAAAAAATATTCCTGATTTCTTAATGCGACAGCTTCTAAAATTATCTCCTACAATTTCTCCTATAGCCATTTCCTCTGCCATATCCACGCCCTTTTTGCGTGTTTATATCCCAATTATCGCAGATACCATCCCCGTCTTCATCTATAAACCCAAGACCAATCATACAGTTATCACAGATACCATCCTCGTTTTCGTCTATAAACCCAAAACCAATTCCACAATTATCGCAGATACCATCTCCATCTTCATCTATAAACCCAAGACCGATTCCACAGCCTCTGCCAGCACATCTGTAGCCTCTGTGGGTATTTACATTCCAGTTATCACAGATACCATCTCCATCTTCATCTATAAACCCAAGACCGATTCCACAGCCTCTGCCAGCACATCTGTAGCCTCTGTGGGTATTTACATTCCAGTTATCACAGATACCATCTCCATCTTCATCTATAAACCCAAGACCGATTCCACAGTTATCACAAATACCATCCCCGTCTTCATCTATAAACATAGTACATTGTGTATTTTGAACGGAAGTGGCTGCATGTATTGCTGCTTCGGCATTTAATGCAGTCATGAAAATAGCAGCTCCTGCTAAGATTAAAATTTTATCTTTCATAATTCAAACCCTCCTGTTTAGATTCTAAGATTTTTTACAAACTATTTTTAATGATATAGCTTAATGCTATCAAAAAAAGATGTTTATGTATGTGATTAGGTCACACAGAAAACATGATATATCATAAATATTTTTGAAGTTTCGACTTATTTATAATTTCTATTTTTCCTCTGTTTAAAAGAATAATTCCATCTTCAGCAAAATATTTAAGTACCTTTGTTACAACTTCTCTTGCACTGCTAATGTTTTTGGCAATTTCATCATGAGTAACTTTTAATACTGGTTGCTTTTGTCTAAGCATCTCGTTCCAAAGGAAAATAGCAACTCGTTTATCTATACCCATAAATAAGATCTGCTGCATGATCCACATTACATCTGAAAATCGTTCTGTTGCTTTTTTATACATATAGAGTTCTACATAGGGATTGTTTTTCATAATTGGAAATAATACTGCTGTTGGAATCATAACTGCACGTACATCGCCAACAGATTCGATTATTATTTCAAATTCAATCGTTTCCAAAAGACAGGATACAGAAAGAACACAACTATCCCCAGCATATATCCGAAAAAGTGTTACTTCTCTTCCTTCCTCGGATACAATATAGATTCTCATACTTCCTGATAATACAATAATTGCCCCTTGACATTCCATACTAGAACGATGTATGATTTGCCCTTTAGTATAAGCAATATCAATACTTCCATAAATGAAACTATCTTTTTCACTATCTGAAAGTCTGTCCCAAAAAGAAAAGGTATTAGCAAACAGTGTTTCTTTCAAAATAATCACCGCCTTATTTAAAAAATGACTAATGTTCTACTTATAATTTTATTATACATCTACAGTATGATTTTATAAATATATTTTTATTAGTGATATAGGATAAACATATGAATAAAATTTTTATAGAAGAAAAATCTATTTCTGTATTTGTTATGATTTATATACAGCGATACTTGTATTCTTTTTTAAAATAGAATATAATAAAAACTGAAATTTTTAAAGAAAGGGAGTAAGCAGGTATTATGGCAAGGATTGACGAAGTACGTGCAGAGATGATAGCTGCTATGAAGGCAGGGGATAAACCAAGAAAAGATGCACTTTCGGCATTGTTGGCAGCACTCAAAAATAAGGCGATTGATACTAGAAAAGATCTGACACAAGAGGAGGAAGACAAAGTAGTGATGAAAGAGATTAAACAGTTAAAGGAAACATTGGAGTTAGCTCCAGAAGATCGGACAGATATTAAAGATGAATGTAATTTAAGAATTTCTGTTTTAGAAAAATTTGCTCCGAAGATGTTAAATGAGGAAGAAATTCAAAAGATTATTCAGGAAGTTTTGAATAAGTTAGGAATTGAAGCTCCAGATTTAAAGGATAAAGGAAAGATTATAAAAGAGGTTATGGAACAGGTAAAGGGAAGAGTAGATGGCAAAACTTTAAATGATATTATTTCTAAGTTATTTAAAAAGGATTAGACACAAAATAAAGTGAGGAATTTTAATGGTAACAGGAGTAACAAGAGAACAGGCATTAGCACTGTTAAAAAAGTATAACAAAGAGCCATTTCATCTTGTTCACGCATTTACAGTAGAGGCAGTTATGAGGTGGTATGCAAAGGAATTAGGATATGAGCAAGAACAGGAAGCTTGGGGAATTGCAGGGCTTTTGCATGATGTAGATTTTGAACTATATCCAGAGGAACACTGCAAAAAAGCACCCGAACTTCTTGCAGAGATCGGTGCAAGTGAAGAGTTAGTGCACGCAGTTGTAAGTCATGGATATGGATTGTGTACAGATATAGAGCCGGTTCATGAGATGGAAAAGGTTTTATTTGCGGCTGATGAATTAACAGGATTAATTGGTGCTGCTGCAAAAATGCGACCTTCAGGCAGTGTATCGGATATGGAAGTTTCCAGTTTAAAGAAAAAGTTTAAAGATAAAAGATTTGCTGCCGGATGTTCAAGAGATGTAATAAAGCAGGGAGCACAACTTCTTGGATGGGAATTAGAAGAATTATTTGAAAAGACAATTTCTGCAATGCGTTCCTGTGAAATTTTTGTGCAAAGCCAAATGGAACAACAATAATTCTTAAAATAAAAGAATAAAATAAAAGATGAGTCATATACTGCTTCTAGGAGAATTTATTAGCGGAGAGAGCCGCAATTAAGGAGGCAGTTATGACAGAATATCAACGTTTTATTGCCTATTTACATGAATATGGACAAGATGGAATAAAAAATAGTGCGGGCCATTTGCGGGTAGAATTGCGGCAGGGAAAATGTCGAATGACTGTAAGAATTCGTGCAAAGCGAATGTTAGGTTCGTGTAAATTATATTTTTACATACGAAAACCTGATCAGATGGTTGGTTTTCAAATTGGGGAAACAAACTTAGTAAATGGAGAGGCAGAATTCAGTTTTGAAGCAGATGCTTCCAACCTTGCAGGAAAAAAAGAAACATTTGAACAAGTAAATGGACTATTGATTTTTGGAAATACAAAAGAATATCTTGCTGCCGATTGGAGTAATCAAGATGTTACTGTAGCAGAGGCCGCCGCTATTAATCCAAAAGTTCATTCTCAAAAAGCAACAAACATAAATTCCAAAGTTCATCCTACAAAAGAAAAAGGACAAAATGTTTCTTTAGAAAATAAAGCACAGGACGCTTTGGAAGAAAAAAGGGAAACAGTAAAACAAGTAGATTCTGATATCAAGACTATGGAAGTACAAAATCCACTGCCTGATTTTTGGTCAGCTGCTAAAGACATTGTAAAGGGTATATTAAAAGGGGAACAGGAAAAAGAACCTTTAGAGCAAGTAGCATCAGCATTAAGAGCAGGAAAAAATAAAGAAACACAATCTATAACAGAGCTTCAAAAAGAGGAAAGGGAGATATCTTCTATAGAATCAAAAACATCAGAAGTAGAGGAAGTAGAAACGGCGGCAACAGTAGAAATGGCTGCAGAGGAGAAAGAGCAATTACCAAAGCAATCAGAAATAGAAGAACCTGAAAAAAGACAGGAATCTTCTGAAAAATCGGAGGTTCAGGGAACAGCAATAGAATCTCCTAATTCTACTACAAGACCATACTGTACAAATCGCAGACTTCCGTGGCAGGATGCTCCAGAAGCAAGAGAAATTTTAGATACTGGAATGAAAATATATCCTTTTCAAGATGGAGAACTTGCAGAATGTGTTAGGATAGAGCCAAGAGATATTGGAAGACTTCCAATGGAATATTGGAAACTTGGAAATAACAGTTTTCTTTTACATGGTTACTGCAATTATAAGTATTTACTTTTTGCAAAACGAATGAACCGAATTCGATGTGAATATTTAATTATGGTTCCTGGAATCTATCAACAAAAAGAACGAATGATGGCACGAATGTTTGGTTTTGAACAATTCAAATGTGCTAGACGAAGAGAACAACGTCCGGGAGAGTTTGGATATTGGTATATGACATTAGTTTTTTGATATGACAAAAGGTGCCGCAAAATATAATCTTATAATTTTGCGGCACTTCTTTTATATTTTTTCAAACTGTTCTACATTGATCACAAAGATTGTAGCACCACCAACATCGACATGAAGGGGTATAACTGTGCAGTTTTCCATAGGCATTGTTCCTGCATATGGCATATTATACGTGATCTGCTTTCTCTGACCACATTCTTGCTTAATAATCTCGATTACCTGATTGACAAATTGATCTTCTGTTCCAATCAAGAGAGTTGTATTGCCTCGGCGGAGAAAGCCTCCAGTTGTTGCAAGTTTTGTTACACTGAATCGATGCTTCGTCAACTCTTCGGTTACGGCATTTCCGTCTTCTGCATGGACAATTGCATAAATCAGTTTCATAAAAATCACCTGTACCTTTCTCCTTCAAATTCGGCTGTAAATCATTATTTTAACCACTTCTCCGCCCACCACTATAACTGATATCATAACAAGTCTATTTTAAACATTCTAAGGTTAAAATGCAAGTGGAAATCTACTTTTTTGCCAAAAAGAAGCAAGAATTCTGCTGCGTTTCATAGGCAGGGGAAGGGTAACGAATTTTTATCTCGCAGTGGGCATAACTGTTTTCAATATCAGCTTCCTGCCCTTCTTCAGAACAGATGGCTATAAGATTCAATTCCTTTCCTGATAAAGCCACAAATTCCTCCTCATCCAATACAAAGGTTACGTTAATACAGTTCCATCCCGCGATCTGTTCACTGTAAACCACCATGTTTTTGGTATAACTGTTACCTGAAAAATCTGTTAGAGTCCAATATGTATCCGACATCAAATTCGGACGGCAAAAAGGCATCCTAGCGGCAATCCGAAAACGTATCTGATAATGATTGGCACGTTCAATTAAATATATTTCGGAAATATGAACCCCCTTTTTACTTACAATATCACATTTTAAATTGAGAACCTTTTCGTTTTGATTCCATCTATCCCAGTCAGGGTATTTGTCCTCTTGCGTCATTCCTACAAGTCCCCGATTAATACCCTTGTGCAAAAAAGAATCAAATGTATAGAAACCAAAAGCAAAAAATACAAGAAAAACAATAACCACAGCAATCCATATCTTTTTATGTTTCATATAAATACCCCCTTTTTCCTATATTTTAAGTATAGCAAAAAAAGTAATTCTCTACAACACAGAAATAAAAGTCTTAATATAGTTGTCCATTTTGAATGTTACTTTTCACAAATAAAGGAAAGGACAGGGAGATAAGAAGCTATCTAAAACCCCTTACCCCCTGTCCTAATTTTTTCTATCCAAAGTAACAGAATTCTAGTTAGAATAATAAATTCTCTATCTCAAAAGATGGCAAGAGACGAAGATATTTTTGTATTTCTGGATGTTTTAATGCAGTTATAAGCTTTTCTTTTGAAGCAGGTTCTATTTTAAAAAGAGGAGGACGGCATGGACCTACAGAAAAGCCTAATAGATTTAATGCTTGCTTTACTGGAACTGGGTTAACGTCTGCAAACAAAGCACGCATAAGTGGCAAAAGTTCTATCTGCAAGTCTTTACTTTCTGTCGTTTTTCCACTCTCATAGAGAATACACATGTCGTGCATTTTTTGTGGAAGAATATTTGCCAGTACAGAAATTACCCCTTTACTTCCAAGGGATAGCATAGGAACAGTAATATCATCATTACCTGAATAAATATCGAGATTATCGCCACATAAAAGTATAGTATCCATTGTTTGAGTAAAATTTGCGGCAGCATCTTTTAAGCCGGTGATAAGAGGATGTTTACTTAAAGTAAGACAAGTCTGGGGTAAAATATTGACTCCCGTTCTGGAAGGAACATTATAGAGAATAACAGGAAGTTCTGCTGCTTCTGCACAGGTAGTAAAATACTCAATTAATCCAGATTGAGAGGTTTTATTATAATAAGGAGTTACAATTAAAAGGGCATCTACACCTGCATCTTTTGCAATTAAAGAACGTTTTACAGCAGTTTTTGTATTATTAGAGCCTGAGCCTGCAATAACAGGGATTCGGTGGTTTGTAATTTTCACAGCCTCAGAAATTAATTTTTGGTATTCCTCTTCTGTCAATGTACTGGCCTCTCCTGTTGTGCCAGCAATAATAAGTGCATCGGTAGAATGAGAGATTTGATACTCAATAAGCTGTTCTAAAACATCAAAATTAATCGCTCCTTTTTGTGGTGAATCAAAAGGGTACATCGGGGTAATTAGGGCAGTCCCAGAACCCGTAAAAATAGAATGTTTCATCGGTGAACCTCACTTATTTGTTTATTGTAATATAAGCAAAAACAAAAAAATCGAGCATGATTTAATAGAAAAAATGGATAGAAAAATCAGGATACAACAAACGCATATCTTAGATGATCCTCTCTTTTCCCGTTAATTTCAAAAATTTTTCGTGCAACTCCTTCATATTCAAATCCTAACGTTTCAATTAGATGAATAGAGGCAGTATTTTGAGGCATGATATTTGCCTCTATCCGTAAAACTTTTTGCTCTCGAATAAAAATAGGAATCAAATAAGAAAGTGCTTCTGTTGCATATCCATATCCTTGAACCTCTTTAGAAAGTCGATATCCTAATCTACAGCTAAATTCTGGACTACCGCTGATATGGGTAAAACTAATTGTTCCAACTACCTGTCCGGGATAGGCCGAAAGAAATAAATAGTAACGAAAATGTTTCTGATGAAGAAATAACTTCATTTCTGTAGCAAGATTATGGGCTTGATATTCTAAAGTGTAGAAATTTGCACAGTGCATAGGATCCCAACGCTCAAAAATATCTTTATTTCTTTCATAAAAAGCAAGTACATAAGGTGCTGCTTCTTCTCCTAAAATTTCTAATAACAGTCGTTTTGTTTTGTAGAAAAACCTCATTTTTGTTTCCTCTTTTTGTCTTAAAAAAATTAGATACCACGAAGTTTTGTATTTGGAAGCCAAGGAAGAACGACTTCACGGAAATGTTCCATTTCTTTTTGGGAAAATGTAGACATATCAGAAGAATTTTCTCCTACTAAATCACTATGCTTTTGAAAACTTTGCAGATAGTATGCACAATCTCCAGCAAGCCATTTTCCGATGGAAGAAAAATCTTCTTCTGTATGTAGACCGGATACTACAGTTGTGCGAAATTCATATAAAATTTCACAGCTTTTTAATAGTTCCACACTTTTATCAACTGCTGACTGATCTAAGTTAGAAACTCCTACAGTTTTTTTATAGCTCTGTGGGGAATTTTTAATATCCATAGCCACATAATCTAAAAGATGATTTTGTAATAGAAAAGAGAGCATATCTGGATTACTACCATTCGTGTCAAGTTTAATAAGGTATCCGAGAGTACGAAGCTGTAGAATAAATTCTGGTAAATCTGCAGAGAGAGTAGGTTCTCCTCCGGTGATACAGATACCTTCCAGTCTGCCTTTTCGCTGTCTTAAAAAAGTAAAAATCTCTTCGATAGGAATTTTTTCAATTTTACTCGATTCTAAAACTAAAGAAGTGTTATAACAAAAAGGACAACGAAAATTGCAGCCACCTGTAAATAAAGTACAGGCAAGATGTCCAGGAAAGTCTAATAGGGTAAGTTTGTTCAATCCATATATCTGCATTGGATGCTCCCTTCTAATATAGTTTTTATTAACATAGCTGAGAATACCTTCAATTTTAGTTGTGGGAGGAATCAGCGATATTTGTTTTTCTCAAGTTTCGAAAAAAGTCTTTGAGCAGTATAGAACATTCCTCCTGCAAAACGCCTGTAACTACTTTTGCCTGATGGTTAAATTGTTTGATATGAAGTAAATCTAAAATCGATCCCGCACAACCAGCCTTTGGATTCATAGCCCCAATGACAACTTGAGTAATTCTAGCTTGTATAATTGCTCCCGCACACATTTGACATGGTTCTAATGTAATATACATAATCATACCATCTAATCGCCAGTCCCCTATTTTTTTACTTGCTTTACCGATTGCCAAAAGTTCTGCATGTCCAAGGGTTGTTTTTAGTTTATTTCTTTTATTATACGCCCTTGCAATAATTTTCCCATTATTTACAATCACACAGCCAATAGGGACATCTCCGACAGCAGCAGCCTTTTTTGCCTGTTTGATAGCTTCCTTCATAAAATACTCGTTTTGCTGATTTTGTTGCTCATTCATTTCTGCATTTAAACCTTTCCGATTAAATTTAGGTGAATAGATATAGAGTGAAAATCAAATCTGCATCATTATTATAACGGTCTTTAAACCATTCTGCAAGCTTTGTATTTTTAGAGGGGACATTGTTTTTTAGATAGTAAATTACTGATATATAGTAGAAAAGCACAAAAGATAGTATTATAATATTACTAAAATAAAAAGTAGAGGGGTAAAATATCACATGAAAAAAGCATATAGTATTGGGATTGCAGGAGCAAGCGCAAGCGGCAAATCGACATTTTCGAAAAATTTAAAAGATAAACTATCTGAATATAAAGTAAAGATTATCCATATGGATGAGTATTTTAAAGAAAAATCTCAAAGACCTAAAATAAGGGGAATGTTAGATGGAAAGGAATATGTTGACGATAATTGTCCAATGACACTAGATTTGGATAAATGTTATGTGGATATACAAGATGCAATCGATAATAATTACGATATTCTTATTGTAGAAGGTATTCTAGCACTATGGGACAAAAAGATTTTTAGTTTATTAGACTTAAAAATTTTTGTAGATTGTGATGCAGATGAAAGACTGTCAAGACGTATAAAAAGAAATTTATCTTTCGGACAAACGTTAGAGGAAATAACAGACAGATATGTTCAAGCTGTTCAGCCAAGACAAAGAGAATATGTAGAGCCTACAAAATGGAAAGCAGATATTATTTTAAATGGATTTTCAAAGACATCATTAGGTATTGAACTGATTACAGAATGGATAAAAAATAAACTTTCTTAATTGATTTTTCTTAGAGGAAATTATAGAAATAGAACAGGATAAAAAATAAAAAACTGATATAGAAATGAGGAGAAGGATGAAAGAAACAAGATGGGAAGACCTTCGTATCACGAATGACTTTTTGTTTGGTAAAGTGATGCGAAAAGTGTTCGGTTAGATGTATATGTAGCAGATGGAAAAGGAACGATTTACAATCTGGAAATGCAGACTTCAGATACAAAAGAATTGCCCAAAAGAACCCGTTATTATCAGGGAATGATCGATTTAAACTTAATTGAAAAAGGGAAATTGTATGGAGAGTTAAATACAAGCTATATCATTTTTATTTGTACCTTTGATCCATTTGGACAAGGAAGACATATTTATAGTTTTGAGAACCGATGTAAAGAGGATCTCAGTCTGAAACTAAAGGATGGAACGACAAAGATATTTCTAAATTCCGCTGGAACAAAGGGAGATGTTAGTGGAAATCTAAAAGAGTTTCTTTTGTATCTTGCAGGAAAAGAATCTTCGAATGAGTTTGTTCAAAAGGTAGATAGTGAGGTAAAGAGAGCAAAAGGAAATAAGGAATGGAGGAGAGAATATATGACTTTATTAATGAGAGATCGAGAGAACATAGAAGAAGGCAGAAGACAGGGCAGAGAAGAAGGTAAAAAAGAAGGCAGGAGACAGGGCAGAGAGGAAGGCAAAAAAGAAATCATAGAAAAGATGCTGGAAAAAAAGTTTACTTTAGAAATGATTGCAGAAGTGACAGGATTTTCCTTAGAGAAAATTATAGAAATAGAACAGGAAAAAGGATAAAATCTATTTTCAAAGTAAGTATAAGATAGGTGAATTTTATGTTTGAACATTCTAAAGCACTAGAAACAACTATACTGTGGAAGACTTATGAGAAAAAAACACTACCAAATACACAAAGAATTATATGGATAAAAGAAGTTTATAAAACAGCAGTGATGTATTTGAAAGATGTAAGACAGGTATTTAAAAATTATACTCTACATGATGAAACACATATATTGAATGTATTAGATGCTATGGGAGGATTACTTGGAGATTATATTGATAAATTGACTGTTGGAGAAATAGAGTTGCTGATTTTGGCAGCTAGTCTACATGATTTAGGGATGGTTTATACAAATGAGGAAAAAGAAATATGGTTTGAGAATAAAATAAAATATAAAGAGTTTTTAAGAGAAAATCGCCCAGATTTACTTGGATATACACCGAAAGAGTGGTCAGAAGATATCCAACAATGGTATCTGCGTATACAGCATCCTTTTCGAATATGGGAAGTCCTTGAAAATGCAGCATGGAAAGACTTGTTTGATACTATCCCAGTTGAAATTGTATCAAAGGAATATGTTTTAGCTGTCTGTGAGGCACATGGAGAAAATCCAGAAAGAATTCGCAGCAATAACAAGTTGGATTATCTGCCTGCAAGTGAGACTGATCCAAGATTTTGTGCACTTTTGCTGCGTTTAGCAGATCTATTGGATTTTGATGATACTCGTGCACCTAAAGTGCTTTATAGTTATGTAGAATATAATGAAAAAAGCTGTGAGGAGTGGAAAAAACATCAGGCATCAGCAGGGTTTACTTATCCTTCTTCTCCTTCTATGAATGAACTGCCCTATAAGGCACGCTGTAAAAGTCCAGGAATAGAACATGCAGTCAGAGAGTTTTTGAATTGGGTAGATTATGAATTAGATAACTGCATCAAATTGAAAAGTTTCTGTAGCCTAAGGTGGAAGGAATTTCCGTTTCCTAGAGCTGTTTCACGTGTTGAGATTATATCAGATGGATATATGAGCGGTGATTTCTGTATGACAATGAATCAGGAACAGATTTTGAATTTGTTGATGGGAGAAAATTTATATGATGATCGAGATGTTTTTGTAAGGGAATTACTACAAAATGCAATCGATGCTACTTTGCTTCGCGGTGAGATGAATCCTGATTTTATACCAGAACAATCTCGAATTGATTTTTGGGAATGGAATGATAGAGAGGGAAACTTCTGGTTTCGTATTGACGATCAAGGAACAGGCATGACTCTTGGAATGTTACAGCGATATTTTTTAAAGGTTGGTAATTCTTATTATACTTCAAAAGAATTAGAAAGGGATTTACATGATCACAATCAGACAAAAAGTTATCAGGGAATCAGCCGTTTTGGGATTGGCTTTTTATCCTGTTTTCTCTGTGGAGATTATATTGAAGTTTCTACATTATATTTTGATCCTGAAAAAAATCGCAGAGAGGAATCAACAACGGATCTTTCACGAACAGCAAATTATGGACTGCGTCTTGAGATAACTGGATTGACTGGATATTATACACTTAAAAATCAGGCAAAAAATCATCAAATAAATAGTCCATTGCCGATACCTGATTTTTGTAAAACTCAAAGTAAATTGGAACGAGGTGGATATCGGGTTAAACCGGGAACATCTATTGTAATTCGATTAAATCCGGGAAAAATGGGAACTTTAAATCTATATGAAACAGTCGGGACATATTTGTGTGCAGCCAGAGTGCCTGTATATTATAATAATAAACGGGTGGGAAGAACCTATAAAGAAGCAATGCAAATTGTACATGAACAGGCAGGAGAAAAAGTGTATGAACTTCCACTAAAGCTGAAAAGAGAATTTGATACTTGTTTTCCAGCTCTTCGTGGACAGTATCCTAAATTGGCAGTTACAATAATACCGTTAGATACAAAAGAAGATCAAATTTTTCCAGAATTATCAGGTGTAATCATAAAATATCATGTACGATTTGAAAAAAAAGAATGGAGGGTAAAGGATCAGAAGTATCAAATAGATTTCGAGTTTCGTTGTAGTAATATAACCCCAGAGATAAAGTTCTATGCTAAAAATATAAATAAAAATCAGTATAGAACATTAAACTGGAGTGAATTAGAAGAAAAGTATGGTATGATAGAAACAACAAATTTAGCAATAAAACTAGAATCATTTCTGTCTTGCCCAGAAACAGAGGAACAGTTAGGAGAGGTTTGGATTCCATTCTCAGGAGGTATAACTTTAAAAGAAGTTTGGATCGCATATTATAACTATCAGAATGAAAAAACAATGTCTTTTGATAGGGGAAAATATAATTCTCCAAATTTATATACAATATTTGGAAATAATCAAACTACAATCTATGTATATAAAGGTGTAAGAGTAAGTAAAATAAGTGATTTTATAAATACTATTAATAATGCAGTATTTTTATTAGATGGAGAATTTAAACCTACTATAAAAATTAGTCGTTCACAAGTATCAAAGTTACCTTTGATACTTTCTATGGCGATAGCAGCTATTTTAAATAAATATCAACTAATTAACTATTATGTATATTTTTGTAGAAATATTCCTTTGCAAGAATGGCGTGAAATACGAATTGATCCGTTAAACAAATGGATGAATCGAAATTATAGAGATTATTTTAAAGAAAAAAAAGAGAAGTTACAAAAACAGCAAAAGAAAAAAGAAGGTAGTGATTTTCAGTTATTGGCGGATCTGTTTTCTTCAATTATGGATAAATATTTAATGGCTTATCTTCAGGACAATTATTCTATGACAATTAATTATGAAGAGGGACAAATTATTACATTTCACAAAAAGAAGAAAGAGGAACGCAAGAGCATATATGATATATTCCCGCCCATGATGTTTTGTAGTGCGGCAAGCGATCAAAGCCGAAAATATATATGTCATACTAATAAAACTTTTCGAAGAGGGATTACAGAAGATCATCCATTTATAATATGGCTGTTTGAAAATTCCGTTCAGCTTAATCAATATTTTCAAAGACAATTTGAACAGATTATAGATTCTCTTTGTCAATTAGATGCCAAAGCTATAATTCAGAATTGTAATATGGTTCGTGAACAGTTGCTTTCTTTATCAAATCATTACGGGGTAGATGTAAATTCTTTGCCACAGTTAAGCATAAATGATTTTTGGTCAGAAGAAGAGTGATGTATGTCTATTTTGATAATTGTAAATTTGGGTTAAAAAATTAATTTGATTATTTAGCCTCAAAATCATAAAAAGACTGTATATTAGCTAAGTTTTTACTAATATACAGCCTTTGTTTTATTTGATAAAGTAAATCATAGAGTCATGGTAGAGGTAGGTATGCACTCTTGGATTTTTACAATATCACTTTGAAGGTTTGATTAAATTAATTTTATATTTACAGGCAAAATTCATGGAGAAAGGTTTTTAAAAACTTGGTTAAAGAGTATCCCCCTTCTCAGAAATATTTTAGATACTCTCTTTTTTCGATAAAGCAAATCACGGATCAGTGGTAGAGGTAGGTGGTTACTGACTCTCAGATTTTTGCAATATCACTTTTGAAGGTTTGATTAAATTAATTTTATATTTACAGGCAAAATTCATGGAGAAAGGTTTTTAGCTTACAGGTGTAGGTTTGATATCGTTTTCCTTCACTTCTATACAACCATATCTGAGTACTACACCATCTTTAGGATCACCTGTCTTGTTTTTACACTCATATACAATAATATATTTTCCAGCCGAAACAGCTACATCAGTACCACTACTAGGTGAAGATATTTCTGCATCTAATCCCAATGAAGTTTTTGTAGCGTTTAGTTCTACAAATTTTGGCATAGAGTTTACAACTTTATAATAAACTTTAACATCTGCAGTATCAGCATTCGTTACTTTCACTTTTGTTTTCCCGCTAGCACTAACACCCTCTGTTGTTAATGAAATAGTTAGATCTTTCGTTGCTGCTACTGGATAGTCAATTTTTTCTACAGAAGTCTTACTGGATAATTCCATTTCTGTTTTCAGTTTTGCATTTGCTTTCTTTCCAGTATATCTTATAATTAAATAGTTTCCATTTGCTGCTGTTTTAACTGGTAAAACTTTGGTTTGCTTTGCTCCAACTGCTGTAAATCTAGCGTCTGTTAAATCAAAAGTATCTTTTACTGTAGGAGCAGGTGTAGCTGTAGGCTCAACATTACTTACTTCTGTTACTAATACTTGCATTGCCTTGTCTGTCTTATTTGTAATTTTTAAACCGGTTATAATATTTTTTGTTGTATTGATAACAGGTTCTAAGGTATAATCTGTATTAATAGCAGGAGCGTTTTCTTGTGTTGGAAGAGTTACATAAGAAATTTTTGATTCCTGTTTCTTTGCTGTCGCTTCTGTTTGAAGTTCAATAGTTGCACCATCTAAAACACTTACTTTTTTACTAGCTATTTGTGCACTAGCAGGAATTTTATCATTTAATTCTTTTGATGTATAAGTTTTCTTTGTTTCATTTTTTATCCAACCAGCAGTCCAAACATCTGTTCTCTTTGTTGTTGTATCGACTGCAGCAGTTAAGGAATCACTACCCACAACTCTCCATTGACATTTTGCCGGAATGGTTACGGTAATCTTAACAGGATCTACAACTGCTTTTGGACCATTTGCTTTTTTAGGAATCTTTAACTTTACTTCTTTACTGGCTATATTACCTGTGGTTGGGAAAGTAGTAGTACCACTACTCGTTGTACCACTCGTTGAGCATTGACGAATACATAAAGTTGCTCCATATACTGCATATTCATCCAGTTTTTCTTTTGTTAGTGTATTTCCGTTTACCCATGTATTAGAGTAGAGGGTTTTATATTCCCATTTAGCAGCTGTAGTACTATTTCCATTATCTAATGTACTTCCTGCCGTAACCTCTATCTGTTTAAGACTTTCTTCTTTTGGATTAAACTTTGCTGTTATTTTTGCTGGCTGAGCTTTGATTTCTATTTTTGCCTCTCCTGAATCTTGATCGTCTGTACCCCAATCTGTGCCAGAGTATATTTTCAGAGTAACATCTTTTTTATAACTTAGACCAGACGTATCTACTTTTGTAACATTTGTTGTATCAGGAACACCAGAAGTAGTTAATTTATACTCTATTCTTTCTGTACTGACTGTCTTGCCGCCTGATTCTGCTACAACATAAAAATAGAATGCAGCATCAGGACTCGTTGGTTTAACTTCTAATTCCTGTGTTTCATAATTATAATTTACAGTTGGTTTTTCTGCTTTTGCCGTCAGTGTTCCCGCACCTGCGATGAGCCCAAAGGCGAACCCTGTAGTTAGGGCATATTTTGCTAATCTTCTTAAATTCATCATAACATTACCTCCATGTAATCTACCAATCCTTTTATGTGCTTTTTTAGAAATATAAAATCCAAAGTTCTGTCAAGCACAATCCATTTCTTTGGAAACACCCTTAAAAATCTTTTTTCACCTCCTAGCTAAAGTATAGTATGGAAGGAAAAAGAAGACAATAAAAATGGCTATTTTAAGGGGTATAAGTTTTTATTATCTTATAAAAACAAGATAAAAAGGGAAAATAAACATAAAATTAGATTTTATATTCTATTTATTCCGTTATTTTGATAATTATAAAATAATTATATTAAAATAGGTGGAGTTACAAGAAGATTTAACAGAAGAATTGTTTAGACGACATAATTCATTCGATTCTTAGAAAACGAAAAAAGCTATCGTATCATACGACAGCTTTATCAGATTCTATATATTTTAAATTTTACTCCGTGCATCTTGCTTTGTGTATTCCCCACAAGCGTTACCTCTACAGTTAACTCGGCTCAGGCACCCTTACGGCACACAAGAGATTTCACTTAGTGCTGCTGTATTCCTACCCTGACACGGTTCATGAATTCCTGTTGCGTAAGACCCAAACGTCAACGCCACTTATAAAGGGCAGCCTCACAGGCAAATACCCGAGGCAAGACATCACTCCTGCTATAGCGGATTGCAGGTACAGGGCACCGCCAGCTCCCCAGCTGCACGGAAATGTTTTGACGTTATTTGTGTATAATAGTATACTTGTTTTTTAGCAGCTTGTCAAGAAAAATGAGTTTACTTTTTCTTCTATTTTTAGTAAAATTAAATTAATACTCTTTAAAATTTATTTTATGGCAGGTTTTCGTCGATATATAATAGAATGATAAGAAGCAAAAGACAGAAAATATAAAAGAAGTTACGACATGGAGGATAAAGATGGCATTGATATGGAAAGAAAATTCAGCGAATCAGATCGAAAAAGGAACTGTAATTTTTGAGGCAGAAGAAGAGGTACAACATGTTTGTTTAATTTTAACAGGGAAAGTAAGTATAAATGGTATGGGAGTACAAGTTGTATTAGGGACAGGAAACTTTTTAGGAGTTACTGATCTTTTTATGGGACGTTATTTAAGTACTTATACAGCATTAGAGGATACAATAATCTATATATTTCCAGCGAAAAATTCAAACAGTATAATAGAAATTTTAAAGCAACAAAAGGATTATCGTGGAATTATGGTATATACTTTAGCAAAATATCTTACGGCACTTTTAGAAGCAAAAGATAAACTCAAAAGCTCTGCAGAATCCTCTTATAAATTTCTAAAAGACAGTGAGAAATTTTGCCAAACAGAAGCAAAAAAATCAGGAATTTTATTTCCAAAAATTCAGGAATTAGATAAGTTACAAGCCTATGAAGAGGAAGTTAGTATAGAGCAAGAGAAGTTAAGTTATTATTTGGACTGTGCAGACATTCCCTATGATATCGTAAAAAGTTATTTTTCTTATTCTGTACCAATGGCACAGTATCATGTAAAAGAAATATCGGGATTAATTGCCCAAATATTAATTGAATGTATGGAGGTATTTCAATATTTATATGAGGTTTTTTCTTTTCTTATTAATGATGGCTCGGATCAGTTATTTCAAAGAGAAGCGGATCTTGCTATTAAGTTAGAAAGAGAAGGAAAAAATGCAGAAGATATTATTCAAAGACTAGATCAGACGATAGATCAAATCAATGAAATAGAACAGATATTGACAGAATATTGTGGAACAGAATTTCCGATTGATCGGGAACAAATGGAACAGATTTATACAAATGTTTTAATTGAGGGTTGGATTCCATTTACAGAGGAAGATAAAAAAGAAGAAGAAAAACAATTAAGTAAAGAAACAAAGGAGCAAGAAAAGGATTGGAAAGAAATAGAGGATGAAAAATGGTGGGAGAGCGAAGAGAAAAATGAACAAGAACCACAAAAGGAAGAAGAGAAAGAAATAGAGGGCAGAAACGAATGGGAAATAGAAAAGGACGAAGAACAAACAGAAGTAGAACAGGAAATAAAAGATAAAAATGAAACAGATGAACTAACCGAGAATGAAGAAATAGATAGAAAGAAGTTAGAACAAATGCTTCAAGAAGTTTCAGGAGCTATGCAACAGATTTTAGATTGTGCTGGTTTAGAAAAGGATAAAGAAGCATTATTAAAAGCAGATATCGAAGATTTAGTCACAGCGGCGGATCGACAGAGTCAGGATGGTGAAATGCACCAGACAAAGCAAGAGATTTCTTCTATATTTTATGATTTATATTATGCTGTCTTTTTATATGCTCAGAGAAGACCTTTGCCATTAGCTGCTGAATTATTTTTAAATTATGGTTTTTTAGATGAACGATTGTTGTCTCAAAAACAGCTTGAAGATCTAGTAAAGTTTAATAGTCAAAAGGATATTTCTGAAGCACCTTGTTGTATTTATACCATGCGAGAGTGGCTTCAGCTTATTTATGACGGAGAAAAAGAACCTTCCAGAAATGAGTTTGAAGAAGATTACAAAGACATTCTACGAAAACAAAAGAGGATGGGAAAGATTACAGATAGGCAGGAAGCGGAATTACTTAGGGACAAAGAAAAAAAGGTATATTTTGAAATCAATAACATGTTTAATTATAACCAGCGTCTGTTAAATGGACAACTTTCTACTTTTGCACCTGTTTTATATCAGGAACAGATGTTTCGAGATATGGAAAACTTATTTTTGACGAAACAGAAATTAAATGAAGCAGTATGTGAGCTTTTGAAAATTGATTATTCCGTTTTTTACCGAGAGGTGCTTTATTCTCATCCAGAACAAGGAATTAATAAAGAGTATATTGCGAAACAGATTATGCCAGATCTTATTTTGTTTCCTGTAGTGGGAAATCATGTTTCGATGTGGCAGGAGATCACAGAAAGAAGACGCGATAGTGCAGGAAGATTTCTAATTCCAAGATTTACAGAGATGACACCGTTTGATCTGATGATAAAGCTTTTTGGAAGATTTCGGTGGGAACTTTGTAGAACAATGCAGGGAAGTGCATGGAATGATATTAAATATAAATCTTTGACTTCGGAATATATGGACTATCTACAATTTTATAAAAAGAATCATGATTTATCAGAAGAGAAAAAAGAAAAATTAAAGCTTCAGATTCAAAAGGGTAGAAATAATTCGAGAGAAGTATTTTTACAAGATTATGAGGCGTGGATAAAGGCAGAGGCAATAGGAGCAGTTCGATTAAATAAAGTGGTCCGTGCGATTATGGCAGTTTATATTCCATTTGCAAAACCAATCAGGGAGCATCTGATAAGTCAACCGTTGTTTGGAGATGTGATGGGAAGATATCAACGTGAAAAAGCAAAGAGGATACGAGAATTAGAAACAAGATTTCGTGAATTGGAAAAGCAACAGATTGAACTACCACAGGAACTGATAGAAACCATGCACTTTTATAAAGATCTATAATCGTTTTTATATTTTGTATTTGACAATACATGTATTATTGTATACAATGATACAACAATACAATTAGAGGAGGAACTGTTATGGAGAACCGGAAAGTATATTTAAACCCACACAATAACTTATTGTCATTAGAGGAGCATATGTATGAATTGGTGGATGTAAAGACACCAAATGTATTCCGAAATCTATTTCCATATAGTGAAGTTCCAAAAATTGCTTTTAACGATCGAATTGTTCCCCATAATATGCCAGAGGAAATTTGGATTACAGACACTACATTTCGTGATGGACAGCAGTCAAGAGCACCTTATACAACAGAACAGATTGTAAAAATTTTTGATTATCTACACCAATTAGGAGGTCCAAACGGAATTATTCGTCAGAGTGAATTTTTTCTTTATAGCAAGAAGGATCGGGATGCAGTTTATAAATGTATGGAGCGGGGATATAAATATCCAGAAGTTACTTCTTGGATTCGGGCAAGTAAGAAGGACTTTGAACTGGTAAAAGAGATTGGTATGAAAGAAACAGGAATTTTGGTAAGCTGTTCCGATTACCACATTTTCTATAAAATGAAAATGACCAGAAGTCAGGCAATGGAACATTATTTAAGTGTGGTTAGAGAGTGTTTGGAAACAGGAATTGCACCAAGATGTCATTTAGAGGACATTACAAGATCCGATATTTATGGATTTGTTATTCCATTTTGTTTTGAATTGATGAAATTAGGAGCAGAGTATGGAATTCCAGTTAAAGTCCGTGCCTGTGATACTATGGGGTATGGTGTGAATTATCCGGGGGCTGTAATACCACGTTCTGTACCGGGTATTATTTATGGACTTATGACTCATGCAGGAGTGCCAAGTGAATTAATGGAATGGCATGGACATAATGATTTTTATAAAGCAGTCAGCAATTCTACTACTGCATGGTTATATGGGGCATGTGGCGTCAACTGCTCTTTATTTGGTATTGGAGAGAGGACAGGCAATACTCCATTAGAAGCGATGATTTTTGAATATGCTCAGTTAAAAGGAACTTTAGATGGAATGGAAACAAAAGTAATTACAGAGCTTGCACAATATTATAAAAAGGAGATTGGATATGAAATACCACCAAGAACTCCTTTTGTTGGTAAAAACTTTAATGTTACAAGAGCTGGAATTCATGCAGATGGTCTACTAAAAAATGAAGAGATCTATAATATTTTTGATACAGAAAAATTTTTAAATCGCCCAGTGTTAGTTTCTATTTCAAATACTTCAGGATTGGCAGGAATCGCCCATTGGATTAATACGTATTTTCAATTAAAGGGCGAAGAAGTTATAGATAAAGGACATCCAATAGTAGCAAGAATTAAGGAACTTGTAGATCAGCAATATGAGGAAGGACGTATCACGGTTATGACAGATGAGGAATTGATAGATATGATCAATCAATTTAAGGGTGACTATGGCGTTCAATTACCGGATACTGTAATCTCTTAGACGGAGGAATTGTGGAAGAATCAGATAAATTTTCCCTGCGTGGAAAGGTGTTTAACCGAATTCGAGAAGGTATTTTGGAGGGAAAATATAATCAAAAAGAAGAGTTAAAAGAAAGTGTAATTGCGGCAGAATTAGGCGTAAGCCGAACCCCTGTCCGTGAAGCACTACGGCAGTTAGAATTAGAAGGGTTGGTTACGATTATTCCGAATAAAGGAGCTTATGTCACAGGGATTTCAGAAAAAGATATTCATGATATTTATGTCATACGCTCTTATTTGGAAGGATTGTGTGCAAAATGGGCATGTGAAAATATGACGAAAGAAATATTAGATGAATTGGAGGAAGTTATTTATCTATCGGAGTTTCATACAAGAAAAGGACATCATGAACAGGTTGTAGAATTAGATAATAAATTTCATGAACTTATTTATGAAAGTTCTGGAAGTAAAATTTTACGTCATGTATTAAGCGATTTTCATCATTATGTTCAGCGTGTACGCAAGCTTTCTCTATCTAAAACAGAACGAGCGGAAGAGTCGAATAAGGAACATCTTGCAATTTTAGAGGCAATTCGAAGTGGTGACAAAAAGTTAGCAGAAGAGTTAGCACATACTCATATTATATCGACTATACAGAATATGAGAGATTTTCATAAAGAAAATGAATTCTAAATCAAAAATATTGGCATAGAATGAATGGAATAAGAATATTAAAGGTGAAGCGTTATGGGCAGAAAAATTTTAAGAAAGGGAATTTTTCTCTTCTATGTTCTGATGCTTGTCCTATTGCCGACAGGGTGCAAAAAAGACGAGGAAACTCCGGCAGGAAAACTAAATGATTTAGAGTTTACAGTTGTAGAAGAAGCCGATCTTCCAGAAGAATTACTTAAAATTATTAACGAAAAAAAAGAAAATCCATTTAAATTGTCGTACACCAGTGAGGATAGTCTATACATAGCCAGAGGATATGGAGCACAAAGATCAGGAGGATATAGTATTACAGTAAAAGAGTTATATCTGTCAGAACAGGGAATCTATTTTCAGACAGAGTTGATCGGACCATCTCAAGAAGATTTGGTGTCACAGGCAATTACACATCCTTATATTGTAGTTAAATTAGAAAAATCAGAACAGCCTGTAATTTATAGTGAATAGAAATAGGGCTAAAATGGAAAAAATGATTTTATAAAATATTATTGTTAAAATATAAATTTTCTGAAAATTATTGACTTTTTACCTATTATGTGGTATAGTAAGAAAGGGACTGGCTAGTAGTTTCCCCAAATACACGAAAAAGGGGAGAAGAAATGAGCGATGAAGCAGCCAGAGAATATTTGTAAGGTTTATCGTGCGATTGCTGATAATGTTGGAAAAAGAGTAAAAATAAAATTCAATAAGGGAAGGAATCAGTATGATATATCAGAAGGGATTATTTCTAAAGCATATCCTTGTGTCTTTTTAGTTCAACTAGACAAAAATTCTTCTGAGGCAGTAAAAATCATTTCTTATAGCTATACTGATGTATTAACAAAAGAAGTGGAATTACAATTTTGTTAAAGGTATTTAAAGCAAAAGAGGAATGTTTTATACATAAGATTAAAAAAAGTTGGATAGAAAATAAGAAGTTTTATGACGTATTCAGATCAGAGTTGTTTAAAATATAACTTTAATCTGAATACGTTTTTTATTTCGAAAATCGAATGGATTAAACTTCCTTAGATAAAATACTTGACAATAGTAATGATTACTATTATAATAAAACTATCTTCTGAAACAGGGGGAGAGGTTATGACAGTAACTAAGTTTAGTAAGCAAAGAGAATCTATTAAGGAATATTTGATTCACACCAAGGAACATCCGACTGCAGATATGGTATATTTAAATATACGTCAGAAGTTTCCAAATATCAGTTTAGGAACAGTTTACCGCAACCTTAACTTTTTAGAAGAGCAGGGCGAAATTGTTCGTCTGAAAGATGGAATCGGCAGTGATCGATTTGATGGTAATTTAGAGCCACATTATCATTTTGTTTGCCGTAAGTGTAAAAAGTTCTGTGATCTTGAGATGAATTCATTAGAACACATCAATACTTTAGCAGCAGCTAATTTTCATGGAAGGATTGAGGGACATACTACACTTTTTTATGGATTGTGTGAAGAATGCTTTGAAGATGAAAGAAAAAAATAGTAAAAAATTAAAAAAGGGCTTGACAAATAAAAAAAGATTTAGTATGATAGTAGCTGATAACAGTAATGATTCCTAATTTAAAATAAAGGAGAAAATTTATATGGCAAAGTTTGTATGTAATGTATGCGGATATGTTTACGAAGGAGATGCTGCACCGGAGTTTTGTCCAATTTGTAAAGCTCCAGCAGACAAGTTTACAGAGCAGAAAGACGAACTTAGCTGGGCAGCAGAACATGTAGTAGGAGTTGCACAGGGAGTTAGTGAGGATATTTTAAATGATTTAAGAGCAAACTTTTCAGGGGAATGTACAGAAGTAGGTATGTATTTAGCAATGGCAAGAGTAGCTCATAGAGAAGGATATCCGGAAATCGGTCTTTATTATGAGAAAGCTGCTTATGAAGAAGCAGAACATGCAGCAAAGTTTGCAGAACTTCTTGGTGAAGTTGTAACAGATAGCACAAAGAAGAATCTCCAATTAAGAGTTGATGCCGAAAATGGCGCAACTGGTGGTAAATTTGATCTTGCAAAGAGAGCAAAGGCTGCTAACTTAGATGCAATTCATGATACAGTGCATGAAATGGCAAAAGATGAAGCTAGACATGGAAAAGCATTTGCAGGTTTGTTAAAGAGATATTTTAGTTAATGCGTAAACTCCTTAAAAATATCAGTTTTCCGGTGTATGGGATAACTCCCCATACACCATTTTATTATTCAAAATCAACATCTGAAAAGGAATATAGGATATGATTATACAAGTAAATGAACCCGAATATGCAAATATATTTGCTACTATTTATAATAGTGCAAACACTCTTTTTGATGATAGTGAAAGGTATGATGCTTCCGGAGAAATATTTATAAAACAATTAAAAGATGATACAAATTTTATTTATTTAGATGAAGAACAAAAAATAAGAGGATTTATGTCATTCCATAAGATTGATAGATATTACGAATTAACTTCTCTATATGTAGAAAGGGAATATCAAAAAGAAAAAATTGGATATCAATTACTTACGCATTTTGAAAAACAAGCAGGAAAAAATACAATCTTATTTATCAAAGTTTTAAAAAATGCCTATTGGGCACTTAATTTTTATCAAAAGAATGGTTATGAGTTTTTAAATGATGAGATCTATTCAATCATTACATCGTTGGGTATAATAGAAAAGTCTTGGGAAAAAATTTTATATAAGAAAATAGTTCCATAATTTATATTTAATTTCTATTTTCCATAATTTATCCTAAATTGGTAATCAGCTTGTTCTGCAAAAATTTTTGGAGTAGATATTTGATTTGTCAATCCAATATTATCCCAAGTTGCTGTCCAAATTAAATAGGGAGCTAGAGGTAATGTATCTTTTACTTTGATATGACAGCCATCACGAATAATTAAACCATCTTGAGCCATTTTTTGTGCATCAAAATATAATCTTGCTCCAGTAAGGTATTCTGAGTTTTCATCCATTACAATTTTTCCTTGCTGTTTTGAATTTACAATGATTTCTCCTGTGATACCATCACCAAACATAATATAGTCACTAAAATCTGTTGGATCTCCAAGTATCATTCCAATAGGTTGTTTTTCGGCAATAACTCTTTCCGTTTTGAGTCTGTTCCAACTCTTTAACATTGCATCTTGTTTAATGTGTTTCCAATTATTCATAGATGTACTATGAACTAAAATAGAAGGTTCATTTTCACGAAGAAAAGGATCATTATATTTATGGTGGGCATAATAACTTTTAGCAGTCTTTAGATCTGTTTCTGATATTACTAAAACTGCATTTTTTTCATTTGCTTGGTTAAAACCTATGAAGTCGCAGATTGCCATTTTCCAATCTCTACATTGAAAGCGACTGACCTTTATTGTGTAGGCACAACAATCACTACTTCCACACATTTTCTGATAGTCTTTACTATCTGTAAGTATTAAGATAATCCACGAATTATCATACACCTGTTTAGTAATAGGATTTATTTTATTCTCTGTTAATTCATCAACTCGATAAATCATAATATGATCCCTTTCAGAAACTTTTTATGATTATTTATTTTATCCATAAAGGTTCCCATGAAACACTTTTGGGAAGTGTTTCATGATTTCCAAAAAATTCTTCTGCGGCTGTTTGAGCATCAGAAATGTTTAAAACAAACAAATTATCCATGTGTATTTTTTGTGTTTGTGTACAGGAATAAAAAACAGTATTTCCATTCGGATCTAAAGAATTATTTTTGCCGATGGCAATATAAACAGAACCATCACCATTTTCAAAGTAATGTAGAAGTGCAAAAGCTTCTTTCACAGTCAAAGTTAAAAAAGGATATTCTTTCACAGTTGTTATAATAAATTCATTACTTTCTTTTGAGTTTCTAATCTTTAATACAGATTTTAACTCTTCTATATCACTACATTCTTTTTTACCTAAAAAATGTTCTACCAATATAATATAATTTTTCATTAAAGTTCACTTATCTGATTATTTAATCCAAAAATGGAAATTCGCTTCATCAATAGTTCAATAATAGCAAGATGAACGATGGAAGTAAGAATTCCTGAAATATAACGTGGAATAATTGCACCAAATACATATACAAAAGAATAATATCCATATAGCTTACTGTCGATATACATAACAGCGGTATTCATAGTTGTTACAATAACAGCACTTAAAGCAATAATAAATATCATCTGTTTTCTATTTAATTTATATTTTTTATGTTTTGCGTAAGCGCCGATAAGTAACCCTTTTACTCCAGCAGGAAGAATCCAAAGTATTGTTGTTGCAGTAAAACCATACTTTAACATCTGATTTAGAAAGCTGCCCATAAGACCAATTTCTAATCCTGATATAGGTCCAAACATCATTGCACCAATAATAATTGGAAGACCGGCTGCAGTAATAACCATATTTCCGAAGTTGATAGAAACATAGCATAATGCGACGTGCATAGCGATAAATAATGCCTTTAGTATCATTTTTTTTGTTTTCATAAAAAAACTCCTTTCATGGCGGCATTTTGCCACAAAAAAGGAGATCAAGTCTTATCTTTTATGTGGCAGCGGGATGCAGACATTGTACAGCGTATTATGGATAGTATAACACTTCGTCCGGTGAACAACTCCCCGTTTCACTGGCACATAACTCACAATGACTTACTCTGCCATTACCATATATTATTTGTTTTGTGGAATCCCACGACAGCATTACTATAGCACATCTTATTTCTTAATGCAAGATAGTAATATTGTAATTATAAAATTCTTAGTATATAATATAAAATCGGCGGAACATATATGGAAGGGGACTATAATCAATGTTAGAATTAAAACATGTTAAAAAGACATATAAAAAGATCAAAGCAGTAGATGATCTATCTTTTCGGTTGGAACATGGAGATGTATTTGGTTTGATTGGAGCAAACGGTGCAGGAAAATCAACTACTGTTTCAATGATTGCTACCTTGATTAAACCAGATAGTGGTACAATTTTTTTCAATGGAATCGATATTGTAAAACATCCGAAAGAGATCCGTAAAAGCCTTGGATTTGTTCCGCAGGAAATCGCATTATATGAAACATTAACAGGTGAAGATAATATAGAATTTTGGGCAAAAGCATATCATATAGAAAGACAAATACTTCAAAAACAACGAAGTAAGATTATGGATATTATTGGATTTACAGAAGAAATGATGAAAATACAGGTAAAAAATTATTCTGGAGGTATGAAAAGGCGTCTAAATATAGGGGTTGCACTATTACATCACCCAGAGCTTGTAATTATGGATGAGCCGACCGTTGGTATTGATTTAAAATCAAGAGGACAGATTTTAGAGGCAGTTAGAGAATTGGCCTCAGAAGGAACAGGGGTTTTATATGTAGGTCATTCGATGGAGGAAATTGAAAAAATTTGCAATCGAATATGTATTCTGGTTCAGGGAAAAAGTGTTTTTAACGAAATATTAGAAAAGGCTTTAAAAAGAGATGGAAAAAAGGTATCTTTGGAACAGCTATATATAGAATATACAGAGAATAAAACGTAAGGCTTATCTGTTCTGCCGGATGAGTACAGAAAGAAGGATAGAATGAAACGGTATCATACTATTGTAAAAATAGAAAAGGTTAGAAAGGAACTTCAACTAGAACACGATGAAGAGGCTCTGAGAGTTGCTAAGACAATTCCAATAGAACGAATTAAGAATATGTCTGATTTTAGTGTGATCGCAGAGGCATATTTTCAAAATGGGGAGTATGAAACCGCCAAACAATATTTCCAGATGATCTATGAGAAAACGGGTTCTCGAAGAGTTCTCTGGCAGTTAATCCATACAACAATTCGGTTAAAACAGACAGAAGAGGCAGAAGAGTATTTGAAGAAATTTATTCGTCTTGCACCTGATGATGTTTATCAGTATATTTTTCGCTATCAGTTGGATCGTTTAGAAAAAAAGCCAATAGAGGATCGAATTCAGACATTAGAAAAACTAAAAAAAGCGGAATATATGGAACACTGGGTATACGAACTTGCTAAGATGTATCATAAAGTAGGTAATGTAGAAAAGTGTGTGAAAGAGTGTGAAGATTTAATTTTGTGGTTTGGTCAGGGAGAGTATGTAGAAAGAGCAAAGGCACTTCGTGCTTATTATAAAGGGGATTTAGATGTAACTTTAGCTGGACAGGATTCTAAGCGATTTGCAGAGGAGATGCGACGGGTATTAAGTGGCAGTCAAAAAGAGAAAATTTTAAAGAAAGTAGAAGAAGCTGCAAAAAAGGTAGAAGACGAGAGAAAGACCGAATCAGAACAAAATGAAGAACTTAATTTAAGTTCTGAACAAAGATTAAGTTCCGAAGAAAAATTAAGTTCTGAACAAGAAAGAGATATAGAACAAACCGAAAAATTAGAGTCTGAATCTGAACAGAATAGAGAATTTAATTTAAGTTCTGAACAAAAATTAAGTTCCGAACAAAAACAAAATTCTGAACAAAAAGAAGTTCCGGAATCAACTTCTGAAGAAAAATCAGATTCTAAACAAAAATCAGAAAAGGATCCAAATTCAAAACCACTGAATACTTTTGGATTATTAATGGGAAGAAGTGAGAGAAAAAAACAAGAGGCATATGAAAAAGTACCTACCTATCGGGAGCTATTAGCGAAAAAAACAAAAGAGAAAGGGAAATCAGAAACATCAAAAAGAGAATCAAAGAAAAGTGCAGAAGTAGCAAAAGAACGGTTAGAAGTGCCAAAAACAGATTTTGAATCGCAACAAAAGCAACAGACTACTGCTTCAGAAGATGAACTTTTTTTAGACGTTTTAAATAATTTAGATGAAGTGGTAACAAATTTAGACTGGTCAAAAGAAGCAACCCCTTTGCCTAAAGAGCCATTAGAATCAGAGCAGAATTCAAAAAGCAAAGAAGAACTAGAATCAAAATCTGAAGTTAAAGAGCCGTTAGAATCAGAGCAGAATTCAAAAAGCAAGGAAGAACTGGAATCAAAATCTGAAGTTAAAGAGCCATTAGAATCAGAGCAGAATTCAAAAAGCAAAGAAGAACTAGAATCAAAATCTGAACCTGAAACATCAGAAAAGATAGAGGAAGATTCTTTACAGGAAGAACTTATTTTACTAGAAGAACTTCCAGAAGAGGGGCTGTTATATCAAATTTTACAACAAAAACAGGAGAGTTTAGAAGGGTTATTTGGAAGTTTTGCTTTGATGAGTTCAGTTCGTACTTTATTAATTTCAAATTTAGAGCGTATTTTACAACAGAAAAAGGCAAGAATTATTATTGGAAGAGAGGATTCTTCTATCTATGGACAGATGGAATTGGCAAAGAAGTTAGCTAGAGCATTACGTCGATTGGGAATGATTTCTTCTTCTAATACTGCTTTAATTCAAGGACAAAAACTAAATCAGATCAGTCTAAAAAAGACAGGGCAGCAATTAAAGGGGTGCTGTTTGATTGTAGATCATGTTGGAGCTTTAAAACCAGAAAAAGTAGGGGAGCTTCTTTGGTTTTGTCGTCAGTTTGGAGAATCTGTTGGAGTAATATTAGTAGATGATCGATCCGAGTTTGTAAAACTATTTCGAATGAAAAAGGAGTTTGAGTCAGTATTTTTTAGTAAGTTTTATTTACATAAATACTCAGCACAGGATTGGATGGCATTGACATATGGTCTGATGCAAGATTCAGATTATGAGATAGAAGAATCGGCGTATCGTTTATTTTTAGAAAGAATTAAACAATTTATGCAGCAACAAAAAAGTGAACTTTTATGGGAAACACTCCGTTCGTTTACTTATCTTGTTATGGAACAGACAGAGATACGAAACTCAAAATTATTGTTAGATATGAGTATGAATGGAAAGTTTGAAGCAACTGAATTAATGACAGTTTGTTCTGAGGATATAAAAAATGCTGATAAAATATTTATAAGTAGTGAAGAAAAATAGAAATAAATAAGGAGTTAGAAGTTGTCGCACTAAGGAAATCGGATACAAAATTTGATTCTTAATGCGACAACTCCTAACTCCAAAAAGATTAAACACGAAATTGTACACGGAAATCATTTTTTAAACGCTGTCCACCTTTAGATTCCACATTTTTGCTGATATTTAAAACATAGGATTCATTTTGAGCATAGGGTTCAAGCGGATCAATTTCAATATAATTATCAGCAGTATCATATCGGATGGAGGTCTTTAATGGAGCGTCGTTTAATGTAGTGACATATAAATTCATATTGTTGACAGTAGCAGGATTAAGAGGAATATTAAATTTAATTCTCCAGACAAATTTTCCAGTACGAAATTTTAGATTTTGCTTAACCAATTTTTCGGCACCGTTTGTACCTGATTCAATATCGATATAATTAGATGGCATAGTATCAACTCACTTTCGTTGAGGTGTTAATTGTTTCAATCCACTCGCGGCAGTTAAGAGCAAGACAATGATGTGGGTTGCTTCATGGCAGTAGGGGATGCCACTTTCGCTCCGCCCGCTGCTGCCATTATACTTGTTTCTAGCAATCCTCCCCTACCTAAGAGGAAGGGGAATCCTTGTTGTTAATTATATCATATCTTTATAAAAAATGATAGTATTTCTCTAAAATGTTTTCTTATTAGAAATTCGAAAGAATGTTCTGGTTGCAGAATTCCCATTTTCCGCGTAAAATAGATATAATGGGGAAGTAGTAGTGCTAGATTGATTGCCTGTTCTTATGGAGAAGATTTTAACTTGGATAGATATTTTGAAAGATTTGGGTTTTCTGTAGATAACGAACGGAGAAAAGATAATGGAAAGCAAGAGAGATAATCTGATTTTAATTGGTATGCCGGGTTGTGGAAAAAGTACAGTTGGAGTAGTACTTGCAAAAGTACTTGGATTTCAGTTTATGGATTCTGATCTTTTAATTCAAGAACAGGAATCAAGATTATTAAAGGACATTATTGCAGAGGATGGATTAGAGAGATTTTTAGAAATTGAAGATCGTGTCAATGCTCAAATTGACTGTGAACATACCATAATCGCAACAGGGGGAAGTGTGATTTATGGTTTAAAAGCTATGCAGCATTTAAGACAGATAGGCACAGTGATCTATTTAAAATTAAGTTGTGAAGCAATTTCAGAGCGATTGGGAGATCTGAATGAGCGGGGTGTTGTGCTAAAACAGGGACAGGACTTATATTCACTTTATGAGGAAAGATGTCCTCTTTATGAGAAATATGCTCATATAACGATAAATGCTGAAGAAAAAAGTATTCGAGAAATGACAGAACGCATTATTTGTGAATTGACGCGGGGAATAGAGTAAATTTCATAGGATGCCTTGTATTTTTGACGGTAGAAGTCTAAGAACCGCTAAAATACAGGCATTTTCAATGTAAAAAAAGATTTACAAATACAAACTTTGTGTTATAATCTATATGCAGTATTCGAATAAAAAACAAGGCATAATAATCCGGTTTCAAGTTTGAATGAAAAAATAGATTATACATAAATAGGGAACGGACACCGCGGCTGTCCGTAGGATATAATAAAAGCCGGAATTCTGATAAATCGAGGTGTGCGATGGAGCAATATATTATAAAAGGCGGGAAGGCACTTGCAGGAGAGGTAACAATTGGAGGAGCAAAAAATGCAGCATTGGGAATTTTGGCTGCGGCAGTTATGACAGATGAACCAGTAGTAATAGAAAATCTTCCGGATATTCGAGATATTAATGTAATGTTACAGACAATGGAGGATATCGGAGCAAAGGTAGAACGATTGGATCGACATTCTGTCCGGATGTGTAGTGGAAATATTAGCTGCATGAATGTAGAGAATGAGTATATTCGAAAAATTCGCGGCTCTTATTATTTAATTGGTGCATTACTTGGAAAGTATAAACAGGCACAAGTGGCACTTCCGGGTGGATGTAATATTGGAAGTCGTCCTATTGATCAGCATATTAAAGGATTTGAGGCTCTTGGAGCAGTAGTAAAAATTCAGTATGGTTTGATTCAGGCAGAGGCAAAACATCTAACAGGAAGCCATATTTATTTTGATATGGTAACAGTTGGAGCTACCATTAATGTTATGTTAGCAGCAGTTTTAGCAGATGGACTGACAATTCTTGAAAATGCAGCAAAAGAGCCGCATATTGTAGATGTTGCCAATTTTTTGAATAGTATGGGTGCAAATATCAAAGGAGCAGGAACCGATGTCATTCGGATCAAAGGTGTACCAAAATTACATGGTAGCACTTATTCTATTATTCCAGATCAAATTGAAGCAGGTACATTTATGCTAGTGGCAGCTGCAACAAAGGGAGATGTTACAATTAAGAATGTAATTCCGAAACATTTAGAGGCAATTACTGCAAAATTAGAAGAAATAGGAGTTCAAGTAGAAGAATTTGATGATTCTATTCGCGTCGTAGCAACGAAACGATTAGGTCATACTCAAGTTAAAACGCTTCCTTATCCTGGATTTCCAACTGATATGCAGCCACAGATCTCTACTCTTCTTGCGATTTCTGAAGGAACGAGTATTGTAACAGAAGGCGTTTTTGAAAATCGTTTTAAGTATGTAGATGAATTGGCAAAAATGGGTGCTTCTATAAGAGTAGAAGGGACTACTGCGATTATTGATGGAGTAGATCTTTTAACAGGGGCAATTGTGAGTGCTCCGGATCTGCGTGCAGGGGCAGCACTTGTCATTGCGGGATTAGTAGCAGAGGGATATACTGTAGTGGAACAAGTAGAATATGTGGAACGCGGATATGAAGATTTTGAAAGCAAACTTTGTGAATTGGGTGCTGTTATGGAAAAAATAGATGCAAATGATGAAAAAGCAGTAAGAAAGTTTAAACTAAAGGCTTGTTGAAATAGAAAAGAGAACGATGTTTTCTGTATTTGAAAACATCGTTCTTTTTTCTTGTATTAAAAAATAGAATTATAGGATTGCCTCTATAAATAAATCGTTTTCTTTGGAAAGATCAATATATTGATTGCCACATTCTATGACAGGTCTTGACATATTATTTCTGTCCATCATAATAATTGTTCCTTTCCTCTGATCATTTAAACGAACACGATAACCCAAATAAGTAGAATTTACATGATCTAAAAATGTCATAATATATTTTGGATCAAATTTAATGAGACCTTCTGACTGAAAGACATGGATAACCTCAAAAGGACAAAGAGGTCCACGATAAACACGTGCAGAAGTCATTGCATCATAAACATCGGCGATCATTACAACTTTTGCCATCTGATCGATCTGATCACCCTTAATACCCATTGGATATCCACTACCATCACAACGTTCATGGTGCATCATAGCCGCCATCTGTATATGAATATTTAGATGCTTTTCACGAAGAACATTATATCCTTTTAAAGTATGTAGTTTAACCGTTTCATATTCTTCGGCTGAAAGTACACCTGGTTTTGAGATCAGTTCTTTTGGAGTTAAAATCTTTCCGACATCATGTAGTAAACCACATAGAGTAACAGTATCAAGATCTTTTCTAGTAAAATGTAGCCATCTTCCTAAAATATTACAAATTAGAGCTACATTCACACTATGCACATAAGTTTCATCATCATATTCTCTCATACAGTGTAGCATATCAAACATATGTATGCCATTTCTAACATTATTCAATACATTTCCAACATCATTAAGAAGTTCATCTGTATCAATTTCTTTTGACTGGTCTACAATAATATCATTTAGTTTAGATTTAAATTGATCCGAAGTATTAACAAGATTTTCATTAAACTGTTTAAATTCAATTGTATTTTTTACTTGTTCAGAGTAGGTCTCTCGAATAAATGGAGCCGGCGAGATACCATCTGAATTTTCCGCTAAGGAAATAAGAACATTTTTAATAGAATAAAATTTCAAGCGGGTAATCATTTTATCCGTTAAGCTTGTGCCAGCAGAAATAATAAGCTGGTTATTGAAGGTGTAAACATCATCTGCAACTATCATGCCAGGAGCTGCTTGGCTAGTAGGTATTCTTTGGGTTTTCATGTTGTACCTCTCCCCTCGTCTGATAAATATAAATAGTATCTTTAAGTAAATTATAGTGAATTCAGAATAGAAAGTCAATGTACTGAAAAGAGAAATTATAAGAAAGTTATCGGATAAAATATAAAAAAATATGATACTTTTGACTTGACAGAAACAAGAATTAGGCGTAATATACCCTATAGGGGTATATTATTTTAGTTACAAAAAGCACAGCATTATGTGTAGAAATGGAGTAAATCAATGAAAGAGGAAATTTATAAAATTGAAGGAATGTCTTGTGCTGCATGTAGCAGTGCTGTAGAACGTGTTACCAGACGTCTTCCGGGTGTAATAAAAAGTGATGTCAATTTAACAACAGGACGGATGGATATTGTATATGATGAAGCACAGGTACTTCCCGAAACGATTATGGCAAAGGTAGAAAAAGCGGGTTTTGGAATCAGCCTTGCTACAGAAAGTAAAAAAGAACGTCAAAAGGAAGAAAAGGAGAAAGAGGAAAGTTTAAAAGAAGCAAAACATCGTTTAACTTGGGCTATTTTATTTGCTGTTCCATTATTGTATTTAGCAATGGGACATATGCTTCCATTTGAACTTCCGCTTCCAAAAATAATTCAGATGGAAGTTCACCCACTACGATTTGCAGTATTACAATTAATTCTTACGCTTCCCGTTCTTTACTTTGGAAGAAATTTTTATATCAAAGGATTTCATACATTAATTCGCAAGAATCCGAATATGGATTCTTTGGTTGCAGTTGGAACTTCAGCAGCTTTTCTATATAGTCTTGTTATGACACTGATGATTCCTTCTGATCCACATAAAGTACATTTTTTATATTATGAATCGGCGGCTGTAGTAGTTACATTGGTTATGTTAGGAAAGTATTTAGAAAAGAGAAGTAAAGGAAAGACCTCAGAAGCAATTAAAAAGTTGATGGAATTAGCTCCAGATACAGCGATTCTTTTAGTAGATGGCGAAGAAAGGGAAGTACCTTCTGAAACACTTCGTATAGGAGATATTGTACGGGTAAAAGCAGGAATGAAAGTACCTGTAGATGGTATTATATCCAGTGGAAGTAGTAGTGTAGATGAGTCTATGCTAACAGGAGAGAGTATTCCTGTAGAAAAAGTAGTGGGAAGTGAAGTGATAGGTGGAAGTTTAAATTTTGAAGGAATGTTTCAAATGGAAGTAACACGAACTGGAAATGAAACAACATTATCTAAAATTGTAAAGTTGATGGAAGAAGCACAGGGAAAAAAAGCTCCTATTTCTAAAGTAGCAGATCAGGTAGCGGGATATTTTGTTCCCACTGTGATGGGAATTGCTTTCATAGCGGCTTTCATATGGTTTCTTACAGGACATGGAGCTGCATTTGCAATTAATATTTTTGTTTCTGTTCTTGTAATTGCCTGTCCATGTGCCCTTGGATTAGCAACGCCAACAGCAATTATGGTAGGGACTGGACTTGCGGCAAGCCATGGAATTTTAATTAAAAGTGGAGAAGCACTAGAATTAACGCATAAAGTAGATGCAGTTGTTTTAGATAAGACTGGGACAATTACAGAGGGAAAACCGCGTGTAATGGAGGTTATTTCTGAAACATATTCTCAGACTGAATTGATTAGGATAGCAGCGGCAGCAGAAGCAGGAAGTGAACATCCTCTTGCACTTGCTATTGTAAGGGAAGCACAGGATAGAAATGTCTTAGAACAAAACTTAGTAAAAGAATTTAAAAACCTTTCAGGAATGGGAGCTTGCGCTATTTTAACCACAGGACAGGAAGTTCAGGTCGGTAATCGAAAATTGTTAGATCATCTGGGAATTTCTTTAGATCAAACAAAACAGGATTTTTTTACACAGGAAGCAAAAAAACTTGCTGCGAAAGGTCAGACACCAATGTTTGTTGTAATCGAAAAAAAATTAGAAGGTATTATCAGTGTAGCAGATGCAATAAAAGACAGCAGCCAAAACGCAGTGGATTCCTTAAAGCAGCTCGGTTTAAAAGTATATATGCTCACAGGAGATAATAGACTGACTGCAGAATATATTGGACAACAAGCACGAGTAGACGAGGTAATTGCAGAAGTACTTCCAGAGGAAAAGGCAGCAGCAGTAGAAACCTTGCAAAAACAAGGGAAAAAGGTAATGATGGTTGGAGATGGAATCAATGATGCTCCTGCATTAGTTCAGGCAGATATCGGAATGGCGATTGGAAATGGAAGTGATATTGCTATTGATTCAGCAGATATTGTATTAATGCGTTCGGATTTAATGGATGTATATAAGGCAGTCCATTTAAGTAGACTTACTATTCGTAATATCAAACAAAATCTGTTCTGGGCATTTTTTTATAACTCTATTGGAATTCCAGTTGCGGCAGGACTTCTATATCCAATTAATGGTACACTACTTAGTCCTATGATTGGAGGATTTGCAATGTCACTAAGTTCTGTTTTTGTAGTAGGTAATGCTCTGAGATTACGTAGAGCAAAATTGTAAGACGGTTTTATCTTCATAAATAGAAGAAACAACTTAGTGCAAAAAGCACAGAAATGAGATAGAATATGGATAAAAACGAAGAAAATTTAGAAGAATTAGAATGTATACAGATAGGTTCACGAAAGAAACATCGAAAGGAAGAAGAAATAAAAGATTTCATTCATCGTCTGAATCGAATAGAGGGACAGATTCGAGGAATTCGTAAAATGGTAGAAGAAGATTGTTATTGTGTAGATATTTTAACTCAGGTATCTGCAGTGCAATCGGCATTAAATTCTTTTTCCAGAAATGTACTTGGAAATCATATAAAAACTTGTGTAGTAGATGATATACAAAAGGGAAAAGAAGAGGCAATCGATGAATTATTAGAGCTGCTTAGAAAATTTATAAAATAATCTTGTATCTTTAAAATAATTATGATAGATTGATAATATAGTAAGTTTGTGTTTGTGTGACGTCCACAAACTTGTTCTATGAAATAAAGAGTCACACAGAAAAGAGGAGAATTATGACAACATTAAAGGTAAAAGAAATGTCCTGTAATCATTGTGTAGAACGTATTCATAAAGCACTTGAGGCAGTAAATATCCAACACAGTGTAGATTTGGAAACGAAAACGGTACAAATTGATGGCACACAGGAAAATGTGGCAACTGCTATTGAAGAATTAGCAGACATTGGATTTACCGCAGAAGCAATATAATACAACATGGAGGAAATCATATGGGGAACAAAACATTTTTTGAAAAAAATGATGCGGAAGTCAGTTTTTTAATCTGTAAAGTGTTAATGGGTATGACTTTGATATTTCCAGCACTTTTTATTTTATCAGCAACACATATTTTTAGTGTTTCTATTTCCTATTTACTTCGAGTCGTACCTGTTGGACTGATATGTACGCTCTCCCCTATGATTTTGTATAAACTTCGAGTATCCATTATCTTTATTAAAAACTACAGTATTTTAGCAGTGGCATTTTTTATTGTACTGATGGCAGCTAACCATCATATTGGTATTTATATAACTTATGCACTCCCATTAGCGTTAAGTTGTATGTATTTTGATAAAAAATTTACAATACGTACAGCCTTAATCGGATATATTGGATTGATAATAGCCCTATATTTAAGATCGGGAAATGTGCCATTATATGATGAGCCTAGAATGTCATGGTTTACTGGTTACGCAATGGGTTATACAATGGAATATGCTGCTATGTCTGCTGTATTTATCAGTCTTGCGGCAAGGGCAAGAAGGATCTTAGAAAATTTACATAATACAGAACGAGTAAAACAGATATTAAGTGATTGTGGAGAGGCATCTATTCAACTTTCAGATGTTATGGAAAATTTAAAAGCTGCCATTGATAATACTGTAAAGAATAATAAAGTAATTGAGCAAGAAGCAGATAAGACAATGACAGGTTGTGAAGATACTTTGCAACAAGTTCATGTTACTAATAACAGTATTGAAACAATGAAAGATACTATGCAGGAGACATTAGAGCATACTAAAAGTATGTCTGAACTTGCTTCTAACTCTTATCAAAAAACACAAAATTATATTAAAACGATGCAGTTGGCAGTGGAATCTATACAGCAAATTGGATATTCTAGTGAATCCATTCAAAAAAAGGTACTACAGTTAGGAAGTAGTGCCCAAGAGATTGCTGCTTTTACAGATACAATAGAAAAAATTGCAGGTCAAACGAATATGCTGGCATTAAATGCTTCTATAGAAGCAGCACGTGCAGGGGAACATGGAAGAGGATTTTCTGTGGTAGCCTCTCAGATTGGAGAGTTGGCAGCAGAAAGCCGTAAAGCAACTAAAAATATTGTGCAACAAATCACCCATATGAATCAAAATGTAGAGGAAACACATATTGCAGTTATTCAAAATGGAGAATTAGTTACAGCAGGAATTTCTGAAATAGAAGATGCTAAAAAAGAGGCCGGAAATTTAGTAAGACTACAGGAAGAGTCCAGTCAAAGAGTAGACAATGTGCAACAAAATATTATAGTTAATGTAGAACATCAGCAAAAAGTTTCAGAAATGGCAGATGGAATGAACGATATTATAAGTCAGTCACAAAAACAGATTGAGTCTATTCAACAAGCTATTCAACAGCAGATAGTACTTGCACAACATGTAGAAGCAGCATTTAAAGAAGTATTAGTAATCTCTGATCGGCTACTTCAAATAAGTAGACAAGAATAAAAAATTTCTTGACAGATTAGTTTGTATCTAGTAGAATAAATTGTACTAAGGTAAAATTGAATAGTTTTAAATTTCTCTTATTCCGAGTGATGGAGAGTAAAGACTCTGTGAAATCACGGCAACCCCCTAAGTGGAAGGTGCTAAGTTGAGCGAGTAATCGAACAATAAGGGGATTTGATTATTTGTAGATCAGTCCGCTTAAGCGGACTTTTTTATTTCGATTACTAAAAGGGGGACTCCAATAAAAAAATCTATAAAGAAATGAGGTTAATGTATGAACGAGAAATTATTATTTACATCGGAGTCCGTAACAGAAGGACATCCAGACAAGATCTGTGATCAGATTTCAGACGCAGTTTTAGATGCACTATTAATACAAGATCCAATGAGCAGAGTAGCATGTGAAACAGCTATTACAACAGGACTTGTTTTAGTTATGGGAGAAGTTACAACAAAGGGATATGTTGATATTCAAAGGATCGTTCGAGATACTATTCGAGAAATTGGTTATGATCGATCGGAGTATGGATTTGATGCAAATACTTGTGGAGTTATTGTGGCACTGAATGAACAATCCAAAGATATTGCAATGGGAGTAGACAAAGCATTAGAGGCAAGAGAAAATACAATGACCGAACAAGATTTGGAGGCAATAGGGGCAGGAGATCAGGGAATGATGTATGGATATGCAACGAATGAAACAAAAGAATATATGCCATATCCTATTTCTTTAGCCCATAAATTGACCAAAAAACTTTCTGCAGTAAGAAAGGATGGAACACTTTCCTATTTAAGACCAGATGGAAAAAGTCAAGTGACAGTGGAATATAATGAGCAGGGAAAACCAGTTCACTTAAATGCAGTAGTATTATCTACTCAGCATGATCCAGATGTAACACAGGAACAAATTCATAAAGATATTAAGAAATATGTTTTCGATTCGGTTCTTCCGAAAGAACTCATTGATGAAAGAACAAAGTTTTATATTAATCCAACAGGCAGGTTTGTTATTGGAGGACCTAACGGTGATAGTGGTTTAACTGGAAGAAAGATTATTGTAGACACTTATGGTGGATATGCTCGTCACGGTGGTGGTGCATTTTCTGGAAAGGATTGTACAAAGGTAGATCGTTCCGCTGCTTATGCAGCAAGATATGTTGCTAAAAATATTGTTGCGGCTGGATTGGCAGACAAATGTGAGGTTCAGCTTTCTTATGCCATTGGAGTAGCTCAGCCTACCTCTATCAATATTGATACATTTGGGACAGGAAAACTTTCAGAGGAAAAATTAGTTGAAATTATTCGTTCTAACTTTGATCTTCGTCCAGCAGGTATTATTAAAATGTTGGATTTAAGACGCCCAATCTACAAAAAAACAGCAGCATATGGACATTTTGGTCGTACAGATTTAGATTTGTCTTGGGAAAAGTTAGATAAAATAGAATTACTAAAACAATATCTATAATGAGCAATGCAGAAATCATAGAAAAATTTCTATCAAACTATGATTTCTGCATTTTGTAACAATACCTTCTAAAATATTTCTTATACTTTCTCTATACATCCCATATAAAATAAGTTATAATCATATTACCATAAATGATATAAAGGAGAAAACATATTGGAATGGAGAGAATAAAACGCGGGGAGATGAGAGCCGAGCAATACAGGCGAAAGAAACAAAAAAAGCTTGTATTAAGGCTCTCAACTCTTTTCATGGTATTAGCAGCCATCTTTGTTATAATTTTTGCCTTCCTTAAAAAAAGCAAAACATATGAAAGCTATCGATTAAGTAGAAAAGCAGAGTGGAATATGACAACAGATACCTCCTATCTGCCATATAAGTCAGGACTATTAAAGTTTAATCGAGATGGTGCAGAAGCAATTTCACAAAGTGGACAGACTCTCTGGAATGTTACTTATAATATGAAAGATCCAATAGCAGATGTCAGTGGCTCTTATGCCATAATAGCAGATCGTGGGGGAAAGCAGTTTTGTATTATAGATGGTTCTGGAACAGCAAATCGAATTGAAGTTTTAAATAATATTACATATATTGATATTGCTCAACAAGGTGTAGCAGCAGTAATGATGAGTAATGTCGGTAAAGATTATGTAGAGTTATATAGCATGGATAGTGTCAGTGGAGGAACTGCACTTGCAAATGGAGAAACTTCTGTATTAACCGATGGTTTTCCACTGGATCTTGCAATTTCAAAAGATGGAAAAAAGTTGATAACTTCCTATATGCGACTGGTAGAGGATAGTTTGGAAAATTGGGTAACATTTTATAACTTTGGAGAAGTCGGAAAAAGTATGTTTGATCATATTGCAGGAAATTATAAGCAGGGGGAAGCATTAGCACCGCAAATTGAATTTCTTACAAATGATATTGTATTAGTGTGTCGAAATGATGGATTTTTATTATATACTATGCAAGAAATTCCAAAGGCAAGGGCAATTACTTCAATAGAAGAAAAAATAGAACATATTACATGGAGTGATTCCTATATTTGTGTTGTTTTAAAAAATACATCTAATGAAGGAAAACATCGTGTTCAGCTCTATAATTTTAATGGGAAAAAACAACTTGATATCATCATAAATGATGATTTTGAACGAATCTTACTTTCTGGAGAAGATATTGTATTTTACAGTCGATTAAGTTGCGTTATTTATACCACACATGGTAAGGAAAAATTTAGAGGAAACTTTGATAGAAATGTAGAACAGATCTATCCAATCAATAATGAAGATGAATATTTATTGATTGGAGATGGAACGATGGATTTGATGAAGTTAATTGAAGCAAAGAACTAAAATTTTAGATAACAAAAAGTAATATAGAAATGGAGAGAAAAATGAATACTTTGTGGATAGGGGTAATAGTGATATTAGGACTCAGTGGAATTTTAGGTTGGAAAAGAGGATTAATAAGAACAATATTTTCTTTATTTTCTCTTATGGTGGCATTATTACTAGCATATTGGATTAGCCCGGTAATTAGTAAGTCACTGCAAAAAAATGAAAAAGTTATGAATTATTATACACAAAAAGTAGATGAATTTTTAAATTTAAAAGACACAGGAAAAAAATTAAATGAACAAATCAAAATAATTGAAGAATTACCATTGCCAGAATCAATAAAAAAGTCATTAATTGATAATAATAAAGAAGAAATCTATCAGGCTTTAGATGCAGAAAGCTTTTCACAATACCTTACTAATTCTATTGCATGTTTTATATTAAATGCTATGGTGTTTTTTGTAATTTTTCTACTTGTCCGAATTGGACTTCATATTCTCTGTTTTGTTTTAGATATTATCAGTAAACTGCCGATTTTAAATGAATTAAATCATTTTGCAGGTTTGGCAGTCGGTATTTTACAGGGATTACTTTTTCTTTGGATTGGATGTACAATTCTTACTGCATGTAGCGGAACACAGTGGGGACAAGATGCAATGGACATGATTGGGCAAAGTAAATTACTCAGTGTAATTTATAATAACAATCTAATTTTAAAGTATATTACAAATCTGTCAAAATTATTGCTTTAGTTATTATCTAATTCATTACAGGGAATACTTGAAAGTAATAGGAAACAGGAGTATACTCAATTTGTAAGCACTTACATTTTGAAAAATGAAAAGGAGTATAAAAGATGAACGAAGTATTAAAGAGATTCCAGAATCTTGGTATTATTCCAGTAGTAAAGATTGACGATGCTAAAATGGCTGTACCATTGGCAAAAGCTTTATGTGAAGGGGGACTGCCAGTAGCTGAAGTTACATTTCGAACAGCAGCAGCAGAGGAGGCAATCCGCAATATGACACAGGCATACCCAGATATGTTTGTAGGTGCAGGTACTGTTTTAACTATAGAACAAGTAGATCGTGCAGTAGACGCCGGAGCAAAATTTATTGTAAGTCCTGGATTGAATCCTAAAGTAGTAAGGCATTGCATTGAAAAAGGAGTAACGATTACTCCGGGAACTTCTAGTCCAACAGATATTGAACAGGCATTAGAATTCGGATTAGAGGCTGTAAAGTTTTTCCCTGCGGAAGCTTCCGGGGGGTTGGCAAAAATTAAGGCAATGGCAGCACCATATGTAAATATGATGTTTATGCCTACAGGTGGAATTAATGAAAAAAATTTGAATTCTTATTTAGATTTCCCAAAAGTTTTAGCATGCGGCGGAAGCTGGATGGTAAACGATGCTTTCATTAATGCAGGAGAATTTGATAAAATTAAAGAATTGACAAGAAAAGCAGTTAATACTATGTTGGGATTTGAACTACGCCATGTTGGCATTAATAGTTCAAATGAGAAAGAGGCAGAACAAACGGCAGAAACTTTTGAAAAACTTTTTGGATTTGTGAAAAACAGTGGTAATATTTCTTTTTTTGCTGGAACAGAAATTGAGGTGATGAAGACACCTTATCGTGGAACACATGGTCATATAGCAGTTGCAACTAATTATTTGGAACGTGCGGTTTATCATATGACTTTACAAGGTGTCGAATTTGATATGGATAGTGCGAAATATAAAGATGAAAAAATGACATTTATTTATTTAAAAGGTGAAGTAGGAGGTTTTGCAGTTCATCTTGTTCAACGATAAAAGGGATTGATATAATTTTATCTCCTTTTTTAGATATATCAGATAGAGATGAATCCTACCTCTATAGGTATCCAATAACGTACCCTTATCGGTGTCAGGATTTAATTCTTCATATAAATCTTTTCGTTTGCCATAGGCTTCCTCCCACTTCTTTTAAGAGGTGGGAGGAAGCCTTGTAAATTTGTAGCCATTATCCTTGATTCTCCATGTGATTTTGTATAATAGCTGACGATACTTCACCTATGCTACAGGCAAAATATCCATCTGACCAAAAAATTTTCTTTTTCCAATAGTGTTTAGATAAAAAATTTGGATATTCCTGCCATAGATAATAAGTTGTTGTTTGCTTAATCGTTTTAACAATGTCACATATCCTATCGGTTATATCGTAACTTATTAAAAAATGTATGTGGTCTTTGTCAGTTTCCATAGCAATGATATCCCATCCATTAAGACTACATATATCGAAAATCCTTTGTTTTACGTTTTCGTCAATAGCACCTATAAGCAGTTGTTTTCGATATTTTGTAACTAATATTATATGTACTTTAAGACTATACTTGCTGAACAGAAACTTATCTATAAGGCTAAACAAAAACAGTCTACTGTAATTAAGGTTAATCCTGCTTATACAAGTCAGTGTTGCCCTATATGTGGACATATTGAAAAATCTAACCGTAATAAGAAAATACATCTGTTTACTTGTAAGAATTGTGGATATAAATCTAATGATGGTCGTATTGGAGCTATGAACCTGTACCGTATGGGAATAAACTTTCTTGAGGAAAGTCAAGTACCTAGTACAGTTACAGTTGAGTAAACTCTACTGTAAAGGGTGTTGTCAACCACCCTATGATGTAACGCCACTTTAGGTAGTAATACTTATTGGGGATGAAAGGTCGAAGGTGCAAGCCGTAATAACGGCTGGGCAGTTACAAGCCTATTACCTTTAGGTGATGGGTAGTTGACGGATTTGATGATTGCCCAAGAATTACATAAAAAATTTGAAAAAGGAGTTGACAATAGATTTAAAGTATGATAATATATTAAAGCTGTCATAAATCAGGAAGCATATAAATAAACTAATATAGTGAAAATTCTGTAAGAAATTAAAAAATAAAAAGGTGCTTGACAGATAGATAACATTGTGTTAGAATATTAAAGTTACTGATTGATAAATTAAAAATAGTAAAAATAAATAAAAAAGTGCTTGACAAATCAAGAAGCTTATGATAGACTAATAGAGCTAATTGTAAAAGCAAGAATGTGTACTTTGATAACTGAACAGTAAAACAACCTTGAAATTCCAAAAAGAATTCAAC
>CAMUMG010000011.1 GCA_947089905.1 uncultured Lachnospiraceae bacterium
AAGTGAAAATTTACAGATAAAAGAAGTTCGTGTAATATTACATTACACGAACTTTTTTTATCTATAATCTATAATTTTATATATTAATTACTCATTAATCTTTAAAAAAATAAAGTAAAGCATGATTCTTTGTGCTTTATAAAGTAAAATAAAGTATTAAATTGTATATTTATTAGATAAAGTTTAATTTTTTCTTATATTTGCACTTGCATTTTATATCCAGTTATGCTATATTCTAATACGAAAGTTCGTGTAATGTAATATTACGTGAATCTTTTTTATACATATTTTGATTTTCCAGTATGCCTTTATGTATTTTAATAAATTGGAGTGTATTTTATGGCATGGGAACGATCAGGACAGGTTACTGTTACTTATAAAGTTAGATTATATGAGAAATATTTAGATTGGATAATCGAAACCAAGAAACTTTATAATCAGGTTCTTAAAGTTTATTATGAGCTTTTACTAAAAGATCCTACTTTATTTCATTTAAGTAATCACAACTTACTGCGTGAATTAGAGATTCGTACTGTTGGTACAAAAGAGATGAAACAACAGGGAAAGATGCAAAACTCACCATTATCTATCTTTCCAAAACTTCCAATGTATTTTAGACGAGCAGCTATCAATCATGCAATTAGTATGGCTAGGGGGTATCAGAGTAGATATCAACATTGGAAGGAACAAAAGGTAATTTTACATCCTCCTACTAAAACAGAAAAGTTTCATGTCGATCCCATCTTTTATAAAGGAATGTATCGTGATTTTACAACAGATTCAATCGAGTTGAAACTTTACAATGGGACAGAATGGATTTGGAAGAAATTTCGATATACAGGAAGGAATTTTCCTGTATATGCAACAATACTTTCCCCTACTATTCATATCCAAGAAAAACAAGTATGGCTACATATCCCACTTTCTTTTCCAGTTTATGATACTAGAAAGATACAAGAACGTTTTCAGGCAGAAGAATATTTTTTAGCTGTTTATTTTCCTGCAAATAATTGTATGGCAGCAGGCGTAGTCTTAAATAAAGACGGAAAACAGTTGGATTGTTGTTATTTTAAAGGCGGAAATGAATTAAAGCAAAAACGAGAGGTAGTTTTACGGCGAATAAAGAAGATACAACAAAGTAGAAATGAAAAAGGCACAAAAGCTGAGGATAGACTTTATAAAAAGATAGAAAATCTAAATATGTTATATGCCCATAAAATAAGTCGGCAGTTAGTGACATTTTGCGAAGAAAGAAAAATCAAGCTCATAGTAATGCCCACTTATGAGAAAGGCTTAGATTTTAATAAATTGACATATCTAAAGGCAGGAAAGTTTGACTGGCAGGGAAGAAAGATTATGCGATTGTTAAAATATAAAGCGTTACAAAAAGGAATTGCAGCAACCACAGTAAGAGCAATTCATATTTCAGATATTTGTAGTCAGTGTGGGGAAAAGATTAAAAAATATAACCCCGGATTTTCTCCAAAGATTCGATATTTTGGAGGATGTTTATTTATATGTTCTTGTGGAAACAGAGGAAATTCTGCATTAAATGCAGCCAGAAATATAGGACTGCGATTTTTAAGACATTCAAATTTAGATGGGTTATATTATATAGGAGATGATAAATATTCATAAACTCAAAATGGATATTTCATCATAAATCCAGCAGAAATGTTTGGAAGAAAAGAGGTCTGTAATAACAGACGACTTTTCTTGGGTACAGTGCCGCCTGCCGCTGCCAGTTTCAAATTTGAAAAAGGTACGGGTAAAGAAGAAGGAAACTTCAGTTGCACTGCGAGTTATTTAAATAGATAGAAAGAGATGATAGACAATGAAAAAGGCGTTAATCGTTACAACGGTAGGCGGATTTGTACCAAAATTTGAAATGAATAATGTATATTTATTACAAAGTCTGGGCTACGAAGTGCACTACGCCAGTAATTTTGAATATTTAGTCTATCAAGATAGTACAAATACTCTTAAGGATACAAAAGTAATTTGTCACTCAATAAAATTTGTACGCTCTCCCTTTCAATTAAATCAAAATATAAAGGCATATTGTCAGTTATATCAATTATTAGAAAAAGAAAAGTTTTTTTTAGTGCATTGTCATACTCCAATGGGGGGATTTCTCACTAGAATTGCAACATGGCAGTATCGCATCAAAAATAAAGAGAAAATTCAAGTACTTTATACAGCACATGGATTTCATTTTTATAGAGGTGCTCCTTTATTTAATTGGCTTTTTTTTTATCCAATAGAACGTTGTCTTGCTCTTTTAACAGATAGACTAATCACAATCAATTTAGAGGATTACCATAGAGCCAAATCGTTTCGACTAAAAAAGGGAGGAGAGCTTTGTTATGTTCCGGGGGTTGGCGTTGATATAAAAGAACTTCAAAACCGAGTTAGTAGAACAGAAAGACAAAAAGCATTAAGACAAAAATTTTCACATTTACTTTTTTATGCTGGAGAATTAAATGAAGGAAAGAATGTAAAAACACTAATAAAAGCACTTGCTAAAATGAAACAGTCAGATTGTGCTCTACTAATTTGTGGGGAAGGGCCAGAGAAAAAAAGGCTAAAACAATTGGCGGGTAAGTATGGTATTAGAAAACGTGTAATCTTTGCAGGATATCGTTTAGATGTACCAGAATTGATGAAATGTTGTGATATTTTTCTTTTTGCATCAAAAAGAGAAGGGAGATCAGTTGCCGTTATGGAAGCGATGGCTTGCTCTCTTCCAGCTATTGTGTCAAAGATTCGAGGAAACTCTGAACTAATTGTCCAAGGAAAGGGAGGATTTTTAATAAGACCGGATGATGCAGAAGGTTTTGCAAAAGCAGCAGACTATTTATTGTCACAGAAAAAACGGTGTAAAGAGATGGGACAGTTTAATGCTAATCGTGTAAAGGAATTTGGAATAGAAAAGATTTCTGAACAAATGAAGAAAATATATCAGGGAGTTACAGGATAAATTTACAAAAATAGTAAAAATAGAATTGTTTTAATGGAAATGGAATAAAAAGAAAATGGAAAAAGTAATTCTTTATATAAAAAGTAAAGAAGATCCGTCTTCTTATTATCGTTTATATCAATATTTTTATAACGTATCAAAAAAGAAAATAAAAATTGCAGAAAGTATACCAGCATGGTTATATCGTTGGTACTATGATAAATCACACAGAGGATATTTAGAAGTATTTTTACTTGCTACAATTAGTATAGTACGGACACTTTTTTTCTTTTTATATGATTGTCTTATCTTTCATGCAAAAATAGTAGTTGTAAATCGTAGATTCTTTGCAAGAAGATGCCCTAAAATTTTAGGACTGATTTTAGCACGTTATCTTAAAAGGAAAAGAGTTATTTGGGATTTTGACGACAATATTATTTTAGATCAAGAAATTACGAAACGTGAAAAACAGATTTTACAACAGATGGCAGAAAAAATTGTTGTTACAGGAGAGTATCTTAGAAGTACCTTAGAAAAAGAAGTATGGGAAAAAGTAATTTTACTTCCAACGACAGATTTAAGACTAGAAAGAGAAAATATCTCAGATTGGATAAAAAGGCGAGAACAATTATATGATCATAAGATTCGTTTAATTTGGATTGGAAGTAGAGCAAATTTGCCAGAACTAGAAACTATACTGCCTATCATTGAAAAGGCAGCAGAAAAGATTAGCATAGAAACAAATAAACAGATTTTTCTCTATTGTGTATGTAATGAAAAAATAACACAAACGTTTTCAAATATTAGAATAATTAATATTTTGTGGAGCAGAGAAAAAGCTGTTAAATATATGAAGCAATCTCATATTGGTCTTATGCCACTTAAAGATACTCCATATACTCGCGGAAAGGCTGGATTTAAAGGAGTACAGTATCTTTCAGCAGGTATTCCAACCATTGCTTCCGATGTTGGATTTAATCATAAAGTTGTTATAAATGGAACAGATGGATTTCTTGTTTCAGGAAATGAAGCATTGAAAGAAGCAATTATTCGACTCAGTACAGAAAAAATATTATGGAAGCAAATGGCTTGTCAGGGGAGAAAAGATTGGGAAAAGAAATTTTTAGCAAGTAGGCATAGAAATTTTTGGATAAATTTGATGTGTAACACAAATGTATAGATTTAAATATATCATATAGAAAGAAATATAGGTAATTATGAATGAACTTGGAATAGTAATTGTAAATTGGAATACAAAAGATGCTTTAGCTTACTGCGTTCAGTCGATTCTACAATCTACCTGCCAAAATTTTTCTATCACAAAGATAATTATAGTAGATAATGCTTCTACAGATCATTCTTTAAAACTGCTTTCTACACTTCCAAATCAAAAGCTTATTCATATAATTAAAAATCAAAAAAATAGAGGATTTGCAAAGGCTTGTAATCAAGGAGCAAAAATGATAAAGGCAAACTATTTATTATTTTTAAATCCAGATACAAAACTTGCCTTTGATGCTTTAGATAGATGTTTCGAATTTTTAAATCAGAAAAAAAATAAGAAAATAGGTGCATTAGGAATCCAACTTTATGATAGAAATAAAGAGATTGCAAGAAGTTGTTCAAGACTTCCTAAAAAAAGATATTATTTAGCAAAGTGTTTAGGGGTTTCAAAAATAATCAAACGCTGTAATCTTTTTATGCTCGAATGGGATCATAAAGAAAGTAGACAAGTAGAAGAAGTGATAGGAGCTTTTTTTCTTGTGCCTGCAAAAGTTTACTGGAAGTTAAACGGATTCGATGAGCGGTTTTTTGTATATTATGAAGAAGTGGACTTTTGTAAAAGACTAAAGGAAAATGGATACTTAACGTATTATTTAGCAGATGCCCATGCAGTTCATATAGGACAGATCAGTTCAGAAACAGTAAAGGATAAACGTCTGTTTTACGAGTGGCAAAGTAGAGTGAAATATTTTTTTAAACAAGAGGGAGTTTTAGCAGCAGCTTTGATAACAACAATGATTCCCATAGAAATAGTAAGTCGAATACTATGGTTATTATTTACAGGAGAACAAAAGAGTATTGTTGAGGTTAAAAGGGCTTTCACCCTATTTTTTAAATGGATTTTATCAAAGTAAATTCATTAGGAGGAACAAATGAAAGGAATTATATTGGCAGGTGGATCGGGGACAAGACTGTATCCATTAACAATGGTTACATCAAAACAGTTACTTCCAGTATATGACAAACCAATGATTTATTATCCACTTTCAACACTTATGTTAGCTGGGATTCAGGATATTTTATTAATTTCTACACCACAAGATCTTCCAAATTTTGAGAGACTTTTAGGAGATGGAAGAAACTTTGGAATTCATTTAAGTTATTGTGAACAGCCCTCTCCAGATGGACTAGCTCAGGCTTTTCTTTTAGGAGAGGAATTTATTGCTGGTGACTCTTGTGCAATGGTTCTTGGAGATAATATTTTTTACGGAAATGGGTGGAAGAGAGTATTAAGACAAGCGGAAGCAAAAAAAAATGGAGCAACGATATTTGGTTATTATGTAGAAGATCCAGAACGATTTGGAATTGTTGAAATAGATTCTTTTGGAAGGGCAATTTCTTTAGAAGAAAAACCAAAACATCCAAAATCAAATTATTGTGTTACTGGATTATATTTTTATGATAATCGTGTCTGTGAATTTGCAAAACAAGTAAAACCTTCACAAAGAGGAGAGTTAGAAATTACAGACTTAAATCGAATGTATTTAGAAGATGGAAGTCTGCATGTTGTTACATTAGGACGTGGATTTGCATGGTTAGATACAGGAACAATAGATGCGTTAAGCGATGCAACTGAATTTGTAAAAGTAATTGAAAATCGTCAGGGTATTAAGATTTCAGCAGTAGAAGAAATTGCATATAAAAATGGCTGGATAACCAAAGAAAAGTTATTAGAATCTGCACAGCTTTATGGAAAATCAGCTTATGGTATACATCTTAAAAAGGCAGCAGAAGGAAAAATTATTTATTAGTCAAAAAGGAATAGGTGTAACGTTGAACTACATTAAAAAAATTGTTTCATTAAAGAAATATAAATTTATGCTGCTTCAGCTAGTAAAACGAGATTTTAAAGTACGTTATCGTGGAAGTTTTCTTGGAATTTTATGGAGTGTACTAAATCCATTATTAAATATGCTCGTTTTAAGTTTTGTATTCAGTCGAGTCTTTAAAGCAGTAGATAACTATAAAATGTATCTACTTTCAGGACTTGTTATTTTTAACTATTTTAGTGAAGCTTCCAATTTAGCATTATCTTCCGTAGTTAATAATTTTGGATTACTAACGAAAGTATATTTTCCAAAATTTATACTTCCGATTTCTAAAATTATATCTTCTGCTATTAATCTATTCATGTCTGTCCTAGCATTTTTTATTTTAGGTCATTTTATGGATGTACATTTTTGGTGGGGATATCTTTTTCTTCCATATATTCTTCTTTGCTTAATGATATTTACTATAGGAATTGGAATGATTTTATCAGCTTTACAAGTTTTTATGAGAGATATTCAATATTTATATGGAATTTTATTAACCATTTGGATGTATGCTACACCAATTTTATATCCATTAACTACCGATGTTATTCCAGAAAGTATGATTCCAGTTTTACAACAGAATCCACTTTTTCTATTTATTGATTTTTTTCGTAAGGTGACATTGTATTCCAGTATTCCATCCGCAATGGATTTTCTGCGGTGTGCAACTGCGGGATTGATTTCTTTGCTACTTGGGCTGGTTGTATTCAAAAAAACGCAGGATAACTTTATTTATTATACATAATAGATTGGAGTTTTTATGATTCAGGTAGAACAAGTAAGTATGGAATTTAATTTAAATCGTGGAAAGGTAAGAAGTTTAAAAGAGTGGTTATTTGCAAAGGTAGAAGATGAAAAAAAAAGAAAAAAGGAAAGATTTTTAGCATTATCGAATGTTACTTTTTCTATTGAAAAGGGTGAAATTTTTGGTGTTATAGGAAAAAATGGAGCAGGAAAGTCTACTCTTTTAAAGGTTCTTGCAGGAATTATGAAACCGACTTGTGGCAGTGTAAAAACAAAAGGAACGATTGCGCCTATGATAGAACTTGGAACAGGTTTTGACTTTGAGCTATCACCTATTGAAAATATCTATTTAAGTGGATCTATTTTAGGATATGATAAAAAGTTTTTAGATGAAAAGATTCCAGAGATTCTTTCCTTTTCGGAACTTTGGGATTTTAAAGATAATCCAGTAAAATATTTTTCTTCTGGAATGGTTGCCCGTCTTGCCTTTTCAGTATCTACTCTTGTGGTTCCTGATATTTTAATTGTGGATGAAATATTATCAGTTGGAGATATTGATTTTCAAAAAAAGAGTTATCAGCGTATGTTAGAACTAATGGGAAGCGGAACGACCGTAGTATATGTTTCACATAATATTGAATCCCTCCAAAATTTATGTAGTCGTGTTTTATGGTTAGAACATGGGAAAATGAAGCAAATTGGGGATGCAAAAGAAGTATGCAGCAACTATAAAAACAATAAGGAAGAATAAAAGAAGAGAGGAGGAAACAAAAGATGAAGAGAATCTTAGTAACTGGTGCAGGTGGATATATAGGAAGATATGTTGTTAAAGCATTATTAAATCATGGGGCGACTGTTATTGCAGCAGATCTATATACAAAAGAGATCGATGATCGGGCAGAGAAAGTAACAACAAATATCTTTTCTGGAAGTGAAAATTTATATAAGGATTTAAAGGAGCCTGAAATTTGCCTTCATCTGGCATGGAAAGATGGTTTTGTACATAACTCGGATTCCCATATGGAAATGCTTTCTTCTCACTATCATTTTATTAAACATATGGTAGAACACGGAGTAAAACAACTTGCCATTATGGGAACTATGCACGAGATTGGCTATTATGAGGGAGCGATTAATGAAAATACCCCTTGTAATCCAAGCAGTATGTACGGAATTGCAAAAGATGCACTACGAAGAAGTTTATTTACTAGATTAGAAGGAAAGGATATTATTTTGCAATGGCTTCGGGCTTATTATATCTATGGCGATGATAAAAAAAATCATTCTATATTTGCAAAATTAATTCAGGCAGAAGAAGACGGAAAAACCACTTTTCCTTTTACAACTGGAAAAAATAAATATGATTTTATTACAGTAGAACAATTAGCAGAACAAATTGCTGCCTGTGTACTACAAACGGAGATCACAGGCATTATCAACTGCTGTTCTGGTCAACCGATTAGTCTTGCTAATCAAGTAGAAAGTTTCCTTCAAAAAAATGGATTTAAAATTCATTTAGAATATGGAGCATTTCCAGATCGAGTCTATGATTCTCCAGCGATATGGGGAGATAATACAAAAATCAAGGCTATTATGGGAAAACAGAGAAAGACATAATCTGTTGGAAATAAAGGAGAACTTTATGGTTTTTTCATCTTTTACATTTTTATTAATATTTTTTCCATGTACAGTTTTAGGATATTATTTGATTAATCCAAAGTTCAAAAATATTTTTCTGCTCATGACTTCTATTATTTTTTATACATGGGGTGAACCAAAGTTTATTCTTGTAATGTTACTTTCTATTCTAGTTAATTATTTACTCGGTTTGGCAGTTGATAAATTTAGGGAGTATTATAATATTTCTATCGTTATTCTCTTGTTAATGATAGTATGGAATGTAGGAATATTTTTTATTTATAAATACCTTGATTTCGCTATAACTAATATTAATACCGTTTTTAGAAGTAATATTCCACTTTATAAAATTTCGTTACCTATTGGAATTTCATTTTTTACTTTTCAGGCAATGTCATATGTGATTGATGTTTATAGAGGAAATGGTCAAGTACAAAAAAATCCTTTAAATGTAGCACTATATTTAACATTTTTCCCACAACTTATAGCAGGTCCTATAGTGCGTTATGAAACAATTGCTAAGGAAATAAATAATCGCTGTGAAACACTTCAAGATTTTACCGATGGACTTAAACGATTTATCATTGGAATAGGGAAAAAATGTATCATTTCTAATACAGTAGCTATTTTAGCAGATAGTGCATTTGAAACACAAACTATTTCATTGACCGTTATGTTAGCATGGGCAGGAGCGATTAGTTATACACTTCAAATTTATTTTGATTTTTCCGGATATTCAGATATGGCTATTGGTTTAGGAAAAATGTTTGGATTTCATTTTAATGAAAATTTTAACTATCCTTATTGTTCTTCCTCTATTTCTGAATTTTGGAGAAGATGGCATATTTCTCTGGGAAGTTGGTTTAGAGATTATGTATATATTCCATTAGGAGGTTCACGAGTTAAAACAAAGTTTAGATTGATATTTAATTTATTTATTACATGGATGTTAACTGGAATATGGCATGGAGCAAGCTGGAATTTTATATTATGGGGATTTATGTATTTTATACTTTTAACATTTGAAAAGCTTACACAAATAACGAAAAGACTTATTTATACATGGCAAAAAGTTCTTTATAGAATTTTTACTTTACTGTGTGTAATTGTTGGATGGGTAATTTTTCGTACAACGAGTTTGTCAACAGCATTCTATTACTTAGCAGCAATGTTTGGATTAAACAAAAATAAGTTAGCTTCTAATATCAATATGAATCTGATTTCACAATATATAATAATTGGGATAGTTGGAATGATTTTATGTGTTCCATTAGGAAAGAAACTTAAAAGTAAAATTCAAACAAATACTTCTACATTTATTTTTGATATAGTAAGTAAGGTTTTTCTTCTTGCAATTCTTATTTGTTCTATGGCATTTATTGCAGGAAGTAAATATGATCCTTTCATTTATTTTAACTTCTAATTATTTGAGGAAATTTATATGAAGATGAAAATTAGTAATATCATTTTTATTATATTAGTTTTTATAGTAATTGCTATGCCAATCACTTTTATAAATAAACAACCTAATAAAATTTCTGAAAGAGAAAATCGTTATCTTACAAATTTTCCGACAGTCTCTATAACTAATCTCGAATTTAGAGAACAATTTAATTCATGGCTAAATGATAATATAGGATTTAGAGATAGTTTACTTGATATACGAACAACGATTATGTTAAATGCTCTTAATATAGTAACAAGTGATAGAGTTTATCGTGGTAAAGATGGTTGGTGGTATTATACATTAGATGAGAATTTGAAAATTGCAACAGGAGAATATACATTAACAACTGATATATTAGAAGAGATTTTACAAAATCATCTTAAAATTAGAGATAAGCTTCTAAAGAAAGGGATAGAATATATTATCATTTTACCAACTAGTAAAGTAAGTATTTATCCCGAATATTTGGGGTTTGGAAATGGAAAAATAACGACTACACCTGTTGACGTAGTAGCAGATTATTTGGAGACCCATTCAGATCTTAAGATTATTCGTTTAAAACAAACATTGATTAATGCTAAAGATAAAGGACAAGTTTATTTTAAATCTGATACCCATTGGACATATTATGGTGCAAATATAGCATATCAAAAGATCATTTCTGATATGAATTTATGGGGGTTATGTGATACAAAATCAATCAGTGTAAAATATGAGGAGGGTACCTATAAAGGGGAATTTAGTCAGATGCTTGGTAATAGTAATGCTATTGCTGCAGAAGCTACAACGTATTCCGTAATTTCCAATCCAAGTGCTATAAAAGATAATCAAACCCAACGCTATGGGGATATCATGCGTATATTAGAAAACAGAGGGCATCAATTACCTTGGTATTATTATATAAATAAAAAATTAAGTAAAAGTCCTTCTGTTATGTTATTTGGAGATTCCATGGCAGGCAGTTGGAATTTTACAGAAAGTCTTGCAGAAAACTTTTCGGAGTTTCTATATATTTGGAGTTATGATATTTATGAAGAGTTAGTTGATTATGTTAAACCTAATGTAGTGATATATGAGATGACAGAAAGATTTTTAAATTCATTTCCTCAAAAAAACATTCAATTTTTAGCTCAACCGCTAGAAGATTATAATGCAAAAATTATTTCATACAATATAGTAGAGGATAATCTTATTGTAGAGGTAAAAAATACTAGTAATTCTATATGGAGTAACAAAGAAAATATTAAATGTTGTCTGTTATTTAATGATGGTCAAGATTGGGGAATTCGTGCTCTTATAGAAAAAAATACAAAAATAGCTCCAGGTGAAATAGTAGAATTTATATTTAATGGAATATCGCAATTAAATTATAATACTGCTGAAATTCAAATGTGTCATGAAGGAATTTGTTATTTTGGTGAAAAAGCTAAAATTGGCGTACAAGAAAATAATGAATATGATGCAGAAATTATTTCTACTACCTGTCCATTAGAGGTAAATCATACAGATACCTATAATTTTGATATAACTGTAAAAAATACTGGAATAAGTGCGTGGAAAAGTACAGACAACATAAAGCTTTGTATATGGCAAGACTATACAGATTGGGGTTATAGAATTTTAATTCCTGATGATATCAAAGTAAATCCGGGCGAAGAATATACGTTTACATTAGAGGATTTTGTACTTCCACAAGCAGCACAAACAACGCTAGAGTTTCAAATGTTGATAGAAGGTATTCAGTATTTTGGTGAAAAAAAGCCAGTACATATCATTGCAAAGTAATAGAAATATATTTTAGGAGGAATAAAGTGATCGAAAAGATTGGAGAAGTGACTCTTAATTATAGTTTTTATAAAGAGGGAAATTATTATAATGAGGGTGATGAAGTAGAAGAAAAGATATTAGAAGTGGTAAAAACAACAGACGATTATACACAAATATTAAAAGGTGATAATCGCTGGCCGATCTTATATCAGTTATCGAAACAGAGAGAAAATATTATCCTTCCTATGGATTTAAAAAAAGAGGATGAAGTATTAGAAATTGGTTCAGGAATGGGTGCAATAACAGGTGCACTAGCAAGAAACTGTAAAAAAGTAGATTGTATAGAACTCTCAAAAAGGCGTTCTTTAGCCAATGCCTATCGAAATAAAGGTTATAATAATATAGAAATTTTTGTAGGAAATTTTGAAGATATTAAACTAGAAAAGCAATATGATGTAATAACTCTAATCGGAGTATTAGAATACGCACAAAGTTATATTCATTCTGATAAGCCATATATTGACTTTTTAAAAAAGATCCATGCTACTTTAAAAAAAGGCGGAAAACTTTATATTGCTATTGAAAACAAACTTGGAATGAAATATTTTGCAGGATGTGCAGAAGATCATTTAGGAAAGCCATTTATAGGCATTGAGGGATATTCGAAAGATAGTTATGCGAAAACATTTACAAAGTCACAATTAATCGCTCTTTTAAAAGAGACAGGATTTCAAGACTGCTATTTTTATTATCCATATCCAGATTATAAATTGCCATCAGTATTTTATAGTGATGATTATTTACCAGATAAACAGTTTTCCATATCAGATCAAAACAATTTCGATTTAGATCGAATTATGTTATTTAGTGAAAAAAGTGCAATTAAAAGTATTGCTAAAACAGAAGAAATAAAGATATTAGCAAATTCATTTTTGGTGGAGGCAGAAAGATAAAAAGATGGCAGGCAGAAAAATCTTTATAAAAGTGAATCAACATTATAAGCCAGAATATCAAACAGTTACAAGTATTATAAAGGAAAATTCAACAAAGTCTGTTTTAAAACAGGGGACAAAACAACATCTTGAAAATATGATGTGGGGATATCATGAAGTAAGTAAATTTTTTCCTAATATAAATTTTTGTGATGCAAAATTTAGACAGGATGGAATTGAATTTACATATATTCAAGGAAAGACATTAACAGAATTATATTATGAAGCAATTGAAAGAAATGACAAAGCAGAATTTTTAAAATTAATTCATAAACATCTTTTTTTTCTTGAAACAATTTCTGAAAACTTAGATTATTTTCAGCCTTCATTGGAGTTTGAGAAGTATTTTGGTAGTTGTGAAGAATATGATTGGAAAAAGGTAAAAGCACTGAAACAATGTGCTTTTGATTGTACAAGTAATAATTTAATTTTAACTCAAAATCAGGTTTATTATGTTGATTATGAATATTGTTTTTCTTTTCCTATTCCTGTTTCACTTTATAAATTTCATTGTATCCAAAGTTTATATTGTAATAACCCAGAGATAGAAACGTTTATTCCATTTTCAGAGGTAGCAAAAGAATTAGAACTTGATATTGAATTAGAAATTTTAGAAAAATGGAAAAAATATTTTATTTCTGAATTAGAAGATTTCAATAGTTGCGAAAAACTAAAATGGAACTATTTAAAGAAAACAATAGATTATCAGTTCACCTATGAAAAAATAGAAAAGCTTTTTTATTTAGAAAAAGGAATTTCATGGTATGAAGAAAACACCCCTATATGGAAAGCATATATACAACGATTAGAAAAACAAATACAAACTCAGGATGAAGGATTAAGGTGGTATCAAGAAAATGTTCCAATATGGAAAGATTATATAAATAAGTTAGAAACACAAATTCAATCTCAGACAAAAGAATTAGAAGATTATTATGAAAATATTAAAGGTCAAACAAAAGAAAATGAAATTCAAGAAAAGAAATTAAATTGGTATATACAACAGGAAGAGGAACAGGTAAAATATATTGCTACATTGCAAAGTCAAATAAAAGAACTAGAGATAAATAATAAAGAACAAAAAGAAGATTTTGAAAAAGATTTAATTAAAAATGAAGAATCTATTCAAAAATTAAAACAAATTGTAGAAGATTTAAGAAAACAACTATTTCAAATAGAAAATAGTAAGTTATATAAATTAGGAACAAAATTTCATATGATTGGACGGACAAAGAATAATTATGATAATTCAGAAGAATAGCAAAAATAGATTGGCAATTTTTTTCTTTTTTGATGAAGAAGGAATAGTAGATGATTATATTATATATTTATTAAATAGTATAAGACATAATATAAAACATTTATTAGTAGTAAGTAATGGACAGTTGTGTTTTGAGAGTAAAAAAAAATTAAAAACAATTACAGATGTCATTTTAGAAAGAGAAAATAAAGGATTCGATGTTTGGGCATATAAAGAAGGATTGGAATATTATGGGTGGAAAGAACTTAGTACCTATGATGAAGTTATTCTATTTAATTATACTATTTTTGGTCCTCTTTATCCCTTTGAAGAAATGTTTGAAGAAATGAATCAAAGAGATATAGATTTTTGGGGAATTACAAAACACCATAAAGTAGATTATGATTCATTTGGTACTTGTAAATATGGATATATTCCTGAACATATTCAATCAAGTTTTCTTGTATTAAGAAGAACATTAATAGAAAGCAAAGAATATCAAAATTTCTGGAAAGATATGCCTATGATTAATTCTTATGCAGATTCAGTTGGTTATTATGAAGCAATTTTTACAAAAGATTTTGTAGAGTTAGGATTTAAAGAATCTGTGTATATAAATACAGAAGATCTAAGGGAATATACTAGATATCCACTTCTGATGATGTCATATGAATTAGTCAAAAATAGAAGATGTCCAGTAATCAAACGAAAGAGTTTTTGTCAGACATATTTTGATATGCTTTCAGAAACAATAGGGGAAGCAACCTTAGAACTTTACAATTTTATTCAGGAAAATTTAGATTATGATGTAAATTTAATCTGGGATAATATTTTGCGTACTTGTCATATGTCAGATATAAAAGATATGATGCACTTAAATTATATTCTTCCAGATAGAGATAATTTTATATTTCCAAATAAACAGGGCTATAAAGTTGCTCTTGTAATACATCTTTATTTTGAAGATTTATTGGAAAAATCATTTTATTATGCCTCAAGTATTCCTGACTATGCAGATGTATATGTTACAACAGATACAATAAAAAAGAAAAAAGCAATAGAAGAAAAGTTTAAAGAATTAAAGTGTCATAAGTTTCAATGTATTATAATTGAAAATCAGGGAAGAGATGTTAGTGCTCTTTTAGTTGGAACAAAAGATTTTATAATGAATTATGATATTGTATGTTTTGCACACGATAAAAAAACAACGCAACTGAAACCTCATTGTATAGGAGAAGGTTTTGCTTATAAGTGTTTTGAAAATATATTAGGAACGAAAAACTTAGTAATGAATATTCTAAAGACATTTGAAGAGAATCCACGACTTGGACTATTAGTTCCTCCTCCACCAAATCATGCTGCCTTTTATCAAACGCTTTATTCAGGATGGGCAGACAATTATGCCAACGTCTGTAAGTTATTAAAACAATTTGATATTTCAATACCAATTTACTGGTCAAAAGAACCTATAGCACCACTTGGAACAATGTTTTGGTTTCGTCCAAAGGCAATGAAATCTCTTTTTGATAAAGACTGGGAGTATGCCGATTTTCCAAAAGAGCCTAATGCTATGGATGGAACATTACTTCATGCTATCGAGCGGGCATATCCTTATTTTGTACAAAAAGAAGGATATTATTCTGCATGGGTTATGAGTGAGAAGTTTGCAAGAATTGAGATAACAAATTTATACTATTTGCTAAGGATTGCAGTAAAAAACAATAATAATATGAATTCCTCTATAGCAGCAGATGCAAATACAGAGGCTATAAGAAATATTTCATTTTTTAATATTTTTAGAATTAAATTAAGAAATAAAATACCAAAAAGAATATGGAACAGTTTAAGAAAGATTTATCATATATTCCGATAAACGGGTTAGTTATTTTGGTAAAATAAAAAAGTATTTATTAATAAATAAAACTTTTAGTATATAGTAATATAATATCTATATATGAATGGAGATATTAATAATATGATGCAAAAAATTATTAATATATTTTATATGTTTTTTATATTTATTTTTTCATGGTTATTAGCTAATATTATATTAAATGTACAAACAACATCTTTTACAAAAGGAAACGGATATTATTTAGAACCAGAAAAAATATATAATCCTATATTTATATTATTTTTAGGATTATTTTTCATTGTGCTTCTTTTATTTATTAATAAAAAAATGAATAAGTATAAGAGTATAACTAGCAAAAAAATTTTTATAATTATTTTTATAGTAATTTTAGCCTTTCAAATTGTAATTGGAGTAAGATTACGTTTTGATATTTCAGATACAACTAAGTTTACTGATTTAGGAGCTATAATTGAGGCTTTAAAGGGGTTAATAAATAATAAACAATATGTTTACCAATATTTTTCTCTTGTACCCTATCAAAAAGGGATAGTAGTATATTTATTTGGAATGTATAAATTTTTAGAAATGTTTGGAATTTCCTCTATAAATATAACAGGTATTTTATTAAATATTATTAGTATTGATATGACAATTATAATTTGTTTTTTAATTTGTAAAAAGTTATTTAATACTAATATAGCTTCATTGATAGGTATTTTGTCAATATTCTTTACTCCTTATTTTACTTATATTCCATATTATTATACTGATACATTATCTATGCCCTATACAGTTTTATTTTTATATTTATTTATATTGAAAAGATCACATAAAAAAAGTATTTATTTTGATATTTTATTAGGTATAGTTAGTTTTATAGGTATAAGTATTCGAATAACCGTTGGAATTGTTCCTATAGCATGTTTAATTTTTACCATTATAGAAGGATTAAATTTAAAAAAAATAATTAGTATAGAGTTTATTATTATAATTTTATTTATTGGAGATAGTTTAGTTACTTATTATATTGATAAAACAGAAATATTTCCATATAAATTAGAAGAGGTAGAGAAATTTCCTATTACCCATTATATTTCTATGGGACTATATGAAGACAGATATGGAGCTTGGAATCAAGAAGATGCTAATATTACAATGGGAGAACTAACTACAAAAAGAAGAGCAGAAAAAAATATAGAAACAATAATAGAAAGAATGAAAAATTTTAAAACAGAAGGATATATTAAATTTTTAACAAAAAAGGCAACTTGGATTTGGGGAGATGGTACTTACTTTGCAATAGCAAAGTTATGTTTTCCACATAAATATAATTCTGTTATACTAAATTATATTATAGGAAAGAAAAATTTACCATATAGATATATAAGTCAAACTTATCAAGTAATTCTAATCTTTTTTATGATTATGTCCGCAATAAAACAAATATATAAAAAAATGGGATATATGTTTATAGTAAATTTATCTATTTTAGGAGTATTTATATTTTCGTTAATTTGGGAAGCAAGATCTAGATACTTACTAAATCTTACACCAATGTTTTTTATTTCAGCTATTGATGGAATTTCCTTTTTGTTAGAAAGGACACAACAATATTTATGCAGATTAAAGAAAAAAAGAAAATTGATATTAGAGAAGTAATAATAGCTATTATTTTATTTTGTATTATTCTTTTTATAGTAATAAAAACAGTATTGAAACCTAAATTTGAGTTTACTATAAATAAAATAGATACTTTTTCATATCCAGTAACAGTGTATGGAGATGCAGATATATATCATATATCAATTAAGGAAAACTTACTTTATTTGGATGGCTATGCAATTTTAGAAATGGGGGGGGGTACAAATAAAACAATTAAATTAATATTTAAAGGAAAAAATAATATTTATGAGGTAACTACAAAACCATGCTATCTTCAATTAGATCTTAATGATTTTTCAAAAAAATTAAATAATGATACTGTTTCATGGAATAATAGAGGATTCTATGCTGAATTTTGTACTTCTGAATTTGCAGATGACTTATATGATCTGTTTATTTATATATGTGATAATGAAGCATCTTATATAACACAGTATATATATAAATTTCAGATGATAAACAATAAATTTGATTTATATCATTTGGAAAGATGTGAAAATTTTGAGAATATTTCTTTTTCACATATGAGTATACAAGTTTGGAATGATTTTAGTTTACATAATATTTATGAGGAACATTACTTTGTAAATGGACATGTTATATTACCAGATAATAAAAATATTACAAAAGTTTTTCTTGAAATTAAAGATAGGGCTGGAAATATATATACTTATCCAACAATAGAAACCTTTTTAGAAGAGGGAGTTTATTTTTATAATTGGATACCATATAAGAAAATCCCTAAAGAGGATATTTATTTATCATTAATTATACAGGATGATATTAAAAATTGCTATTCAAGTGGGGATTTGATAAAATATTATTATGAGAATAATATTTATAAAAGAGAATAAAAAAAGTAAAATAAATTAGATAAAGAATGAAAAAGAGAATAAAATTGTTTATATTAAAGATATTTATCAGAAAGGAAGATTCACATGAAATTTTTAGTAACCGGCGGTGCTGGATTTATCGGAGGAAATTTTATACATTACATGGTAGAAAATTATCCAAAAGATCAGTTTGTAAATTTAGATTTACTTACCTATGCAGGTAATTTAGAAACAATTCAATCTTTGGAAGGAAAGAAAAATTATCGCTTTGTTAGAGGGGATATCGCAGATCGACAGTTTATTATGAATTTGTTTGAAGAAGAACAATTTGATGTTGTTGTAAATTTTGCAGCAGAATCACATGTAGATCGTTCTGTGATTGATCCGAGTATTTTTATAAAGACAAATGTTTTAGGTACACAAGTATTATTAGATGCGTCAAAACAGTATCAGGTAAAACGGTATCATCAAGTTTCTACAGATGAAGTTTATGGGGATCTTCCGCTAGATCGTACAGATTTATTTTTTACAGAAGAAACACCAATTCATACTTCCAGTCCATATTCTGCAAGTAAAGCAGGAGCAGATTTGCTTGTTCTTGCCTATTATAGAACATTTCAACTTCCGGTGACAATTTCTCGCTGTTCAAATAATTATGGACCTTATCAGTTTCCAGAAAAATTAATTCCACTTATGATGATTCGTGCATTATCAGATGAAAAACTTCCCGTATACGGGAATGGATTAAATGTAAGAGATTGGTTATATGTAATGGATCACTGTAAGGCAATTGATTTGATTTTACGGCAAGGAAAGATTGGAGAGATCTATAATATTGGCGGTCATAATGAACGTACAAATTTAGAAGTAGTAAAAACAATTTTAAAAACTCTTGAAAAACCAGAATCTCTTATTCAGTATGTAACCGATCGACCAGGACATGATCTTCGCTATGCGATTGATCCTAAAAAGATCGAAAGAGGGCTTGGCTGGAAACCAGAAGTTTCATTTGAAATAGGGATTAAACAGACGATTCAATGGTATCTAAGTCATAAGTCTTGGTGGGAACATATCATTAGCGGAGAGTATCAAACATATGTAGAGCAGATGTATAAAGAACGTTTATCATAAATTAAGAGAGGATTTATTATGGGAAAGATTAAAGTAACAAGATGTGAAATAGAGGGATTATGTATTATTGAACCAAATGTTTTTGAAGATGCAAGAGGTTATTTTATGGAAACCTACAATTTCAACGATATGAAGGCAGAAGGCATTGATGAGGTATTTGTTCAGGATAATCAGTCTATGTCAACTAAGGGAGTACTAAGAGGACTTCACTATCAAAAGGAATATCCACAGGGAAAATTGGTAAGAGTAATACAGGGAACAGTATTTGATGTAGCAGTAGACTTGCGTAAAGACTCTGCAACATTTGGAAAGTGGCATGGGGTAGAATTATCTGCAGAAAATAAGAAACAATTTTATATTCCAAAGGGATTTGCACATGGATTTTTAGTTTTATCTGAAAGGGCAGAATTTTGTTATAAGTGTACTGACTTTTATCATCCGGGAGATGAAGGAGGAGTACGATACGATGATCCACAGATTGGAATTAAATGGCCAATTCAAGATCAAAAAAACTTAATTATTGTTGAAAGAGATTTAAACTGGAAGGGAATTAAACAGATAGAATGTCTGCCTAAAATATACTAACCTTTTTCCTATCCCTAATTTGGACTAGACCCACTTTTATCTAAAAGACTGACATAAGGATAGACATTATGAAATCCCTCGTTTACTGAAAACAAAAAATAAAGTCCACCAAAGAGTAAAAATAAAAATAGTACACGATGATATATCAAAATATTTCCTTTTGAATTATCTTTGTTCTGATAGGATGTGATAATTTCAGGAATAGCGATCAGCGAAAGAACAAATGGATAGATGGAAAAGCGTTCTAAAATAAAGTGTTTTGTAATAAATAAACTAATTAAAAAAGTATAGAGAGCACTATTAAGATAAATTGTTCTCTTATTTGGCTCATCAATTCGATTTCGAAATAAATAGATTAAGATACAATATGTTGCAGATGGCACAATATATTTAAAAGAATTAGAATTCCAAAAAACTTTTGTCTGATAAAGCACATATTTTTCTGGAAGAAATGGCAGTAAAAGAGAAAACACTGGATCAAACAAAAAGTAGCCTAAAAGTATAAGAACAAAAAGAACTGCTAAAAATTTTTTGGTTAATTTTTTGGGAAGCAAAAAATAAAAAGGAAATAAAAATAACAAAGAGTTATGAAAAAGCCCACCGATTAAAAAAAGTATAGAAAATGGAAGTAACTTTCTATTTTTTAAATAGGGATAAGCAAGAAGAAAAAAAGCAACTGCAATGGACTGCCGAATTAAGTTCATATTATATGCAAGAAATTGCAGAGTAATATAAAGATAAACGCTCACCCAAGGAAGTTTAGAATAGCGATAGATAAATTTTACAGCAATGAAAAATAAAAAAATATTTATAACAAATAAAAAAAATTGAAAGGAACAACCGATAGAAGAAAATAGTTTACATGCAATAAAAAAAAGAGGTTCATACCAACAATAATGAAAGATATCGCCAAATGTCCAAATGGACATGTTCACATAAATATCCCGATAAGAAAAATAGTCGAAACCAATGGCATATCGAAATGAGGCTAGAGCAGTAAGAATAAGGAATACAATAGTCAAATAGAAAATAGAATTTTTAACTCCTTTTTTCTTTTCTGTAAAAATAAATCCTAGTCCTGATAATACCAAAATCGTGAGATAGTAAATGGTCATGGCGATATCCTTTCTGTAGTTTTCTATATACACATACTATAACAGATGCCTTTTTTATTGTTTTGTATTTTATTGTTCTGGAGTAGATGTTCTACGTACAACGAAAGTTGGTGTTACATTAAATGTTGCACTTTCTGAAACGTCTTGTCCCAATGTACCAACAACATACATGGCACCTTCTTGATTTGCATCCAAAATTAAGACGTTCATATCTTGATCTTCATTTGCATGAAGCCATCTAGCATGTGCTAAATCAGTAGGCATTTCGTTTTCAACTTCTTCTTGTTTTAAACCAATTGCAATCTGATTTGCATTAACAGCACCAGTATTACTCCAAGTAGTATTTTTCATCTTACTTAAATCTACTCTGGTGTAAGCAACATCTACCTGAATCGGAACATTAGAGTTATTTTTCACATTAATTCTTGGAGAAATAACCTTATTCTGAGTAGAAAGACTATTGCTAATATTAAAAGGAACAAAAGACGGCATTGTAACGGAAAGAATAGTTGGTTCAATAGTTCCTACCATTTCCATTTGTCCAGATCCGCCAACGGGAATATCCTTAGTTGAAGTAATTTCAGCAGCATATGCTACTGTGGAAAACAGCAAAGTTGCGGATAATGCAAGCTGTAAAAAAATATTTCTTTTCTTCATAAGTACCTCCTATTGGCATCTGTTACAGTATGTCTATAGCATAAAAAGTTAATTTTGCACTGTGATTGTGATCTGTGCTCCAGTTTGTCCAATAAATTCTCCAGTATCTTCATCATAGGCAGAAAAATAAGCGGTAGCATTATAAGTTCCCTTTTCGAGAACTTTATCTAACTTTACAGATTCTATGTAAGTTCCGGGTTTTAAATATTTGGAAGCATAAACTTCTTCACTCGTATCATCAATTAGGATACTAATTTGTAGAAGTTTTGCATTATTTCCAGGATTTTCAATCAGCAGATTTCCCTCTGAAGTTCCGTTTAGGAAAACGGGAGAGGTATTGATGGAAAACGCTATCATACTGCGATCCAAAAGAGTTTGCAGTTCTGCCCTTCTTTGATCAATATCAACTCCGGGCATAATACCAGCAGTTGCATTATCATCGTATACTAAAGAAGTAGGTTCTGCTTTTTTTGTGAATATAAAATAACAAATAGTTACAGTAAGTGCCATAAGCAAAAGAATTGCTATAGCGATTAATGTTCTTTTTTTTCCTTTACTCATAAAATTTCCTCCTTGGTAACTGAACAAATTCGTTCGGACTTTCTTTGTTTCCATATTATAATTGGGCAATAAGGAAAATGCAAGAAATTTTAATTGACAAAATTCGATATAATTCGACTTATATCAGCGACAAAATTCAATCTTTCTGTAATTCTAGCGTTCTAAAAATTACAGAAAGTGTGAAATTTTATGATTAAATTTGAATAGTAGAACAGTATTCAAAGTAGAATAATCGTTGTAAAATTTTGATTATTGCTATGAGTTATGCTTATAGAGTAGTTATAGAAATAAAAATTGTTAAAATAGAAAATTTAATATGAAAATATCAGAAAAATATTTAGATAATTTAAGATATGGTAAATAAAGAAAAAATATTATGGAGTTATCGTACTAAGAAATAGATATAAGATATTTTTTAGTATAATAACTCCAAGTTCTATCATTTAATATCCAAGTTCTTCCCCAACTAAAATTACTTTAATTCTTCCGGGAATTATGGATTTTCTTGTAATTACAGTCTGACAACAGATACAATCTTTAGAAAGACAGTCCGAGCAGCGACCTGATTTTGCACAAGGTGTAGTTCTGCTCAAACGAACAGTATTTGGTGGAGCTGCTATATTGCGGACTCTGGCAATTCCACAGGCAACATCGGGAACGATTTTGTTCATACCTGCTATAATAATAACATATTCTGGACCATGACAAAGACAGGCAACACGATTCCCTGCTCCGTCGATGTTAATTAATTCACCATCTAAAGTGATAGCATTCGAACTCATAAAATAATAGTCAGAGGTTACAATTTTAGCATAGAGTTGACGTTTTTCGTCGGAAGTTTTAGCTTCTTTTCGGTCATAAACAATATAATCTGAATTTTTTAGTTCGTCAATTAGACCAATTTCTTCTAATGTCATAGAACCACCAAAAGAAATAGAACAACCATGTGTTAAAAAGCGTTTTGCAGTAGTTATAGCTTTTGCTGCATTGTCGCAATAATAGCCGTCCATACCACGCAGATTTAATTTCTCAATTAAGCCATTCGCTAGATTTTCATAATATTGTTTTTTTGAATTCATACAATTCTCTCCTTTCTATATTTTATTGTAACTGATTTAAAAAAAGCGTGCAAGATAGAAAATAGATAAGAAATTAGAATGAAATGGTTAAAAAAATACTTTTCTTTAGTTTAGACTTATGATATAATACAATACAAAAAGTCATGAAAAGAATGGAAACAAGAAATGAGGTTAAAAATGAAGCATATTAAAACATTAAAAACAAAGAATTTAAAGGAATCTATGAAAAAAGGCGGATGTGGTGAATGTCAGACATCTTGTCAGTCTGCTTGCAAGACATCTTGTACAGTTGGAAATCAAAGCTGTGAACATCGTTAATTTTTGGAATTTAGCAATGAAATATCATAAAAGGGGCTGTCGTACTAAGCATATCAGCTTAATGCGGCAGTTCCTTATTTGAAAGGAGAATTGTGTGGTACACCAATATAAAAACGGTGATTATAATATTGTACTAGATGTTAATAGTGGGTCAGTTCATATTGTAGATGATCTAGCTTATGATATGATTGCAATGTATCAAAGTAATACAAAAGAAGAGATTTGTACTCTATTATTGAAAAAATATTTATCGCAAGAAGATACAGAGGATTGGAAAAGAGATCAAGAGAAATTAAAAAAAGAGATAGAGTCCCTTTATGATGAGATTTCCTCTATGAAAGAGAAAGGGATACTGTTTAGTGATGATATTTATGAAAATTATATAGAACAGTTTAAAAACAGACAGACGCTAATAAAGGCACTCTGTCTACATATTGCTCATGACTGTAACTTAGCATGTAAGTATTGTTTTGCCGAAGAAGGAGAATATCATGGAAAACGTGCACTTATGTCATTTGAGGTGGGAAAACGTGCACTTGACTTTTTGATTTCAAATTCTGGAAGCCGAAAAAATTTGGAGGTAGATTTTTTTGGAGGAGAGCCTCTGATGAATTTTGAAGTGGTAAAACAGTTGGTTGACTATGGAAGAGAACAGGAAAAACTTCATAATAAAAAGTTTCGGTTTACACTGACAACAAATGGTGTAGCTTTAACGGATGAAATTATGGAATTTGCTAATAGAGAAATGAGTAATGTAGTTCTTAGTATTGACGGCAGAAAAGAAGTACATAATAAAATGAGACCATTTCGAAATGGGACAGGAAGTTATGATCTAATTGTTCCAAAATTTCAAAGATTGGCAGAGAGCAGAGAACAGAAAAATTATTATGTACGTGGGACCTTTACACATGAAAATTTAGATTTTTCTGAAGATGTAAAACACTTGGCAAAACTGGGTTTTGAACAAATTTCAATAGAGCCAGTAGTAGCACCGCTAAAAGAATCCTATGCGATAAAACCAGAAGATGTAGAACAGCTTTTGGAAGAATATGATAAACTCGCACAATATATTTTAAAGAGAAGAAAAGAAGGAAAATGGATTAATTTCTTTCATTTTATGATCGATTTAAGCGGAGGGCCGTGTGTTGCAAAACGGTTATCAGGATGTGGAGCTGGAACAGAATATTTAGCGGTAACTCCTTGGGGAGATCTCTATCCCTGCCATCAATTTGTTGGAATGGATGAGTTTTTGATGGGAAATGTCTGGGAGGGTGTAAAAGATATTGCAAGAAGAGATGAATTTTTGCGATGCAATGTCTATGCCAAGAAAGACTGTAAAGAATGTTTTGCAAAGTTTTATTGCAGTGGAGGATGTGCTGCAAATGCGTATCATTTTGAAGGAAATATTACAGGAACATATGAGATTGGATGTAAGCTTCAAAGAAAACGGGTAGAATGTGCACTTATGCTAAAAGCAGCACAAGAAGAGTTAGAGGAAACAAAAAATTAAATTCACAAAAAGAAAAGGAGAAATTTAATATGAAGGACAAAACCAAAGGACTGCTTCGGTTACTGGCTTCTGTTATTGTTATTGCAGCAGTTGGATTTATAGCAGTCGTGGGCATCGGAGGGGATAAAACAGGAAGTATGTCAGATGTAAAGTTAGGATTAGATCTGGCAGGTGGTGTCAGCATTACGTATCAGGCAGTAAAAGAAAATCCGACACAAGAAGAAATGGATGATACGATTTACCGAATGCAGCAGCGTGCTTCCCAAGAGAGTAAAGAATCAGCGGTTTATCAGGAAGGTGATAATCGTATCAACGTAGATATTCCATCTGTAACCGATGCTACAGCTGTATTAGAGCGATTGGGAAATGCAGGAACAATTTATTTTATCTATGGAAAATCTCCAGATGGAAAACAAAATATTATCTATAGTGCAGAAAAGCAAAACTATATTTTATATCGACAACTTGATGAGATCATCGCAGATGGCGGTGTAGTATTAGATGGTGCAGATATTGTAGGTGCAGAGCCAAAAATTTATAATACTGAAAATAATCTTGGAGTACAATATATTGTTCAGTTAAACTTAAATGATACTGGTAGAGAAAAGTTTGCAAAGGCTACACAATACGCATATTCTCACAGAACTTCTTCCTCTAGGACAAATTATGAAAATTTGATTGCTATTGTATATGATGGAGAAATCATCAGTGCACCGGGAGTAATCAATGTAATTTCTGATGGTGTTGCCACAATTTCCGGTCAATCTACCTTTGAGGAAGCAAAGAGACTTGCTTCAACAATCCGAATTGGAGCACTTCCTTTAGAATTAACAGAGCTACGTTCCAATATTGTAGGAGCAAAATTAGGAGCGGAAGCAGTTAAAACCAGTTTAATTGCAGGACTGATTGGTTTTATTATTGTATTTTTATTTATGATAGTGTACTATCGAATTCCAGGACTATCGGCGAGCATTGCATTGACACTTTATGTGGGACTTGTTATCATCGCCCTAAATATTTTTGATGTAACACTAACACTTCCGGGAATTGCAGGTATTATTTTATCGATTGGTATGGCAGTTGATGCCAATGTCATTATTTTTACTAGAATTAAAGAAGAATTAGCAACTGGAAAGACAGTACGTTCTGGTATTAAAATAGGTTTTCATAAAGCACTTTCTGCTATAGTAGATGGTAATGTAACAACTTTAATTGCAGCAGCAGTATTATATTTATTTGGTTCTGGAACAATTAAAGGCTTCGCTCAAACTTTAGCAATCGGTATCGTCTTATCCATGTTTACCGCATTAGTAGTAACCAAATATCTTTTGGTATCTTTGTATATGGTAGGATGTGATAAAGAAGGTATGTATGGAGTTCAAAAAGAACCAAAGCAAATTGACTATATCAAAAATGGAAAGAAATTTGCAGTGATTTCGGTTGCCATTATCGCAGTAGGTATCATCATGATGATTGTTAATATGACAAAGGATGGAGATGCTCTTTCCTATGGTTTGGATTTTAAAGGAGGTTCTTCTACACAAGTAACCTTTGAAAAACAAATGGGAGATGGCTTTAATCAGGAACTTGAAAACTATGTAAACCAAAAGATTGGAGCGATTCCTGAGATTGTAAAAGTTCAGGATGAAAATAGTTATATTATTAAAACAAGAGTATTAACTTTAAGTGAAAAAGATGAACTCCAAAATGGTTTTGTTAATGATTATGGAGTAGATGCCCAAAAGATTACAACACAAAATATCAGTGCTACAGTAAGTGGGGAGATGAAGAAAGAAGCAATAAAAGCAGTTGTCATTGCAACCATAGGAATGCTTTTATATATCTGGATTCGATTTAAAAATCTTGGATTTGCCGGAAGTGCAGTTATTGCTTTAATACACGATGTTTTAGTTGTACTCATGATATATGCAGTTACAAAGATTTCTGTAGGAAATACATTTATTGCATGTATGTTGACATTAGTCGGGTATTCCATCAATGCAACCATCGTTATCTTTGACCGAATTCGTGAAAATATAGGACAGAAGTTAAAGAAAGATTCTATAAAAGATATTGTGAATTTAAGCATCAATCAGACATTTTCAAGAAGTATTAATACCTCTCTTACTACATTGATTATGGTTTTATTCCTTGCAATTTTGGGAGTTGACTCTGTAAAAGAATTTGCGATTCCGCTGCTTGCAGGAATCATCTGTGGAGCATATTCCTCAATTTGTATTACCGGTAATTTGTGGTATTTCTTTAATAAAAAGAAAACAAGCGAAGAGTAAAAAAATAGGCTGTCTTGAACCGAAATATTAGATATCGGATAAGACAGCCTGTTTTAACAGGAGGATCTATGGCAAAAGAAAAATGGATGATTAAAAACTATAAGGCTGATTTTAAAGAATTGGGAAAAAGACATGGAATTGAAGAAGTTACAGCAAGATTTTTAGTGAACAGAGGACTGACCAAAGATTCAGAAATTGAAGCATTTCTCCATCCTGATTTATCAGGGATGCACCCACCGAAAGCAATGAAAGATCTATTAAAAACAAGAGATATTTTAGTGGAGAAAATTCGTCAACAAAAAAAGATTCGAATTATAGGGGATTATGATGTAGACGGAGTAGTTTCTACTTTTCTTTTGTGGAAGGCTCTTACTGTTTGTAATGCAAAGGTAGATTACCAGATTCCAGACAGACAAAAAGATGGTTATGGAATTAACATAGAAATTGTTAAAAAAGCATGTGAGGATGGAGTAGATACCATTCTTACCTGTGATAATGGAATTTCTGCCATAGAACAGACAGATTATGCTAAAAGAAGTGGAATGACAGTGTTAATTACCGATCATCATGAACTGCCAGAGTGCCTGCCAAAAGCAGACGCTATTATAAATCCAAAACAAAAAGATTGTACATATCCTTATTCCCAACTTTGTGGGGCAGGAGTAACTTATAAGTTAGTACAGGCACTTTATGAAACCTATCAAATTTCAGGAGTAGAAGAATATTTACAATTTACTGCGATTGCTACAGTATGTGATGTAATGGAACTAACTGGAGAAAACAGAATTATTGTTTCCTATGGTTTAAAACAATTACAAAAAACAAGACATGCAGGACTATGTGCACTGATGAAAGTCAATTCCATTTATCCAGAACGATTAAGTGCGTATCATTTAGGCTTTATTTTAGGACCATGTTTAAATGCAACAGGAAGATTAGATAGTGCCGTTCGAGGAGTAGAATTACTCTCCTGTGAGGAGGAAGGAATGGCAGAAAAACTTGCCTCTGAGCTAAAACAATTAAATGATATCCGAAAAGAAATGACAACACAGGGAGTAGAACAAGCAATTATATTAGCAGAATCAAAAGAGAGAAAACAAGATAAAGTATTAGTACTCTATCTACCAAAATGTCATGAAAGTCTGGCTGGAATTATTGCAGGAAGACTTAGAGAAAAATATAATCATCCGACCATTATTCTAACCCGTGCTAAAGATTGTATAAAAGGTTCAGCACGTTCGATTGAACAATATTCTATGTTTGAAGAACTGGTAAAATGCAAACAATATCTTCTTAAATTTGGAGGACATCCTATGGCAGCAGGACTATCCTTACAAGAAGAAGAGATAGAACCATTTCGAAACGCATTAAATGAAAATTGTACTTTAACAGAAGAAGATTTTGTAGTAAAAATTTCTATCGATATTGTACTGGCATTAAGCGGAATTACAAAAGAAATGATTCAAGAACTTTCTATCCTTGAACCATTTGGAAGGGGAAATGAAAAGCCAATTTTTGCAGATAAAGGATTAAAAATTCGCAAACTTTCTCTTGTAGGAAGAACAACACAATATGCAAAATTAGTCGTAGAAGATCGATTTGGATGCCGAATGGATGCAATATACTTTGGAGATTCCGAACAGTTTTTAAAAGAATTAGAATCCTTTTATGGAGAGGAAGAAGTAAGAAAAATGTTTCAGGGAAGAGGAGAAAAGGCAAGTCTTTCTGTTATCTATTATCCTTCTATTAACGAATATCAAAACAGAGAAAGCCTACAAATTATTATTGAACATTATCAGATAGAAGATTAAAGATTACAAAAGTATTAACAAATAAAAAACGATTGATAGGAGCAGATAACAATGGTAATTGGAATTTTTGGTGAGAGCTGTACGGGCAAATCTACCCTTGCAGACAAATTGAAAGAGAGTATAAATGCACAGGTTTATACAGGAAAGGATTATCTTCGCTTAGAAAAGAATGAAGTTGCTGCAAAGCAGTGTTTCCAAAGAAAGCTGCGTGAAGCCATTAATGGTGAAAATATCATCTATGTAATTTCAGAAAAAGAACACTTGCCACTATTGCCCGAGGGAAGTATTCGTGTTTTGGTAACAGCAGATTTGGAGCTTATAAAAACAAGATTTGCTCAACGGATGCACGGTAATCTGCCGGCTTCCGTAGCAGCTATGTTGGAAAGAAAGCATGGCAGTTTTGACATGGAGACACACGACATCCATGTAATTTCAGAACATACGAATGTTGATGATGTATGCAGAAAGATTGCAGCTATGAACATCTAATGGAGATGGGGAATTGCTACTCAAAATAATAAGATGTTGTCCGATTATAGAAGCTGTTATTTCTATGTTAGAGGATTAGTTTATGTATCAAATTTATGAAAATATCCTTATTCTTTCTGCAACTGGTAGTCATACAGACCTATTTGGAGAATAAAAAATCATAGAACTGTTAAAAGAGGATACACTAGAAAATTTAAGGAACAATCTGAAAAACATAACTTTCAGTTTGTTCCTAAATTTTTATTCAAATCTTTTAAATAACCCTGCTTTTATAAGAGCTGGGCGTAGAGCAAGATAAAGAAAACTTGCAGCCGCAGTCGAAACCAGTGCATTGACAGAAGTAGTCAAAAGACTGAATTTTGCTAAAGTAGCAGATAGATCTTGTGGTATACCAAGCAAATAAGATTTATAAAAGTATCCAACTAAAGGATCTGCAATAATATTAAATGCCAATCCACAGGCAGACGCAATAATTACATCTCGTATAACCTTTTTTTGGTTTTTTTCTGTACTAATATGCAAAAGTTTATGTGCAACCAATCCGCTGATTAAACCAATACAAAGTTTAAGGAAAAAAGTTTTTGGAGCACTTGTCACATAGGCACTGGTAAGATCAGCAAGAGTTAAACCGAGTGCACCAGACATTCCACCCCATGTTCCTCCAAGTAACAATGCAGCAAGAACACAAAAAGTATTACCAAGATGGAAAGCTGTTTTTTCTGGTCCAACTGGAATATCAATCCGAAAATATTGAAATCCAAGATAGCTGAGTGCTGCAAATAGAGCAGCCTGAGCAAGTATCTTAACACGTTCAGCAGAAATATTACGACCTATCTGTTTTTTGGAATTTGATAAGCTAACAGAAAGATTTGAAACAAGAGCGGCACAGCCTGCTACAAGCAAAATTAATCCATAGATCACCAGTCTATTTTCCTTCGTTACTTCTGGACCTTCTTTTGTCAAATATCCCACTATTGTTAAAATCAGTCCTGTTGCAAATACAGCCATACTAAAAATAAGCCCTATCCTAAGTGGATTTTTATTTTCTGTTTGTTTTTCCATTGTTATTCTATCCTCCGATTCTTTTTTAGTTTGGTGTTCATAATAACATAAAACTGGCTATATGAAAATGACCAGTTTATAAAATTATAATAGTACCAGTTTATCTTTACTTCTATTTTATAATATGCTAAAATAAAAACAGAAGAAAGTAGAATATAGAAAGGAAGAACAGAATGGGAAAATTTTATTCCAATGACTTAGAAAGGGGTATTCAATTACTTTATTTTCAGGCAGATCACAGTAAATATTCAGAAGGGGTTTCTCTGATACGAAGAGCAACAGAAGCAGGGGAAGCCGATGCCTATTATTTCTTAGCTCGTTGTTATGGCTGGGAAGATGGAGATGTTCAAAATGATGATAAGAAAGCAGAAGAACTTTCTTTAAAAGGAATTCAAAATAACAGTGCACTTTGTGTTTTAGGTGCAGAGCGTATGGATATTTTTAAAGGGAAGTTAAAAGCAAGTTCTCCCTATACATTAAAGCAGGCATTTGATGAAGTGGAAAAGATAGCACAGGCAGGAGAGCCAATGGCACAATATGCAGTTGGACTATTTTATTTTTGGGGGGATATGTTAATTGAAATTCAAAAGCCAAATGATAGAGAAGAGTTTATTAGGCTAGAAAGAGAGAATAGAGAAAAAGCAGCACAGTGGTTTCGTGCTTCTGCAAATCAAGGTTGTATTCCCTCTTTTAGAAATCTATTTTGTGGATTTCGGGATGGAAAATATGGTGTGAGAGATTCTAAAATGGCACTTCGAATTGCAGAGGAATTTGACAATAAAGTAGATTGTAGGGAATTTTACTGTGATATTGCCTCACAATATCAAGAAATAAAAGAATATGATAAAGCAGTTTCTTGGTATGAAAAAGGAATTGCAAAGGGAGTTGCTTCTTGTGCGGATTCTTTTGGAGCAGATTATTATGAAGGAAGAGGAGGATTAAAACAGGATCATAAAAAAGCATTCAGTTTGTTTGAAAAAGCAATAGAATTAGGAAGTATCAGTGCATGTTATAATATCGGTCGCTGTTATTTTTGGGGTTATGGGACATTAATGGATAAAAGGAAGGCATTTGAGTGGATTTCAAAGGCTGTTTCACAGGGAAAAACAAGAGATTGGTATTTAAAATATGCGAAATATTTTTTAGGGTGGATGTATTTAGATGGAATTGGAACGCCAGTCAATGATGAAGAAGCATTTCGATATAGCAAAGAGGCAGTAAAAGAGGGAAGCAAACAGGCAAAACTATATCTGGGACGTTGTTATTTAGAGGGAAGAGGGACAGTGAAGGATTTTTATTTAGGGAAACAATTAATGGAAGAGTGTGTAAAAGAAACAGGTATGTCAAAAGCAACTCGTTATCTTGGGGTAATCTATGATCAGGGACTTGGAGTAGACGAAGATATTTCAAAAGCAGTTTCTTATTATCAAAAGGCGTTAGAAGGAGGATATCCAGAGGCAGAACAAGATTTGAATCGCTTTAAAAAAACTATCTTTGGAAAGTGGAAAAGACGCTAAGTATAATAAAAAGAGCTATTACAAACATTTTATTTTGTAATAGCTCTTTTTCTATCTTTGTTCTGAAAATATTATATCATAAAACTGTTTAATTTACAAGTCTTGTAATTGAAGGAAGATCGCCGTAAAATAAGGGGAACTTATACAAAAGGAGGATTTAAAATGAAAACAGAATTTTATGATCTCATTCTACAGACCAGACAGACTACAGAGTTATCCCAGATTCTTGATTGTAATCAGAAGACAGATCGCTTTGGGTTAGTATTGACACAAGAAGAGGTAGAAATGCTTTTGATACACCGAAAGGAAGTGTTAGAAACTCAGCAGAGAATAGAATTTGGAGAAAGTATTCTTCCGAAACTTATCTATACATTCTGTGATTCTCCTTATTTAGACGAAGAAAATTATGCAGATACTTTGGCAGAACTGATGGAAATATTTTATTTGTATAAGAATGAAACATTAGATCTTGTAACAGATGAAGAACTATTAAACTTTATGGTAGAACAATTTAACCATGTTTGTTATGGTGATACACAATATTTGTCTGAAACTTGTCTGGAACGATTTGCAAGAGCAGTAAGAAATGGCTATCAGGGATTTTATGAAAACGAAGGAAAAGGAATTTATGAAGAAGATTTTTCTGAAGAGACACATTGGGAACGTGAACTATACGATCAGGCGGCACGGGAATTAATGGAATAGTTTTAAAAAAGGAGCAGCGAGAAGATGATGGATTATACGATAGAAGAATTATTGCCAATTGTACAGAAATTATCAGAACAATATACTCAAAAAGAAAGCACTTCCATTCGAATTGAAATATTACAGCAACTGATGGAAGCTGTAATATATTGTGTTATGGAACAGGAACAATCCGTATTACAGCAAGAAAAATATTCATTAAAAAGTATAGAAAAGATAAGTGCAGAAAAAGCCTATCAATCTGGTTATGAAATGGTTATACAAAAAACAAAAGATGCCAATAAAATCTATAGTGATTTGATTACAGATTTCCATTCCTATGGATGTAAAAATCTTTATGATATAGTAATTCTGGAGATGCCTAAATTTTTTATTTCTTATGATGCAAAATTTTCTCCTCAAAGTCACAACCTAATATTAAGTTATCCAACCCTTCATTCAAAAGAAGCATTAACAGGTATCGATCAGATCTATCTATATCTTTGTGATTTAAAGAGTGAACAAAACATTTTATCCCACTTTACGGAGGAAGAAATTTTAAACAGCTTAGAAAAGTACCACACAGACTACGAAGAAGAACTATTTAATATTTGTTCTATAGTAGTGAAACATAAAGTTTTACAGCAGTGGGTTGAAGAAATAGAAAATTTACAGGAGGCTGACAAAGTAAATCAAGATAAACTAAAAACAGATCTCATATCTACATTTTGGGAAATTGCAAAAGAAGAAAAAGAATATTTAACTATGTTAGCAGAAGAATGTTGGATTGAACTGGTAGCTGCTATAGATGGAAAGTATCTAAATACTTATTTAAGACATTACTGCTGGATATAAATTTAATTCAACTATAGTACAAAAAGTGGTACTAATGAATAATATCTAGTTGCAATCGATATGTAAAAGAATTATAATAAAATTAAAATTAATAATATAGCATATTCACGACAAACGCACGAATCGATTTTTATGGAAAATGTCAATCGTTCACTTTATTTATGCGTTTGTCGTGTGTCATATCTATATCAATAATACAAATTTTTGATAAAAACAGTATAGAAAATAGGGGAGAAGATGTTAAATAATATTAGAAGAAGTGATATTGAAAATATAGAACTTTGGAATTTAATTATTCAAATTCAGAAACTTACAGATGGAGATTATTCTCTATATGATGCAAATGCCCCGACTTTAAAGAAGCTTTTAGATCGGGTTTTATTTCTGGCAAAACAGGAAAAACAATGGCATCTCTATTTTAAGTCAATCACAGAAATCGTATATTTATTAAAACGAATGGATGAAGAAATTAAAGCATTAAAATATGTCGAGATTTACTATAAAGATAGTAAGCAGTATATGGAAGAGGCTTTATTAAGTGATAATGCAAAAGATATAGGAGAAGAAAATGTATGTATCTGTGCGGAGGCTTTCGATATATATCTCGAATTTCCTCAAATCACCGATGAAAAGCTTGACCAATTTATGAAACTTTATAAAGACAATGTAACAAAATATGGTCCGAAGGGCAATTATTATGGTGATTTGCTCGATGTTGCAATATTTAATCGTGATAAAGAGATGTTAAGGATTGGAAAAGAGGGATTAGATCATAATGAATTTATGGGATGTTATATTTGTCATGTAAAGCCTGTCTTTGGATATTATATTTTCGATAATAATTTAGAGGGTGTAGAAGAACTGATTCATCGAATACTTACCAAAAATATACCACGAAAAAAGTTGTGGAGTTATAGAATGTGTGAACATGCAAAAGAGGATCACCTAATTTGTGATGTATTAGAAGAGTGTCTATTGTTAGGAAATGAAAAAATGTTTCATATTATTTTTGAAAAATATAAAAAAGTTTTTCAAGAAGGGGAGGCAGATTGGACAGTTAAATTACTTTTTTGTACGCTTAGTGGAAATTGGTCTAGTCATGGAGAGAATGATATTGATTTTACAAAAAGGGCTTACTCTAATATTGAAAAGCAGAAAAGTACTGCTTTTGAAAAGATGTGGAAAGCATTGTTTTTGTATTGTTATTATCAGATGCTTGATGCACATGGAGTACATAAAGTTTTAGAATTAAAAGATACCTTTAAAAAAGAAAATGGATGTTCCTGCATAGAAATTTCTAATTATTTTGAACAAAAAGCAGATGAAATTGGTACACAAATGATGGCATCACGAAGACATTTTGACTATTCTTCCATTAAGCAAACCTTTGAAGTCTGTTTTTTAGAGAAGAAAAAAATATAGAAGTAGGGAAGGGTATGGCAAATTATAATTTTAAGGTGGATTTAAAGGGAATTATTCGTCTATTAAGTGATAATTTATATTCTACAAAAGATGTTTTTTTAAGAGAATTGCTTCAAAATGCAGTAGATGCTATTCGAGCGAGAAAAAAGGAAGAACCAGAATTTAAAGATGGAGTGATCAAAGTTCATTATGAAATACAAGAAGATAAGAGTGTAATACTTATTTTTGAGGATAATGGAATAGGTTTAAATAAAGAAGAAATTCATTCTTTTTTATCAGTGATTGGACAGTCTTCAAAATGGGGAGAAGAGATTAGAAGCAGTTTTATCGGACAATTTGGAATTGGTCTTTTGTCTTGTTTTTTAGTAGCGGAAGAGATTAAGATAAAAAGTCATTCCTGTAAAGAAGATATTAGTTATCAGTGGATTGGACATAGTAATGGTACATATAGTGTAACGCAACTAAAAGAAGAGTTTCCAATAGGAACTGCAATCTATCTTCATTTACGGGCAGATATGGCACAGGAGTATGGAGAAAAGAAAATTATTGAAAAGCTTGATGAGTATGGATTTTTAATTATACCCCCTATTATTTTTGAGGGACAAAAAGAGAGAAAGCAGATTAACGATGCTTTTATTCCATGGCGGCAGCAGTTTTGTACAAAAGATGAAATAATGGAATTTGGTGAACAGGTATTTGAAGAAGAGTTTTTAGATGTGATTCCATTAAAAGGAGAAGGGATCAGAGGATATGCGTATATTTGTGAACGTCAGCTCAATGCAGCTACAGCCAATGAGCATAAAATTTTTCTGAAAAATATGTTTATTACAGAAGATGGAAAAGAATTAATCCCTAAATGGGCATTTTTTACGAAATGTATTTTAAACTGCGATGATTTAACACCGACTGCTTCCAGAGAAAATTTTTCCAGAGATTATAAGCTAATGAAAACAAAAAATATAATCGAAAAATGTATTTTTGATTATTTTTCTACTTTAGCAAAGTTAGATGTACGTAAACTAAAACAGATTACAATGATACATAATGTAGCAATTAAATCATTAGCGATTGAAAATGAAAAGATCTATAAATTGTTTTTTCCATTTCTTACATTTTATACAAACAAAGGAAATTTAACAGGATTTCAGATTTTAGAAGCGGCAAAGAAAATATCAGTACATTATTGTGTAGAGATAGATTCTTACCGAAGAATAAGTCCATTAGTGGAAAATGGGACAGGACTGTTAATAAATGCAGGATATATTTATGATACAAAGTTACTACAGATGATGAATGATTACTATAAGGGAATTGAAATAAAAGTTTTTGATGAAAGTTCTTATGAACATTTATTAGAAACGCCATCTTCAAAAGTATTGATAGAAATGTCAATTCTTTTAGAAACAGCAAAAAAGGCTTTAGACAGTTACAAATGTAGTGTTTCTCTAAAAACTTATTCGCCAAAACAGCTTTCTGTTTTATACGTACCAGCAGATGATGCTTTTTTAGAAACAACTTTTGACGCAAATGAATATTCTGAATTTTTAGAAAATTTTTCTTTTGTGGAGGAGACAGAATATAGTGCAAAACTATATTTAAATAGTGATAATTCTCTAATTCAACGTTTGGCAGCCGTTACAGATATGGAAATGTTAACTACAATTATACAGGTACTATATGTACAGGCATTATTATCGGGACATTATCCATTAGGAGAAAAGGAAATGGAATTATTAAATAAAAATCTGGAAAAACTGATTGAATATGGTTTAGAATAAGAAATAGGGAGTTGTTGCATATTTAGTTCTTAGTGCAACAACTCCTTATTTTTACCCTGCTTGTGTTGCTTGAAGTCTAACTTGTTTTAATGCTTCTGCTACTGGTGGAATACATAAAATAACCAGTGTAATTGCCCCTTCTACTCCAAGGTAAGAACCATTATATGCCAAAGAATAGATAGGTACACTCATGCCAGTTCCTTCTGCGTAAGATGCAAAAAAGAGAATTCCAGAAAGCCATGCAAATACCAGACGCCCAAGTACGCCTGCAATATAGCCAATCTGTAATCCATATTTTTTATTGGAAAAAAATCCGGAAATACCTAATGCTCCAAATGCCAACGGGTAATCTACGATTAATTGGGGAATGGAATAAAAGATTGGAGAAAGTACAAATTGAAGCAATCCATAAGCGAATCCTGTCATTAACCCTGCTTTTGGTCCATACCAATAACCAATTAAAACGATAAATAGCATAGAAAATGGCGTAACAGAACCTCCTAATGGCATTTCAAAAAGTTTAATCATGGAAGTTACAATAGCAAGTGCCATAGCAACGGCAGAAAAAACAAGCTGATGAGTAGTAAATTTTTTTGAGCGGATTTGTTTTGGCTGAAGAAAAAGAGCGACTGCAATTAAAAGACAGATAAGTACGACGACAGTTAAAATTCCAATAGGTTTTAGTTGAAAGATGTCTTCATTCCAACTATTTTTAGTGGGAAATGCAAAAAAGTTTTTCATAAAAAAATCCTCCTTATGTATTGCTTCGGAGGGAACTACGATCTTATTACAAGATATATAATTGCTTCCTTCCGCCGGTATTATCCGGATCAAGTAATAAGGGTCGGCAAGAATGCCTCTCAGCGTAGAGCTCCCCTAGCATGAAATATAAATAAAAATTTATCGATTTTTAGTATAACAGAAAAATAAAAAAAGTCAAGTGAAAGAATATATGTTTTCAGGACAAACATTGTCCTGTATAATTTTTATCACGACAAACGCATGAATTTTTATTAATATATCTTAAAAATAAAAATATTTTACTTACTTATAATGGGATTTAGTGGTAAAATAAAAATATTATAAGTTACTTTTAAAAGTTAATAGTTTTATATGATACGAAACCATATAGAAATCGTTTATTTATGGGGATTTAGCAGGATGTAAATAATTACAAACGATACTTTACTAATAACACAATAATAACACAGTTATGGGAGTTTTTGAATCCACTCTCGTAACTGTTCTACTGTTTTATGGATATAAACTTTGTTATCTAAAGTTTTAGAAGTATGCCCCATTAAACGATCCTGAATGACTTCTGGAGTACCAATGTCACTTAACCAAGAAGCAAAGGTGTGCCGACAGTCATGTAAGGTATATCTTTGAGATAATTTATAACGAGTACATACAGCATGAAAACGTTTTTTTATATTAACATAGGGTAGAGGAGTCGTACCAGATGTAAAGAAATAGTTTCCAGACTGAGAATAAAAATAATGCACAAATTCCTGAATAAAGGGATGGATCGGTAGGATTCTATCTTTTCCAGCGGCTGTCTTTTTTCCACCCGTCATAGTAAGATCAGGAAAGGAAATCGCTGTTTTAGGAAGTTCAGTCAGTTCAGTTGCTCTCTATCCAGTATATAAGTAAATAAAAATCATTTTAACATCATCATCGTCAGTATGCTTGCGTAATATATCAATATCACTCTCTAAAAAACGAATTCCATGTTCATCATCCTCTGGAATCTCAATTTTCACACCTTGAGAGGCATTGATTCGAGTGATTCCCGCACGAGCAACGAAGTTATACATTTGATGAAACAGAGAAACGATAAGTTCTAAAGAAGCATGTTTGAGGGTACACTGGTTTACGGTACGCTGTAAATCGACGGTAGTCAGATCCAAGAATCTTTTGGATGGAGAGCAGCTACATTGTTAAAGGCAGTCGTCGTACTGTTTCGAGAGGAAGAAGAATAGGAGCGTTTGGAATGTTCATATTTATCCACAAAGAACGCCTGATAGACCTCCTCAAACGTAATATTTCTATTTTGGAGATTATAGGGTTCTTTATGATACTCCATTAGAGCTTCCATCGCTGTGATGCGATCTGGATATGTTCCTAGACAGTCATATATGTAATTCCCTTTTTCCGATAGTTTTGGATTTACACCAACCCAATAAAGATTACGACGGTTTCCAGATAAAACACGAATAGTTCCATAGCCATTTGGTAACTTCATTTCTTGATGACGATGCTTTCTTCGATTCCGTTTCCTAGATGTTTTCGGCTGTAATTTCATGATCCTTTCAAACTCTCTTTCTCGATATTTTGTACAGGTTCATTATAATCGTTTGATATTATTATTTCAATTCTTTTTCTTAATAGACAACTAGCGGCAGAGTACTCCACCGCTTTTGTGTTCCTACCGACTTTGAATTTTGAGTTCATTTTTTAATGCAGCAGTTAAAATAGCCGAAAAATTTATTCCTGCCTTTTCTGCCTCAAAATTAAGCCATGAAGGTATCGTACAATTCTTTTTTACTGCCTTTAAGTCGTTTTTTCTACGATATTCACTAAAATCAACGTCTACCAGTGTTACAATATCGGTTTTTGAATTTGTCTTTACCTCAGAAATGACAGTTGGCTCTGGTAAGGATTCGCCATCATCTTCTAGATCAATTCCAACAACACCGATTGCATCTCTGGCCATTTCGATTGCCTCAGCGATATTTTCTCCCTGTGTGTTAATCTCGAAGTCAGGAATATATACTACAATAAATTTTTCTCCTTGTGACAAAATAACTGGATATGCTTTTTTCATTCTGAATAACCTCCTAATATAATGTACTCTACTTTATTTTTATCTTATAAATAGTGGACTTATTTCAGCCCATTCCGTTTAATAATTGCCTTTGCCAGATCTTCATCGGTTTCCTTATGTCTTACAACACTTTCTCTTTTTCCATCTTTCTCATAAACATCATGATTTCCACCATGTCGTTTAAATTTCCATCCGTTCTTTTCCAAAAGTTTGATCAGATCTTTTGTTTTCATTTGATTTCCTCCTTATAGTTGTAATTATACGCCTATTATGCGCATTAATCAATCCCTAAATTAAAATTTCTTCAAAAAAATAATAGGAAAGAGTTCCTATTATTTAATCATATAGATATCTATTCCTTTACATAATTGCTTTATATTATCATTTGCATTCTCACTTTTTAAAATAAAAAAGCTTCCTCTTTTATGGATAGAGGAAACTTTTTGAGTAGGTATTTATTATTCTAAAATTGTATTTTTATATATTTACGGATTCTTGGCGTATTTTTTGACTGATTCTAAATTGTCCAGTCTCTGGAATATCTATAAATTCTACTGTTTTGTCATAATTTTCACGAATAACTTTTTTTATTTCATCAAGAGTTACTCTAAAAAATTCTCTACGATGATTCACCATATTCAACTTTTTATCTTCAAAGGCTCGATGAAGTACTGCCTCTAAAGCAGGAGCATTGTCCGAAAATATCATACCATGAACATCAAAGTTAAAAGGAACAGAAGCATTTCCAAATTCATCTATTCTATCCTGTAGCTCAAGTCGTCTTGTCATACCGATTTTATAAATGTTTTCACCAAATACTCCGATATTAGACATATACATAATCTATTTTTATATTAGTATAAACAGGAATATTAGCCTTTAAACTCTTTTATACACTTAATTTTTAAATCCAACTTGTCCATTCATTAGTAAGGGTAATAAAAAATCTCGTAATGACGCAAGTTCCTCATTCTCCAATCTATTTTCTTGAATTGCATCAAAAAATTTTCTGACTTTATCATTATATCTTTTTATTGTATTGAAATTAGGTATAATTATTGGATAGTCTTTACAGAGCATATCAAACAAAAGATTTTTTATTCCTGTTGTTTTTCCTTCATATTTAAAAAATATGCCATTATCATATAATTTACACCATAAAATATAAAACCAATACATAAACTTAGTATCTATCAAACTAATTGCTTTACAGAAATTTGATGTGATAAGTTCATTTTTAAATCTTGTTAGAGTAATATCATTTATATAACAAATCCTTCCTGTCGATTGCGTTGGACTTCCACCTGAAATTTCTATAACTAAATCTCCATCTGTTAATATCTTATGAATATTTCTTTCATTAATAAATCTTTCGGGTGCTTCTAATTTAGCCATTCCACATATGGAAGGAAAATCGGCTCCTCTTAAACAAGTAACCTTTTTTGTATATTTATCCCCTTTGGTTTCCTTTCCCCAATCTCCACCTTTATCCTGCATAATAAAATCATTTAATTTTCCTACTTGCCACTTTTCTGGGATTTTTCTTTTTAATTCTTCATTCCAAACCATTTTTCCACCAGAAGATTTATAAGGTTTTCCATCTTCATCTGAAAATTCAAACTGCAAAAACCAATAGTCATAAATGGTTTTCGCCGCTAATTCTAATTCTGCATTAATTTTATTATTATTTTCAATTTTTGAATCAATGGCATCCAGTAAACTTGCTATCTTATCTTGAATCTCTCTTTTTGGTATATCTAACAGAATATTATTCATTAGTTTAGTATTTAAAGAAGGCATTGTAACACCTACAGAGATATTAAGCACTATCTTCTTAAAATCTTCAAGTTTAAAATAGAAAGAGAGGTATCTAGGATTAATTTTTGTTTTGTCACATCTTACTCGCAAACAGCGTCCTGAAAACAGCCATCCTTCTTGCTCTTTTTTTACGTATACACTTTTATCAATCGAGCCTACTCTACTAAATACAATATCTCCTTCTTTTAATAAGAATTTCGATAAGCGTTCAGTATCTTTTTCTGATATAAGAGGCAAATTTTGTTTTGTAAATCCAGTATCACCCAAATGCTCTACTGTTACAATAGGTGTTCCCTGTTCAACATAATCTGATTCATGTAATTGGCTACCAAATGGACCGGTTTGTGATTCTGCTATATCTCCTAATAAACACTTACTCATACTTTAATTCCCCCAATCTTTGCTTTATCTCATCTTCCAAAGATTTCCCTTCCGAAAAGAGTTTTTCAAGATTTGAAGAGTATGTTGCCATCTTCTGATTAAATTCATCCTCTGTAAGTTCTACAAATTTAATTTTTACTTCAAAGTACTGTCCAGCCGATAAAGAATAATTTTTCTCTATAATTTGCTCATAAGTAACAGATACGCTAAAATCTTCAATCACTTCCTGATTAATAAAAGTATCTTCTATTTTCTTCACCTCATCAAGGCGTAAGACAGTTTTTTGATTCTTTCCTTCTTTTCTCTTTTCGCCTAGTTTAGACGCATCAATAAGTATGATATTTCCCTCCTTATTAGATTTATCTATAAAAAGGACTGATACATTCGTTCCTGTATTTGCAAAGATATTTGAAGGCATAGAAATTACACCTTTAAGCCAGTGCTTATCCACGATTGTCTGGCGTATTGTTTTTTCAAGACCTGACTGTGCTGTAATAAAGCCTGTTGGTACAACAATAGCTGCCTTTCCATTTTCTTTTAAACTCCAAAGGATATGTTGGATAAAGCATAAGTATACTCCCATCGATTCTTTCTTCTTATCTGGGATCTTGGGTATTCCTGCAAAAAACCTCTTTATTCCATTCCTTATTTCGGAATCTTCCCACTTCTGTTCAATAGTATTTCTGGTAGAAGAGAAATCCATTTTAAACGGAGGATTTGATGTAATATAATCAAACTGCTTTATACCTGAACTGGGATCATGAGCTATTTTATAATGTGCAGGTGTTTCTAATGTATCTCCCTCAATGATATTGTCCAGACTATTTGTAAGTCCGTTAAGCAACATATTAATTCTAAGAAATCTGGATGACTTACCAGAAATATCTTGTGTATAAACTTGTGCTTTATTTCCGAAGCTTCCTTTATCTAAAGCATTAGCAAGATGAAGTACCAACGATCCAGAGCCAGCCGATGGATCATATACATCATAAATATTATCTTCTACAGGTGACATTTTAACTAGGATCTTTGCAATAATAGCAGAAATAGCTTGGGGAGTAAAGTATTCTGCATATACACCACTGGCAACATTATAGTCTTTAATTAGATGTTCAAATATAGCACTATAGAAGTCAAAATTGTTTTTAAATGCTTCTCCAAAGTCAAATTTATCCTGACTGATGATTCCAAAAATATTCTTAGCAAAATTATTTCTCTTAGATGCTTCTACGTTTTCTGTAACTCTAGTAAAAAGTGGCTTTCTTCCACCATCTGCTGTATCAATACTAAACTCTTCATTTTCTGGATAATTAGAGATTCTTTCTAACGCATCATCAAAAAGTTTATAAAAATCATTGTTTCCAACTTTATTGATAAGACACTCAATCGTATCTTCATATTTAAACGCTACATCTTGTGAATATGTATCATAAAATCCTGCAAACGTATCTTCATCCTGAAGAACTTCTTCGATACACATATCCATTTCATTAGCAAAATCTTTCATATTTGCCATAAATTTATCATTTAAAAATTTATAAAGGAATACAGAAGTAATGATAACTTCCTCACTTGCCTGATTGGACAGTCCGTTAGTTTGGCAGAGTCCTTTCAGTTCATCAATCATCTGTTTTATTTTGTTCTCTAACGTAAAAATATTTGGCATTTGTAAAGTCTCCTATTTGAATAACTGTATGTTGGTGTATAAATCGTTAAGTAACTGTATATAAAATCCTTTAATTTTTGTATATAACTTTTTCTTTAAAAGAGTTTTAGTTGCCTTGAATTTTATGGAGTCAACAAAATTCTTTCTTCCCTGAATTGCCACAATTTCTTTATCTAAAGCATCTTCTATGAAATTATATATGATAACCAAAGTTCTTTCAACCACTGATTTATCGACTGGATATATTTCTATAGCATTTTGATAAGTTTTCACAAAGGCATAGTTACCACCATAAATTTTGGATAATCTTTCATTTTCATAATTGATATTTCTTGCCCTTTCAAGGGCTTCTAAAAGTTCATCGGTGATAGAATCTAAATCGTTTAAATCTGAAATAGATAAGTCATTAAAAACCTTTTGTAAAAGCTCATCTAGTTTCCTGATTTTAATATCACTTTTATTTTTGTTCTTCTTTATCTCATTTTGAATATCCCTTACAACCGTTGAAAATCGTTGAAACTTAGGATTATCTTGTGTCATCTGTCCGAGATCCATTATAACAATTTTCACTTTTATAAATTCATACAGAATCTCCACTATTTCCTCATTTGAAATAACATCCATCATATTAACAGTATTTTGAGAAAGATTTATGAAATCAATTCTTTCCTGTGTTAATCGTAAAAGCTTCTTATTCTTGTCGGAATCAATCTGTGCTAGATAGTCCATAGCTCCTGAAAGAATAAATTCTGTTTGGCACTCTTTAATACCATTTAAAAGTCTTCTAATTTTAAACAGTACTTCTTTATTGTAAAAAGTCAGTTGCCTTGAAAAGTGTTCCAGATTATCTGTTGTAATAACATCTTCAAGTTCCTTTACATACTTGTGGTATTTTTTATTAATATCCTCTTTATCAATCACCAGTCCAGAAAGAGAGCCTTCATTTTCTCCATTTTCATTAAAGTCTGCTTCAAGTTCCTTTATTTACAATTAATAGTTTTTAGTCCTCTGTTAGTAAATTCAATATTGGCTTGTGTAAGCAGATCAAGTCTGTCTACTACAAAAAAGAATCTGGTACTAATGTTTTTCTTGGCATAATAATCTTTGATAATACGATTAGAAAAGGCGGCTATTGCTGTTTTTCCAGATCCTTGTGTATGCTAAATAATGCCGCCTTTACCACCCGCATCTAATCTTTCAATAATTTTTCTAGTAGCAAAGAACTGTGGATAACGCATAATATGCTTCTCTGGAATCTGACTACTAATAAACATGATTCCATATTGTAGAAAATACAAAAACCGTTCCTTATCAAATACGGAGGTCACAAAACTATTACATGGAGTAGTTGTTTTTAGGTTTTCAGCAAACTCTGGTGTATCTGTTTCTGCTGGATTATATCCACAGTCTTTCATTATGAATTTGATTGTATCTATATCAATATCTTTATATGGATAGGTTAAATGATACTTTTCATCATCTTCTCGAAAAAATGAAAAGTTAGTATTATTTCCATTTGGTGTTGTGTAAAATGAACCAGCCTTTATATTGTCTGTATCTTCATTTTCTTTATAATCCATATTATTAGAAAAAGAAACAAACTGAATCAGATTGAAGAATTTTTTATAATCTGGATTCTGCAATCTTTGGTTTATCATTCTATCAAATTCTTTCTGTATACCACCATCGTTATTCGGTTTCTTTACTTCCAAAAATGCAAGTGGCATACCATTAACCAAAATATTTATGTCTGGTCTGAAAGAACCTTCTTCTGTTCCTTCCACTATACTAAATGGTAATTCATCCACTACTGCAAAATCATTCTTTGTAATATCCACAAAGTCAATCAGTTTCACTTTACCCTGTGGATTAATAAGCCAATTATAAAATTCTTTTCCCAAATCATTATTCTTTAGTACATTATAAATATCTGTAATAATGATCTTTATCTCATCATAAGTAAAATTTCTTTCGTTAATAGCTTCAAGTGCAGGCTTAAATCTGTTTACAAAAATTTTTGTCTTAAAATCTATATCAATGTCATCTGCCTTTAGTGACTGATAATGATAGTTCAGTCTTAAAAATTGAATAGTAGCTGGAACCTTCACTCTAGTATCTTCATTGAATGTTGACATTTATTCTATTTCTCCTATTTTATCTTCAAGTTTTTCCATATCCTTTATTATGATAATCGCTTTTTAGTAAGCTCATACTTTCCCCTTTTCCCTCAACCAAAAACAACAAGTTATCATCTTTTAATTGTTTAAAAAAAGCGACATCGTAATCAGTCGCTTTTTGGTCTTCTTATTTCATTCATACACTCCATACAGAGTGTGACTTGAACATCTTGCGTCATAAAGGGATTATTTATTATTTCAATCCACACCCCATGCGGAGTGTGACAGCTAGTCGTCTGGAGGATAATAAAATTTTGATGATTTCAACCCACACATCCCATACGGAGTGTGACTTTCAAGAAATTTTTTATAAGCTTCGTTATTCTATTTCAACCCACACACCCCATGCGGAGTGTGACCATACCTCTCAATTTGTCCCCACATATCCACACCAATTTCAACCCACACACCCCATACGGAGTGTGACCAGGATACCGTTGGAAAGGCTCTGGATTGGAAATTTCAACCCACACACCCCATACGGAGTGTGACTGCAAAACTATACAAAAAAGTTTATTTATTTTGTACAATTTCTACTATAACTCTTTTAACGACTAATTACAACCATTAATTTCTTTTTTTAGATAATAATTTTAGTATTAATTAAGTGTATTTTTTCGCGAATCTCCTAAAGTTTTTATGATCACTTCAAGTTCGCGTTTTTTTTGAAAAAATAGAGATGCCGAAAACCCGCATAAAATAAGGCTTTTCACAGGCAGTTAAAACAACTTTTCGCTAAATTCGGATTTTATCGCGAAGTTATGAATGAAAAATATACTAAAATAATCAATACTAATACATGTAAATGCCCTTTATAACGTTATTATGTACTGTTAAAATCGATTTTATTAATTATATCGATGTCCTACCAATGTATAATAAAAAGACCAAATACGGGAAATTAAAAGGATTTGGAATTAAATATATAAAGAGGCAGGGGGTTATAGGGAACGCAGATGTCCGCCTACTTAGTTATCCAAACTTGGGGATGATAATTTTATCTGTCCCACATTTACAGAATGGAGTTGATTTATGAGAACCACATCAGACCCAAAGAATGAAAAGATAAAACTAAGGCTGAATGAGGACTTAAAGAACCATGTTCAAAGATATGCGGATAAAGAGAGCGTATCGCTCTCAGAATACATAAGAGAGTTAATCCGACAAGATATAAAAAATAAAAGATAACATACTGTTTCTAAAAAATTTTTTAATAAAAAAGACCTCCTACAAAGGTTAGCAGTAGTATATAGTGCATATTGCAAAAACAAAGAACTATAATTGCCAAATGGTCATCAGTTAGAGGAGAGTTACAATGCAAGATGTTTTAAAAAATTGTCCTAAGTGTGGTTCTTATATGACTGCTCATCTTGAAAATAACTGTGGGATTCCAATAATCATTTACAAGTGTGACTGTGGATTTGATACAAGCAAAGAAAACTTAATATACAGCAATAAAACTATTATCTTTCGTGAAAGCAAAGAATGGTGGTGATTTCAATTCCAATACACAAAGTCAGTGGCGGTTACAAATTTGGAAAATCCGGCAAGACATACCGTGGCAAAGGTGCTAAGAAGAAAGCGCAAAAACAAGCAAAGGCGATATATGCCAGTGGATATAAGGAGAAAAAGAAATGAAGTTATTTAGAGTTGACTACATGGATGATTACGACGATGAAACATATCTGACAGTTGGAAATTCAAAAGAAGAAGTTGAGGAAAGAGAAACAAATGAACTCCAAAAGGAATGTTGGTGCTTCATGGGGTGTTGGGTTTTTGAAATCAATGAAGTTGACGGACATAAAATCATTGTTGAATAATTTAAGGCGATATAGCCAAACGGTCAAGGCGGCAGTCTGCAAAACTGCTATTCCGGGTTCAAGTCCCAGTATCGCCTTTAACAACGGAATAGAGTAGCTCTCGAAAAGCGAACTCCCTATTCGCCTGTCCGTTGTTTTCCAAGAATTAGGGAAATATCAGAGGGAGGTATTATTTTATGGCAAAAATAAAAAATGAACATTACATAACAATTCAAGAGTTTATGGTAAGAGATTTAGAATTAAGTGGAAATGAATTGATTGCATATGCTTTGATTGCATATGCTTTAATATATGGTTTTTCACAAAATAGAGAAAGTAAATTTGAAGGAAGCCTCTCCTATGTAGCTAAGTGGTTGAATTGTTCAAAAACAACAGCGTTTAACATACTAAACAAACTAGCAGATGATGGTTTTATAAGAAAAATAGAAAATGTTAAAAATGGAATTAAATTTTGTGACTACAAAGCCAACACCATGGATGAAGAAACGCTAAAAAAAATAAAAGAAAATAAAACACAACGCAAACAAAAAGAAAAAAATGAACGTCGTTCAAAAAAATTGAATGGTATTCAAAAAAACAATGTTGACCGTTCAAAAAATTTGAATGAGGGCGTTCAAAAAACTTTAACTCATAATACTATAGATATACTAGAACATAATACTAATAATACTCTTTCTGGCGAAAGAGCTGTTAGCGAGAGTGAGCAGCTCGAATCAAAGAAGCCAGAACAAAAAAAACAAAACCGCAAGAGCGAAGCCAATACCTTGTTTGAACAACTATGGTCTTTATATCCGCTCAAAAAAGGAAAAGGCAGTGTATCTGATACCCAAAAAGCAAAACTCTTAGAGATTGGCTATGAGGAGCTAGAGCGGGCTATATCAAGGTATGTGAAGTATGTAGATAGCGTTGATTATCTGCATTACAAAAATGGTAGTACGTTCTTTAATAGCGGATACATAGACTACTTGGATGCAAACTACGAAGAATGTGGTAATAAAAAACTAATCACTCGTCATAACGGCAATACAACTAAAAGTAATACAGAAACAGACTATAAAACAAGGCTAGAAAAAGCAAAAAAGAAAGCTGCTGAAGAATTTGGCGAAGAATTTGGACAAGAATACTGGGAAGGAATGAGCGATCTGGAGATAGAAAGCCATTTGGCATTAATGGGAATTGATGTATAGGGATCAGAGTGCATTTATTGAAATATCAAATTGTCCGATGTGCGGCAGAAATTTGACGGAGGACTAGCAAATGTATCAAGCAATTTATAAATGCAGATTGTGCGGAGAAGAATTTTCAGAAGACACATGTTTGATTGAAAATAAAATTATAGGCATTGATTTTGAAAGGAAAATTATTGTAGATAAAAATATGGGAGTGTATGAACTTTTAATCAGAAATTGTCACAACTGCAAAGATGGTTCTCTGGGAATGGTTGATTTTAAAGGATTTAAGAAAGTAGAGAACTAACCCATGTTTGAAGTAATCTACATATCACCATCATGCAAGCAGGCGGCAAATTTCCGAGGAAGAATTGATTGAGATTTTGACGGAGGTGTAGAAATGGATTATGTATTGATAGTAGCGTTGATTTTTGTTATGGTTTTGAATTTTTTTGGCAATATCTGGTCAACAAAAAGTAATAACAAAGAACAGAGATTAAAAACGGTTGCGATTTATAGCCTGTATCAAGAATTAAAAAGACACAACGATAATCAGTTTGGAAAAGAAAATTCGGAGGTATCAACCCATGACTAAATCAGAACTACTCTCAACCTACACACCTCCACAACTTGTGGACATGGTTATCAGACTGCAAAGTGCAAGCGAAGTTAAGAATGACGAAATGCAGAAATTGAAATGGCATATATTAAATTTAGAGGAAGCTAACGAAAGATTGCAGTCAAAACTTGATACATACAACGAATATCTTCTGCCAAGAGCAACGAAAGAAGCAAAAGAAATGATAGACCGAAATCATTTCACCGGAGTTAGGATTGTCACATGGAAGCAGTGGAATAACCGGGAGAAATCAGAGGGAAAAGGAAGTGCTTATATCTCAAAAGAATACGAACAGACCATGAGAGAAATTTTGAACATAGACACAAGTGAAATTCAAAACGATTGTTATAGGTTCGGTATTGAGAGTTTACAAAGATATTTGAAAATTCCATCACCTATAAAGATTTCTGAAAGTGGAAAACAAAACGAAGGAATATCATACATTCAGAAATGCCAAGAGGAATACGAAAAAGTTCTGAAGGAAAGTCCTCTGTGTAGAACAATAGATAAAATTTCAGAAGATATTCTTAAACAGAAAAATAATGCTATGGCAATGGAGTTTACAAGGATAATCTGCGATTTGCTGAAAAGATACGGCATATATGTTCATTGCACAAAAACCAAATTCAGCGAGAAGATAACCACAAATTCCATTGAAGAAAAATATGGGATTGCATTTGACAGCATGGACTTCTCACAGCATGACAAGGAATTTACGGACAAGATTAAGGAATTGGAAGAAGAATTGGAAAAATCCAATAGAGAACATGCAAGAACGTTATGGGAATTTTGCGACAGCGTGAAGAAAGAAGATTATGATAACGAAGTCAACTGCCTGCAATCCGAAATCGAGAAATACCGCAAAGCCTTTGAGGATGCAAAGAAAGAGCGTGACTGTCAGATTGTGGAGTATCAGAAGAAGATTGAGGAACTGGAAAAGGAATTAGAATACAAAGACGGAACTAAAATGTTTGAAACCCTCATGGAAAATACAAGAGGAGAAGCAAAAGAATGTTTAGCAAGGCACATGTACGAAAATTTAAGGTGTGTTTTTCGATATGAGAAAACCGCTGATGAAGTAAATATTACCAATTTCCTACCGACAGAACCTATCAAGGTTGCGGAAATGCTGATAAACGCCGAGGGAGAATATGAGCACAATTCGCTGGCAAAGGCAATCAGTGGAGAGGATAAAGGTACATATCGCATATTTGATATATCAGAGTTAAGACAAATAGCAGAACATCTTCTTGTTTATTGCAATCATCATAGGGAGGTGGGGGAATGAAAAGCGTAGCATTAGAAGTTATGGAATGGTATGAACAGCAATTTGAAAGAAAATTAACAGAAGCAGAAAAACTAAGTATAAGAGGTCAATGTGTAGAAAGTGACTTACGCACTCCAAAGACAAAAGATTTGAAAAAGTTTGGGGTTTGCCTTGGAGGATTAAAATATGAACAACAATAACTGCAACCTAACCACCTGCCGCTACAACCAATCCGACACTTGCACCAATGAGGACAAGAGGAAAGAGTGTGTGGAGGTCAGTAAGAAAGTTTTGTGCTTGGAGGAAAATAATAATGCCTAAATGTTGCTATGACTGCAAAAATCTTGATTGGGATTATGAATATGACGGGGAAGACGAAACAATATTCTTTCAATGCACAAAGAAAGGCAAAAACAGAACATTTGTAGAAGATTTATCAATATGCGATTGCGAAAAACACAATCCATACAAGGATAAAAGAAGAATACCGCATGAGGTTGATAGAAAATTTTATTTTGAAATAGATGATTAGGTGTAAAATGCACCATTTACTGCTTATCAGACGAAGGGGAAAAAGGAAATGAAACATAATTGTCAAAACTGCAAATGGTACAATTTGAGAGAAGAAATGCCAGACGAACGAGGAAAACATGAATGTTATGGATATAATTTGATATGTTCTCCGCTTTGTATCGGATACAAAATAGATAAAGAGAATAATTGCGAGAAGTTTGAAATCAAAGGGAATGAAACCGTTGAAGAAATAGAAAGCCAATGGAGAATGAGAAGCTTTCCATTCGAGAAGGACAAGTCAATGGATTTACTTGTAAATGCAATGTTAAAAAGAGATAGGAAGAACGGAGGTGCATAAAATGTCGCAAAGAGAATTGAAACTGAAAATAATCGAACACACAGACAAAATTGCAGAAGTTTTGTGTAAAAAGCAGGATTGCGAAATCAGAACTTCTCCAAACGGAATCAAAGTTATTGCGAATAAGAAAGAGGTTGTTGTGGAATGAAAGTAATTTTTCTTGACGTAGACGGAGTATTAAATTCTAAAGATTGGCTTGAAAACAACAGGGTTAGAACAGAAACCAGCGTCAATCCAGAGAAAGTAAAACTTCTTGCAGAAATCGTTCAAAAGACTAATGCGGAGGTTGTTTTATCTTCTACATGGAGATACATATCAGAACACCCTATGTTTATGTATCTGAGTGATATGTTAGGACAGAACGGTATTAAAATCCATTCCCTTACTCCTAAATTAGATGGAGATAGACCGAAAGAAATCAAAGCATGGATAGAGAAACAGACAGAAGAAATACAATTTGTAAGTATTGAAGATGATTTTTCTTTTGCTGATTATAAAAAATACGGAATTGAAAGCCGCCTTATAAAAACAGATTTTTGGGGAACTAATGGAGGACTTCAAAAGAAACATGTTAATAAAGCGATACAATTATTGAATGAATAGTAAATATTACCGGCTGATAATTGGTTTCAGTCGCTAACCATAAATAGTTTAATGGCAGATTTGCAAGGCATCTCTGCTGAATGTTGCGGAGGTGCTTTTCTTTTATGTCTAAAATTCAATTATATCAAGGTGATTGCCTTGAACTCATGAAACAAATTCCAGATAAAAGTATAGATATGGTTCTTTGTGACTATGATGAAAAAATTAAAATATTGTATTGCGAAGAAAAATACACGATGAGACGAATTGCAGAAGAGATTGGCAAAGACCATCATTTTGTAAAGAGAAGGCTCAAAAAAATGAATATAGAAACAACGAGAGAGGGCAGAAGTAGAAAACCAATCACTAATGAAACAAGGGAAAAAATATCAGAAGCAAAAAAAAGATGTATTGGATTTTGGAAAGGTAAAAAAATGCCTAAAAAATCTCTATACAAAAATATGAAAACACATTGTAAGAGAGATATAGAATTAGATTTTTTTGAGAAATTTGAAGATATAGAAAGATTGAAAATTTTAAATAATATCCTTACAAGAGATAGGGTGTCAATACATTTTGATGATAAAAAATATAAAGACTTTATTGAGAAATTTTATTACGATAAAAGATTTATAGAACAATGTAAAATATATGAAGAAACAAAAAACAAATACGATAAACCATCACTTGACCATATAAAACCACTATCAAGAGGAGGCAGTTGGGAACTTGATAATCTACAAATAGTATCTTGGTTTGAAAACAGGGCTAAATGCGATTTACTAGAGGAAGAGTTTTCAGAAATGGTTAAAAAGTATTTACTAAAAGAACGCATAGAAAAGGCGGGTGTTGAAAGTGCCAAGCCTTGAATTACAAAAAGCCATATCTGGCTATGAATTCTATATAGAAAAACATGGGATTAGTGAAGAATTGATAAATGCAATGGTTGAAGCGAGTTCTGTAGCCTTAATTTCTGAAAAAGATATTGAGTACGGATTGAAAATATCCGCAAGGGCAAAAGAACTGATTAAAAGACTTGTACTGAAGCTGACAGGTGGCACAATAGAAGATTTAGAAGTATTTTGCGGAGAAAACCAGGCAGAGTATCAAATCCTGAATCAATACTATAATGCGTTGGAATGCGAAGCACCGTATCTTGTAGACAGCTTTTTCTACTACATAGAACTTGACGAAAAAGACCCATACAAGCGGTTTTATTTCCCTAGACGCAAAGTGTTAAAACCTGTTGTGTCAGCATATCAAGAAGTCTATGACGGAAAACTGGACTTCTTATCAGTATCACAGCCTAAAAGAACAGGAAAAACCACAGGTGGACTTAGACTTGCTCAAATGATGGGCGGTCGTGATCCAGACGGAAGTGTGTTTGCTGTCGGGAAAGGAGAGGGACTTGTTAAGCGGTTTTATGGTGGATTACTGCAAGCGTTTGAAACAAAACAAATCTATGAGCGTTTTATAAGAGTTTTTCCAGAAGCAATAAAAATTGGAGAAAAGGATTATAAGAGTGCGGAAAACCTCTCTATAGACTTAAAAAGCAAAAATACATTTCCTACTTACACTTGCAGACCGATTGACGGTGCGATTGTCGGCTGTACCGAAGCAAATTTACTTGTTTATATAGATGACTGTGTAAAAAACCATGAAGAAGCAAGAAACCGTGACAGGCTTGAATTTCTTTGCGAAAAAGTTACTGATGATGTGCTGGGCAGGAGATTAGAAGGTACGCCGATCATAATACAAGGAACAAAATACAGCCTTTACGACCCGATTACCGCCTTGCAGAATAAAGCCAATGAATTAGGGTGGAAATGGAAAGAGGTAGCCATTCCTGCACTTGACCCAATTACGGATGAAAGCAACTGGGAGATTGTCAGAAAAGATAAAAAGGGAACAAGGAAGATATTCACAACAGATTATTACCGTAAAGAACGGATGCTTGTATCTGAAGAAACATGGGCGGCTGAATTTCAACAAGAGCCGTTTGAAGCAAAGGGTAGAATGTTTCCAAAAGGAGAACTTAACCGATTTATCGAACTTCCTGTTGATAAAGAACCGGATGCGATTATGGCGGCTTGCGATACAGCAGATAACGGAACGGACTACTGTTCTATGCCTGTTGCATATATCTACGGGCATGATGTGTTTATTGTTGATGTCGTATTTGATAATTATGGAACAAAGCATACAAAGCCGGAATGTGCAAACATGCTTGTAAAACATAATGTAAAGACGGTTGTTTTTGAAAGTAACAGTGCAGGAGGATATTTTGGGCGTGATGTAATGAATCTTGTTAAAGAACAGGGCGGAAGATGCAGCGACAGGTATAAATTCAACTGTGCAAACAAAATTACCAGAATGGAAAATGCAAGAGATAATATCATGCGTGATTACTGGTTTTTAGACGAAAGCAAGTATGAAAGAAACAGTCAGTATTATTTATTCATGAAAAACCTAACAGAAATGACAAGAAGCGGGAAAGTGCCTCATGATGATGCACCAGATTCTTTATCACTTCTTGAAAATGAAATGAGAAAAGCACCGAAGCCAACAATCATAATGCCAAGCCCGATCTGAAAAGGAGGATTACATACATGGAACTTACAAAACCAAGCAAAGAAGTAATGATACAATACAGCGATATGCAGGAAGAAATAAAGCGGATGAGGGAAGATATTCAGAAAACAGAAGATGCTATTGCTTGAATAAATCAAGTTTCACACTATTCACATTAAAACAGAGTTAAAATATAAGTATAACAAGAAAATGGAGGTATTTATTGTGAATAAATGTGTAATGTGTGGAGCAGATATTGATGAAAAAAGTGGAAAATACTATTGCGAAACTTGCGAAGAAAAAATGAGATATGTTAAGAAATTATCTATGGTTGATAAAGCAGAGAAACTAATTTTAAAGAAATCAAGAGATAAAAAAGAAATACCAGACGAAGAAGTTTTAAAATATTCTAAAGTTGTTAGGGAAAGAATTTCAAATGGGATAGACAAATTTTCAAGTGTTCCAGAAGTTATTGCGGCTATTCAAATGCAAAGGATTAATTTAGAGTATGAAACGCAAAAGATGATTGCAGGAACAAAGGTGGATTTTTATATTCCAGAAATAAAAATCATATTTGAGGTTGACGGTTCAATCTATCATTCTGACAAAGACAAAACCTTTTTAAGAGATAGACAGATAATGAAGGAAGTCGGGGAAAAGTGGGAGATAGTGCATATAAACTCCGATAAGATACCAAAATACACATGGAATTTGAGGGACACATTGCCTTTTGTGGTTTTGCAAAGAAACGATAAATGGAGATTTAGGGATTCAGAATTTGATTCAGATTTTTTGATGGATTTTGATAGTTTAGAAAAATATTTGAGGAGGCAGAAAAGGAATGAAAACACAGGACTACTTAAAGCAAATAGAGCGACTTGACCGCATGATACAGAATAAACTATCGGAAATCAATCAGCTAAAGCATATCGCAACCTCTATCGCGATTGCGCCAAAAGAAGTGAATGTGCAAGTTTCTTCTGACAAAGACAGAATGGGAACTGCTGTTGCGAAACTTCTTGATTTAGAAAAAGAAACGGACAAACTTGTTGATGATTATATTGACAAGAGAAAGCGAATAATTGAGCAGATAGACAGCATAGAGGACACGAATATGTATCATATGCTTTCAGAGAAGTACATAATGCGGAAAGATTTAAGTGTGATTGCGGTTGAAATGGGATACTCATTTAAGCAAGTATGCCGCATACACGGCAATGCTCTTGTGGAGTTTGAACGACTTTACGGTAAGGAATATTTGAGATCAGCATAAAGTTGTCCGCCAATGTCCTATAATGTCCTACGATGTACGCTAGATGTTTAATGTTTGGTGTTGTATACTCATAATTGAGATGAAATCTCAACAAAGTTTTCATTGACAAAATCCTCTGAATGAAAAGCACTGTCAGAAATGGCGGTGCTTTTTGCATGGAAAGAGAGGGTAATTATGTGTGAATATTGTGAGAATGGAAAGAGCATTGAATTGTCAAACGATTCTGCCAAAAGTTATTGGTTCATAGTTCGCAAAAACGGAAAAGTAAGGCTTTATTGTAAAATGGGAGAAAGCGAATCTGGAAACGCATACGGAATAGAAATATCAAATTGTCCTATGTGTGGAAGGAAGTTAGAAAATGATAACGTAACTACCGAGCAATAATCGGTAGTTACGTTAATTTTGGAGGTAATTATGAAATTTTGCATACATGACTGGAAACGGATAGAAAAAGCGAAACACGCCTATTACGATTATGGCGGCATGGAAGTATTGACCGCTATGTGCGTGTGTAAGAAATGCGGAAAGAAAAAAGTCCGTAAGTTTGCAGGAAAATATGTAGGACAATTATTCGGTTAGGCGGTGCGATATGAAGAAATATAAACCAGTAAAAATATTCTGCTCGCAGTGCAGGCCCTATGTAGGCACATGGGATGGGCGGTCAACATCAAACTATATCGTAAGATGCAGTAAGTGCAGAAAGCGTGTCGTTTACTATGTTGACAGTGGAGAAATTGAGGTTAAGGACATTCCAAAGCGTAATTGTAGCAGTGGAATGACTTTTATTTAGAGGCGGTGATTTTATGCAGTATGGCAGAAAAATTTTATATTGTGACGCTCCTGAAATCACATATGAGAATGTCATAGATGTTCTTCGTAAAGCGATTGCGGGGCACGAGGAAAACGCAAACGAAATTGACCACCTAATCCGTTATGACGCAGGAGAGCAGGAAAAAACACGCATTAAGACATACCGTAGCGATATTGATAATTGGTGTGTAGATAATTTGGCAAATGAGGCAGTGGAATTTTGGCTAGGCTATTTGTGGTCTAACCCTATGACGCTTGTGCAAACAGATGAACTTGAAGAGGCGAGGGAAGATGTGATTGCCGGAATATCTGCATTAAACAGATGTTACCGTGCGGAAAAAATTAAAAAGAAAAATCAGAAGTTAGGGCGGTTTGTTGAAATTGGAGCGTTAGGATATACCCATGTTTCAACAAACGAAGAATGGAAAGAGGGAGACAGTTGGTTTAAGTTAGAGGCATTAGACCCTCGGACAACATTTGTTATTCGTTCAAGTTATTACATAGACCAGCGTGTTATGCTTGGAGTAACATTCCGAAAAGACAATAAAGGAAACCGCTTCTTTACTTGTTACAGCAAGGATAGAAGATTTGAGATTAAAAACTTAATAGAAATAGAAAATGGGGAAATTGTTTCAAAAGAAAAATCTATATGGGGGCATGATTTGCGGAGTGGGGAAGAAAATCCATTACATATTATTCCTATCGTGGAATGGATAAGAAGTTATGACCGTATGGGATTGTTTGAGCGCCAAAAGCAGGAAATGGACAACTTAAATCTTCTTATTTCCGACTTTACAAATGATGTAGACCAAAACACACAGGCAATGTGGCACTCAAACGATGTAGAGTTTCCGGCAAAGAAAATTCAGTTAGATGATGGAACGGAAAAAGAAATTACCATAAAGCCAAAGTCTGGGGAGTGGTTGCAGACTTTTACGCCACAAGATGGAAAAACACCAATTGTTGAAGCGTTAGCTATCAATTACGACTATCCGGGTATGCTCCAAAACATCATTACAAGGCGGGCATTGATTTTACAGAAAATGAATGTGCCACAGCGAAATGACAATAGCGGCGGAAGTACAGGTGTTGCAATGTCTGATGCTACCGGATGGAGCGCCGCAGAAATGGCGGCAAGCAAACAGCAAAATATCATGGAAGATTGCAAAATGGAGGAAGTAAAGGTTGTTTTGGCGGCGATCAAAAATTCAAGTTTTATAAAGCCAGACAATCCACTTTTGAAACTTACTATATCAGACATTCAAGCAAATACAAACAGACAGAAAACTTATGAGTTGACAGTAAAAACAAATGCTATATGTGCGTTACTTGGGCATGGATTCGACCTTGAGATGTTCTGACGATTGCACCGCTTTTCTCTGACCCGAACCAAGTATCTGTAAGAAGTGGGGATGGGGTAAGAAGATACCAAGAAGCAAATATATTCAAGACCACAACGCAAATGGTAGAAGCAGAAGAAAAACGACCGTTTCCAGATTATTCAGACCAAGAAACCAACTCTCCGAATATCGGAGGAATGGAAACGGATAGGAGTTGATTAAATGCGGATATTTGACGAGCTTAACGACCTATCACAAGATGAAATCCTTGACATAAACGCTTATTTTGATGAAATGGAACTGTCTGATGAGGAAAAAGAAAAGCGAAAAGAATTTTCTAAAAGTATGACTAACATCATGCTTTTTATTTTTGCCTTATTTGCCGTTATGCGGCAATACGACTACATCAATAAGCGATACATTATCAGTCAGTTGCAGTCAAGGTATTCAGAACTTGCGAAAAAACATAATATTGGGATTGACGACCGCATAAAAACATATATAAATGACTTTGCAGAGGAAATTACAAACACCACAGAAAGACACATTGACGAAGAATACTTTTTGTCGCAGGATAGGGCAACCATAATTTCTGTAAACGAAGCACAAACAGTTTTAGGATATTCTGAATTGTTAGGAGCAATAAAAAACGGATATACAAAAAAGAAGTGGCTAACCGAAAGAGATAACAAGGTTCGGAAAACTCATATAGAACTTGACGGATTAACAATAGACATAAACACACCATTCCTCGTAGGCGATAGTTTGATGATGTATGCACATGACGGGGTTACATTCGGTGCAGATGTGAAAGAACTGGCAAATTGTAGGTGCGTAACAAAATTTCTAAAATAAATCTCTTGACTTTTGGAAGACATAAGTATACAATGAATTATGGAAGACAAAAGAAAGGAGGGTATGAGGTTGTCAACACGAACAGGAAGACCTACGGATAATCCCAAAAACAACAAGATTACTGTTAGGCTTGATGATGAAGCGACAGAAATCTTGAAAGCCTACTGCGAACAAGAGAATGTAGAAAAGGGAGAGGCTACAAGGCGAGGGATTAAGAAATTAAGGTCAGAGATAAAAAAATAACGATTGCCCACCGTACAAAGTTTGCAATCGTTATACTTTACCAATCCACATAAGCGGTTGATAAATATATCATATCACTCTTGTGTGGAAATTTCAAGATACAAAGGAGAGAAATTACCATGAGAGAAAAATTAGTAGTTATATGCTTGAAAATGGCACTGATGTTTGAAGTTATTGCTGAGTTTATGGCATTTCCCGAAGTCGATGGTAAGGAATATAAGGTTTCTTGGTTTGGTTTCAAGGGATATTATAACTGGTAGATTGGAAGTGATATGATTGGCAAGATTTATCGACTTGACAGGTCAAAGATTTGATAGATTGAGAGTCTCCAAAAGAGCAGATGACCATATTACTAAGGGTGGCTATAGAAAATCCATGTGGGAATGTGTATGTGATTGTGGAAATGTATCTATTGTTAGTGCACAATCATTAAAAAGTGGAGCAACGCAAAGTTGCGGTTGTTTTCAGAGGGAGGTGGCAGCAAAAGCTAATTTTTCTCATGGATTGCATGGGACAAGACTGTATTCTATATGGCAAGGAATGAATGCAAGGTGCTATAGAAAAACAAACATATCATACAAGCATTATGGTGGAAAGGGAATTATTGTATGCGATGAATGGAGAGACGATTTCCAAGCGTTCTATGATTGGGCTATGGCGAATGGTTATCGTGATGGTTTAACTCTAGACCGAATAGAAGGAACGAAAGGATATTGTCCAGATAATTGCAGATGGGTTACATGGAAAAAGCAAGGCAATAATACAGCAAGAAATAGGGTAATTCAATACAGAGGAGAAGCCCATACTATGGCTGAATGGTCTGACATATTGCACATGGATTATTGGTTATTGTCTGGAAGAATCAACGAATTAGGCTGGAGTGTTGAGAAAGCATTTGAAACTCCTGCAAGGAAAATGAACAAGCAAACAAGAAAAGTTTTGCAGAAAGATAGCAATGGTGTAGTTATCAAAGAGTATAAAAATATAAGAGAAGCTTCATTGCAAAATGGATATAATCAAGGGAATATTACTCAATGTTGCAACGGAGAGAGAAAAACTGCATACGGTTATATCTGGGGATTTTTAGAAGAGTAAAAATAAAAGGCACTTGTCAAAATGACAGGTGCTTTTCTTATGCAAAAAATAAATAATTTAGTTATCAGCACTCGCAAAAAGCGGTGTTTTTATTTTGTCAGAGAAGACGTAAATCGCAAAGGACAGAGAAGTCCACAAACGCAAATATCGTCAGAGAAGACGTAAATCGCAGAAAGAGAGGAATTAATCATGTTAGAAGAAGTCAGAAATCAGGATGTAGATCAAAATCAGGAAAATGCAACCAATGAGTTAGAAAATGGAAATATAGGCGAACAACAAAATGTACCAATTACAGAAGAAATAATGGCGAAAGCAGCACAGGCAGAAGCAGAAGCAAAGAAATGGAAGAACGAGTTTGATAGACTGAGTTCTCAAGTGGCATCAATGAAAAAAACCATACAATCATTACGTGAATTTCAAACAGCAGAGCAGAGAAAAGCGAGCGAAGACCAAGAAGCAAAAGAAGCACTTGAGGCTGAACATGCAAGACTTCAAGACTTTGAACGCAGAACACTTGCAAAAGAACGCTATCTCATGCAAGGAATGTCTGTTGAAATGGCTTCAAAGGCAGCGGACGCAGAAGTTTCTGGTAATATGGATGAACTTGCAAACATCCAGAAGCAGCACACAGAATCGACATTAAAATCTGCAAGAGCAGAATGGCAAAAGTCCATTCCACAGCCACAATTTGGAACAGGAGAATATTCTTCTATGAGTAAAGAGGAAATTAAAAATATCAAAGACCGTAGTGAGCGTAGAAAAGCTATTGCGCAAAACATGAATTTATTTCAGAGAGGATAAGGTAAAACAATATGGCAGTAGAAGAAAATTTAATAAAAAAAGCAGACCTTGCGAAAGTGCGTGAGGTTGAATTTACATTTATGTTTGGGGAAAGCCTTAAAAAGTTAGTAGAGGCTCTGGGAGTAACAAGGAGAATTCCAAAACAGGCAGGAACGGTATTAAAAGGATATAAAGCGTCAGGGACACTTGAAGATGGAAATGTGGCAGAAGGAGATTTAATACCACTTTCCCATTATAAAACAGAACCGATTAACTTCGGAGAAATTACTCTAAAAAAATGGAGAAAAGCTACATCAGCAGAAGCGATTATTGAAAAAGGATATGACCAAGCAGTAACAATGACAACAGATGCTATGCTCAAAGATGTACAGAAAGGTATCAGAAAGACGTTCTTTGATTTCCTTTCAACTGGGACAGGAGCAGCTACAGGAGATACATTTCAAGCTACATTGGCGCAAACATGGGGGCAATTAGAAGTCCTCTTTGAGGATGATGATATTGCAGCAGTTTATTTTATGAACCCACTTGACGTTGCGGATTATCTAGCAAAAGCACAGATTACCCTTCAAAACGCATTTGGAATGACATATGTTCAGAATTTTCTTGGACTTGGAACAGTGTTTTTTAACAGTTCTGTACCAAAAGGGAAAATTTATGCAACAGCAGCAGACAATATCATTCTTTATTATATACCAGCCAATGGAGCAGATCTTGAAGAAGCGTTTAGTTTTACTTTTGATGAACTAGGACTTATAGGCATACATGAACAGCCAGACTATGACAATATGACTGCAAAGGATATTGTTGTATCTGGCGTTCTTCTTTTTGCAGAACGTATTGATGGTGTAGTAGTCGGAACAATCGGTAGCGGAGCATCAGGAGCATCTGAGCTATTAGATGAAGATACAGGAGCGTGATTGAATGTATGAAGTAATCCATTTCTTTACCGACCTTCAGGATAACAAATATCCCTATAATATAGGAGATAAATTTCCTCATGACGGATTAACAGTCAGTAAAGAACGGTTAAAAGAACTTTCTGAGAGTAACAATAAACAACATAAGCCACTGATTAAACTTGTCGAGGAAGAAATTCCATTTACCAACAATGATATTGAATCAGAAGAAAGACGGTACACAAAGTCCGAGATTAACCACATGAATACTACAGAGTTACAGAGCCTTGCTGCACAGATAGGAATTGAAAACGCCTTTAGGAAAACCAGTGGAGAACTTAAAAAAATTCTGATTGAATACTTTGGATTATAAAGGCAGGTGGTATCGTGCTGACCTTAGAAAATGATATATTGGAAGATTTGACAGCGGATTTATCGGAAACAGACGAGAATTTCAAACAATCCCTCATAATCCCGAAAATCAAAGGCGCAATCCGGGAAGTGAAACGGGCAAGGAATTACCCGAAGCACTATACCGACAGCATGATTGCGGAGGATTTGCAGAATTACTACACAAATATACGGGCGTTAGCGTTGTATGATTATAACTTAATTGGTGGAGAATTTGAAGAAAGCCACAGCGAAAATTCTATTAGCCGAAGTTGGAAAGATAGAGATAGGCTGTTCAATGGTATCATTCCGCTGTCAAGGACAGGGAGGTAATAAATTTTGAATTATATAGAATACAAAGTAGAGAACATGACAATTAGTTTGGCAACAGGAGAAAAGAAAAAACTTATCAGTGGTGCAGTCAATTACTTTGGGCTGCACTTTTCTTTTGATGAGGAATTTGCAGCAATTCCTGGAGCAAAGGCAGTTGAATTTTTGAAAAATCGTAACAAAATCAAAGTTGATCTTGTAGATGGTGCCTGTGCCATTCCAAACGAACTGCTTACTGACAAGGCAAATTTTGAGATGCGCGTAGTAAGCGGAAATACAATCGGTACGATTTGGTTAAGTGTGGGAATTACCGAAAGCGGAATTATCCTTCCAGAAATACCAGAAGAAGAACCTCCTGCAAGCATGGAGTATGTCAAGACTGCAAGCGGTGAAAATGCCGTGCCATATTTGAGGGCAGGAACAAATGGACTGGAATACTCGCAGAATGGTGAGGACTGGAACAGTGGTGTAAGTGGAGTACCAGAAGTACCGTCAAGACCAAAAGGTGCGGCATATCTACGAAAAAATGGAGACTGGGTTAATGCGGAGGAATATCTTACAGAAAACGGCGGAGAAGCAAATCTTATTGATGAAGTTAAGGTAAACGGAACTGTATTGCCGATTACCAACAAATCAGTTGACATTGACTTATCTGCATATGCAAAGATCGAAGATATAGCGAATAAGTACGCCGATAAGTCAACTGTAGAAGCATTGCAGACTTTAAAAGGCATACCGGAAACGGTAACAGATATCGATTACAGTACAACAGATATATCTGATGTCATAACATCATATAACGCCTTGCTTTCAGCATTGCGATCAAGAGGCGTAATAGCATAAAAATATGATAGAAGATAGTGCGTGGCTTAAAACTGGTCGAAATCGACCACTTTAGGTTGCAGGGTTTCTCCGACATTAGGCGGTGGTGGGCAGTCGGATTGATTTTTTGGAGGTGCAGTAAATGGATAATCCAATTACAAGGGCAGAACATGAAGAATTTCGCAAATATATGGAAGCCGAAAACAAACGCCTTGAAGATGAGAATAAGCGGCAAAATAAACGGCTTGACGCTTTGGAGATAACCGTAAGAGAAATTGGAACACTTACAACCTCTGTCGCAAAACTAGCGGCAAGTATGGAAAGTATGCTGAAAGAACAGGAGCGGCAAGGGGAGCGTTTGGAAACCTTAGAGGGCAGGGATGGCGAGATGTGGCGTAAAGTTACAGGCTATATCATCACAGCCGTTTTAGGCATTGTGCTTGGTTTTATATTTACAAGAATTGGAATGTAGGAGGTAAGACTTATGGATTTTTCACAGGCAGCAACAGTTTTTGCAATTACGGTGATTACATACCTCATCGGCTATGCGGTCAAGTTAATGCCGCAGGTAAAAGATGAAGTAATTCCAGCGATTGTCGGCGTATGTGGAGGTATCTTAGGTGTTGTCGGAATGTTCGTCATGCCCGATTTTCCAGTACATGACATTCTGAACGCTATTGCAATCGGCATTGTCAGTGGGCTTGCAAGCACTGGTGTAAATCAGGTATGGAAACAGGCTAAGAAGTAATCAAAGAAAGGAAAGGTAAAAAGATATGAATTTTGGAGAAGCATTAGAAGCAATCAAAAGTGGAAAGAAAGCAAAGCGCAAAGGTTGGAATGGCAAAGAGCAGTATATTGAACTGGCACAGAATATCAGCTATCAGAACATGGGCGGCGAGGTTGTCAACTGTAACCATGAGAATATCGGAAATAAGGCGATTGCATTTGTTGGAACGTCTGGCGTACAGATGGGGTGGCTTGCTTCACAGGCTGATATGCTTGCGGAAGATTGGGAAGTGGTCGATTGAGAACTCTCCGAAAAAATCAACAAAAAATGATGTATGCTCTGCAAATCGGCGAAGTTCCCGTTTATGTCCGTGACGATGACGGAAATATTATTTATCAGTCATACACCGATACAGAGGGTAATGAAATATTTTACCTTGACGAAAACGGAAACAAAATACCGCAAGACACAGGAGAAACCAAAATCATCTATGGAACGCCACAGGAGTTTAACGCAAACATAGCGACTTCTGGCGGAGAGGCAGAAGCACAAACTTTTGGACTGTCTTTGGGTGACTATGAGGCGATCGCCATATATACCAAAGGCAGTTATCCACTTGCCGAGGGTTGCCTTATATGGAAAGGCAGCAAGCCAAAATGCGAGTATGAAAATGAGGTTGCTTTTGAGGTTGAGAACGCTGACGGAGATAAAGAAATGGTATATTCTACAGTGCCACAGGAAACGTCTGCGGACTATCGCGTTATAAAATTATCGCCCTCAATTTCGTTTGTAAGAGCAATACTGCGGGCAGTCGTGAAGTGAGGTAGTGCATGATTAAATTCGGAAATGAGGAAATAAACAAAACCATTGCATTTCTAAATTTTGAATATCCAATGCAGAAAGATGTTTTCATTCATATATGCGAGGGTTACGACACAATAGAAACGCCAGACGGTTACGGATTTGGCGTTTTCGTAAAACCAGAGAGCGAAACCGAAATCCCAGCAATCTATATAGCGGGAGATATGCCAAATGACGATTTTCAGATTGTGGAAACCATAGCACACGAATACAGACATTTTATGCAGTGGTGCAACGACGAAGAATTTTCTGAGGAACAAGCAAGGAATTTTGCAAAGGAAGTGGTGAAAAAGCTATGCAGAAAACAGTAAATATTCTTGGAACGGAATACGATGTAGAGCATGGGAAAGAAGATAAAGAAAACGTAAAAAGAATGAAAGAGGACTTGAAAAGGTTTCCAAGCGTAGGAGAAATCCAATCAATGTTTGAGAAAACGAATGGCAAAGAAAATTCTGAAAAGTGATTTGTCGGTCAGTGGAATTAAGGCACTCCAAAAGCAACTAAGGGATTATCAGAATGACCTTAACCGAAAATGCGAATTGCTTGTCAAGCGGCTTGCAGAATCAGGAATACCAGTCATAGATGAAAATATGGCAAAGGCAAACTTTACGATGGATAGCGAAGGAGTGCAAAGCGGAGCAGATCCGCAGCATTATACCCATGTCAAAATCAATGCCTTTGGTAGTTATGCCAAAGCGGAGTTGATTGTTGAGGGAAAAGAACTTCTATTTATTGAGTTTGGCGCAGGTGTCTATTATAACGGTGCAGAAGGTTCAAGCCCACATCCAAAAGGAGAGGAATTTGGGTATGTTATCGGTTCTTATGGAAAAGGACATGGCGTTCAAAAAATGTGGGGCTATTATGCCGATAGTGGAGAATTGGTGCTAACACATGGCGTTGAGGCTACTATGCCAATGTATAAAGCAAGCTTGGAGATTGCGAACAATGTGGTAAAGATTGCTAAAGAAGTGTTTGAAAAATAAAAAAGAGCCTTTCGGCTCTGCCTGACGTTTTTCGAGGCAAGGTATTTCAACCTCGCAAGGGTCTACTGACGGCTTTGCGTTCCCTGTTATTTAGTAAAAGTATATCAAATTGTTTTTCAAATGTCAAGAAATAAAAAGCAGGTGATGATATATATGCTTGAGTTGAATATGCTTGAGAGTATTGTATTTTCAAGAATAAAGGGTGAATTTTCTTCAAAATTAAAAGAAAAATATCCTAGCATATCATTTACCACACAAGAGGAAAGCAAGTCAAAGCCTAAATTTCCTAACGTGTATGTATATCTTATGCCAGGAATTGAAACTGGGCTTACGCTTGAACGAACAGTATTTGAAGAAGGAAAATTTACATTTCAGATAAAGGTAACAAATAATACAGGTCAAACAGTAGTTCAGGAAATTATGAACGAGATTATAAGAATAATGAAAAAAATGTCATTTGAAATTCCAGCAACGCCAGTCTATGAAAATGACGCAGATACCCAGTGGGCTACTGTACGTTTTAGGCGCACGATTGGTAGAAATGACTTTTTGTAATAGGAACAGTAATGTTCTTTTTTTATACAAATTTTTAAGGAGAGAAAGAAAATGGCAACAGGATTAAAAAGTAGAATTATCTATAAAGAATCTGATGGAGATACTACAAAAGCTAATTACTGGGCTGGTACATATAAGCTATTAATGAGAGCAAAAAGCATTCCAAGCCCATTCGGAAGTCAGAACATGGTGGACACGTCAACACTGGAGGACTTAGTTGAAACGCAGGAACCGGGCAGACGTTCAGCGGCTTCAATGGAAATTCCAGGAGCGTTCGAGAAGAAGTATAAAGACGAGATGGCGGCAAATGAGGGAGAGAAACTTGATTTCTGTATTTTGTATGGTACAGATGGAAAAGGAAGCGAAGGTATTTGTGCATTTATTGGTACAGAGAGTTTTGCACCAGATGAGGCAACTGACGACCATTTGACTGGTACAGCATCTGTTGCAGTTTCTACCGTACCACGCTGGATTGAGGATAATTATGAAGTGACTGTAACAGAAGATGCAAATGGTTATCCGATAACTATTGAATTATCGGCAAAATAATTTGAAAAGGAAGGTAAAGATGTGCTGACATTAAAAATTGGAGAAAAGGAACTTAAAATAAAATATGGTTACGAAGCTACGCTGAAAACCAAACTTCTTTCAAGAATGGCTAAAAAGGAAAAATTGAAAGAAAATAATGAAAATAGTATGGAAGCAACAGAGGATCTATTACTATTTTTACCAGAATTTTTGCTTATTGGATTGCAAAAATTTCATGCAGATGAATATGGATTTAACTATGAAACAGGCGAAGGAAAACAAGAGCAGTTAGACAAGGTATTTCTTCTTATTGAAGAGTGCTTTGATAATAACGAAGAAATCGACGCAATCAATCTTTATAATTTATTAACAAAGGAAATGCTTGAAAATGGTTTTTTAAGAAGTCAGTTCCAGAAGGAACTGAGCAACAAGAAAAACAGCAATCCAGAAACAGCCGAGATGAAGGAGAAGATAACAGAGAATTAACTTGGGAGTTTTATTGTAAAGAAATTAGACCTTACTGGCTGTTTATTACAAAAGGTTATGGATTGTCAGTTCATGATATCGATTGGTCTTGCCCCACAGACTTAGAACCTTATGCAGAAGTATATCGATTAGAAAGAAACGAGAAAGATATTCAACAATGGCAGTTAGGACAGTATATGGCAGCGGCTGTAAGTTGTGTATTTCCTAAAGGAAAGTATCCAAAAAAACCTATGTTTCAGATAAAAGACTTCGAAAGGGAATCTATATATAAAGAATCCCAAGAAGAAGTTGCAGTATTTGAAATGAAACAAAGAATCAATTTATTAAGACAGTCTGGACTTCCAGAAAGTCCGATGTAAGGAGAATATTAAAATCCAAGACAACAAGGGTTCAAATCCTGTTGTCTTTTTTAGACTAATAATTACTTGTTACTCAAAAAAGGTAATTACAGCAAGGATAGGAGTGTACAGCCGAAAGCGGTAAGCCTTAACCGTTTCCTTGCTGATTACAAATAAAAACGAATTGACAAAACATATATTCTGCAATATAATTTAATTGCAACTAAAATAAATAAATTACAGGAGGCAGAATTATGTATGTAAAGAAAAGATATATCGTACAGAAGTCGTTTAGAATTGATGAAGAAGTAGAGAGAGATTTGGCGACATTAGCAGAGATGACAGGTAAAAGTCAAAACGATTTGGTTAATGTAGCGATAATTGAAATGTTACAGGACAACAGAGGGAATTTTGTACAACTTGCTGTATATGAGCACTTCATGTGGGAATTTGAAACAACAGAGGGAATGTTAAAACCTTTTGAAATGGGAGGACTTAAAGTTGAAGTAAGTCTCATTGGTGACGGGCGAGTGTCGGTAAGGAGCGTAACCACTGATTATGAGGGCAATGTAGAAGATGATTTTACAAAAGAGTTCAAGAGTAGCATTTCGGAAGAATTCGAAAAATATTTAAAAGAACTTGGCGGATATATAGACCCAGCATCGGAAGATTCAAAAAAATATCTGGATAACAGACTTGATTATAGTGAATATGTAAAAATCAGAAAATAAATCAAGATACCAAAGAAAACCAAATCACACAGATTACAGAAGAGGAATCACAAAGCACATGGATAAAGATTATAAAGTTAATTTGTGAAATTTGGAGGTATCAATATGAATGAGATAAAGTTATTTGAAAATGAAGAAATAGGCGTATCGGCAAGGACTATGCTGAACGATGATGGGAGTATATCCGTCAATGCAGAGGATACAGCGATTGGTTTTGGGTGGACACAGGAAAAGAACGGGAAAATCTATGTCAAGTGGGAAAGAATAAACGGATATTTAGAAGAATTCGGATTTTCCCCACAAGTGGGGAAAGATGACTATATACCTGAAAGTCTGTTTTATCGACTTGGTATGAAAGCGAGTAATGCAAGAGCGGATAAATTTCAGAATTGGCTTGCTATTGAGGTTATACCATCAATTCGTAAGAATGGCGGTTACATAGCAGGACAGGAAACATTATCTGATGATGAACTGCTTGAAAAGGCTGTTTTAGTAGCACAACGCAAGATTGCAGAGCGAGATAAAATAATAGCACAGCAGAAAGAGCAGATTGAAGAACAAAAACCGCTTGTGGATTTTGCCATCCATGTATCGCAGTCAAAAGATACTATTGACATGGATGAAATGGCGAAAATCGCGCAGGGAGAGCGTATCAATATAGGAAGAAACCGACTGATTAAATGGCTGAAAGAGAAGAAGATACTCAAAGACAACCGAACTCCATACCAAACCTATATTGACAGAGGATATTTTGATGTGGTGGAAATAAAGAAAGAAACTATGTATGGAATAATGGTATTCCCTAAGACTGTCATAACCGGAAAAGGTCAGTTGTGGGTAATAGAAAAACTAAGAGCAGAGTATTGTTAAAGATAAATGATGAACGCCCCTTATGGAGCGTTCTTTTTTTTATAATTTTATAAAAAGCGAAAGATACAGGATTTGGTATAGTTAATACATACCACGTTGATATATTAAAGGAAGTTTTTAAGAGGTAGCGACATGCCACCTCTTTTTGTTTTGGAAAGGAAGTGGCGAGAATGGCGGAAATAGATTCTCTTGAGATAAAAATAACAGCAAATGTAGAAAAAGCAAATACAGCCATAAGACACCTTACGAGAAGTCTCGGCGCGCTTTCTGCTTCATTAAAGTTTGATACAACGAGTATAGAAAAACTCGGAAAAATAAACGGGAACAACTTTAAAAAAATAGGCGATGGATTACAGTCTTTTGCAAATGCAGCCAAAAGCTTGCAGAATGTCGACAGCAATAATTTCAAGAAATTATCGGATGGTCTTACAAGAATTGCAAGCATTGATTCTTCTAAACTAGAATCATTGGGGAAAATAGACGGAAATTCATTCCGTGGACTTGGAGAGGGCGTAAAAGCCCTCTCTTCTGGTTTACAGAATTTGCAAGGTATAAAAAAGTCTGATTTTAACCGACTAGCAACCGGAGTTGAACGACTGGCCGCAATACAGCCAGGGAATATGGAAACGGTCGGAAATTCTCTAAAACCTCTTGCATCTGGTATTAATATATTAAGTGGCGCAAAGTTTGATAACAAAAATTTGCAAGGATTAATAAACAGTTTAACACATCTATCAAACGCCAATACTGGAGGTCTTACAAATATAAATTTTTCGGCATTAGGAAATTCTATTAAAGAACTATCGAATACATTATCTAGTGCAGAAAAGGTACAGCAGAATACAATTTCTATAACAAATGCGATTGCGAAATTAGCACAGTCTGGCACAAATATAAATGTTGTAACAACATCACTTCCAGGCTTTGGTACAAAGCTCAAAGAATTTACGAAAACCATGTCGAAAGCTGCAACTGTAGCACCTGAAACAATAGCATTTACACAAGCAATAGGAGTACTTGCAAACGCAGGAAAAAAAGCAGGAACGACAGCGGATAATCTTGAAAAGTTAGGAAACGAGTTAAAAGGTTTTTTTAAAACCATGTCGAAAGCCCCTAATTTAAGTGCCAATACTATAAAAATGACACAAGCCTTAGCACAGTTAGCGAATACAGGAGGAAAGGCAAAGGCGGCAACCAATTCTCTATCAAGTTCCTTTCAAAATTTATCAAAAAACAGTTCAAAAATACTTGGAAGTTTAAAAGGAATACAAGGTGGATTTAAAGGGTTATTCAAAACAATCTCTCCATTTCTCGCAATAAGTAATTTATTTAGTTGGGGAAAACAGGCGATTGAAGTTTCTTCAAATTTAACAGAAGTTCAAAATGTAGTAGATGTAGCATTTGGAGAAATGAAAGATAAGATAGAAGATCTTTCAAAAACATCCATAAAAGACTTTGGAATGTCAGAACTTACTGCAAAGCAGATTGCAAGTCGTTTTCAAGCAATGGGAATTGCAATGGGATTTGGACAGGAAAAAATGTCTGATATGTCCATAAATTTAACCAAACTCGCTGCGGATATGGCATCTTTTTATAATGTAGAACAAGAGGCAGTAGCAACAAGTCTGCAATCAGTATTTACTGGCGAAACAGAACCGTTAAAATTAGCGGCTTAATACAGTAATGTATTTTGAATAATCCGAAGAACGCATGCAAAAGCGGTGTGAGCAATAAAATCGCTTGCTAACGGTAAAAACCTAAATTTATATTTTAAAATGTTCTTTACTTACAGGATAAACGAGGGTATAATAATTACATAGGAGTGTGATTATTATGCTATTTGATGAAGAAAGAAAATATTATGTTTATGTTTGGTACTACAAAGAAACTGGAAAAGTATTCTACGTAGGAAAGGGAACGAAGTACAGGTATCGCTCTAAAAAAAGAGATAATCAGCAACTTGTAAAAATTATAAATGATTGTGATTGCGAATCCAAAATTATCAAAGGCAACTTGAACGAAAAAGAAGCGTTCGAGTTAGAAAAAGCAACAGTAGAATCATACAGAAAGAAAGGGCATCCGCTTATTAATAAACAAGATGGAGGGCATTTACCACCGAATCACGCTGGAAAGCATCGTTCCAATGAAACAAAGGAAAAGATGCGTGAAAGCATGAAAAAGTATTTTGAAATGCACCCCGAAGCGGCGGAAATTCAATCTGAGCGAATGAAAGCGTTTCTCAAGACTGAAAATGGACAGGAATTTCAGAGGAAATCTATTGAAGCAAGAAATAATGATGAGTTTAAGAAAGCACAGTCAAAAAGATGCAGGGAAGCAAATAATAAAGATGAATACATCAAAAAACAGTCTGAACTTACTAAGAAAATGTGGGAATCTGAAAAATATGCCAATGCTCACAAAGGAGCGAATAATGGTAGGGCGCAGGCGGTTAAACAGTATAATTTGCAACACAGCATCATTGCTGAATATCCTACGATGACTGATGCGGAAAAAGCAACAGGAGTAGCGGTATCGAAAATATCGCTTGTGGCAAAAGGGAAAAGGAAAACCGCAGGTGGATATATATGGGAATATGTAAACGAAAAGAAATTTGAATCTCATAAACCGAGAAAGTATATATACAATGCGAACAATGATAAAACCGCGATACCTATTTTGCAATTTGAAAAAAGCGGTGATTTTGTTACAGAATACCGTAGCATAGCAGAGGCAGTAAGAATTAATGGATTCAAAAACAGGACAAACATAATATTAAACCTAAAAGGAAGAACAAAATCCGCATATGGATATGTGTGGAAATATAAATAAGGCAATACCGTGCCGAGCCAAAAAGAAAGTCGCTCATAGAGAGTGGCTTTTTAATTTGGAAGGTGTAACGACTAGGCGAGAGCCGTAGGGTGGAGATTAGCACCACTCGAAGTATCGGAAACCCTTACAGGGTTGTGAGATAGTCTAATCCCCTAATAAATATCGGGAAACCGAGGGTATAAATGTAAGAAAATATGGTTTGGATTTAACGCAGGCAACCTTACAGCAGTGGGCGATGAAGCAAGGGATTGATGCAAACATTCAGTCCATGTCGCAAGCGGAAAAAACACTTTTGCGTTATCAATATGTCATGTCAAATACTTCTGCTGCACAAGGCGATTTCAGCCGTACTGCTTTAACTTGGGCAAACCAAACACGTGTTCTAAAACAAAATTTAGAACAATTAGCCTCTACGATTGGAGGCACGTTAATTAATGCTTTCAAACCTCTTGTAAAAGCTCTAAATGTTGCAATGGGGTATATTAATAGTTTTGCAAAGACTGTTTCAAATGCTCTTGGGAAAATCTTTGGCTGGACATACGAAGAAGGCGGAGGTTTTGCTGACGAGTGGGGAAGTGCAGCATCAAGTTCGGAGGATATTGCTGATTCTACCGGAAAGGCATCGAAAAACATTAAGAAGATGCAGGCTGGACTTCGTGCATTTGATGAGTTAAAAACGATTAATATGCCAGATGATAACCCAAGTTCAGGAGGCGGAGGAGCAGGCGGAAATGGTATTGGTGATTTAGGGGCAGATATTGAGTATGGTGAGTGGGTTCAAACAGATAGTATTTTTAAGGGTTATGAAAGTGAAATTGATACTCTTTCTAAACTTGGAGAATACATAGGAACTACATTAACGGATGCTATGAATTCCATTGATTGGGATTCCATTTATAAAAAGGCAGAAAATTTTGGAAGCGGACTAGCTTCCTTTTTAAATGGTCTAATTTCACCCGAATTGTTTGGTTCAGTTGGAAAAACAATTTCCAATTCTTTAAATACAGCTCTTAAATTTTTGGATTCCTTTGGGAAGACATTTGATTTTAAAAATTTTGGTACTTCTATAGGAACAGGCATTAATAAAGCATTAAAAAATATTAAATGGAAAACGGCTTTAACGAACGCAAAAACTTATGGAAAAGGAATAGCAACAACATTAAATAGTTTTTTGGAAAAAACAGATTTTGAATTAATTGGAGGCACAGTAGCAGGATTTATTAATACCGCTATTATTTTTTCTCTTTCTTCTGGAAAAAAAATAGACTTTAAATCAATAGGGAAAAAAATAGCAAGTGGAATTAATGAATCTTTTAAGAAGCTAAAAGCAAAAGAACTAGCAGAAAGCATCAGTACATGGGTAATAGGTGCTTTAACACTTGTTGCTACATTTTTTAAAGAAACTGATTTTCAATCCATTGGAAATAAAATAGGAGAATTTCTTTCTAGTCTTGATATTGGAAAAGCAATAGATGGGCTTGCAACTGTAATATGGGAAGCAATTAAATCAGCATTTGAGCTTTTAATAGGGTTATTTCAGTCTGCTCCATTAGAAACTTTATTGCTTGCAGCATTTGCACTTTTAAAATTTACAAGTATAGGGAATTCAGTAGCGACTTCGTTGTTTAATTCTTTAAAATCTTCTATACCTTCATCTTTATCAGGTCTTGGAGGAACGATTAAAGATGGACTTACAAAAGCTACAACAACAGCATTAACAGGACTAGCGGAATTTTCTATTACTTCAAATACATTTGAAGGATTAATTACTGGAAGTGAAGATCTTGTAACAGGTATATTAAAAATAGGAAGCGAATCAATAATATCAGCAAAGGTAATGTATGATCAGCTTGGTCCAGCGGGTATTGCCATTGCAGCAGTAACAGGTCTTGCAGGAGCAATAAAAGGAATCAAGGATGCTTTTGACACTATAAGAGCAGAAGAAATTGGAATATCAATAAAAAACGCTATGAGTAATCCAGGCGGAACTCCTATTGGTGAGCTGGCTCAAGGTATTTCAGACGCATTATCGAAAGCGTCTTCTGGTTTTACAGAACTTAACACATCTTCAAAAGAGGTTACATCTATCAATAAAAATATACAAAGTGTAGTTAGTGAAATAGAAGAAATTAAAAAAGCGATGGATTTGGGAGTTTTGTCCGTTCAGGAAGGGACAGAAAAATTAGATGGTTTATTTAGTCAATTAGTAGAATTAACAGGTCAAAAGATGAGTGTCTTGACAACACATCTACTTGAACTATATGGTGAAGGAGGAGCATTATCAAACGCATATCACGAAACAGAGTATAGTTCACAACAAGTAACAGATGCAGTTATAAGAACTCAATATGCAACGACTGACGCAGCAAAGGCTATATATGAACAAATGAGAGAGGTTGATTTTGGAAGTTCAGAGTGGAATAATTTATACCAACAACTTATTGATGTAAGTACAGGAATGGAAGATTTTGAAAAAGCAGCATTTATATTCTCTGATAACATGAAATCGCTTGAAGGTAAAATAAATTGGGATGATATTATACTTCCAGATGGAAGCGTTAATACAGAAGAATTAGATGAACTTTTGTTAAATATATCAACAAATCTTGAAAATTATAATAAGGTATTAGATGAAGCAGAGGAAAGTACAAAATTACATTGGATGGAGATGCTTACAAAAGCAGCTACGCCAGAGGATAGGGAACTTTTTCAACAGTTATTAAATGACGTACCTGATCAATTTGAAAAAATGAGAGAAGATGCTAAGGCAGAAGTTGTTCAATTTACTGATATGATTCAACTTGATCTAATTGATGGATTAAGTGATGTAATCAAAAATTCACAAAATAAATGGGGAGAAAAAGGGTTTGTCGGGAAATTGTTTAGTTTTGCAACAGAGGAGACATATGTTAAGGAAGCAGCAGATAAGCAAAAAGAAAATATTAAAGAAGTTTCTGATTCTATACAATCTGCATTAGGCGATTTAGAAATTAATAGTCCAGCATGGGCAGAAAGTGCAATAGAAGCTTTATATGAACAATTATTCAATAGAGAATATCATTTCAGTATTACTACAGCGGGAGGATTTGTTTATGCACTTAATGAGGATTTTGAAAACGTAATTAATAAGGCAACTGAAGGTATTTCTGAATTAGCACAAGAAAGAGGAGAAGGAATCGGAAAGAATATTGTTGATGGCGAAGGAATAGGAATTGAAAAAAATACGAAAACGGCAACTGATGCGGCAGAGAGTTTTACACAAAAGGTTCTTGATAAAATCGCGGAAGTACAAGATTCTCATTCTCCATCCAAGGTTACTGAGGCTTTAGGAAAAGATGCGGTTGATGGATATAATCTTGGAATATCTAAAAATTCTGAGGTATCTACTACAGAAGTAAAAACATGGATGAGCAATATTAAGGATACTATAACAGATAGTTTTTCGGGAAAGGAAAAAGAATTTTCTAGTCCTTGGACTGTTATAAAGGAGTTAGTTTCTGATACAATGAAGGAAGTTAGTGATACAATATCTGAAAAAATGAAAAATTCTTCAGATACAATAAAAGAAAAATTAGATACAATAAAAGAAAATTTTTCTTCAATTATGGATAAAGCTAAGAAAATAGTATCTAATGGGATAAAAGAAATTTCTAATTCTTTTTCAACGGCTAAATTGGAACTTCCAAAGGTTAAACTTCCACACTTTTCTATTAATGGCTCTTTTAGTATAGAATCGAAAAGTGTTCCAACTGTTTCAGTAAATTGGTATGCGACAGGAGGTTATATACCAAAATCATATACATTAATAGGTGCAGGAGAAAATGGAATTCCTGAAATAATGGGAACAGTCGGAGGGAAATCAGCAATCGCAGGGGGAGCTGAAATTACAGGAATTAGAGATGCTATTTATTCTTCATCATCATTAGAGTTACAACTTCTAAGGGAACAAAACCAGTTACTTGGTGCTATATTAAGAAAACCAACTTTAGGAAATGATGATGTTTTCAACGCAGCAAAATCAACTTACAAAAGAGAAGCAACAAGAAGATATGGTAATAGTGCATATTTTGATCCAATTTGGGGATAACTGTTGAAAATTTAACTATATTATGATACAATTTTATAAATTTACAGCATAGGAGCATATACAAATGAAAAAAGAAATAAAAATTATCTTAATTATTACAGGTACATTACTTATGATTTTGGGAATTATATTTTTTAAAAGTTATTATGAAAATAAAAGGGAAGAAGAAATGGGAGATGTAATCAAAAATGCAATGACAAATACTGAAAATAAGAAAAAAACAGAAGATAAGGATTTAGAATATATTGAAGGATTTGAAAAAGCAGAATATGATAGATATAATTCGTATGCTTCTGAAAATGGTCTCAAAGGAACGAAAATATATATATCTGCAAGAGTTAAGAAAATATTTACCCAAGATGATACCGTTGGTATCATTGTGGAACAAGAGCAAGGAAAACAATGGGTTATTAACGTAGGAACAAAACCAGTATGGGGAGAAGAAAAACTTCATGAAATCTTTGGAAAAGAAATTGAGATTTTTGGAGAGTATATGGGATATTCCGAAAATTACAAAATGCCAGAGGTGCATATTGTATCTGCCGATCGTAAATATTACTTTCTTGTCGATGAAATAAAAATGCCATCAAGTTATTTTATTTCTTTAGAAGGATTAAAAGAAATTTCTGATAAAATAATATATTCAGAATATGAAAGTGAAGAAAATAAAAATACCTATAAGATAAGTGAGGGAATAGTAGAAGATATAACAAAATATAGCAAATATTTTGTTAACTTTATTCAGAAAAAGGATGACAGTTTTACTGTTCAAACGGCATATATAAAAGAAAGTGCAACATTGTATGATACAAAGGAATTAGAAGAATTTACAAAAGGTGATGGAATAAGATTATATTATTATGTAGGAGGAGATGGAGAAGTTATTTTTCTGGCAGTGGAAAAAATAGAGCCTGAATTTAGCATTGAAGATTATATCAACTCCTATAAAGAACAATGTAAAGAATATACATATAAGGATATCGCAAGAAATCCAGATAGTGTAAAGGGTGAATATGTTAGACTTACAGGGGAAGTAATCCAAGTTGTTGAATCGGGAAAAACAGTAACTTTAAGAGTTGATATAACAAAAAATGACTATGGATACTATTCTGATACTGTTTATGTGACATATAGAAGAAAATCCGATACCGAAGACAGAATTTTAGAAAATGATATTATAATAATTTATGGAAAACTCGGTGGATTGGAAAAATATACAGCTATTTTAGGACAAGAAGTAAGTTTGCCCAAAATATTCGCAGAATATATAGAAATAAGCGAAGAATAGAGTATTACCAAAAATAAATGTCCATATAATCTTATTTCACTTTATTCAGAAAAATTAAACTTCTATATCAACAACAGATGACAAATTATTCATTATATGCTAGAATATTCCTATAATAATACAAAGGAGGTCTTAGGACATGAAGAAAAGAGTATTTTCTATGCTGTTACTATTAGTTATTATGGTATCAGCAATCTTGCCAAATCAAGTTTATGCTGCTTCTAAGTTAAAACTAAGTAAAGCAAAAGCAACGATGGAGGTAGACAGTAAACTCACCTTAAAATTAGGTGATATCAAAGCCGCTGATATAAAGTGGACTAGCAGCGATAAAAAGATTGCGTCTGTATCCAAGGCGGTTATTACTGCAAAGGCAGAAGGGACAGCAACGATTACCGCGACATATGAGAAGAAAAAGTATACTTGTAAGGTTACGGTTGTAGATAGTAATAAGGAAGAGGAAAAGGCTACGCCAACTCCAAAGCCAAATAAAAATGAGCCAACAATGGGACAAAAGAACGCATTAAAAAAGGCTAAAACTTACCTTGAGGCTATGTCATTTTCAAAAGATGGACTTATAAAACAATTAGAATTCGAAAAATATTCCCATGATGACGCAGTATATGCAGTCGATAATTGTGGAGCAGACTGGAAGGAACAAGCTGTTAAAAAAGCAAAAACCTATCTTGAAATCATGGCTTTTTCAAAGGAAGGGCTTATAAAACAGTTAGAGTTTGAAGGGTTTACAAATGAACAAGCTGTTTATGCAGCAGAAAAAAATGGATATTAAAAAAACAATAAATTTTTATAAATTAGATTTTTTATAAGATAATATTAAATATCAAAATACAAAGGAGAGATTTTATGGGTTATAAGAAATACAGTAATACATCTGGAGCATGGGAAGTTATTCAGCAAATAAAAGATGGAAAGCTAACAGGGAATACAGCGTATAGGGAACTCGTAACAATTAAAAATGAATGGTCAGGGACTTCCTTGTCTGATGAGGCTGAGTACATGATTGATACGATGTTTTCGGAATATAAATGATGATTTAAGGCAAGCTGAAAAATGCTTGCCTTAATTTTATAAAACATCTTACTTTTAATTTTAGAAAGGAAGATAAATGGATAATTTCAAAATCATGTATAAAATTCTTCAAAAATTAGAGAAGAATATGAGGAACGAAAATTTTAATATCGAAACTATATCAGCAGAGAAAATGAAAATATCCTTTGAAAAATGGGAGCAACTTTTAATCCTTATGCAAGAAGAGGGATATATCAAAGGTTTGGTTCTGTCAAAAGGCTTAGAATCCATGTATCGACATATATCAGAACCGATAAAGCCACAGATTACCATTAAAGGATTGGAATACCTTGCGGGAAATAGTTTTATGGCAAAGGCAAAGGATATGTTGAAAATGGCAGGCGAGACAATTTGAGAGGTACATCTAGTCAGATATACCCTTATTTATTAAATGACAAATTCTCCTTCGTATGCTATAATATGACATTATACGAAAGGGGATTAGGTACTATGGGATATTTTTTATCATTTGCCATTATAATGGTGTCGAATAAAATGATAGGCGTTGCGTTGCTTTATATAGGGATTGCAGTTTTGATATTTTCGGTATATTGCACGATAAAAGATGCTTTTAAAAGATTCAGAATAAAGAGATTTGAGAAAAAGTATTATGTAAGCGAAGAATTTCTAGCTACAAAGCAAAGAACCGAAAAGTACATAAAAGATTGCAACGAATTAAACGAACACATATTAGAATTGCGAAATGTCCGATTAAGCATGAGAAAAAAAGACTATGGGAAATCATCATATTATGATACAAGCGATTGGGATTTTTCAAGACCAGAATATAAAAAACATTCACAAAGTGAGAACGTATATAATTGTTCAAGAACCGTATGCGACAACGCAAGAATGCAACCGTTTAAGTATGTATGTAAATATTTTGACTTAAAGCCAACAGAAGAAGTACTTGGAAAATTTGAAAACTTGTTAAATAATTTTGAGGCAGCTATCGAAGGGCAAAGGCTGTTAGAAAAAGAAAAATGGTATATACTTCACAACATAGACAGCGAAACACCTCCTATAATTAAGAAATATGGAATGGAGAGATTTCAAAAAGAACTTGGATTTCGAACTACTGCATTTAAGAATCTTGAATTTCCACATTACACATTTCAATATGTAAGTCCCGGAGGGAATGCTTCAACAAGGTGCGATGTGGTGATGAATATTGATAATCTGAACAGATTTATAAATTATTTGTCAGAAAACATAAAGTTTCACAAAAGTGTAGCAGGACAAAGAGCTTTGATGACAAGCGCATTGCGGCAAAGGATATTAGAAAGAGATAATTGTACTTGCACAAAATGCCAGAACTCAACAAGGAACGAGCCAAATTTATTGTTAGAAATAGATCACATAATTCCACTATCCAAAGGCGGTATGACAACAGAGGAAAATCTGCAAGTCTTATGTTGGCGGTGCAATAGAAGTAAAGGAAATAAAATAATTTAAAAGATCACCTGACTTTTGAAAAGACTGCATATAAACATAGAAGAAAAGAAAAAATTGAAATTTTCCTTGATTTTTGCTAATACAAGAAAGAAGATGACAAAATTCTTCTTTTATGGTATAATATGGGCATATTACAAAGGAGGATGATTATTATGGAAGAACTTACAACTGTAATATTATCTGGAATAACATGGGACGCGATAAAAAAGGGAGTTAATATTTCAGCAAATTATCTAAAAAATAAATTGTCAAATTGGATACTAGATGACAAAAAGTTAGAAGAGATTAGTCAATGCGTACAAAATATTCCTGATACATATAGTATATCCGAAGGAATGGTAAGGGAATACCTTAATTTGAATGAAAGATTATTAGATATTTTGAAGGAAACAAAGCAAAAAGATTCTCATATTTCACAAGAAGTGCATATAAATAATGGTTTTTCAGTTAATTATAATCCAGGAACGATCAATGCCTATTTTGGAGATAAGAGTGAAGAGAATTTGGAAATAGAAAAAAAAAATTAGAGATACAAGAGAAAAATCAAAAGTTACTAGAAAAAAATTTAAAGATTTCAGAAGCGGATCATAATCCTTATTTTGTTTTAGAGTGTAAAGGTGTTTGGGATAAAGTTAAAGAAACAGAGGGAACAGATAAGATTGCTAATAATAAATATATATTAACTAATAATGGTGGAAACATTAAAAATGTCTATTTATGGGCAGAATCATATATAATTTTTTATGTTTCAACTGGTATACAAAATGAATGGTATATATTTAAGTATAAAACAAATGATTTTGATATTAGCCATTTTAGAAAAACAAGAGAAGAGGAAATAGGAAAAAAATTTGTATTTTATGAATATACATTTGAAAAATTCAAGGACAAAATAGATAAAAAGCCATTCAAATTAGGAAAATATCTTACAAAAAATTTAAAAAAACAAATAACGCATTCTTGCAAAAAGATTTTATATATTACATATATAGATTATATAGGAGAAGAAAAAAGAAAAATATTTGAATTTTCTGGTTCGACATTATATGAATTGCAAAAAGATATAGATGGTGTTCCTATCGGAGTAGCATTAGATGCGACGAAGCATACTGTAAAAGGAAAAATAATTAGAATGCCGATTGATATTAATGACACAGAAGCGGTTGGAAAAGCACTTAAACAGGAGATAGAAGATTGGTTAGAAAAAAATAAAGGTTCAAAGGGATATAAAGATGTAATCCACGCATTTTATAATTATGACAGTGTTGATTAATTTTTAACTTCGTGTTTTTAAGCTTTTGTTTCTATTAAATAAGATACAATGATGTTACCAGATAATGTACTGAAAATGATTGAGGATAAGAAAGAAAATGAGAAATAAATAGAGTTTGATAAAATAGGTTAAGAGAGTGCTTTGTGTACTCTCTTAATTTTCAAATTTCCTCTTGACTTTTTATAACAAACCGAATATGATTATTTTTAACTCAACAATGATTTTACTATAAGATTAAATCAAGGGAGCAATTATCAGTACCTAGAGGTCTTGACGCTATCAAGGCTTTTGAGGTGCTTTTTGTTTTAAAAAATAAATTAAGAACAATTTTTCGATACATTAAAAACCCATCTAATAGACGATATGCAATTTATGATAGGTAAAACCCATCTTATGCAATCTATATTTTTTTATAGATTACTGTCAGTGATGAGGCTGGCTATCTCTCCTAAATTAAACTTAGGGAAGAACGGAATAACCTCGACCAGTGAAGCGACTGGTTACGAATTGAACGGTGCAGAGTTTACAGATTGAATCCGTAATTTTTGGTACGGGTTGAAATAGTCTTGTAGGCTCTGCAATTCTATTAAAATTCGTGAGGTATAAACCTATGGGAAACGTGAAGAACTTTATTACTACCGATAAAGCCCTTATGGGAAAAAATACGAATGAATTAACATTACTTGAAAACGAATTAGTTCCAGTGTATACGACAAGCACAGGCGAGAAGGTTGTGTATGGGACAGAGCTTCATGCAGTATTGCAAGTAAAGACAGCGTACAAAGATTGGTCTTTAAGGAGACTTAATGAATGTGATGCGGTTGAAGGCACTGATTTTGAAGCTGCTCAAATTTGCGCACCTTCTGGTCAGGCTAAAAAGGAGCATATCATTAAACTGGATACCGCAAAGGAAATGGCAATGCTTGAACGAAATGATAAAGGAAAGCAAGTCAGAAGATACTTTATTGAAATAGAAAAGAAATACAAAGAAAATATCATGCCAAAAGATTTTCCCTCAGCATTACGGGCGTATGCAGATGAGGTAGAGCGCAGACAGATAGTGGAGCAGGAAAAAGAGAAATTGCAGATAGAACTCGATTACAGCAAAGACTGGTTTTCTATTAAACGTGTGGCAAAAATGAATAATGTGGACTGGAAAATATTTGATTGGCATAAGCTAAAGTCAGTTGGTTTACAGATGGGATATAAAGTCAAGAAGATATTTGATGCTAACTATGGGGAAGTAAACACATATCATAGGGAGGTATGGGAAGCAGCATATCCAGACTATGAGATTTAGGAAAGCTTATACCGTTTGTCAGGTGGGAAAGAGTGGAAGGATATTTGGAAGATTTGGGCGTACACACAAGTGCGCACGATGATTTTATCCCAGAAAACATCTTTTACCGCCTAACTATGAAAGCCAAGAACGAGACAGCGGAGAAGTTTCAAGCAAAGGTGGCAGATGAAATTATTCCATCCATTCGCAAGACTGGTGGTTATGTGGCAAGTGAGGATTTGTTTATTGAAACGTATCTTCCATATGTTGATTACGAAACAAGGGAAATATTCAGGAATACCCTTGCAACGGTTAGAAAGCAGAATGAAACTATCAGAAAACAAAGGGAAGAAATCGAACATAAGGAAGATGTAATAATTGGACTTGTGGACAATATAACGCTTGCAAAGAAAAGACAGATACTAAATAGGGTGGTTCGATACAATCACGCTAATTATCAAGAGCGGTGGGCATTACTTTATCGTGAGTTTGAGAATAAATATCACATAGACTTACAGAAACGGCTTGATAATTACAATGAGAACAATAAACCGAAATGCAAAAACAAGCTGGACTATATTGACAGGGGTATGAATAAAATTCCAGAACTGTATGAGATTGCGGTTAAGTTGTTCGAGAATGACATAAAGGCATTGGTTGAGGAAATGTATCAGGCGGTGGCAGTTTAGAAATGCAAAGAAATAGAGCAACCAATCACTTTGGGCGGTATCCATATCGGGTACTGCTTTTTTTAAAAGAATTTGAAATTCCCTCTTTCCACTAAATTACAGATCTCCTTTCTGTGGTAGGATAGAACTATCCACTACGAAAGGGGATAAGGTGGTATGACTAAATGGAAAAATCAGTCGAGCAAAGAAAAAGAAATGGTTTTAAAGATTTGGGGCATTTATGCCCTATTTCTTTTTGAAAAATTTTAATACTATTCGACAAATATTTCTTTTTATGGTATGATATGGGTATCATACAAAAGGAGATTTCAAAATGAAACTAAGAGAGATATACTTGAGATGCAAAAAAACATATGGAATAATAAACAAATTTGAAATATTAAATGTGAATAGGACAGATGGAGAATTTGTTATTAGTCAATTACACGATATTGAATGTTTATCTAAATATTTTGTAAAATTTGAAGATTATATAAGAAAAGAAATGTACAGAAAACCGCCGCGTGGAAAAGGATATGCCATACACAAAGATTATACAAAGAACTTTTCGGAAGTTAAAGAGCAAGTTGTTTTAAGGATTAAAAGCATTATTGAACTGTGCGAATCAATGGGAATGAATGAGGAAGAAACAGTCGGAATTGATATAAAAATTCCGACAAATGGAGATTTTGGAGATTTCAGAAAAAGCATAGATGATATAGATTTTATTTTTTCAAAATGCCCGTTCTTCAATAACGGCATGGAGAAAATGAAATTTGAAAATGTAGATGTAGGTTCTACATGGATAACATTTACTATTGTTGGGGTAGCTGTCATTACAGGGGGAAGTATATTGATGAATAATATAGCAGCTTTTTTGGATAAAGTGATGGTTGCCAGAAGTCATAAAATGACAGTAAAGGCGCAAGAATTAGAACTTCATAAGTCTAACATTGATTCAAAGGAAAAAGAAGATATATTGAGAGGAATAGTCAAAACATATAATCTGGCAGTAGAAAACATAACATACGAACTAGAGAAAATTACGGGATATGATATAAATGATGAAGAAGAAAGGGGAAGGGCAGAACAATGTATTCAAAAAGCTGTTAATTTAATAGATAAAGGGCTTCAAATATATACTACGATTGATTCACCAAAAGAAGCCAAGGCATTGTTTGAACCTTTGGAAATGAAGTATTTGTCAATATCAAAAGAGCCAAAACTTTTGACGGAAAATAAAGAAAATGAAAAATAATACTTGACTTTTCTTTGTTCACACGATATAATTTAATTGTTCCCACATGGAAAGGAGGCGAAACATGGGAATACACAAAGGTACAAAGCTAACAGACAATCCAAAAAACAAAGAAGTAAAAGTAAGAATTGACGAAAGTACATCTGAGAAGTTAGATTTCCTCACAAAAAAGAAATCTGTAACAAAATCAGATATAATCAGGATTGGTATTGAGATTCAATATGAAAAAGAAAAGGAGTAATTGTCTACTTTGGCGAGCCGACCAATTACTCCAACCAAGAGATTACCCTTGTATGAATATTGTAACATATAAGGGTATCTCTTGCAACCAAAAATTTATTGTAGGAGTACTATTTTTATGTCTTATTTTAACTACCACGCAAAAGCGAAGAACTTGATACAAACAGGGCATCTAACTGATTATGAAATAGTTTCAAACTGGAATGGTATCTGTCCAGCACTGGTACTTTACTTTGATAACAACCGCCCTATGCCGATTAGACAACATAGATTTGATGAGTATATGAAAATTTTGAAAAAAGTTTAAAATAGTGCTTGACATTTTCGCCACACATCAATATAATAAAGGTGTGGCGAAAAGGAGGATAAGGAATGTCACCAGTCGGAAGACCGAAAGCAGAGAAACCAAAGGATATTAGATACAGCATTCGCCTTGATGCAGAAACAGAAAAAGAATTGGAAAATTATTGCGTCGAACATAATATCACAAAGGGAGAGGCTATAAGGCAAGGAATATATCTGCTTTTGGGTAAAAGAAAATAGAGTAGCCGGTCAACTTGGCGGTAGACGACTACTCTAATCAGCACTTTCCCACAAGGGGATTGTAAATCTATTGTACAGTCCTCTTTTGAGAAAGTCAACAACTTTTTCAAAGGAGGTTTTTTATGGACAAAATTCAAAAAGTCGATTACAACGGAATACTTGTTCTTACTACACAGCAGATTGCAGAAGCTTACGAAACAGAGCAACAAATTATCACAAATAATTTTAACAGAAATAAAGATAGATATACTGAGGGGAAGCATTATATTTGTCTTAAAGGTAATGAATTAAAGGAATTTAGAGCAAAAAATCAAAATGATGTTTTGCCAAACGCTAATAAATTTTATCTCTGGACACAAAAGGGAGCATTTCTTCATGCCAAGTCCTTAAACACTGATACAGCATGGGAAGTCTACGACAAACTTGTTGACAGTTATTTTGATAAAAAAGAGAATATTACAGTTTCCGAACTTTCACCCGAATTGCAAATGTTTAAATCCTTATGGGATATGCAAGCAAAACAAGAGCTGGAACAGAAGCGTCAGGCAGAAGAAATTGCAGCAGTAAAACAGACTGTTACTAATATTAAAAAAGAACTGACAACTCCTATCGGTGACTGGAAAATAGAAATCAACAGTAAAATCCGGGCAATCTCAATCAAAAGCGGAATTGCTTATGAAACAATTTATAGACAAATGTATGGAGAACTTGAGAACACAGCACATTGTAGCCTGAAACGCTTACAAGAAAACAAAATTATCCGAATGAAAAAGTCAGGAAATTCCAACACAGCAATCAAAGAAGCAACAACTAAAATTGCAGTTATTGAAGATAACCCACGTTTAAAGGCAATATTTGAAAATATTGTACGTCGCTATGCAGTGTCTTATTGTGCGTAGGAGGTGAATATGGGAAAAAAATTCACCCCTCGGCAAAGAGAACATCTCTATGCAGTTTATAACGGAAAATGTGCCATCTGCGGATATCCTGTAAGCTTTAAAAGATGTACTATAGACCATAAAAGACCACTTTGTAAAGGTGGTACAAATGATTTTAGAAATTTGCAGATAACGTGCCGTTCCTGTAATCAAATGAAGCACTCCCTATCACAACAGGAGTTTTTAAAGAAGTTATTAAAACTAACTATACACAACTTTAAAAATATCCTAAAAACATATCTGAAAGGGCGGTGTGGAGTATGAAAAAGAAAGAATATGGTAAAAATTTTCCTTCAAAAACGGAGTTTACTGTAAGGGAAAAAGATGGTATAATAATAGAAATTGGTAACTCCTATACATACCACCCAAAACCAAATTTTAAGGGTGAAAAGATGAAATGGTTTGATGATACTATCGTAACAAAACGGCGTATTATGACATCAAAAGAAAACGCAATACTTGCCTTAGTAGTAGAGCGTTATCAGTTGCACTCCACTTATCAAACAGATGATCCATGTATCAAACAGATTGCTCAAATGTTATGTGATAAAGACCTTGAAGAGATGTGGATTTTAACACAGGAGTAAAAGAGCAAGAAAACTTCCCTCTTTCTAAAAGGGAGAGGGAAGATAAGTGGAGGAATGAATATGGCAAGACCGATTAAAGCGGGACTTGACTACTTTCCTTTAGATTGCCAGTTAGATGATAAATTTGAATTGATTGAAGCAGAATATGGACTGACAGGGTTTGGTGTAGTCGTTAAACTGTTCCAAAAAATATATGGGCAGAATGGTTACTACATTGAATGGACAAGTGAGGTTGCACTTTTGTTCGCCAAGCGGATTGGACTGGGTGGAAGTGTCGTTTCGGAAATAGTGGAGGCTTCAATCAGAAGAGGTATATTTGATAGACAACTTTTTGAAAGGTATAGTATTCTCACATCATCAGGAATACAAAAAAGATACCTAGAAGCAGTCAGCCGCAGAAAAAGTTGTGAAATCAAAAAAGAGTACCTCTTAGTTAAGTGTACCCAAAATAAAATTAATGTTGACAATAATAGAATTAATGTTGACAATAATTCCGAAAATGACAGCAATAATACACAAAGTAAAGTAAAGGAAAGTAGAGTAAAGGAAAGTAGAGTAAAGGAAAGTAAAAGGGAAAAAACTCTCACGCCCGAAGACAAACAAAAACTATATCAAAAATACGGTTCAGAGCTAACCGAAGAATATATAAAACGCACCACACAATATCATTGTTGCGATTATGAAACAATCGAAAAATGGATTGAGGAAGATAAAGAAAAGAAACAGAATAATCAAAAGAAGAATCGATTTAATGATTTCCCACAGAGGCAGTATACACAAGAGGAAATGATAAAATTAGAACGCATACTCTTGGACAAAAAGTAGAGGAGTGGATCGTATGTTAAAACTTTTACTGTACCTGATGTTTTTCCCTTTTATCATTATTGGAAAAGTACTAGGATGGATAATAAACTTAATTAATATGCTTGTTGTATTTTCATGGTTTGATAAAAAATAGAAAATAAAATAAATGAGGTAAAGAAAGAGCCTACTTTTTGTAGGTTCTTTTTTGTTACCTTTTTAGGAGGTGATGTGGTGACAACTCCATTGAAAAAGTATAGCAATTATAGTGGATGGCTAGTTAAAATTGGAGATTACACCATACCAACAGATAGGTTTATACGAGCAGATAGTTATAAGGCTTATGCAAATATGCAAGACCTCGACCCGTGGACAGATGCAGATGGATACTTACATAGAAATGCAGTTAAGCTAAAAGCATTAAAGGTAGAATTTGAAACTCCTGCAATGCTAACAGATGAAGATTTTGCAGAATTTATGTACAATATAGACCAAAATATTACAAATATAGATGCAAATGAATGTTATATAACAGCATTTATTCCACGATACAACAAATATTTTACACAGAAGGGATATTTAGTAGATATTGATCCACAAATATACGGAAATTATGAAAACACATTGCATTATAACGCTATAAGAATCGCATTTGTAGGGGGTGTATACGATGGTTGACTATAAATATAAAGACCTGTATAAAAAACCTCATATCGATAAACAGATTAAAATTGCGGCGGATGATGGAACGGTAACATTTACAAATGAAGATATCCATTGGGAAGAGTTTGAATTAGAAGAAAGTCTTTGTTCAGAATCAGAACTCCAATTTGGATTATGTGAAGCAAGTATTTTAAGTTTCAAGATTTCCAATGTGTTTATTCCTTTAACTGGAAAAAGATTAACTGTAACAGAAACGTTAGAAGGCAATATAGATACACCTTTTCAGTTTGGAAAATATAAAGTATTTTCTGATGTTCCAACTGCGGACAGAAGATATCGAAATGTAACGGCATATGATGCTATGTATGATATTATTTATGCTGAGATGTCTGATTGGTACAATAAGCTGCTGCCAAATAAGCAAAGTCAAACTACTATGAAACAATTTCGAACAAGTTTTATCCATTATTTTGGCTTAGAGGAAAAAGAGATTACTTTAATCAACGATGATATAATAGTTGAAAAAACGATTGAACCAGAACAGTTAAGCGGAAAAGATATTATTACTTCCATTTGCGAAATAAACGGCTGTTTCGGACATATTGGAAGAGATGGAAAGTTCCATTACATTTATTTGCCACAAGATATGATGGGATTGTATCCAAGTAATACTCTATTTCCAGACCATGCACCAGATTATTTGCCGCAATCAGAAACAGGGCATTTGTATCCGCAAGATCCAAAGTCAGAAAAAATAGGAACTGGAACATATATCGGTTGTCAGTATGAGGATTTTATCTGCAAAAGAATAAACAAAATCCAAATCAGGCAGGAGGAAAACGATATTGGGGCAGTTTATCCTGAAACACAACTAAATACAAAAGAGAACTGCTATATCATAGAGGATAATTTTCTTGTATATGGAAAGTCAGCAGTCCAATTAAAAGAGATTGCCAAAAGGTTGTTAGATAAAATTACAAATATTGTTTATCGACCAGCAAATGTAGAGGCAGTCGGAAATCCATGTTTTGAGGTTGGAGATGCAATAAGACTGTCAACAAAATACGAGTTGATAGAAACTTATATTTTGCAAAGAACTTTAAAGGGGATTCAGGCGAAACGGGATACTTACAAGGCATCAGGGGCTGAAAGATATGCGGAAAACGTAAATTCTATTAGTAAATCTATTATACAACTAAAGGGTAAGACAAATACACTCACCAGAAATGTAGATGAAACAAAGTCAGAGATAAAAGATGTAGAATCTGAATTAACAAGTACAATTTCCCAAACCGCCAGCCAGATAAGAGCTGAAATTACAGATACAGCAAATGGACTGCAATCAAAAATTACACAAAATGCAAATAGCATCACTGCCGAAGTTACAAGAGCAACAGCAGCCGAAGGTACGTTGTCAAGTAGAATCACTATCAACGCAGACTCTATTACAAGTGAGGTTACGAGAGCTACGACAGCAGAGGGGAATTTGTAGGGTACAAATAAATGCAGATTCTATCACAAGCGAAGTCACAAGAGCAAAAGATGCAGAATCAACCTTATCAAGCTCTATTACTCAAACAGCTACCCAAATTCGAGCTGAAGTAAAAGATACAAAAGAAGGCTTACAGTCTTCTATTACGCAGAACGCAAATAGCATTACTGCTGAGGTAACAAGAGCAAAGGGTGCAGAAGGAAGTTTATCAAGCAGAATCACTGTAAATGAAAATGGAATCTCTACTAAAGTAACAAAAGGAAATGTAGTTTCGGAGATTAACCAGAGTGCAGAAGCGATTGTGTTATCAGCCGGTCGGCTTATAGTAGAATCCGGGAACTTTCAAATTGATCATGCAGGAAATGTTTCAATGACTGGAAAAATCAATGCAACAAGTGGAAAAATTGCAGGATTTACGATAGAGGGAAATAGACTTGTCAATGACAGTGGAGGAGGAACAAATATATGGCACGACTTAATAGAAACTACTGTAGTTAGGACAAGGGATATGCGAGTAGGAAGTGTTACGCCAGAAGAAGGAAGTAATAGTATGACTATCGGAAAAAATAGTAGTACAGATATCGATATGTGGGGAAGGGTATATTTTAATGGCTCTGTTACAATATCAGGAAATAATATGAGCAGTTGGATGAGTACAGTAGAAACAAAATTAAGCAACATAGAAACAGAAATCGGTTCAATAAGATCATCAATTTCATCACTAAGCTCATCGATATCATCATTAAATTCAAGAGTGTCGGCTTTAGAAAGTAAATAATTTTCAAATAAGGAGAGGAATAATATGCTAACAAATTTTAATCAAACATTAACAATCAATGCTTCATCCGTTATTACAACTGCATCTGGAGAAACAAAAACGATTGCTTATTTAAGCGCAAGCATCAGAAATCCGGGAGAATTTAACGTCAATAGATCTGTTCCAAATATGGATGATTTAGAACAAAATTTAGAAACAGCAACCGAAGATTTTAATGAATTCCAAGAAAAGGTATTGCAAATTTCAAGACAGTATAGGGAGGCAGAAAGTTATGGACTTAGAAATCAGAATATTTGAAGAAGAATTGATTACTTTTATTAATAATTCTCCGCTTCCAATAGAAATTAAAAGATTGTGCTTATTAGAAATATATAAACAAACCGAATTAACAGCGCAACAAGTAATAAATCGGCAATCACAAGAACAGGAACAAAAGAAAGAGCAGGTGGTTATGAGTGAATAAAGCGTATAGCCGGACTGTTTGGGAGGACTATCCAAGTGTAAATAGTCCAGTAAATCAAGTAAATCTAAACAATATCGAAAAAGGCGTAGATGAAATTGACAATCGAGTAGTTACGCTTGACACAACAAAGGCAAATAAAACAGAGATTGCACCGCTCATTAAGGAAATTTCTTTTGATGAAAGCAATGGTATTTTTACCATTACAAGAAAAGATGGTTCAAAATTTACGATTGATACAAAGATGGAAAAAATTGCGGTCAATTTTACTTATAATCCAACGACACAGCAGATTATTTTAACTTTGATTGATGGGACAAAACAATATATTGATCTATCAGCACTCATCACAGAGTATGAATTTTCAGATACCGATACGGTGTCTTTTTTTATTGCACCTGACGGAAAAGTTTCTGCGAGTGTCAAAGAAGGAAGTATTGAAGAAAAGCATTTGAGACCTAATTATCTTGCAGAAATTAAAGTAGAGGTTGCAAAAGCACAAGCAAGCCAACAAGCCGCAGCGACATCAGAGGCTAATGCCGCTGCAAGTGCTACAACCGCATCCGAAAGTGAAACTAATGCAAAAAAATCAGAACAGGCAGCCACAACATCAGCAAGTACAGCAACGACAAAAGCAGGAGAAGCATCAAATAGTGCAATTTCAGCATCTAATTCAGCTTCTATGGCAACGACAAAGGCAGGGGAGGCAGCCGCAAGTGCTACAGCCGCAGCGACATCAGAAACTAACGCCGCTGCAAGTGCTACAACCGCTAATTCTAGTGCAGAGAGTGCTTTAAATTCTGCGGGAGAAGCAACGACAAAAGCAGAAGAAGCAGCAAATAGTGCTACATTATCTAAAAGTTGGGCAGTTGGAGATACAGGAATAAGACAAGGAGAAGATACCGATAACTCAAAATATTATAGTCAACTGTCAAAGCAATACAAAGAACAATCATCGCAAAGTGCTGAATCGGCACAAGATGCCCTAGAGCAGATAAATAAAAAGACAGAGCTTGCAACCTTTGACATAGACGATGACGGGAATCTTATTTACACAGATAACAGTCCTTATATATTTACAGTAGATGATAATGGAAATCTTAATTGGGAGGTGGCAGCATAATGGCGATAGCAGGGCGTGTAGCGATTGTGCCAAAAGGAAACTGGAATAATGAAACAGTATATAAAAAGTTAGATGCTGTTAGTTATGCTTACAATTTGTATATTGCAAAAAAGGAATCTATTAACATCGAACCAACAGATACAGAATATTGGATGTTAGCCTTAGAAAACATATCCGCAGATTTAATTGAAAATCTACGAAACGACGTAGACAATATTACAAATGGTATAACAAAAGTAGGAGATGCAGACACACTTGATGGATTACATAGTGATGATTTTAGACACAGTAAATTTAAAGAATTACCAAACGGGACAAGTATATTAGATTATGTACTTAATGATGATAATGTCCCAAGTCTTAGTAATTTAGCTTTTCGAATTTTTAATTCGAGCACAAGTCCTATATCTGGAAGTAATGATTATGTCTATGATGTCTATAAGCTTACAAATAGTTTTATAAGAATTATAGCATATGATATGCTGACTAATAACATTTATATGATAAGTCGTAAAGATACATGGGGAAATTGGAGAAATATTTTTAATGCTAATTTAATTGATGGATTACCAGTTACAGATTTGTTTCGGCGATATGATTTAAACCAAATTAACATAGATAATACCCCCGGATGTTGGTCAACCGATGTATCCGTTAATGATGGTTCAAAGGGGACACTCCCGCCGGATGTTGCTTGGTGTAGTGTTAGGCAATATGTATCGCAAGGGGAACACTTTTTCGCACAGATAGGACAGGATTTTAACCATGTAAAGCTTTTCTACAGAAATCGTTATCTCCCTACTGGAACTTGGTCAGAATGGAAATTTGTAGGGGATGGAGGAAACGCAAAAACACTAGATGGGATTGGGACAAGTGGGTTTTTAAGACGATATGTCCATCCGACTGGAACAAGTGCGAATAAAGCAGTTCAGACAGGATACCATACTTGTGTAGGATGGACAGGTATCCCGTCTGAAGCGGTAATAAATGATACACAGGGAACGATTATTACAATAAACTATAATGGACTAGGCGGAACAATCGGAACAGATAACTTATGGTTAAAGCAGCAATTTATTAGTCCGCATGGAATGGGAACTTGGACAAGATATGTGTATACAACGGTTGTTGGTGAATGGGTTAAGGATGTAACGCAAACAATGGTATCTAGTTTAGCACATACTAATTTTTATACCTATACACAAAATACAAACTTAAATACCCTTTTAGCTCCAGGATGTTATCAGTTAGCATCGTCTAGTCATGCTCTATCGATTTTAAATTTTCCTTTAGGAGGGGTAGGTGGTATTTTAAGAGTAGAGGGAAATGGAAATGTCAGAACGCAAACCTTTTACGCCTTTGCTGGAAAAAGTAATTTTGTCCGCGTGTTTTATCGGCATTATTTCAAAAATACGGAAACGGGCGAAGTTTACTGGTCAGAATGGGATGAAAAGATTAGTTCGCAGAATGTTTCTAACCCTAATTTATTAGACAATCCTGATTTTAGGATTAATCAAAGAGGGCAAAGTTCTTATACTGCTTCTGCTCAATATACAGTAGATAGATGGTTACATAATACAGTAGAGGGATTTAGAGTTTATCCTCAAGCAGATGGTGGGATTAATTTGAATGCTATGTTAGTACCTGATGATACAGCGAAAGCTACATTCATTCAATATATCGAGAATTATAAAAAATTACTTGGAAAAACGATTACTATAAGTTGTAAATTAAAAGATGACAGTAAGATTTATACAAAAGAGGTTGTGATTCCTACTAGTGCAGGAAGTACAAAAGCACTTAATATTCATTATTATCAAAACAATCTTGACGTATTTTTGTATCATAATGGATCGAATCGATTGGCTTTTAATATTAGAATAAATGAGGCAGATCTTTACAAAACAATAATTTTTGAATGGGTAAAACTAGAATTAGGTTCTTGTTTTACCCCATTTGTTCCTCCTAATCCAGCAGAAGAATTAATCAAATGTCAACGATACTACGAACGTAGTGATACAATATGTGGACTTATTTTTACTGGTGATAAGGCTTTCGCAGGTTCACAGTTTAAAGTAGAAAAACGACTGATTCCTACTGTAAAAGTAACCGCAAATCTAGTTGGAGAAACAGCGAATTTCAACGTTAAGGAAGTAGGATATCCTACAGCAAAAGGATTTACTTATGCGGTAAGTGAAAGAAGTTTTCCTACTTTATCGCCTATTTATTATACTTATGAAGCAGATGCAGAGATTTATTAGAAGGAGGAATTGTAATGGAAGAAGAAATCTTAGAAGAAAGTTTCAATGAAGAAGAACAAATTTTACATACTCCGGAAAGTACAAAATATTCTGTTTATGCGAGAACAGATGAAAATAACAGAGTAGTAAAAGTGTTTTCTAACTGCTTCGAGCAGCCACAAGAGGGAGATATTTTAATCAAATCCGGTTCGGGCGATGAATTTGTGCACGTTGGTTATTATCAACTATTAACTGGTGATTTTGTACATGGTTATAAGATTCAGGATGGTAAAATGTTGAAATGTAGTGCCGAAGAATTGGAAGAGGAAAGAGCTTTCAAGCAAAACAAGAACTGATTTTAGATTGCGAAATTTGGAATATTGTGTTATAGTGAAAGAAGGATATCGTGTTACAAGGTGGAAGCCTCCCTAATAAAGAGGGGGGTGGTGCAAATGAGCATATATGAAACAATATCTTTCATGATAGGTTTTGGAATGTTCGTGCTTGTACTTCTTGCCTACATAGACAGTAGGAACAACAAGCAAAAATAAATAAGCCTACCTTGTTTCTTGGCGGATTCAGGTAAGCTTATTATATAAGCATATTGGGGAAGCCAACCACTTTGTGGGCGGTATCCTTTGTTACTTTCACTATATCATAATTTCATTGGAAATGCAAGTAAGAGAGTGTCAAAAGATTGATGCTCTCTTTTTTATGTGTAGGGAAGGAGGAAAATCTTATGGATACACCCATTACGAGGGCAGAACATGAAGAGTTTCGTCGGAGGATGGAAGCAGAAAATAAAAGATTAGCAGATGAAGATAAACGACAGAATCGTCGAATTGAAAAGCTCGAAGAAAATGTATTGCAAATTGGGGAATTGACCACATCGGTGGAAAAGTTGGCGTCTAGTATGGAAAGTATGTTAAAAGAACAAGAGAAACAGGGAAAACGGCTAGAAGAATTAGAAGATCGTGATGGGGAGATGTGGAGAAAAGTGATGGGTTATATCCTATCAGCACTCATTGGAGGGATTGTTGTATTTTTATTAGCTGCAATCGGTTTGAAATAAGAAAGGGGAAAGAGAATGAAGAAAAAAACAATAGTATGGCTAAAAGCGGCAGGGATTCGAGCATTGAAAACGTGCTGTCAGACAGCGATTGCCACAATCGGCACAGCGGCAGCGATCGGAGAAGTCAACTGGATTATGGTAGCATCTGCATCTGGACTAGCAGGAACTTTGTCTATCTTAACAAGTATTGCAGGACTTCCAGAAGTAAAAGAATAATCAAATATAATGACAAAGAGGGTGCTTTCGGCACTCTCTTTGTCTATGGGAAGGAGAAGCAAATGGCAATCAAAAATAGTAATGGTTTATTGGTACAATTTGCAGTTAATAAGTTGGGTGTACCCTATATCATGGGGACAAACGGAAGAGTATTTACCAAAGGAATGTATAACGATTTAGTCAAACGCAATCCATCGAACTGGTTTACTACCACAAGACTTCCAAAAGTGCAGTCCTACATTGGCATAAAAACAACGGACTGTCATAGACTAATCGAGTGGTTTATTCGGGAGAAAACGGGAAGTAATTACGATATCACCGCAGACTCTGCCTTTCAGAGTGCCAAAATCAAAGGTACGATTGATACGATTCCAGAGCAGGCAGGAATCTGTGTTCGATATCAAGGTCATGTCGGGATTTATATTGGCAATGGCTATGTGATAGAGGCGAGAGGATTTAACTACGGTACTTGTATTACTAAACTAAAAGATCGCAACTGGACACACTGGTATAAGCATCCTAACATCCAATACATAGACAAGCAGCTTCCAGCTCCTACTAAAGTTGGCCAAACATCGGACAAGTATAGTGTCGTTTGGTTACAGATGCAATTAAATCGGCAGATTGC
>CAMUMG010000012.1 GCA_947089905.1 uncultured Lachnospiraceae bacterium
AGAGCATCTGCCTTACAAGCAGAGGGTCATAGGTTCGAGCCCTATAGGTCCCATGGAACCAAGTTATTTTGGTTCAAGTGGCAATGTGCCGGCGTGGCGGAACTGGCAGACGCACAGGACTTAAAATCCTGCGGGACTTATCCTCCCGTACCGGTTCGATTCCGGTCGCCGGCATTTCTCATGTGTGCGTAGCTCAGCTGGATAGAGCGTCTGACTACGGATCAGAAGGTCGGGAGTTCGAATCTTCTCGCACACGTACAAGACAATAAAAAGTGGTATAACTCATATGAGTTATACCACTTTTTATTGTTGTTAAAATCCTTGTCTTTTAAGCCAGTTTATACATAAATCAGACCACTGAGAAACTCCCTCTATATGTTTAGCACGATCAATACCAAGTCCATGTCCTCCCTCAGGAAAAAGATGAATTTCGCTTGAAATATGCTCTAAATTTAATTTTTCAATATAGTTTAGAACTCCAGCAACGGGAACACGTTTATCGTCCATTGTATGCCAGAGAAATACAGGAGGCATATTAGAATGTATTTTACAGTCGCAACTATATTGTTCTGTAAAGTCTTTTATTGAGCCATTGAAGTTTCTAAGTTTAGAAAAATTGTCTTCTAGGGTATGGTAATCCGATTCAGTTAAATGCTGTTTTCGGAAACTCAAACCTGCATAACACAAGATAGCAGCATCAGGTCTTGCAGATAATTGATCTATTTCGTCAGAAGCTGGATAAAGCTCTGTTTCATAAAGTTCAGAAGTAAATGCAGAAATCGATCCTCCTGCAGAAAAGCCCATAATAGCTATTTTGTCAGGAAATAGGTGAAATCTTTGACTATAATAGCGTAAATAGCGAATAGCACGAAAGGCATCTACTAAAGAAATCATAGGATGATAGGGAATAACACGATAATTTAGTACAAAGGAGTGAATTCCTAATTTTCGAAAATAGTCTGCTACTATACTGCCTTCATGTTCTGCACGATGTGTAAATCCTCCTCCTGGACAAATTAAAAGTGCACTGTGAGTAAGAGAATCTTGAACTAAATATGGTGTGATAGTAGAAGTAGTTTCGTTTTCCTTTGTTTGATATTCCTCTTTATAAAAAGGTGGGATAACATTCCACAATGGGATTGAATTTTCTGACATAATAATCCTCCTGATTTAATATTGTTCTAAATACTATATCAAAGATAGTCTAAGCTTGCAAGGCAGACTTTTTAAAAGAATAGACTTTAGCTGTTTTTAAATTTCTATGTTATTCCGATATATACGATGTAACTAATTACAAAAAGAAAGGAGGATTAAATATGGCAGTAGTTCAAGTAAGTAAACATGGAAATACTACTATTTATGTTGGAGATGCCGTTAGAAATCGATTACAAGGGCAACCGACAGGCAGAGCAAAAGCAAACGAAAAAGGAAATATTTTTGCAGGAAATACGATTGCGGGAAAACAGGAAAGATTTGACTCGATTGCAACAAGAAAACGAATGTTACAAAGAGATGCTTTGAAAAAAGTTCAGGACACATTTTCAGGACAGCAAAAAACAGATGAATCAATAGAAGAGCTTAAAAAGGGCCAAGACAATATGTTGGTCATTGCTGATACTGCAAAAAGTGAAATCGATCTGCTTTCTGAAAGAAAACAGAAATTAATGGAAAACTATCAAGTAGAACCAGATAGTGAAGAACAAAAAAACTTGGAACTGCTGAAAAAGAGTTTAGATCCAAATCAGAATTTAACAGAAGAAGAGTATCAACAGTTAGGACAGATGGGAGATCTAACAGAATATCAAAAGACAGCTTTAGAGATTGATACACAACTTCAAGTTTTAGAAGAAAAAAGACAGGCAGCTTTAAATGGTTATGAGTCAATGGGAAAGGGAATTATTGATTCTCAGCTAGAAGAACTGAAAACCCATCCTATGGTAGATGCCCAAAAGCAGGCTGCTAAAATTATGAAGGATGCTGCTAAAGAAGCTGCATTTTCCTTAATTCAAGAAGCAAAAGATCATATAGATGAAGAAATGGAAAAGAAAAAAGAACAGATCGAAAAGCTTCAAAAAGAAAAGGAAGAAGACAAAGAAAAACTCGAACAAAAGAAGACAAAGAAGAAAGAAGATACAAAACGACTTGAACAGTTAAAACAAAATTCTAATAATTCTTATTTGGAAAATAAAGCAAATAAACCTAAAGAACAGAATCGAGTAACAAAAGAGATTAAGGCAATGGTTAAAAAGCAAAAGCTTTTAGAAGAAGATCTAATGGGAATCAAAGTAGATGCCTTCGTTTAAAATATTAATTTAGAAGGGAAAGTTTTATGAAATTAGAAGGGAAAAAACTAACCACAGAACAAAAGAAAAAGTTAGTAGCAGGAATTCAACTCATAATTATGCTTTGGTACTTGCTTCGCCTGATTTACAAAGACGGTTCTGTAAATCAAGCGGAACAAGAGCGAGAGAGAAAAATGGCAAGAAAACAAAAAGAAAAGCTGCAAAAACTTGTCTTTCATGGTGAAATAGCCCGTTTAAAACAGGAAAATAAAAATCGGCTGCATCAGTTAAAACAAGACAAAATTTAGATTATACTTTATTGTTTTGTAGACCAAGCAGAGCAGTCGAAAACCTTTGTTACAAAATCTTGATAAAACTCTGGTTCATGACAGATTAGGAGGATACTGCCACTATAAGATATCAAAGCCCGTTTAAGTTCTTCTTTAGCGGCAGTATCCAAATGATTTGTTGGCTCGTCTAAAAGTAGTACATTTGTTTCTTTATTGATTAATTTACATAATCTAACCTTTGCCTGTTCTCCTCCACTTAAAACACGTACTTGGCTTTCGATATGTTTGGTAGTAAGACCACACTTAGCGAGAGCAGAACGAATCTCATATTGAGTAAAGGAGGGGAATTCTCGCCAGAGTTCTTCAATACAGGTATTATTTTTTGCTCCTGTCATTTCCTGTTCAAAATATCCTAAGAATAGATAATCTCCAAGAACAACATGACCAGATAAGGGAGGAATAATTCCTAAAATACTCTTTAATAATGTAGTTTTCCCAATACCATTTGCTCCCATAAGTACAATCTTTTCACCACGTTCCATCGAAAATGTGATAGGAACAGAGAGGGGGTCTTCATATCCAATCACAAGACGATCGGTTCGAAAAATATATCTTCCAGCGGCTCGTGCTTCTTTAAAATGAAATTCAGGCTTTGGATTTTCTTTGGCAAGTTCGATAACTTCCATTTTATCCAACTTTTTCTGACGGGACATTGCCATATTTCTAGTTGATACACGAGATTTATTACGTGCTACAAAATCCTTTAATTCGCTGATCGTTTGCTGTTGTCTTTTATAGGCAGCTTCTAATTGAGCCTTTTTTGCCTGATATCCTTCAAGAAATTTATCATAATTACCAACATAACGTGTTAATTCTGCATTATCCATATGATAAATTAAATTAGTTACAGCATTTAAAAAAGGAACATCATGTGAAATCACAATAAACGCATTTTCATAGTCACGAAGATATTGTTTGAGCCACTCAATATGAACAGGATCTAAATAGTTAGTAGGTTCATCTAGTAGAAGAATATCTGGTTTTTCTAATAATAATTTCGCGAGCAGAATTTTTGTTCTCTGCCCTCCACTTAATTCAGAAACATCTCTATCAAGTCCAATTTCATTTAGTCCTAATGCACGAGCGATTTCCTCAATTTTTGTATCCAGATTATAAAAATCATGATTGTCTAACTGTTCTTGAATTGTTCCAAATTCCTCTATTAATTTTTGCATTTCCATATCATCTACATTTGCCATTTTAGCACATAACTGATTCATTTGAAGTTCTAATTCATAGAGAAATTGAAATGCAGATTTTAAAACATCACGAATTGTCGTTCCTTTTTCAAGAGAAGAATGTTGATCTAAGTAACCTACTTTTACATTTTTTGCCCATGTGATTGTTCCTTCGTCGGGCATGAGATGGCAGGTTATAATATTCATAAAAGTAGACTTTCCTTCTCCATTTGCTCCAACTAATCCAATATGTTCGCCTTTTAACAGACGAAAAGAAACGTTTTTTAAAATTGCCCGATCTCCAAATCCATGATTTAAGTTTTCAACACTTAATATACTCATATATATCCGTCCTTTAAGGATGTAATTGTCCAAAATAATTTAGGACTTTTTTAGTATATCTGATTTTTATGGCTTTGACAAGTTTCTAATAGATTTTTAATCCAGTTTTCATTTACGCAAAGAAAAAAATATGATAAAATGACCACAATCAATTTATAGTAAATGAATTAATTGTGTTGACTTTCACACAGAAATGGAGGAAACATGAAATTACAGGACTTCTTAGAGGAATTAAAGGACGCTTTAGACGGAGAAATTCCTCCCACACAGATAGAAGTAAATCTTAAATATTATCGGGACTATGTAAAACAGAGGGAACAACAAGGAAAAACAGAAGAAGAAATTTTAAATGAACTAGGGGAACCAAGACTAATTGCAAGAACCATTATTGATACATCTCACCTCAATAAGAATACAGAAAAAAAATATAATACGACATATCAGAAAAAAGATTCCTATACAGATACAGAAAATCCAGATTTAAGTTCTAATGTTTATCATATGCCACTGTGGTTATTTAAAGTAATAGCAATTATTGTTATTTTATTAATTATAAGTATTTTGTTTTGGATTGGAGGAATGGCAGTAAAACTAATTTTAAAAATAGGAATCCCACTTCTTATTATTTATTTACTCTATTCAGTAATAAAAGAATTTTTTCCAAAAAAATAAAACTAGAAAATAAATTGAAACACCGGCAGGGGAGCTGCTGGTGTTTCGATGAGGGGAGTATAAATAATTAATAAGGGGTTATATGCACCAGTCTTTACTGGTACACCTATATAGTAATACATTTTGAGAATAATTGCAACCCTTTTTTTATGTTTTTGAAATATTTTTTGTTGTGTTTCATTTTTTATAGTCGATAGAATTTAAAAGGGACTGTAAAATGGAATAAATTTCCATACTAATCTTGTAAAAATGGAGAATACTAACTCTTGTAAAATCAATTTAGATTTCAGGAGGAAAAATCATGACTACAGAAAATTATAGTGAAAACAGTTCTAAGAATTTAAAAAATGCAAATCAGAACAACAGCAATAATTCTACTCAGAATACTTCAAAAAATTGTTCCCGTAACAGCACTCAGAACAATTCACAAAACAGCACACAAAATAATTCTCAGAACAATACTCAGAATGATTCCCAGAATTCCTACCGCAATAGCTCCAAGAATAATCAGTAATTTGCAGTAAAGGAAAGATAGGAAATAAAAGGCCGTCTGTTTTTAGTTTAAAAACAGACGGCTTTTTATTGTTTAAAATAAGATCTTACGCACGTTCTTTAAGAAAAGGAATAGATTATAGTAGGGGGGAGAGTTTTTTTAAGTAAAGAAAGTGGGTGATCGAATGTGCTTTGAAACAATCCGTATGAGGGATGTTTATAAGTACATCGGGAAAGCGAACGTTTTAATCGTAGATTTGCGTGAAGAAAAAGATTATATTCAAAGCCATGTTCCAGGAGCATGGAATCTTGTATATGATGAGGAAGAGGAAACAAAGGAATTTATAAAGCGAATCGAAACATTAATAAAACAGCAGGAGCAAAGGCAAAACAGACGAATTGAAAAATTGGTTTTGTATTGTGATCGTGGAAATACCAGTATGCTTGCTGCCAGAGATTTATATAGAGAAGGAATTCATGTTGTAAATCTATATGGTGGATACCGAGTATACCGCGGTATGTACACAAAGGGTGCAAGACCTTAAATTTGTTGAAGAGTTCTCTTTTTCATTGACGGATTGTCATAGGGGAATTACAATGGAATGTGTGGAAGGTTAAACTTCCCACATTCTTTTTGTGATTGGAGGAAAAAATGAGTCAGTATGAATATATTGCACCATGTCATTTTGGGTTAGAATCCGTTTTAAAAAAAGAGATTAGTGATCTAGGATATGAGATTACACGAGTAGAAGATGGAAAAGTTTATTTTGTGGGAGATGAAGGAGCAATCTGTCGAGCAAATTTATTTTTAAGAACAGCAGAGCGAGTGTTACTTCAGATAGGAAGATTTAGGGCACAAACTTTTGATGAATTGTTTGAGAAGACAAAAAATTTGGAATGGGAACAGTTTATTCCCAAAGACGGAAAGTTTTGGGTTACAAAAGCTGCATCTATTCGAAGTAAATTATTCAGTCCTTCCGATATTCAATCAATTATGAAAAAGGCGATAGTAGAACGATTAAAGACACAGTATCATATTACTTGGTTTGAGGAAACAGGAAATAGTTATCCTATAAGAGTATCTATTTTAAAAGATGAGGTAACAATAGGAATTGATACTTCAGGAGAATCTTTGCATAAGAGAGGATATCGAAAATTAACAAGTAAGGCACCAATTAAAGAAACTTTGGCAGCAGCATTAATTTTACTTACCCCTTGGAATAGAGATCGGATTCTTGTAGACCCATTTTGTGGAAGTGGAACATTCCCAATTGAAGCGGCATTAATTGGTGCTCGTATTGCACCGGGGCTGAATCGTGAATTTTTAGCAGAACAATGGAAAAACTTTCTGCCAAAAAAGTTATGGTATACAGCAGTTGAAGAGGCCAACGATCAAATTATACGCAATATTAAAATGAATTTGCAGGGTTTTGATATTGATGGAGAGGTTATTCAGGCAGCGAGACAAAATGCACAACTTGCAGGAGTTGCAGATCAAATTCATTTTCAACAGCGTCCGGCCAGCGAATTGTATAGTAATAAAAAGTATGGATTTATTCTTACTAATCCACCATATGGAGAACGAATTTCAGAAAAAGATGAACTTCCAAAGTTATATAGAGAAATAGGAGAGATTTTTCAAAAATTAGATACTTGGTCGTTTTTTATTATTACAAGCTTTGAAGAGGCACAACATTATCTTGGTAGAAAATCAGATAGGAATAGGAAAATATATAATGGAATGATAAAAACATATTTTTATCAATTTTTAGGTCCACGACCTCCTAAAAAATTTTACTCCGAACAGTAGAGTAGATGCCATTCGGAGTAGGAAATTAATGTTTAAAAAGCCAGTTAAAAATATCTTCTATGATTTGAGTACGGTTTAATTCGTTTAAAAGCTCATGCCGACCTTCTTCATATAAAATACATTCTACATTTTTGAATCCAAGACGCTGAAGAAGCTGAAAGTAAGAGGTAACTTCTTTACCACAGTTGCCAACAGGATCATGTGTTCCACTGATAATAAAAATAGGAAGATCAGTTCGGGTTTTCTGAATTAGACTTTGTTTGGAGGCATTAGAGGCAAGCTTTATTAAGTCACAGTAAAAACTAGAAGTACAAATAAAACCACAATAGGGATCATTAATATATATTCCATTAGACAGATTATTTCTGGACAACCAATCAAATGTAGTTCGATCACAAAATTGTTTGTATCGTTTGCCTCCAAAAAGGAGGGCATCTACAATTTTAGCACGATGTCTTACTCCAAAGAAACGACGACTAGTTCCTGCAACAAGCGATCCCATAAAGGAACGCATTGGGGATGGAAAAGTAGTTCCACAAATAATAACTCCATCTATATTATCATAATATTGAATTACATTTCTTAGAATAAGAGAACCCATACTGTGTCCAAACAAAAAAAATTTTTTACAGCGGTTATGTTTTTTTAAATAATTAATTACCTCCAAAGCATCTAAAAGAACCCGCTGCCATCCCTCTTTTTCAGAAAAAAATCCAAGGTCTTCTAACTTTTGTTCTGTTCCATGACCACGGTGATCATAGAGATAAACATCATAATGTTTGGAGTTTAAATCCTCTGCAAAATCATAATAACGTGCATGATGTTCTGCCATTCCGTGAAAAACTAATACAGAGCCAACTGGAGATGTAGAATTACAATATTTAGGATATAAGATAGTTTCATAATTATCATTTTGAATAATAGAAATTTTTTCTTGATCCAACTTAATACTCTCCTCCTTTCAAATATGCTCATTGTTTTATATAAATTGTCAAATCTATTGTAACAAGATTAAAAACAAAAATCAAATATTCTATTGTGGATTAAAAAAAAACATTGTATACTAAAAAAGATGTAGAGGGGAGTAGATAGAAATGAGGAAAAAAAGATGACAGGAAACGAAAGATTAAAAAAAATAGCAATTTTAAGTGGAATTGTGCTATTCATTATGGCTTTACTCTCTTTAACAGTACCTGAAAATCAATTTTGGAAACAAGAAAAAGATATAAAAAATGAACAAGATGAGCAACAATTAAACCAAGAGCCAACTTTACCAATAAGTCCAACAAATCCAGAAACGATTCCTGTTTTTCCAACTGATGTATGGAGTAAAATTCCAAAGGTAGCAGGTTCTATAGTGTATGAGGAGTTAAGGAATTCCGATTATACCGCAATTTTATTTGAAAAGGAACCATTAGGGAAAAATCCAAATATTATTTTAGAGGATCTGGCAGTAGATAGATGTATTAAGATTACATTGGAGGGAAGTTCTGCTTCTTCTTATAATGGAAAGATTTATCGAGTAAGGGGTTTGGAACTATTTCAAAATCAGATTCCTACACCAAGTCCTAGTCCAATACCTACGCCTACTAAAGAAGCCTCTACCATAACGCCTACTTTAACCATAACACCTACTTTAACAGTAACTCCTATACCATCTATACCATCTGATCCTATTATTTCTGCTTCTCTACAAACAGATGAATTATCGACTGTACTGACAATCTGGCTTGATCGGACATATGTATATGAACAAAGAGAAGATGAATTTTATTATTATGTTTTGCTTCGACGGCCAAAAGATATCTATTCCAAAATTGTTGTCATTGATGCGGGACATGGAGGAAGAGATAGTGGAACTTATTCTAAAGATTATTCTTATTGGGAAAAGGATATCAATTTAAATGTTCTTTTGGAATTAAAAAAATTGTTAGATGCTCAGGAGGAAATCAAAGTTTATTATACACGTACTGAGGATAGAAGATTAACTTTAAATCAAAGAGTAAACTTAGCAAATGATTTGGAAGCAGATTTATTTTTAAGTATTCACTGTAATTCTAATCCAAGTACATCTGTACATGGAACAGAAGTGTTATTTAATGAAAAGCAAGATAGTATACAGGGATTTAATTCCAGAAAATTCGCCTTGATTTGTGCAGAGGAAGTATGTGCACAGTTTGGTTTGACAAACAGAGGAATTATTCCAAGAAGTAGTAATGTTCATATTATAGGAGCAGCAAAAATGCCAGTTGCATTAATAGAGATGGCATATATGACAAATCGTTCAGACTTAAAGGTTTTAGTAAATCCAGAACGTCAATCTGCGGCAGCTCTTGGAATATATCATGCAGTTTTAAAAGCTTATGAGCAATTAAAGATGGAGGAGTCATGAGAAAAATTATTTTCGCAACAGGAAATGAAGGGAAGATGAAAGAGGTACGTGAATTATTAAAAGATTTAAATTTTGAGGTTTTGTCATTAAAAGAGGCAGGTTTACAGACTGATATTAAAGAAGATGGAAACACGTTTGAAGAAAATGCGGTCATTAAGGCAAGAACCATTATGGAACTTTCCGGAGAAATTGCACTTGCAGATGATTCAGGATTAGAGATTGACTATCTAAATAAAGCACCAGGAGTTTATTCCGCAAGATTTTTAGGAGAAACAACCTCTTATGATATTAAAAACCAATATATTTTAGATAAATTAAAGAATATTCCAACAAAAGAAAGGGGAGCTAGATTTGTCTGTGTCATTGCCTGTGTACTTCCCGATGGACAAACACGAACAGAACGGGCAGTGATTGAGGGACAAATTGCAGAAAATATTGCAGGAACAAATGGTTTTGGATATGATCCTATTTTTTATGTGCCAGAATTTTCTTGTACTACAGCAGAACTTACTATGGAACAAAAAAATAAAATTAGTCATCGAGCGAAAGCCTTAAATCAAATCAAACCATTTTTACAGGAATTGGAGAAGTCATGGAACGAAAAATATTAATTGTCAGCGATTCTCATGGAAGGTGTAATTATCTGGAACGTGCATATCAACAAGTAAAACCAGTAGATATGTTAATTCATTTAGGAGATCTAGAGGGGGATGAAGAATATATTCAGGCATTAGTAGATTGTGAAACAGTTATGGTTTCAGGAAATAATGATTATTTTTCTGGACTGCCAAGAGAGTGTATGATTGATATTGAAGGGTATCATGTAATGCTTACACATGGACACCGTTATGGAGTTAATTACGGTACAGAAACAATTAAACAGATTGCCAGAGAGAATGGTGCAAATATTGTTATGTTTGGACATACACATCGACCATTAATCGATTTAAAGGATTCTTCTATTTGGGCAGTTAATCCAGGAAGTATTACACAGCCAAGACAAGAGGAGAGAATTCCAACATTTTTAATTATGGAGATTGATAGATTTGGAGAAGCACACTTTACACTAAATTTTGTAAAAGATTAGAAGGAAAAAAAGTTTAAAAATTTTAAAAAAAGAGGTTGACAATCGAAATAGGATCGATTATAATATATCTTGCGTTGCAGGACAGATAGAAACTTTTAAGTTCTGAAAAACATCGTAAATCGGGGTGTGGCTCAGTTTGGCTAGAGCGCTTGATTTGGGATCAAGAGGTCGCAGGTTCGAATCCTGTCACCCCGATGTTTCAACCGTAAGTTACTGGAAAGAAATATGCAGGTGTAGTTCAATGGTAGAACACTAGCCTTCCAAGCTAGATACGTGGGTTCGATTCCCATCACCTGCTTTTATGTGTCAGTAGCTCAGTTGGATAGAGCAACGGCCTTCTAAGCCGTGGGTCGGGGGTTCGAATCCCTTCTGGCACATTCCACGGTTGTGGAGCAAGTGTGGTGGATATAGCGCAGCTGGTTAGCGCGCCAGATTGTGGCTCTGGAGGTCTAGGGTTCGAATCCCTATATCCACCCTGTATAGTGATGAGAAGTTTCATTAGGTCTTTTGCTTGCAAAAGACTTGTTTTATATAATCTTATTGGGCTATCGCCAAGCGGTAAGGCACAGGACTTTGACTCCTGCATTACGCTGGTTCGAATCCAGCTAGCCCAGCTCTATAAAAAAGAATAATAAAAATACACCGAGTACGGATAAATCCGAACCCTCAACCTCCGCTAACCGTTCCTATACCCGTTCAAATAATTCTTTCGGGACAATCGCCGTGCAGATGAGACTGCGCTTCGTATATCAAAAATTCGTTATTAAGTTTTCGACAGCAAAGGATATCACGGTGTCGATCGCCTCACGATTGTATGGATATACTCGTCCGTAATAGGCAAAATAGATCAGCATCGCCCAATAGACCTCATATCCCCCTAAATCATATTCTTCCTTTGTTGGGAAATACGAGCTGCATCCATTTGTATACCCATTAAAATAAAAAAAGGGATTTTCCAGAAGCTGCGCTGATTCAAGTGCGAATTCTGTCATTGTTTCGTTTGGGATGCCGCACAGGCACCAGCCGCCAATACAAAAATATTGTATCTCCAAGCGTTCTTCTTGAAAAGAAATACCGCTGTTGTGCAAACTTTTAACCTTTTCAATCCATTTTTGCCCGTTTATGCCGCAGTATTTTAGTGCTTCATCCGCTATTTGAGTAGCTTCCGTTATATCCGGAACCTTTGATTGAAGCGGGATATATTTTGAATACGTATAAACCTTTGCCGAAGATTCCACGTTTATGGTATGAAATATTGGTTTGACTTTTTTACTCACTTCCTGCGCCATTTTTTCCAATGCATTTTCACAGTTTGTATATTCTTCACCTTGTCCGTCAATAGGAGTAAAAGAAGAACTATAATATTTGGGGGCAATGTTCCCAGCTGAGCCTTGTACTATCATAATTGGGCAATGATATTCTTCTGTAAAAGTCTTTCGAACAGAACCAAAATAATCTGCGGAGATAAGGTAATTATCTCTTTTCAAGACATTACAGTGTGCTGTAAGGCGCAATATAATCAATTTTAAATCGTTCTTATCGCTGGAACAAACTTTAAGTATCCCGACTCTACGGTCAATTTTGTCAGAAAATTTGCGTCTGTTATTACCAATATCCGCTTCAACATTATCCCATCCAACCGACACTTCGCCCATCGATTCCTTTGCTTTTTCAGCAGTGCTGCAAATATTTTTATAAATTTTGTAAAAATACTCTTTTTCAACATCGGTATTAACAGCTGCATGGGTATGGGAAAATGATAGCATTACCTTCTCTTTAGTTGTGCCTATAATTGTACCAATCATTTCCCGAAGTAAATTTGCTTCTCTTTTATTAAAGCCAATATTATCTATAGTTACCAAACAACTGGTCTCATAATTCTCCCAAACAGAAACCTGTGCCATCAAACTATCCAATATACCCCTAGAAATGTTGTCTGTACGATTAAATCCAACCATGGTAACAGACGTTTGGGGGGTAATATCTGTTTCAGCAAATCCCATTTTCATTGTTTTTCCTCCTTGCGAATTTATTCTTTTCCCGTTTGCTCCATCATCTCTTTCTTAATGTCTTGCAGGATGGAGAGGAATATATTCTTGATTTTCTCGATCTTTGCCAGCCCGGATGGGCAGAAAGAATTTGAAGAATGGAAAGTGCAGAGGGCAAAGGAAGCAGAACAGCATAAAAGCGTATGACAAAAGGGGCGTCATCACTCATGATACCGCCCCTTTTGCTTTTCGCACTAAAGATATACTAAAAATCCGAAGCCGTCCCCGATTGGAACCGGGTTCGGATTATCATGGTCTGATGCGGATAACAGGACTTGAACCTGCACGTCTGGGACAATAGAACCTAAATCTATCGCGTCTGCCAATTCCGCCATATCCGCATAAAGAACAAATGAGACACGCGGGAATCGAACCCGCGACACCATGATTAAAAGTCATGTGCTCTACCGACTGAGCTAGTGTCCCATAACAAAATTATATTATCATAAATTCTTTTATAATGCAAGAGTTAATTTATAAAATTTTTATTCATATATCTGTTATAACTACAAATGAAAAATAGTTGACACTTGCCGCAGAACTTTGTATAATATTTGCGTAGTCTTAATATTTTTGTAACAATACAAAAAAACAGTAAAAATAGGAAAGAACAGGACTTGGCACAAGTCCTTTATAAGTAGGAGGATTAGAATGGGGCATTTATGGCTCAAAGCAACAGCAGTTGCCTTTGGATTTGTCTTACTTGGGACAAGTCCATTAAAAGTATCGGCAGAAGAAAATAACAGTGTAGAAACTGCATTAGGTGGACTTTCTTATTACTTAAATGAATATTATAAGGATAATTCACAGGAAACGGATTCTTTAACAGATCTGTTGTCTATAGAAGAAGTAGCAGTTCCAAAAAATATTGGAATTGCCAATGTCAATGATAAATTAAATATTCGAAAAGGACCAGGGACAGATACAGAAATTGTGGGATATCTTCCAGCAAAAGCAGCATGTTTTATTTCTGACATTTCCAATGGATGGGCAAAGATTACTTCTGGAAATGTAAACGGATATGTATCTACAGATTATCTTTGGTATGATACACAAGGAGTTGAAAAGGCAAAAGAGTATGGAGTGTTAACAGCTACAGTAAATGCAGGAAGAGTAAATCTTCGTTCTGAGCCATCTACTACAGATCAATCGAATATTTTAACAAGTGTCTATCGGGATGATGTTTTTAAAGTTTTAGATGAAACGATTTTGACAAAAGATGAAGAGGCAGATATTTGGATTAAAGTAACTTATATGGAGACAGAAGGATATTTGGCAAAACAGTTTATGGAGCTTTCTTATCAGTGGAATGAGGCAATTCAAGTAGAAGAACCAAAGACAACATCTCCATCTACTCAAGTTTCTAACCAGGCAAATTCTTCTAAGCCTACTTATTCAGGAGCAAATAATACTGAACTGAGAAATACCATTGTCGCAACAGCAAAACAGTATCTTGGATTAAGATATGTCTATGGAGGAAATAGTCTTACTTCTGGTACAGACTGTTCTGGCTTTTGTTTGGCAATTTATCGTGCGTGTGGAGTAGATACTTCTAATATTCCGCGCAGTTCTGCTAGTATGGCATCATCTTCTTCTGGAAGAAGTGTTTCCCGTTCAGAATTAAGACCGGGTGATCTGTTATTTTATGGTAATAACAACAAAACAGTAAACCATGTAGCAATCTATATGGGAAATAATAAGATTATTCATGAAAGTTCAAACAGTGGTGGAGTTATTATTTCAGATATGGATTATAGACCATACATAAAGGCGAAAAATTTTATTGATTAATTTACTGTGAAACAAACCTTGACAATAAGGTAACGTATGATATAATGAGAACAATTTAATGCCTTCGGGCTTTTTAAAAGCGTAGAAGGGAAGAAGTAGCAGCCCGTGAAACAGACAGAAAGTTACCGGAAGATGAGAGGTGCATGGGAAGCCGGCTGTGAATACATCCTAGAGCTTTGCACCGAACTCTTAATAAGAAAGTAGGCTGTGACGGTTTCGCACTCGTTATTGTGCGTCGGTAAGTTTGTTTTATAAAAACAGCAGACCGAGTGAGGCAGAAGACGTGAGTCTTTTGTAAATAAAGGTGGTAACACGAAGATAAGGCCTTCGTCCTTTTTTTGGGGACGGAGGTTTTTTTATTCTCCTTTCCCTATATCAGCCGAAAAAAAGTAGAAATGAGGGTAAAATAATGACTGTTTATGATGAATTAGTAGCAAGAGGATTAGTTGCTCAGGTAACAGACGAGGCAGAAATTAAAAAGTTAGTAGATAATGGAGAGGCTATCTTTTATATTGGTTTTGATCCAACAGCAGATAGTTTACATGTAGGACATTTTATGGCACTATGTCTGATGAAACGGTTACAGATGGCTGGAAATAAGCCAATTGCTTTATTGGGCGGAGGAACAGGAATGATAGGAGATCCTTCTGGAAGGACAGATATGAGACCAATGTTGACAGAAGAGATGATAAATCATAATTGTGACTGTTTTAAAAAGCAGATGAGCCGATTTATTGACTTTTCTGAGGGTAAAGCATTATTAGTCAATAATGCAGAATGGTTACTTCCATTGAATTATATTGAACTTTTAAGAGAAGTAGGTCCACATTTTAGTGTCAACCGGATGCTTTCCGCGGAATGTTATAAACAGAGAATGGAGAGGGGACTTAGTTTTTTAGAGTTTAATTATATGATTATGCAAAGTTATGACTTTCTTTGTCTATATGAAAAATATGGATGTAATATGCAGTTTGGCGGCGATGATCAATGGAGCAATATGTTAGGAGGAACAGAACTAATCCGTAGGAAACTTGGAAAAAACGCCTACGCTATGACGATTACACTGTTACTAAATTCAGAAGGAAAGAAGATGGGAAAAACTCAATCAGGAGCAGTATGGCTAGATCCAAATAAAACCTCTCCATTTGAGTTTTACCAATACTGGAGAAATGTAGAAGATTCAGATGTACTCAAATGTATAAGAATGTTGACATTTCTTCCGTTGGAACAGATTAATGAAATGGACTCTTGGGAAGGAAGTCAATTAAATACAGCAAAAGAAATTCTTGCATTTGAATTAACTAAATTAGTTCATGGAGAAGAGGAAGCAAAAAAGTCACAAGAAAGTGCAAGAGCTTTATTTTCCAGTGGAAATGCAGCGGAAATGCCAACCACTGTATTAACAGAATCCGATTTTTTACAGGGGAAAATAGATGTAATTTCTCTATTAGTAAAAACAGGTCTTGTTACTACACGTTCAGAAGGACGTAGAGCTGTTGAACAGGGGGGAGTTACAATTAATGGAGAGAAGATTAATGATATCAAAACAGAATATGAAATAGAAGAATTGACAAAGGATGGTGTCATTATCAAACGAGGAAAGAAAAATTTCCGTAAAGCGATTATAAAGTAGGAGCTATAAGACTCTTAGCAAAAATTTAATAGAGAAGAGAATTTTTTTAATACAATCTTAATAGAAAGAGTATTATACTATAAACAGCAGAGGTTGGCAGACTCCTGCTAAAGTCTGATTAGAGATCTTAATATATCTCTAATCAGGCATTAGAAAATAAAAGAAATAGTATAGAAGCTATTGCAAAATAAAATTTTTATATCATATTAAAATCTATTTTGCAATAGCCCTTTTTTTATTTATTAATTCAGAAAAGAATAGGTTGATAAAATAGAAAAATTTTTGTAGAATGGTATTCATAAGTCAAAAAGAACAAGGGGACAAAATAAAGTGAAGAGTAAACATCAAATCTATTGCCTACGTCTGTTGGGGGTTTTAGTAATAACATCTGGATTGTCAGTCTTATTAAATCGACTAGATCTTGGACGGGAGAATATATTGATGTTATTTAATGTCGGAGTTCTGTTGACATCTTATATTACAAGTGGATATCAGTATGGAATTTTAGCATCTTTGTTTAGTGTTATGTTTTTTAATTATGCCTATACTGAACCAAGAGGGAGTTTCTGGATTACTGACAGAGAGGATTTTATTTTAACGGCATTTTTTCTGGCAACGACATTACTGACTTCTAACTTAAAGGTGCGTCTACAAAAACAGTTAAAACTTGCAAGAGAAAATGAACAACTTGCAAAAGAACTGTCCTTAGAGCAAGAGAGAATTCAATTTGCAATGGAAAAGGAGCAGATGCGAAGTCATTTACTGCGAAGTATTTCCCATGATCTGAGAACGCCATTAACTGGAATTGCGGGTGCAAGTAGTCTAATTGAAGAATCTGCAGGAAAATTGGATGAAGAAAGTATAACCAGTTTGGCAAAGGATATTAATGAGCAGGCAGAATGGTTAATTCAGTTAATAGAAAATATATTAAATATGACAAAAATTGAAAGTGGGAATCTTTGTTTAGAAAAAAAGCCAGAAGCAGCAGAAGATGTTATTCATAATGCAGTTACATATGTAAAGGGAAGATTAAAACAACGTACCATTTCAGTATCTATTCCAGAAGAAGTCCTTTTTGCGGAAATGGATGGAAAAATGATTGTACAAGTTTTAATTAATCTGTTAGATAATTCTATTAAGCATACAAAAGAGGAAGGTAAAATTGAGTTAAAGGCTTGGAAAGAAAAAAATAAAATATGGTTTTGTGTTGCTGATAATGGAACTGGAATTAAAAAACAGTATCTCGATAAAATTTTTGAGGAATTTGTAACTTTTCATCCTAGAAGTAAAGATACTGGAAAAGGAATTGGTTTGGGATTGGCGATCTGCAAAGCAATTATTACAGCACATGGGGGAGAAATTATAGGGGAAAATAATGAAGATGGTGGTGCAAAATTCAGTTTCTGGCTTTGGGCAGGAAAGGAAGAAACATATGAAAACAGAGAAGGACATTTCGGTTCTGGTTGTTGAGGATGATCCATATATATCAAACTTTATTTGTATGAGTTTAAAACAAAAGGGATATCAGTTTATCAAAACTACCACTGCTATGGAAGCAATAAGTCTTTGTTATGCAAACAATCCAGATGTTGTAATTTTGGACTTAGGACTTCCTGATATGGATGGAATTGAAGTAATTGAACAGATAAGAAAAAAATCGGATCGTCCAATTATTGTTGTTTCTGCAAGACAGGAAGAAAGTGAAAAGATTAAGGCGTTGGATTTAGGGGCAGATGATTATGTCGTAAAACCATTTCATATGGGTGAATTACTTGCAAGAATTCGTGTAGCAGTTAGAAAGTCTGAAAGGGGATTGGATACCAGTCAACAGTTTGTATGTGACTATTTAACAATTGATTTTTCAAAGCGGTTAGTTTTTATTGAAGGAAAGGAAATTCATGTTACTCCGATTGAATATAAATTATTGAAATTATTTATAGCCAATCGTGGTAAAGTTCTAACTCACAATTATATTCAACATCAAATTTGGGGATATGGGGAGGAAGATCCAAATAGTCTACGAGTATTTATGGCAACACTGCGTCGAAAAATAGAAAAAGATACAACAAATCCCCGCTTTATTATTACAGAGGTAGGAGTAGGATATCGTTTTTCAGAAGAGTAAGGTTAGATTTTTTTTTAATTAAAAGAGGAATTTTAGAAGGGAGAATTCTTATGAAAAAAAAGCAGCAACCGACTATTAAGAAAAAGATTATTGGGAATTTTTTGATAATTATTATAACAGCTATGATACTTTTGGGAGGTATTACTAGTATTTTAAATTATATTAATACGAAGAAAAATTTAAAACAGGCAATGACAGAAATTGCTTATTTAGCGGCAGAAAACATAAGAGAACAGATTATTATAGGAAAAAATCTGGTATCTGCAATAGGTTGTACAACAAAATTGGCGGATCAAAATATTTCTATTGAAGAAAAAAAAGAGATTATTTCTGAAAAGCTTCAAGAAAATGGATATATACGTGGAGATATCCTCACAATAGATGGAATCAGTATTTTCGATGGAAGTAATCAAAGTAATACCGAATACTTTCGCCGGGCAAAAAAGGGTGAAGCTGTAATTACTGAACCAATCATTACTACGAATGGTACAAAATCAGAGATTGTTTTTAGTGCGCCATTGTGGAAAGACGGAGAACATGGAACGGAGATTATAGGAGTGGTTTGTATTATACCTCCTGAAAATTATTTAGATCAAATGGTTGTAAAAGTTCAGGTAAATGAAAGTGGTTCTGCCTATATACTTGATAAAAGTGGTTATACAATTGCACACAAAGATCATGAAAATGTTCTTAGACGTGAAAATACAATACAAGATGCTAAAACCGAACGTTCTTTAAAATCTTTAGCTGCCATTGAAACAGATATGATAAATGGAAAGAGTGGATTTAAGGTATATAGTTATGATGGAACGAAAAAGATTTTAGCCTATATGCCAATAGAGGGAACAGATGGATGGAGTATTGGAGTTAATTCTTCTTTTTTCAGTTTTATGCTCTCTACAATTATTTGTATTATAGTTACTGTCATTTTAATTGTGTCTACTACTTTAGGAGCTATCGTTCGAATGGTTCGGGTTACTAATACAGTTACAAATCCAATTAGAGATTGTGCTAAACGTCTGCAATTATTGGCTCAAGGGGATCTCTACTCTAAGGTTCCAAAAGTAGATACAGAGGACGAAGTTGGGGTTCTTACAAAAGCGACTGAAATGATTGTCACACATATGGATAAAATGATTCAAGATATTTCCTATTTATTAAGTGAAATGAGTCAGGGAAACTTTAATGTCCATTCTAATGCTTCTGAATATTACATAGGAGATTTTAAAACGATCCATATAGCATTACATGAGTTAGGAGTTCAATTAAGTGAAATTTTAAGACAAGTTATGAATGTAGCAGATCAGGTTGCACTAGGAGCAAGCCAACTCGCAGAAGGTGCAACAGTTCTTGCAGAAGGTGCGACAGATCAGGCAAGCAGTGTAGAACAGTTACAGGCAACAATTAATAGTGTAACAGACGAAGTGGTAAGTAATTCTAAGAATGCTGAGCATACTGGGAAATCAGCACAGGAGATGGAAGTTCAAGCAGATTCAAGTATGCAAAAAATGCAGTATTTGATGGAAGCGATGCAGCGGATTAATGATACTTCAAAACAGATTGAAGGAATTATCACTAATATTCAACAAATTGCGTCCCAAACAAATTTATTGTCATTAAATGCTTCAATTGAGGCGGCAAGGGCAGGAGAAGCAGGAAAAGGATTTTCTGTTGTAGCAGGTCAAATTAGTGCACTGGCAAAACAAAGTGCAGCTGCAGTGGATAATACTAAGAAGTTGATTGAAGAGTCCCAAAAAGAAGTAGAAGCAGGAAATCAGGCAGCACAAAGTACTTCTGACGCATTGAAGCAACTTGTGGATGGATTACAGAAAATTGTACTATCTATTGGAGAAGTGGGAGCTGCTTCTGCAAGACAATCAGAAATCATGCAGCAACTTAATGGAGGAATTGATCAAATTTCAGATGCTGTTCAAACTACCTCTTCAACGGCGCAACAAAGTTCGGCTACTAGTGAAGAACTTTCTGCACAGGCAAGTGCAATGAATGAATTAGCTAGTAGATTTCAACTTTATCAATAAGCTATCCTTTAAAAAACTCTTTTCTTTATCATAAAAAGATGGTATACTACTAGGAGTGAAATATTTGTGTCTGTTGTGCATTTTTAAACTTGAGATGCAAAGAGCAGCACAGAAAAGAGGAAAAATATGAGCAGACAGACAAGATTAAACACATCTTTGTGGGCATATCTACGCTGGCCGTTTATTTTTTTACTGCTGTTACTTATTATGGATATTGGCATCTTTGGGGTGAATAAAAAGGCGGGAATTATGGCAGGAATTTTCTCTTTGCTATATTTGTTCGTTTTGCTGATTTTATATTTCCTAAAGAAGCCAAAATTGAATTCAGAATTAGTAAAATTTGCTGCGGCATATGGTCAGGTACAAAGACAACTTTTAAAGGAACTTATAATTCCTTATGGGATATTGGATATCGAAGGACATTTATTATGGGCAAATGATGAGCTTTTTAATATAATCGGGCAGGAAAAACCAGCGAATCGTTCGATTACGAATGTATTTCCAGAAGTATTAAAAGAACAGTTTCCAAAGGATCAAGAAGACATTGAACTACATTTAAACAAAGACGACAAAGCATATCGTGTTTTATTGCGTCGAGTGGTGATACCAGATTTTGATGATTATGGAAATTGGATTTATGAAGAAGATATAGAAAATATGGCAAATATATTAATTGTGATGTATTTGTATGATGAAACTGAGATTTTAGGATTAAAGCAGGAGAATAATGATCAGAAAATGATTGTTGGACTGCTCTATATTGATAACTATGAAGAGGCTTTAGAAAGTATTGATGAAGTAAAACGTTCCTTGCTTACAGCATTAGTAGATCGAAAGATCAATAAGTATATGCAGGGGATTTCAGCAATTATTAAAAAGCTGGAAAAGGATAAATATATTTTTGTATTCCAGAAAAAATATCTGCCACAGCTTCAGATTTCAAAATTTTCTCTATTAGAAGAAGTACGTGCAGTAAATATTGGAAATGAAATGGCAGTAACGATTAGTATGGGACTTGGAGTAAATGAAGTTTCCTATGAAAAAGCATATGAATATGCAAGGGCTGCTATTGATCTGGCATTAGGAAGAGGCGGCGATCAGGCAGTAGTCAAAGAAGGGGAACGAATTCTCTATTATGGAGGAAAAAGTGTTTCTGTAGAAAAGAGTACTCGTGTAAAGGCAAGAGTAAAAGCACATGCCTTAAAAGAATTTGTAGAGGCAAAGGATAAGGTTGTAATTATGGGACATTCCATTGCAGATATTGATTCTTTTGGCTCTGCAGTTGGAGTTTACAGAATTGCTAAGACATTAAATAAAAAAGCACATATTGTAATTCAGGAAGTAACCAGTTCTATTCGTCCGATGTTAAATCGTTTTTTAAATAATCCTGATTATGAGGATGATATGATTTTAAATAACGAACAGGCAATAGCTGCAGTAGATGTAAATACTTTAGTTGTTATAGTAGACGTTAACAGACCAAATTATACACAGTGTCCAAAATTATTAGAACTAGCACAAACAGTAGTTATTTTAGATCACCACAGACAGTCAGGAGAGGCAATTGACAATGCAGTTTTATCTTATATCGAACCATATGCGTCTTCTGCCTGTGAGATGGTTGCAGAGATCTTACAATATATTGGAGAAGGATTACGATTAAAGCAAGTAGAAGCAGATGCCATGTATGCAGGTATGATGATTGATACAAATAACTTTCTTACTAAGACAGGAGTCCGAACGTTTGAAGCTGCTGCATATTTGCGTAGAAATGGTGCTGATATTACAAAAATCCGTAAGATGTTCCGAACGGAAATGAATGAATATATGCGTAAAGCAGAATCTATTACTTCAACAGAAATTTTTATGAAATATTATGCACTTGCAGAATGTAATCCTAGAGGAGTAGATTCTCCTACAGTAGTAGCTGCACAAGTAGCGAATGAATTGTTAAATATTGATCATACCAAAGCTTCTTTTGTTTTTACAGAATATCAGGATAAAATTTATATCAGTGCTCGTTCCATTGATGAAGTGAATGTACAAGTGGTCATGGAAAAGATTGGTGGAGGTGGCCACATGAGTGTTGCTGGTGCACAACTCAAAGGAAGTACAATACAAGAGGCAATGGAACGAATAAAAGAAGTTCTTCGAAAGATGACAGAGAATGGAGAAATTTAAAAGGAGGAAATAAAAGTGGAAGTTATTTTATTAGAGGATGTGAAATCTCTCGGAAAAAAGGGAGATGTTGTAAAGGTAAGCGATGGATATGCCAGAAATTATATTCTTCCAAAAAAGATGGGATTAGAAGCAACACAAAAAAATCTAAATGATTTAAAACTTCAAAAGGCAGCAGAGGAAAGACGTCAGAAGGAAATTTATGAAGAAGCAAAACAGCTTGCCCAAAAAATTCAAGAAGGCATGGTTACTTTGACAATTAAATCTGGGGAGGGAGGCAGAACGTTCGGTTCAGTATCTACAAAAGAAATTGCGTCTGCAATCAAAGAACAGATGGGATATGAGATAGATAAAAAGAAACTTACTCTTGCAGAACCATTAAAAAATGTTGGAACTTTTACTGTGCCAATAAAACTTCATCCAAAAGTAACAGCACAGTTAAAGGTTCAGGTAAAGGGAATCTAGGAGAGGGTTAAGATCCATGGAGGAAACACTGATTAAAAAGATTCAGCCGCACAGTACAGAAGCGGAACAGTCAGTCATAGGATCTATGATTATGGATCGGGATGCAATTATTGTAGCAGCAGAACTACTTCATTCCGAAGATTTTTATGAACGACAGTACGGTGTACTTTTTGAGGCGATGATGGAGCTATTTAATGAAAGCAAGCCGGTGGATCTGATAACATTGCAGGAAAAATTAAAAGAGAAGGATGTGCCGCCGGAGTTTTCCAGCTTGGAATTCATCGGCGGTTTAATTCGCGCTGTACCAACCTCAGCCAATATTCGATATTATGCAGGTATTGTAAATGAAAAAGCATTATTGCGAAGATTGATTAAGGTGACAGAAGGAATTGCAACTGCTTGTTATCTGGATAAAGAAAAGGCAGATACCATTTTAGAACAGACGGAAAAGGAAGTCTTTCATCTAATACAAAGTCAAGGAAGTACAGAAGTTATCAGTATTCGTGAGATTGTCTTAAATTCTTTGGATAATATTGAAGCGGCTTCGAAAAATAGGGGAAGTGTTACTGGAATTGCCACTGGATTTTTTGACTTAGATTATAAGACCGCAGGACTTCAGCCATCCGATCTGATTTTGATTGCAGCAAGACCATCCATGGGTAAAACCGCATTCGTTTTAAATATTGCGGAATATGTTGCGGTAAAAAATCATATTACAACTGCGATTTTCAGTTTAGAAATGTCAAAGCTTCAATTAGTGAATCGTATGTTGGCAATGAATTCTAAAGTAGATTCCCAAAATATCCGCAGTGGTGATCTAAAGGATGAGGACTGGGCAAAGTTAATGGAAAGTGCACGCCTAATTGGAGAATCGAGTTTGATTATTGATGATACTCCAGGAATTTCAATTACAGAACTGCGTTCAAAGTGTAGGAAGTTTAAACTAGAACAAAATCTGGGATTAGTTATTATTGATTATCTACAATTAATGTCAGGCGGTAAACGTACAGAATCCAGACAACAGGAAATTTCAGATATTTCGAGATCATTAAAAGCATTAGCACGTGAAATCAACTGTCCAGTAATCGCATTATCTCAGTTAAGCCGTGCAGTAGAACAGCGTCCAGATAAACGTCCTATGTTGTCTGATTTAAGAGAATCAGGAGCAATTGAACAAGATGCAGACGTTGTGATGTTTATTTACCGAGATGAATATTACAATCAGGATTCAGATAAGGCAGGAGTTGCAGAAGTAATTATTGGGAAACAAAGAAATGGTCCTACTGGAACAATAGAATTAGCATGGTTGTCACGATATACTAAATTTGCAAATTTGGAAAAAGGGTGATTTGTTTTAGGCAAATAAGATGAGGAGGAATGTAAATGTACAAAAATATTAAAAAAATAGCATGTAAAAGACATTTGACACTTACTATTATTTTTAGTGTTTTCATAGTAATACAATTAATATCAATAGCAGTTGTTTTAATTACAGGAGGTAACGTTTCATTATCTTATACTTTGATATATATTGGGTTCTTATTAATTTTAGCAGGATGGCAGTTTAGCAAATATCAAAATGTGAAAAAATCAAATGCAGGAAAGATGCTTGCAAAGTATTATCCTGAACGAGATTTAGATGATATTTTTAAACAACTGGAATTTGAATTAGAAGTTCCACAGTATAAAACCAGACAATTAGTAGTAACACAGCATTTTGTTGCTGGACATATCGGGGCTTTTAGAAAAAATGTTGTTATTCCATGTGAGGTGATTGCTGGAATTTATACCTGTCATGAAATGCACAGAGGAAGAAGTAATGCCGACTTTTATGAAGTCATTATTATAGATTCTAATTTAAAAAACAAAGTTCTTCAATTAAAAAATAATGATCAAATGTTAGACGCCGCTTTTGAAATTAAAAATATCTGTCCAAATGCAAATAGTGGAACTTATGAAGATTTTTTGGAATTTGAAAAACTTCCAAAGAATAAAAGAGAAGAAATTGTATATCGAATCGCTAAGACAAATAAAAATCAGTCTTTAGGCGTGTAAAGAATTTAGATAAGTTCTAAAAAATTGTCGAACGATTTTTTGCATAAAATTCCAAAAGTTAATTGAAAAAACAATCTCCTGTGTTATAATAAACTCATTAACAATTAATGGAAACTTATTATAATATGGGAGGGTGATTTATGCGGGAAACAAGGTATATGATTTCAGATGCTTCGAAAAAGGTGGAAGTAGAGGCACATGTTCTAAGATACTGGGAAGAAGAACTTGGACTTACGATACCGCGTAATGAACTTGGACATCGGTATTATACAGAAGAAAATATTGCACTTCTTACTTCTATTCGAAAACTGAAAGAAAAAGGATTTCAGTTAAGAGCAATTAAACTTCTGCTTTCAGATATTCATAAAGTAGAAGCATTAGAGCCAGAGCAGCTTTATAATTTAAGAGATAAGTTGGATGTGATACTTGGGATTGAACGGGAAACAGATGAGGAAAGACCAGAAAGTTCTTCACAAGAATTAATTCCAACTGAACAAGAGCAGGGAAAGGTCTATGTTACAGATGAATTAAATCAAGGAAAATTAATTGAATTTCGAAGTATTATGGATAGTATTATATCAGAAGCAATAGAAAGAAATAATACCATTTTAGTACAAGATGTTTCTGACTCTGTCCACAGAGAAATGGAGTATTTTCTGCGAGTAAAAGAAGAACAGGAAGAAGAGCGTTTCAAGCAACTAGATCGTACGATTCGAGAATATCAACAGTTAAGACAACAAGGGGCAGCAGCAAAAGAGTTAGAGGAAAAGAAGCCAAGAAAGAAAAGTAAGTTTTTTCAGAAAAACAAAGTAAGAATTTAAGGCAATAATAAAAAAAGGGTATATACTACCCTTTTTTTATTATTGCTTTTATTCAGCGGTAATAGATTCAGTTGGACATACAGCAGCACAAGAACCACAATCTAAACAAGCATCTGCGTCGATCTCATAGTGCTCTGCTCCCTCGGAAATAGCACCAGCTGGGCACTGACTTGCACAAGCACCACAACTAACACATCCATCATTAATTTTATATGCCATTGCTTATCCCTCCTTTATTTTAGGCTGTATTTATTTTATACTATATTAGCTGAGAATACAAGTAAATTCTTTTAAAAAATGTTTAAACGACACCCCTTGACGGTATATGAGGAATCACATATAATGAAAAAGGTACAAAAGCAAATTTTATTTTATCAGGAGGTAAAAAATGACAATCAATAAAGACATGACAATTTCACAGATAATTCAAATGAATCAAGATGTAATTCCAGTTTTATTAGATTCAGGGATGCACTGTATTGGATGTCCTTCTGCCCAAGGAGAAACATTAGAACAGGCGTGCATGGTACATGGAATTGATGTAGAAGAACTAGTTGGAAATATAAATGCCTTTTTAAGTGCAGAATAGTAAAATAATTCTATTTTAACGAAGAAGAAAGCCCTGAAGCTATAATCTTCAAGGCTTTCGTTTTAGTTTTTTAATAGTTTGCTAATACTTGAAGAGCATTGTCAGAAACAATCTTATCATAATGTTCTTCAAAATAAGAGAGACTAGCATAAGAAGTACGTTCAATTCGACCAAATTCAGAGGCTAGATTGCATACCTTGTTAAATTCTTCTGGTGTATGTTGTGAGAGTGTAACACAAAGATAATAACGATTCATTTTTGAGTCTTTATATAAAGTATTTTTTCCTTGATAAAAAGGAACTAAAACTCTTGCAAGAGCACAGACAGAATTCAGGCTTTCAAAAGAGAAAAGTCGAACCATTGGCGAATTTTGATTCTTTACTAACTCCCTATGCACTTTAGAATTTTTCTTTTTACGTATAGTTTCTTTCTTTTCTGTTTCCTGTTTATTTTCCTTTTCGTCTCCATTATTCATAAGATCCGCAATTTGTTCAAAACAGTTTAATATCTCGTCTGCAAAAGCACCATTTGTATCTTCGGAGGAATCTTCCTTATCCTCTGTTGGAGTAAAATTGGAAAATCTAGTATCCAGTTCATCCGGATCTTCAACTTTAGTAATATCTAAAATTAAACAATCAGGAGAAATCGGGATAGCTTCTATCATAATCGGAATATCCTCAGCTTCAAAACCAAATTCGCAGGCAGCTTGCTGCATCATGTCTCGAAACAAAGCCTTTGCCTTTTCACTTCCATAGGCAAGTTCACTGATACGAAGTTCGCGATCGTCTAAATCATCTCTGTTTAATGTACAACGAATTCTAGTATCACTCAGCTTCTCGAGTTTCACAGAAATCACATCCTTTCTGAATCCATTGTAAATACATACAATTACTATGTGTGTTGTAAAAAGTATACTGGAAAAGCATTGATAAGTCAACAGGAGAATTCGTTAAAAGTAGAAAAAATAAATGGTAGTTTTTAAGAGAAAATAACGAATAACAAATTTTTTCTATAGAAATGGAAAATTAGGTGAAACTGCATAAAGATTTAGAAAATTTTTCGTAAATCTTAACACTGACTTTTTGCTTGCTAGTTAGTAAAAATTACGCTATAATATGATTTAATAACAAAAGAGGAGGGTTAATAGCATGGTCTGAAAAATACCACATCTTACAAACAATAAGCAAAAAAGAAGATACAAAAGTAATGATTGTCAAACATAAAAAACTAGGTGTATTGCGTCTGATAAAAGAAATCAAAAAGGCTTCCCAATTCTATGGGCAGCTATCTAAAGAGGCCTTTCTTATGAAAAGATTGAATCATGCCTCAATTCCACAAATTTTTGATTTAGAAGAGGATGAACAGTTCCTCTATATAATTGAGCAGTATATAGAAGGAGAAACTTTGACTTCTTGCTGCGAAAAGGGGGTGATGCCAGAAAAACGCCTATTGTATTTAGGAGAACAACTGTGCGAAGTAGTACAATATTTACATTCTCAAAAACCGCCCATTTATCATTTAGATCTAAAACCAGATAATCTTATCATTTCCAATGATCATATTTGGCTTGTTGATTTTGGTAGTGCAATAACAAAAGATCAACAAAAAGGGGTTATTTTTGGTACTCCTATGTTTGCTTGTCCAGAACAAAGAAGAGGAGAAAAACCAAGTAGACAATGGGACATTTACAGTATTGGAATATTACTTTCTTATATGGCAGGAGGCAGAAAGTTAGAGTGGAATCTTGAATGTAGTCCACTGTTAAAGCGAGTAATACAACGGTGTATTCATCCAAAGCCATTTTTAAGATACCAGAAAGTTGATCAAATAGTAAATGCCCTAAATAACTGTGAAAAGAAACGAAAGACAAAAGAAAAAAAGAATCCATTTCGAATTGCAATAGCAGGTATTAAATCCCATTCTGGAACAACACATATTTCTCTGTTATTATGTAGCTTTTTAAAAAATAGTTCTTCAAAAGTTTTATATCTGGAAAAAAATAAGAGTGGAATGTTACAAGAATTGGCACTTCGGAGTCAATGGGAATTTGAAAGAGAAAAAGAGTTTCCTTTTTGCTTTCGAAAAAAAGGATTTTATTTGGCAAAGCAGTCTTTTGATCATAGTTTTGGAAATCTGCCAGAAGACACTTTAGATCAGTTTGAATGGATTGTAGAAGATTATGGAAAATTAGAAGAAATAAATCAAGAGGTATTTATAGGGGCTGATTTCCGATTTATTATTTTGGGGGGAAGAGAATGGGAACTAAAATCTTTAGAAGAAGGTTTTAAATCTCTTTCTGGATTACAAAGGCAGAGAGAACAAATAGTATATTTATTTAATCTTACTGAAAAAAGTCGCTGTAATATCTTGGCAAAACAAATGGACAAAAGACATTGTGAAAGAATATCTTACGAACCAGATCCATTTGAATGTGGAACAGAAACAGCAGTTCTATTTTCGGATGTATTAAAGGAGATGATAAAAGGAGATTAGAAGGAAAAGAAATTTTCGGTTTGATTTAGAACAAACTCCAAAATTTTATATTATTGGAGTAGGAGGATTTCGGGCAGGAATAGGAGTTACTAGTATAGCATTTTTGATTACAGAGTTTCTTATAACCTATACAAATGCTAAAGTATTACTTTTAGAGCGAAGTGGAAACGATGATTTTTCCAGTATTATAAAAATAAATCATAATCGTAAAATTCATATGATAGGAAAGGAGAAAATTGTAGAGCCAGCTTATTATAAAGATTTAGGATATTCATTTTGTGTAATTGACTATGGAACAAGCTGGAGAGCAGAAGAATACCATTTTTTACAATGTGATTTAAAAGTATTCATTGGTGGCGGAGCAATTTGGCAACAAAAAGATTGGAAGATTATAAAAAACTGGTTAAAAGAAAAAGAAATAAATACCAAATCTTTTCGGTTTTTAATGAATCTTTATAACGATCCAAAGTGTTCATTAAAGAACGAATTATCTGTGAAAATCTATGGAATAGGATATGAGCCTGATCTATTCCAACCTTCTTTAAAAACGGTGAATATATTAAAAGAAGTGCTGTTTTGTTGTATTGTTTAAATCCTTATAATACGTCACAAAAATATTATATAGAATTTAATTTTGCACAAACAATACAAAAATTCAACACAAAAAAAGAAAAAATGACAGTTTTGCTAAGGTTAAAAATCCTTATAAATGTACCCTCAGTACAACATTACCAAGGAGACACCCTTAAAGCATTTCTGTCATTTTTTATCTTATCATGTTTCTGAAAAGAAAACTAATGACGAATTTCGAATTATATGTTATAATGTCGGCAGATGTTTTAAAAATGAGAGGAAACAAAAAAGAAAGAGGTTTAATATGCGCAGGAATTTCAAACAGATAGTAATTGGAACGTCCATAGCAGCAATTTTTTTAATTGTTGTATTGGCTGTTATTCTTGTAAAAAAATTTACACCCAGTAAGGAGAAGATGGAATTAACAGAGTATTATACTGTTCCACAGGGACAGGCAATGGTATTTTTAGATGATACTTTATATGAAAAGAATGCCAGAGTGATTGATGGTAAAGTCTATTTTGATTTAGATACTGTTACAAAATATTTTGGGGATCGATTTTATTGGGACTCAACAGAAAATCTTTTGTTTTATACAAATGCAGAAGCAGTTGTCAAAGCACAGACAGGGGAAAAAAGTTATTTAGTAAATAGAACGAAGACGGAAACAAACTATGTAGTAGTAAAGACAGATGGAGGACAAGTCTATGTTGCTGCTGATTTTATAAAAGAATATGCTGGATTAAATTTTAAATTATATGAAGAACCTTATCGGGTTATGGTTGATTATGAATATAAGGATTATCTATATTTAGATGTGACAAAGGCAACACAACTTCGAACAGCATCGAATATTAAAGAGCCAATTTTAAAAGAATTAGTTCCGGGAGATAAGTTAATGCTTATTGACAATGGTGGAGTTCAAGAAAATGGATTTTTAAAGGTTATGACAGAAGATGGAATTCGTGGCTTTGTAAAAAAGAAGTATCTTGGAGAGTCCTATTACGAAAAAAAGATAACGGAATGGAAGGCTCCAGAATATTCACATATTTCTAAAAATTATACTATTAATTTAGTTTGGCATCAGGTGACAAATCAAGAGGCAAACGGAAATTTGGCTACATTAATTGCGGGAACAAAAGGAGTTACAACGATTTCTCCTACTTGGTTTCGTGTCAATAGTGTAGAGGGAACACTTGCCTCTTTAGCAAGTGAAAGTTATGTACAATTAGCTCACAATATGGGATTAGAAGTGTGGGCACTATTTGACAATTTTGACTCTAGCGTGGACAGTTATCAACTCCTTTCCCGTAGTTCTAACAGAGAACGTTTAGTAAATGAGATTATAGCGACTGCCATTCGCTATAATTTAGATGGTATCAATATTGATTTTGAAAGTTTAAATCAAGAAACAGGACCACATTTTATTCAATTTTTAAGAGAACTTTCTGTAAAGTGCCGACTTAATCATATTATACTTTCCTCAGATAATCCTGTACCTGCTCCTTATTCTAAATTTTATAATAGAGAAGAGCAAGGGGAAATTTTAGATTATGTCATTATTATGGGATATGATGAGCATCACAGTCGTTCAGAAACATCGGGAAGTGTAGCCTCTATTAATTTTATAAAGGAAGCACTAGATAATAGTCTGGCTATGGTTCCAGCACAGAGATTGATTATGGGTATTCCGTTTTATACTAGACTTTGGAAAACGACAACAGAAAATGGAGTTGAAACATTAACTTCAGAAGCACTTGGAATGACAAATGCAGAAAAGACTTTAAGTAATAATGGTGCAGTTCCAGAATGGGATGAAACAACAAAACAGTATTATGCAGAATATACAAAGGGGGGAAACTCCTATTATCAGATTTGGTTAGAGGAAGAACGGTCAATTGAAGAAAAAATGAAGTTAATCTATGATGCAAATTTGGCGGGTGTAGCAGCATGGAGATTAGGATTTGAAAAATCTGCAATTTGGGACGTGATTTTAAAGTATATTAATTAGAGGATCTCTCATATATTTATAAAAAGCTATGATTAGGAAATTGTAATGAAAAAGTACTTGGGACTGTTGACAGTAGTAATATTACTTATAATCTGTATAGCAGCAGGAACAAAGTGGATGCGACAAAGAGCAGATCAGAAAAAAATACAACAAGATATCCCAAACTCAAAAGTTCATGTTTCTGAACCGACAAAAGAGCCACCAAAATATACTATAGTTTTAGATGCAGGACACGGGGGATTTGATCCGGGTAAAGTAGGAGTAAATGGAGCAAAGGAAAAGGATATTAATTTAGCGATTGTACAAAAGTTAAAAGCACTTTTAGAACAGGAAAATATTCGAGTGATTTTGACAAGAGAAACAGATGTTGCTTTATATGAAGAAACAGACTCTAATAAAAAGGCTTCTGATTTAAAAAATCGTGTGAAAAAAATTGAAGAGGCCAAAGCAGATTTTGCGGTTAGTATTCACCAAAACAGTTTTACAGATGGCTCTAGTCATGGAGCACAAGTATTTTATTATGAAACTTCTGAAGAAGGTAAAAAATTTGCTGAAATTATGCAGGAAACGATTAAGGCTAGTGTAGCAGACGGAAATCATCGAGTAGCTAAAGCAAATGCTTCCTACTATTTGTTAAAAAAGACTTCTGGTTTGCTCATTATTGTAGAATGTGGATTTCTTTCTAATGCCTCAGAGGCAGATCTTTTGATTACACAAGAGTATCAACAAAAGATGGCAGAAGCTGTAAAAGATGGAATTTTAGCATATTTAAAACAAGCAGACGCCGAACAGGAATAAGTTCGGCATCCGCTTATATTTCTTACTTTATCATAGAGATTCTCTCTTCTATAAAATTCCCACTCCTATATTTGTTTTTAAAGTCAAGAATGTCTACTTTACTTTTTTACATGAAAATGTTATACTATCTTGTACCTTAAAAACAGTTCAGGAATGAGGAAATCATGAGAACAATTGTTCAAAGGCTTGATCGGAAGAATCTAAAAGAAGAGGATTTTTTTGTAGCAGGTGAGTTAATTCGAAGGGGAAAACTGGTTGCCTTTCCAACAGAAACGGTTTACGGATTAGGAGCAGATGCCTGTAATCCTCAAGCATCCAAACAAATTTATCTTGCAAAGGGAAGACCTTGTGATAATCCATTAATTGTACATATTGCCGATATTTTTTCTTTAGAGAAGTTGACAAAGAAGATTCCAGAAGCTGCATACCGATTAGCGGAACATTTTTGGCCCGGACCTTTAACGATGATTTTAAAAAAGAGTGACATTGTTCCATATGAAATAACAGGTGGTTTAGAAACAGTAGGAATCCGAATGCCTTCTGATCCGATTGCCTCTATGTTCATAAAGGCTTCTAAGAGATATATTGCAGCTCCAAGTGCCAACTCCTCTGGACGTCCTAGTACAACAAGAGCAGAGCACGTCATAGAGGATCTGGATGGAAAAATTGATATGATAATAGATGGTGGTGCTTCAACAATTGGATTAGAGTCTACGATTTTAGATCTTACCAGTGAGATACCAACGATTTTAAGACCAGGATTTATTACTGCCAAACAATTAAAGCAAGTGACAAAGATAATTCAATATGATCAGGCAGTACTAAACCGAAATAAAAATCTAACAGTTGTGGCAAAAGCACCAGGTATGAAATATAAACACTATGCACCAAAAGCAGATTTAACAATATATGAAGGAAGCTCTAAATCAGTTATTGACGCAATTAATAAAGCCGCAAAACAGCAAGAACTACAAAAAAGAAAAGTTGGAATTCTTGCAACAGATGAAACAATTTCAGAGTATCTTTATGGAATTGTAAAAAGTGTTGGAACAAGGGAAAATGAAATTACAATTACTTCCAGTCTATTTGATCGATTACGGGAATTTGATGCTATAGGAGTAGAAGTGATCTATGCAGAAAGTTTTGATAATATGAAGCATGGACAGGCAGTAATGAATCGACTACTAAAGGCTGCGGGATATCAGATAATAAAAGTATAAAAGAAAGGGGGTTAAGAATGGGGCATATTCAACAGATTATTTTTGTCTGTACGGGCAATACCTGCCGAAGCCCAATGGCAGAGAGTTTATATATTTCCATGGAGTTTGGAAGGAATATTAAAGTATCCTCTAGAGGTTTAGTAGTTTTATTTCCAGAACCTCTTAATCCAAAAGCAGAAACAGTTTTGAAAACACATGGATTAGAACTAAATAATCATACAGCAAAACAACTTAGAGAAAATGAAATCGATGAAACTACATTAGTGTTGACAATGACACAAAATCAAAAGACAACACTATTAAAAGAGTATTCTGTCAATCAGGAACACTGTTTTACTTTAAAGGAATTTGCAGGGGAAACGGGAGATGTTGTTGATCCATATGGGGGAAGTCTGATGGATTATGAAGAATGTTTTAGTGAACTTGCAAGACTAGTCCGAAAGATGGCATATCGGATTGAAAAAGAAAATATAGCAATGGAAAATAAGGAAGGGAGTTAGAAATGGTAGCATTGGGTTGTGATCATGGTGGATATGAACTAATGAAAGAAGTTATTTCTTATCTCGAAGAAAGAAATATTCCATATATCAATTTTGGAACGGATTCGAAAGCTTCTTGTGATTATCCAGTTTTTGCAAAAAAGGTGGGAACAGAAGTTGCAAAAGGAAAATGTGAATTTGGAATTTTAATCTGTGGAACAGGAATTGGAATTTCGATTGCTGCTAATAAAATAAAGGGAGTACGGGCAGCACTTTGCCATGACTGTTTTTCTGCACAGGCAACAAGACTTCATAATAATGCAAATGTTTTAGCTCTTGGAGGAAGAGTTGTTGGACCAGGGTTAGCAATAAAAATTGTAGATATCTTTTTAAACACTCCTTTTTCAGGAGAAGAACGCCATAGCAGACGAATTGCTCAAATAGAGGAAATTTAGAGAAGTAAAGAGAGCGTATAAAAAAATTAAAACGCTCTCCTTTTTGATTTCTATTTAGGGTTGAGTTATATTATATTGCTCTATTACTTGTTTTAACTGTTCAAAGCTGCCATCTGTAATCATAGAAAGAAGATGATCGGCAGAATAAAGGGCAGTACATAACATTTCCATATCAATTAGACCATTACGATAGGCATCTGCCAGTTCATCCATATCTACTACTTTAAATCTTCCATCAGGATAAATAATAACATCAATTAACAGATCTTCAAAATAGATACTATTTTCCGACAAGTTGTGAGTAGTTTGAATAATATCACAATACCAATAAACCAGATGATTTTGATGATCGAATATTTTACTGACCTTAAATCCGTCTTTCATAAAGTAGGCGGAAATACCGAATGCAATATCTGTACGAGGTTTTAAGGTATTCCAGCGGGTTATAATCAGATCCTTTTGAAAATTTAAGATGATATCATCTTTTAGGGAAACTGTTTCTAAAGGAATAAAACGTTTCCGATAAAGAGTTGGAAGCACAACTGTCATAGAACCCCCTTCTGCCGTTAGACGGCGAAACAGATAACTTTTGTAGATAAGATTGGAAAGAAAGAATAAAATTATTATTAAAAGCAATTATAATATAAGTAAATAGGACTGTCAATGAAAACAAAATAAGCAATTTTAAAATGAAAATTCAGATATTTAGTGGACATTTTAAGAAAAAATGGTATAATAATATTCGTATAAGGAATGGGGATTAAAATGGGAAAATCAGTTTGGAAAGGTCTTGTAATGCTTACACAAATTGGTATCAGTATGATGGTTCCGATTTTTTTGTGCCTGTTTTTAGGAATCAAAATAGATCAATGGCTAAATACGAACTGGTTGGTGTTAATTTTTCTAGGACTGGGAATTGGAGCAGCTTTTCGAAATGTATATCATCTGACCAAAAATTTTTATGCAAAGGATAAGGCAAGAGAGGATGCACAACAGCAATATTATGAACAGATGAAAAAGGAAAGAGAAAAAAATCTGACAGACAAAAAATAAAGTGGCGATGTGCAGAAATGAGGGTAACATGGATCAAGGAAAACAGACATTGATAGAACTGTTAATTGGTATTGGAGTGTGTGCTTGTTTACTTAGTATACCAGGATTTTTTTTAAAGGGATACTGTTTGTCTTTTGTTCTTGGAGTGGTATCAGGAGCTGTTTTAGCTGTTGGATTAGCAGTGCATATGTTTCATTCTCTCAGCCGTACCTTAGATCTTCCAAAAGAGAAAGCAGCAGGATATGCTAGAAAAATGTCTTTAATCCGACTTTTGATTTTGGCAGCTATTTTGATGCTTGCGGCTTTTTTAGGGAATACAGTCCAAATAGCAGCAATGCTACTTGGAGTATTAAGTTTAAAGTTTTCGGCATATTTACAGCCGTTAACCCATAAATACATTTTTAACAAATTTTTTAACAAAGGAAGGTGAGAAAGTGGGAATTGGAAGCATTTTGCTTTCCGCTGGGTTTGCAAACCTGAATTTGATCAGACCAGAATCGGAGGAAGTCACATTCGGTGTTGATGGGTTTTTAAAGTATGAGTTATTTGGACATGAACTTTATCTTACAACAACCCATATCAGTCTGGTAATTATTATGCTTATCTTAGTGATATTTGCTGTAATTGCAAACAGAGTGATTAAAAATGCCGATCCTGACAAACCTCCTGGGATGTTTTTAAATGTAGTTGAGTATCTTGTGGAGGCAGTAGATAACCTAACAAAATCCAATATGGGAGAGAGGGGATATAAGTTTTCAAATTATATTGGAACACTTGCTATGTTTGTCCTTATCTCGAATATATCTGGATTAGTTGGACTTCGTCCGCCGACAGCAGACTATGGTGCTACATTGGCATTGGCATTGATCACTTTTGTCCTGATCCATTATAATGGATTTAAGTATCAAAAAGCAAAGCATATTACCGATCTCTTTCATCCGGTTTTGCTGACACCAATTAATATTATTGGTGAAATTGCGACACCGCTTTCCATGTCCTTGCGTCTGTTCGGAAATATTTTATCCGGTACAGTCATGATGGGACTGATTTATGGACTGCTGCCAATGTTACTGCAATTTTTTATTTTCCCATTATTCGGAGTACTTCATGCGTATTTCGATGTATTTTCTGGAGCAATACAAACGTATGTATTCTGTATGCTGACAATGGTATTTATTAAGCAGGCTTTTGGCGACGAGGATTAGGTTCATAAGAAATGAGTCAAATTCATATTTTAAGGAGGAAGTTATTATGATTACAGATCAGGGTTTAATTTTGGCATGTTCGGCAGTTGGTGCAGGTCTTGCAATGATCGCAGGAATTGGTCCTGGTATTGGTCAGGGTATTGCAGCAGGTTATGGTGCATCAGCCGTTGGTCGTAATCCAGGAGCAAAAGGAACAATTATGTCTACAATGTTATTAGGTCAAGCGGTTGCCGAAACAACAGGTCTGTATGGTTTCGCTGTTGCAATTATCTTATTATTTGCTAACCCATTAATTGGTAAGTTAAAGTAAGCCTCTAAAAAATAAATAGAAAGGAGGCTTTCGTTGTGGTCAATTATATGACAGGAATTGCAACAAAGACAACAATATTGGCGGCACAAGAAGAGGAAGGTTTATTTAATCGTATTTTTGGCTTAGATTTTCAGCTTGGAGCAGATGTAGTTATTTTAGCTTTAGCTGTCTTTTGTCTGTTTTTATTAATGTCGTATCTGGTGTTTAATCCGGCTAGGGAACTGATGAAAAAGCGTCAGGAAAAGATTCAAGATACTATGGATAACGCACAAAAAGAGAAACAGGATGCGATTGCATTTAAAGCAGAATATGAAGGAAAATTAAAAACGGCTGAAAATGAAGTAGAAGAAATTTTAAGTGAGGGCAGAAAAAAGGCTGTTAAGAGAGAAAATGAAATTTTAGAACAGGCTGGTTTAGAAGCAAAGAGAATTACAGAGCGTGCCCAAAAAGAAGCAGAATTAGAAAAGAATAAGATGCAGGATGAGTTTAAAAAGGAAATGGTTTCTGTAGCCGCTGCAATGGCAGGCCGTTTTATCTCAGAGGGCATTGACGAGAAAAAGCAGGCGGAACTGGTGGACGAAGCATTAAATGAGATGGGTGATGAAACATGGCGAAAGTAGCAGCTTTAACCTATGGCGAAGCCCTGTTTGAGCTGGCACTTGAAAAGAATACTTTGAATACGATAGCAGAAGAAGTTACTTTTGTAAAAGAACAAGTAACACAGTATCCAGATCTCGTAAAATTATTAACACACCCTCAGATTGCAAAAGAAGAAAAGATTCAAGTGATTGAAAAGATTTTTAGAGGGCAAGTTTCAGATGATTTAACAGGATTTTTAGTGCTGATCGTAGAAAAGGACAGGGCAGCCGGAATCGTCGAAATTTTAAATTCTTTCCTTGATAAAGCAAGGGAACATGAAAAAATAGGAGTAGTTTTTGTCACTTCCGCCGTGACACTAACTCAACAGCAGAAACAAAAGGTGGAAACAAAGCTGCTTGCTATCACAGACTATGTGAAATTAGAGATGAATTATACAGTGGATTCTTCCTTAATCGGAGGAATGATCATTCGTATTGGTGACCGAATTGTAGATAATAGTATTCGAACGAAGCTTTTATCTATGAAACAGGGACTTCTTAAAGTTTCACTGTCTGAAAATTAACAGAAAGAAGGTGCTTATCTCTTGAATTTAAGACCTGAAGAAATCAGTTCCGTTATTAAAGAACAAATTAAGAACTACAGTACAAAGCTTGAGGTATCCGATGTAGGTACCGTAATTCAAGTAGCGGACGGTATTGCTCGTATCCATGGTCTTGAAAAGGCAATGCAGGGAGAACTTCTGGAATTTCCGGGTGAAATCTATGGAATGGTACTAAATTTAGAGGAAGATAATGTTGGTGCTGTATTACTTGGAGATACCAGCCGGATTAGTGAAGGCGACACAGTAAAAACAACAGGACGTGTTGTTGAAGTTCCAGTTGGTGATGCAATGCTTGGTCGTGTAGTAAACGCATTAGGGCAACCCCTAGACGGCAAGGGACCAATTTCAACAAGAAAATACCGTAAGGTAGAACGTGTAGCTTCTGGTGTTATTTCCAGAAAATCTGTAGATACTCCATTACAGACTGGTATTAAAGCGATTGACTCTATGGTTCCTATTGGACGTGGTCAACGTGAGTTGATTATCGGTGATAGACAGACTGGTAAGACTGCCATTGCACTTGATACAATTATTAATCAAAAGGGACAGGGAGTATATTGTATCTATGTGGCAATCGGTCAAAAGGCATCTACTGTTGCAGGAATTGTAAAGACATTAGAAGAACATGGAGCAATGGACTATACAACTGTAGTAGCTTCTACAGCAAGTGAATTAGCTCCATTACAATATATTGCACCTTATACAGGATGTGCTATTGGTGAGGAATGGATGGAAGCTGGAAAAGATGTCTTAGTTGTTTATGATGATTTAAGTAAACATGCAGCAGCTTATCGTACACTTTCTCTATTATTAAAAAGACCACCAGGACGTGAAGCTTATCCGGGCGATGTTTTTTATCTTCATTCAAGACTTTTGGAACGGGCAGCAAAGCTTTCTGATAAATTGGGAGGCGGCTCTTTAACAGCTCTTCCGATTATTGAAACACAGGCGGGAGATGTATCTGCCTACATTCCAACCAATGTTATTTCCATTACTGATGGTCAGATTTATCTGGAAACAGAGATGTTTAATTCTGGATTTCGTCCAGCTGTCAATCCAGGTCTTTCTGTTTCGAGAGTTGGGGGTTCTGCTCAGATCAAAGCAATGAAAAAAATTGCTGGACCAATTCGTATTGAACTTGCTCAATATCGTGAACTTGCCTCTTTCTCACAGTTTGGTTCTGATTTGGATGCTGATACAAAAGAAAAATTGGCTCAAGGTGAGAGAATTCGTGAAATTTTAAAACAGCCTCAGTATAAACCAATGCCAGTAGAATATCAGGTTATCATTATTTTTGCAGCGACAAAAAAATATCTCTTAGACGTAGAAGTTGCAGATATCCAAAATTTCGAAAAGGAACTCTTCTCTTTCCTAGATACAAAATATCCAGATATTCCATCATCTATTCGTGAGAAAAAGGTAATAGACGAGGAATGTGAAAAGAAGCTAGTTCGGGCAATTGAGGAATTTAAAAGGGAATTTATGAGATAATAGAGAGGGTGTGAAGTTATGGCGTCGATGAGAGATATCAAAAGGCGTAAGGAAAGTATTCAGAGCACCGGTCAGATTACGAAGGCAATGAAGTTAGTAGCGACCGTAAAATTACAAAAAGCGAAACAAAAGGCAGAGGATGCGAAACCTTATTTCGACCATATGTATGAAACGGTCAATAGTATGCTTCGTAAATCAGGTGAAATTTCACATCCCTTTCTCAATGCGGGAACTTCAACGAAAAAGGCAGTGATTGTGATAACTTCGAATCGTGGTCTGGCAGGTGGGTATAATTCTAATATTATTAAACTGCTACGTGACAGTACGATTTCGAAAGAAGATGCTGTCATTTACGCAATCGGAAGAAAAGGAAAGGAAGGGTTGCAGCGGAGAGGGTATCAGATTAAGCAAGATTATTCCGAAGTGCTCAATGCACCTCTTTATAAAGATGCAATTGAGATCGGAAGAGCCGTGTTAGATGCCTTTCGCAATGGCGAAGTAGGAGAAATTTACTTAGCCTATACGGTCTTTAAAAATACAGTCAGCCATATTCCTACTCTGTTAAAACTGCTTCCGGTAGATTTAAGCGGCATCGAAGGAGGAACTGCCAAAGAAAATTCGGTAGATCAGCTAACGTTAATGAATTATGAACCGGAGGCAGAAGAAGCCTTAAATCTGATTATTCCGAAATATATCAATAGCTTGATTTATGGTGCATTAGTGCAGGCAGTTGCCAGTGAAAACGGTGCACGTATGCAGGCTATGGATTCCGCAACCAGCAATGCAGAGGACATGATTTCTGATCTGTCATTAAAATATAATAGAGCAAGACAGAGTTCGATTACTCAGGAATTGACAGAAATTATTGCTGGTGCAAATGCGATTGAATAAGCCGGAATGGGCGATAAGAAAAGGAGTGAAAAAGTTGGCAGAGAAAAACATTGGGAAAATCACTCAGATCATCAGTGCTGTCCTAGATATTAAATTTTCTGAAGGACACCTTCCGGAAATCTATGAAGCAATTAAGATTCCCAGAAAGGAAGGCGGAGAATTAACTGTTGAGGTTGCACAGCATTTGGGTGATGATGTGGTTCGCTGTATTGCCATGGGTTCGACAGATGGACTTGTTCGGGGGATGGAAGCAACTGCAACAGGTGCACCAATCAGTGTTCCAGTTGGAGAAAATACTCTTGGACGTATGTTTAATGTCTTAGGAGAACCAATTGATGAAAAAGAAGCTCCTAGAGGAGTACAATATTATCCAATCCATAGAAAAGCACCGACATTTGAAGAACAGTCTACAGAAACAGAGATCTTAGAAACAGGAATTAAAGTAGTCGATTTGCTTTGTCCTTATCAAAAAGGTGGTAAAATCGGTCTGTTTGGCGGTGCAGGTGTTGGTAAAACAGTATTAATTCAGGAGCTGATTACAAATATTGCAACAGAACATGGTGGTTATTCTGTATTTACTGGTGTTGGAGAGCGTACCAGAGAGGGAAATGACCTCTATTATGAAATGATTGAATCAGGAGTTATCGAAAAAACGACAATGGTATTCGGTCAGATGAATGAGCCACCGGGAGCGAGAATGAGAGTTGGGCTTACAGGACTTACTATGGCAGAATATTTTCGTGATCAATCTGGAAAAGATGTCTTGTTGTTTATTGATAATATTTTCCGTTTTACACAGGCAGGTTCAGAAGTATCTGCACTTCTTGGTCGTATGCCATCAGCCGTTGGTTATCAGCCAACATTACAGACAGAAATGGGTACACTTCAAGAACGGATCACTTCTACAAAAAATGGATCAATCACTTCGGTACAAGCAGTTTATGTGCCTGCTGACGACTTGACTGACCCTGCACCTGCAACAACGTTTGCCCATTTGGATGCAACTACAGTATTATCTCGTTCCATTGTAGAATTGGGAATTTATCCAGCGGTTGATCCATTAGAATCAACTTCCAGAATTCTAGATCCTAGAATTGTTGGAGAGGAGCACTATCAGGTTGCCCGCGGAGTTCAAGAAATTTTACAAAGGTATAAAGAATTACAGGATATTATTGCAATTCTTGGTATGGACGAACTTTCCGAAGACGATAAGATGTTAGTAGCAAGAGCCAGAAAAATTCAGCGTTTCCTATCCCAGCCATTCCATGTAGCAGAACAGTTTACAGGTCTGCCGGGACGCTATGTACCTGTTCAGGATACCATTCAAGGATTCAAGGAAATTTTGGAAGGAAAACATGACGATATCCCAGAGAGTTATTTCTTAAATGCTGGAAGTATTGACGATGTTTTAGAAAGAATGAAAGAAAAGAAATAGCCTTTCTAAAGGAGTAATATAATGGCGGATGAAGATAAGTTATTTCAATTACAGGTTATTTCTCCTTACCGGATTTTCTTTGATGGAAAGGCAGAGATGATTGAGGTTAAAACTACAGAGGGAGAAATTGGTGTCTTAAAGCATCATATCCCATTGACCGCAATTATTGAACCGGGAATTTTAAGAATTATCAATGGTGGTGAGGTAAAGGAAGCTGCTCTGCATGATGGATTTTTAGAAATTTTAGGAGATCGTGTGACGATTTTAGCAGAATCCTGTGAATGGCCTGAGGAAATCGATATGAATCGTGCAGCAGAGGCAAAAGTTCGTGCGGAAAGGCGTTTAAGAGGCTCAGAAGGAGAGATTAATGTAACCCGTGCAGAACTTGCTCTGAAACGTTCGTTGATTCGTATTGAATTGGCAGAAAAAAGGCGGTAAATTTTGTATAGACCTTCATTTTCTGGATAGAATTTGGATATTCAGAGAATGGAGGTTTTTGTTATGTCAAGAGAGCAAAAGTTAGAATTATATAAAAACCGAAGCAAACGTGTAATGGAAGGGATTAGGGAAGGATTAAAGAGAAAAAAGAGATATCAAATTTTTTTTGGAATTCTTTTTGTTTTATGGGCGGCAGCAGGAGCACAATGGATTGCAGGAAAATTTTTGTTTGCGCCAAAGGAAATGACGGAAGTATTTGCAGAAACAAATTCTAAATTATCAGAGAGTACCTTAGAAATTATTGCTGACTATGGAGAAGAGTTTTTGACAATAGAGGATCAAAAAGAATTGATTCGCTATCTAGCAGAGGGTATAGGATTAAATATAGAAGAAGATATTTCGGTAATAGAAGAAGAGAATCGACAGGTTATTTTTTATGAAAAACAGGCAAATCAAGCACAGACAACTTTAAAATGTGTTACATTGGGACAAAAGGATACTAATAAAACTGCCAGAACACACTACCTTTTAGTACGAATTTGTATTTATAAAGATACAGGACGTTATCTTTCTTCTTATCAACAAAAAGTAAGAAAGTTATTAGATAATCTTGGAGCGAAGGAACGAAACTGTACAGTACAATTTGCTGGGAATTTTGCTGGAAAACTGACAGTATCACAGTTAAATGAGATTGCGGATCGCCTACTTGCTGGATTGGATGCAAAAGTAATTTGTGAAAACCGTACAGAAGAACTCTATACAGTTTATGGATATGCCAGAGGACAACAGCAATCTATCACAGTAGATGGAAAGAAAATCAATATTCAGATTGCTGCTGCCTATGAAGAAAATGAAGATCGAACAAAAATTTATTTGGCAACTCCTATGATCAGTGGTGATTGGTGACACAGTGAGGGGAAAAAGAAACGTTTGGTTGATAAAATTCAAAAATGACTACATCATTATCTTGAGTTAGCTGCTTTAGGTTATCTTCAGGATGTGCAGTCCAAACAAACCGCAACGCTCCTAAAGACAGACAAATCCGAACAGACCATGGCTTTTTTCCTTTTCGGTAAGCAATAAAATTAGGTCTGGCATAAAAATTGGATAATAGTCTGCTTAAACCAAAACGATATAGAAATGGCATAACATTAGAAAATTCATGGGCAGGTGCACTGAGTTGCCCACGTAAAATATTGGGAGCATATTTACGAAACCATCCAACAATAAGAGGATGAAAACTTTCAATACAATATATCCCAGAATAAGAGCGAAGTAAAAGAAGAACCTGTGTACAAAGAGCAGTATTCTTTTTCCCGTTTTTTAATTCAATAACCAAAGGCACTTTCCCGTTTACAAGAGAAAGTACTTCTGAAAACAATGGGATTTTTTCTTCTGTATGAAATAGAGAGTAAGAGAGAAGTTCTTGATATGTCAAATCTTCTAACCTTTCTTTTGCACCACATACACGTTCAAGGGTAGTATCATGAAAAACAACAATTTTTCCATCTTTTGTAAGTTGAAGATCTAATTCAATTCCATATCCCGCTTCTATAGCTTTAGAAAATGCAGAAAGGGAATTTTCTGGTATTTTGTTGTCCTTAGAATGTAAGCCTCTATGAGCAATATTTTTTCCGCAAAAAGGTTCTTTTTTCTGTTTTGAAGCAGGTGCAGGAAAAATTAAATATAGATAGATAAAAATAAAGGCAAGAATACAAAACATAAAAGCTCCTTTCAACAATTAACAGCAAGGATTCCGGAATTGCTAGGAACAAGTATATGAAGAAATCCACATAATTGTCTTGCTCTTAACTGCCGCGAGTGGATTGAAACAAAATAATATGTTATATGTAGTATAAAGGAGGATAAATATGAAACTAATGATTGCATCTGATATTCATGGTTCAGCAAAGTTTTGTAAACAGATGTTAGAGGCATATAGTAGAGAAGGGGCAGAAAAACTGCTTTTATTAGGGGATTTGTTATATCATGGTCCAAGAAATGATCTACCACAAGAATATAACCCTAAACAAGTTATCCAAATGTTGAATGAAAGAAAAAAAGAATTACTTTGCGTTCGTGGAAATTGTGAAGCAGAAGTTGATCAAATGGTACTAGAATTCCCAGTACTTGCAGAATATATAATTCTTTATTTGGATCATAGAACAATATTTGTCACCCATGGACATCACTATAATTTATCTGCCCTTCCTCCTCTACAAGATGGAGATATTCTCTTACACGGGCATACTCATGTACAAGCAATCCAAAAGTCAGGGGAGATATGGTATCTAAATCCAGGTTCTATATCTATTCCAAAAGAGGGAAACCAACATAGTTATATGCTTTATGAAGAAGGAATTTATACTATAAAAGCATTAGATGGGACAATACTGAAAGAAAGTCCTAACTTTTCAACAATTAACAGCAAGAGGAATTGCTAGGAACAATTTTATAACGGCAGTAGCGGGCAAAACGAAAGTGGTATCCCTTACTACCATGAAGAAATCCACATAATGGTCTTACTCTTAACTGCCGTGAGTGGATTGAAACAACTTTAAAATAGTTAGATTGTCAACTTCATATCATTATTATGAATCCAACCAGCTTTTCGCATCATTTCACTAAAAAGAAGTGTCAATGCGGCTGGAAGAAGAAAATGTAAAAATATAATCTGTAGGAGAGCAGTTGGGGCACCTACTTCCGGGCTCATGGTCTGATAGGAAGCGATCTGACCGACAAAACCCGCAGAACCCATACCAGAACCAACAGGAGTACTTTTCATTTTTAATAAAGCGGAAGCTAATGGACCTAAAATTGCACTGGAAAGAATGGGAGGAAGCCAAATAACAGGTCGCTTCATAATATTAGGAATTTGAAGCATAGAAGTGCCGATTCCCTGTGCAATGAATCCTCCCATCTTATTTTCTCTGTAACTAGAGACAGCAAAACCAATCATCTGGCAACAGCATCCAACAGTAGCTGCCCCAGCCGCCAGTCCAGTGATTCCCATAGAAATTCCTATTGCTGCCGAGCTAATTGGAAGAGTTAAAATCATTCCCATTAAAACGGAGACGACAATTCCTCCAATAATAGGATGCTGTTGGACATTGATATTGACAAGAGTACCGATAAAATTCATAAACTTTGTAATAGGAGGACCAACTAAAAAACCTACTATAGCACCTGAACAAATAGAAAGAAAAGGTGTCACAATAATATCTATTTTAGTTTTCCCAGAAATCAACTGTCCGAGTTCAATAGCAGCCAAAGCAGCAACAAATGCACCCAAAGGCTCTCCTGGTTTACCAAGTGAAAGGCTGTCCATACTTGCGATAGCTGGGAAAGCCCCAATCATTCCCGCTGCCGCTGCGGAAATTGTAACCAAAGGAGAAGTTTTAAATTTGCAAGCAACTCCTACACCGATTCCAGCACCTGTCAGTGTTTTGGCTATATTTGAGGCAGCGATCAGATTCGATCCAATTTTTCCTGTTAATAATGTTCCAATCTGAGATAGAATGGTTCCGATAATTAAAGTGGCAAACAGACCAAGTGCCATTCCACTTAAACCATCAATAAAAATGTGATTACATAATTTTTTTAGTAGCTTCATAAATCTTTCCTCCTAGGATGTTGGGTATAGATATCCCTTTTGCCTTAATGAAGTCTTAATCTGAGTTAAAATTTCTTCCGTATTTGCTTCAATAGTATGAAGATGAATGTCTTTTGTAAGTTCTTTTAATGGAACGGTTTTTTTGGCATTTACCTTTTTGACAAATTCTTGTACTTCACTAGGAGTTGAAAGCATTAAGTCTACTGTGATGATACCATAGATTGGATGTTCCACAATCACATCTAAAATAGTTCCTCCAAGTTCGACAATACTCATTAATTCGTCTTCAATCTGTTCTGTAGTATGGCATACCCGAAAACAGTGTTTCACTTTTTGCTGTTGTGGAAGATAAAAAAGATAACCTTTTGTCGTGGAAAGAATATTTTTATTTACTGCTCTAAGAAGAGCAATATCTTGAACAATTACCTGACGACTCACACCAAGCATTTTTGCAAGATAATTTCCAGATAGTGGTGTCTTAGATTGTTCTAGTAAAAAAAGAAGCTGTTCCCTGCGTTCTTGTCCTTCCATAAAACCTCGATTCTGCACTATAGGGCAGCAAGTAGTGCTTTAACTAACCTTACACAATGTTTAATTGCTTCTGCCTCAAATGTTGGATAGTCCACTTTTGCACTTTCGTCTGCTTTATCTGAAATTGCACGAATAATTAAAAATGGAAGATGATTTAAGAATGATGTTTGGGCAATCGCCGCCCCTTCCATCTCTGTACCAAATGGATGGAATGTTTGAATTAACCATTGTTTTTTTTCTGGATCTGCAATAAATTGATCTCCACTGACAATTCTTCCAGTAAATACATGAATTTCTGGATTTACCTGTTTACAAATCTCTTCTGCAAGCTTTATTAAGTTTGGATCAGAGGGAAAGATAGAAATAGGCATCTGTGGGATAACCCCCGGAGCATAGCCAAAAGCAGCAGCATCTATATCATGTTGTAAGGCATCTGTTGAAAGAACAATATCTCCAATATTAATTGCAGGATTTAGAGAACCTGCGATTCCTGTATTTAATATTCTTTCTACTTTAAACTGATCTACTAGAATCTGAGTGCAAATAGCAGCATTGACTTTTCCGATTCCAGAACGTACTACAACAACATCTTTTTCACCAAGTTTTCCAGAATAAAATTCCATAGAAGCATAACAAGTTATGGAAACGTCGGATATAGCCTGCTTTAGTTGCCTAACCTCTTCTTCCATAGCACCAATAATTCCAATCATATGAATCCTCCCATATTTTATTTCCTTCTTTTGCAGTTCTATCTTAGCATGGAATTAGAAAAAAAACAATTATAATTGCAAAATCCAAAGAGTTGTTATACAATAAAGAAAGCTGCAATTTTATAAGTTCTGCATAAGAAACGTAAAAAGAACATAAAGTAAGAAGAAAGAGAGGAGATTCATATGGATTATCAAACATCTGGAGTTTGCTCCAAAACAATTCACATTGAAGTAGAAGAAAAAGAAGGAGAAAAATATATTAAGTCAGTAAAATTTGTAGGTGGATGTCATGGGAATACACAGGGAATCTCGAAATTAGTAGAGGGAATGGCAGTAAAAGATGTCATTGAAAGATTAGAGGGAGTTCGCTGTGGCGCAAAGCAGACTTCTTGTCCAGACCAATTAGCAAGGGCATTAAAAAGTTTATAATAAGTCGCAGCATGGAGACTAAAAATGAAACGGATTGTATTGACAGGAGGGGGAACAGCAGGTCATGTAACCCCTAATATTGCTTTGGTTACAAAACTACAAGAGTCGGGATATGATGTTCACTATATTGGTTCTTATACAGGAATTGAAAAAGAACTGATAGAGAAGATCGGGATTCCTTATTATGGAATTTCCTCTGGAAAATTGAGACGCTATTTTGATATCAAAAATTTTACCGATCCGTTTAAGGTATTAAAAGGATATCAAGAGGCAAAAAAATTGATGAAGCGTCTGAATCCAAATGTTGTATTTTCTAAAGGGGGATTTGTTTCTGTTCCTGTGGTTCTTGCTGCGCACCACAGGCATATTCCTGTTTTAATTCATGAATCAGATATTACTCCGGGACTTGCTAATAAACTTTGCATTCCATCAGCAAAACGAGTATGTGCAAACTTTCCAGAAACAGAAAATTATCTGCCTGCTGGAAAGGCAGTTATTACTGGTACGCCGATTCGAAAGGAACTCTTTGCTGGAAACAAGATCAAAGGTCTAGAGTTTTGTGGATTTACAGCAAATAAACCAGTAATTATGATTGTTGGAGGAAGTACAGGGGCGGCAGCAGTCAATGAGGCAGTAAGAAATCTGCTTCCAACTCTTTTGAAAGAATTTCAGGTTGTACATTTATGTGGAAAAGGAAAGACTGACGGATCATATAGTCATTTGGAAGGATATGTTCAGTTTGAATATATTAGTTCTGAACTGCCAGATATTTTTGCAGCTGCAGATTTGGTTATTTCCAGAGCAGGAGCAAATGCTATCTGTGAGTTACTTGCCTTAAAAAAACCGAATATTTTAATTCCTCTATCTGCAGCTGCAAGCAGAGGAGATCAGATTTTAAATGCAGAATCCTTTGAACGACAGGGATACAGTTATGTTATTAAAGAAGAAAATTTGACTAACGAAACACTTTTAGAGGGAATTAAACAGGTAACAACAAGTAAGGAAGCCTACATAGAGGCAATGAGCAATTCAAAACAAAATGATTCTATTGAACTAATTATTGGATTGCTAGAAGAAATACAAAAAACGGGAAATAAATAGAAAAGATAACATAAGTCGGATTTGTGAATGAACTGGCAGAGCTTAGTTCATTCAGTCCGACTTATCATTTTAATAGAAAAAAGATTTAGAGAATATGTTCTTTAATCTTTTTTGACAATAATTCTGCCTCTCCATCTGTATATGTTTTAGTATTCCAAGGAATCACAAGTCCATCCTTTTCGTAACGTGGAATAATATGGATATGAAGATGGAATACACTCTGTCCTGCGGATGTCCCGTTGTTTTGGAGAATATTTACACCATCACAGCCAAGGGCTTTTTTAAGACCAACAGCAATTTTTTTTGCAACAGGTAAGGCTTTAGAAAGAATAGAATCTTCTGTTTCAAATAAATTTGGAGTGTGTTGTTTTACAAGTAATATAGTATGTCCCTTTGCAGCAGGAGCGATATCTAAAATTGCCTGAAAAGTATCATCTTCGTAGATAGTATTAGAAGGGATTTCTCCCGCTGTTATTTTGCAAAAGATACAAGAATCTAACATGACTATCTCCCTTTCTCCACAGTTTCTTGTGGTTTTTTTCTATTAGTATAACATAATTTTATAAAATGAAAAGAGAAAATGAGTTATTTTTGATTGCGACGATATAAAAATTCCTGTATAAACAGTGTTTCTATTAAAGGTTGAAGCCAGACTTCTTCTGGTGGTGCTCCAATTTGTTTTATAATCTGATCGACATGATATTGAAAAATATGTTTATCTGGATATTCGTCATATAGAAAACTTCTTGGATAGTCAAAGCGGTCACTATATTTTGAAATTTCAGAGGACAAATAGACAGATGGGCGGGAGTAAAAGTTTTGAAAGTAAAGATAGTCCTTTGGAAATGTATTTTCTTGACTTTGAGAATACGCATTAGCTTTTACCACTTGATGTTTCAAAAAATAATATGGATCTTTAGACATAAAATTCTCCTAACCAATTTTTATTAAATTTATATGATAGAAAATTGAGAAAAATGTTATACTTTTCTTTGGAATATTCATTGCAGTTTTTTTAAAAACAAGGTATGATAAAGAAATATAAAAGAAAGAGAAAAATAGAGGATATCATGGAACAATCAATAAAAGAAATTTTAGATTTATATTTGAATGAAGAAATGAATCAAATGATTTTAAGTAAACCTAAACAGAAAGAATTTAAAGAAAACCAATTTGCAGAAAAGATCAAAATCCGTCCGATTCTCCTAAAAAAAGAAATCAAGTATCAAGTAGAGAGATATTATAAAAATCAGGTATTTCATAAAAATAATACCAAAGAAGAATTATTATTTGAATTAGAAGATTGGATAGGAAATCGGTTTTTACAAGCAGAATTATTTTCTCCTTCTATAAAAGTAATTATTTTAATCAGTAAAAAGGGCAAAATAACTATAAATTGTAAAAAAAATAAAGAAGAGAATAAGATACAAGAAAAGCAACTTACACATAATCGAACAAAGACATATTTAATTCCAGAAGGAAGTAAAATTCCATTTTTAAAAGATCTTGGCATAATTACAGAGCAGGGGAAAGTTGTAGCTGCAAAATATGATAAATATCGCCAGATCAACCGATTCTTAGAAATTATTGAGGATGTTCTTCCTGTATTTTCTAATAAGAAAAAATTACGTATTATTGACTTTGGATGTGGAAAGTCTTATCTTACTTTTATAATGTATTATTATCTTACAGAACAAAAGGGTTTTGAAGTAGAGATTACAGGATTGGATTTAAAAGAGGAAGTCATTCAGATGTGTAATGAGTTAAAGATACGCTATGGATATAAGGGACTAAACTTTTTATGTGGAGATATTGCCTCTTATAAAGGAACAGATTTAATAGATATGGTGGTAACACTTCATGCTTGTGATACAGCAACTGATGCAGCATTAAAAAAGGCATTGGATTGGAAGGCTCATGTTATTTTGTCCGTTCCATGCTGTCAGCATGAACTAAATCAACAAATTCAAAACGATATGTTACATCCCATTTTAAAGTATGGTTTGATAAAGGAGAGAATGTCGGCTTTGATTACAGATGCTCTTAGAGCTAATTTATTGGAATTAGAGGGATATAAGGTGCAATTATTAGAATTTATTGATTTTGAACATACACCAAAAAATATTTTAATTCGTGCTATAAAACAGTCCATTTTGCCAAATAAAAAGCTAAAACAGACACAGACAAAACAATTAGAGCAATGTTTACATGAACTTAAAGTTTCTCCTGCTTTATATCGATTGATACAGCAACAGCATAGAAATGAGGGTAAGGATGAAGTTAATTTATAGAGTCTTGATTTTATTAGGGGTATTTTGCTTCTCACTTTTCCTTTTTGGAAGGAATATGACAGAGCGAGTATTTCAGGCAGAAAAAAAAGAAATGGATATGAACGAAGCAGCTCTTCCCTATATTTCAATACGAGTTGACCAAGTACAATTAAATCTTTTACATGGGTATTGTTCTAATTTAGATGAAATGTTGTTACGAGAGAGTATTACTCCATTGACATCAGAACAAAATTTTGATGTAATAATTACAGAAAATGATAACATTGTAAAAAAGGTAATCTATGAAGTTTCGGATATTTCAACAGGACAGATGATAGAAAGTGGTTCTATTATTGCTTTAGAAAAAGAAGAAAAAACAAAAGTAGCAAAGATTCGTTTAAAAGAAACCTTAGAGCAAGAAATAGAATATGCTGCAAAAATTACTTTAATTACAAATCAAAGTAAAAGAATCTATTTTTATACCAGAATAAAAGTAATTCCCAACTCTTATCTGGAAGAAAAACTCGACTTTGTAAAAGAATTTCATACAAAGACCTTTGATAAAGAAGCTTGTAGTGATTTAAGAAAATATTTAGAATCGAAAGGGAGTGCCGATCAGAGCACTTTTGCTAAAGTAAATATTCATTCGAGCCTAGAGATGGTAAGTTGGGGAAGCTTAGAGCCTATTATTTTATTTGAAAATCTGCCTCAGATTACGGAGTATACAAAAGATACTGCAAGTGTTGTATTAAATTATCAAATTAAAGTAAAGACAGCAAGTGGAATAGAGGAATATGCAGTAATAGAAAAATATCGTTTCCGCTATACGACAAATCGGACATATCTCTATAACTTTGAGCGTACTATGGAAGCAGTATTTGATCCTAATTTAGTCAGTCTTTCTAAAAGTGAATTTAAGATTGGAATTACGAATCAGACAGATTTAGAAATTATTCCAAACCAGAGTAATAATATTTTTGCCTTTGTCAGGGGAAGGGAATTATGGCTCTATATAGCAGCAGAAAAAGAAAGTCGAATGGTAAGGGTATTTTCTTTTCGACAGAAAGATACAGACTATATTCGAGATACCTTTGAACAGCATGGAGTAAAAATTCTAAATTTATATGATGATGGAACCATAGATTTTATGGTATATGGTTATATGAATCGGGGAGAATATGAGGGAAGAGTGGGAATTGTTTTATATCGTTATGATAGTCTGTTTGATAGAATTGAGGAACAGATTTATATTCCTGTCAATACAACCTATCAAATGTTGACTGAAGAAATCGGAAAACTAGCGTATCGCAATGATAAAGATATTTTTTATTTTTCTCTTTTTGAAACTTTGTATTCTTATAATTTAGTGTCAAAAATATTGACTGTGTTAGCACAACAAGCACCAGAAGAGACAGTTGTGTTCTCTGCAAAGAAGCAATATGCAGCATGGCAGGAAACAAAAGAAAAAGCAGAGAGTGTTTTAGTTTTAATGTTAGAAACAGGAGAATATCGAAGAATTAACGCTGGTGAGGGAGAATATATCAGACTTCTTGGCAGTATTGATGAACATATGATCTATGGATTAGTAAAAAAGGAAGATATATCCGTCGATCAGCTTGGGGAGACACTCTATCCAATGTATAGTATAAAGATTGCAGATGAAAATTGTGAAGTGTTAAAATCTTATGATGCAGATGGATATTTTACGAACTCTGTTATGGTAGAGGAAAATTTAGTAACACTAAAGCGACTCAAGAAAGATTCTACTACATTTTCTGGATATCAAGAAGGAGAAAAGGATTATATTATGAACCAACCTGTAGCACAATCGGAATATATTTTAAGTAAACGTATTACAGATCAGATGCGTACAGAGTATTATATTAGTCTTCCTTCTTATTATAAAATAGAGCAGATACCGATTATAAAGAATACAAAAAATACAGTAATCTTAGAAGATACCACTGTACGTGTAATGAAATCAGAAGAATTTGAAAATCGCTATTATGCCTATGCGTTTGGAAGTTTGGTAATGTCTTCAAAAGATGCAGGAGAAGCAGTACAGGCGGCGAATGTAGCAGTAGGGACTGTGATGGACAGCAGTGGAAGAATTTTGTGGCAGAGAGGGACAAAGCCTTCTAAAGCAGAGATTTTAGGAATTCAAAAGATGAATATTGGCAATGGACTAGATAGCTTACAGGTCTGTCTAAAAATGATTTTTGAATTTAAGAGTATTGATGCAAAAGTTCAAAATTATAATCGAAGAGAGAGTAGTATTGTAGACTGGATGAAAGCAAACATGAAGTCTGAGCCATTAGTATTAAAGGGAGTAACTTTAGATGAAGTTCTTTTTTTTGTTGGAATGGGACGTCCAGTTTTAGCTATGAAAGGACAAAACAGTGCTGTATTAATTACCGCTTATGATAGTTTAGGGGTAACAATTCTTGATCCAGCAGCGGACAGAATTAAAAAACTTTCTCTTAGAGAAGCAGAAGAATTGTTTGAGGAGGCTGGAAATTTATACATTAGTTATTATGATTATTAATTTACAACAAGAAATCCGTAATAAATGGAGGATATCATGAAACTTATAACAGTTGTAATACCTTGCTTTAATTCTGCTGAGTATATGTCACATGCAGTAGAAACATTACTGACTGGGGGTGATGATATAGAGATTCTTATTGTAGACGATGGTTCTATAGATGATACCAATTTAATCGCTACCCGTTATGAACAAAACTATCCAGGAATTGTCCGTGCGATTCATCAGGAAAATAGTGGACATGGAGGTGCTGTTAATACAGGATTAAGTAATGCAAATGGAATTTATTTTAAGGTAGTAGATAGTGATGATTGGGTTAATGAAAAAGCTTTGACTCAAGTTTTAGATAGATTGAGACAATTATTAGCTGATGGAAAAAGTCCAGATCTATTTTTGACTAATTATGTCTATGAAAAAATGAATGAAGAAAAGAAAAAAGTTATTAACTATAAAACAGCACTTCCACAAGAACAAATTTTTGGATGGAATGAGGTTATGCACTTTAAACAGGGACATTATATTTTGATGCACTCTTGTATTTATCGTACAAAACTTTTAAGAGATTGTGAACTAGAACTACCAAAAAATACGTTTTATGTTGATAATATTTTTGTATATCAACCTCTTCCAGCAGTTAGAACAATGTATTATATGAATGTAAATCTTTACCGTTATTTTATTGGGCGTGATGATCAGTCTGTTACAGAAGAAAATATGATAAAGAGAATCGATCAACAACTTTTTGTCAATCGATATATGATTGACTGTTGTGATGTTATGGGATTAAAGCAAAAGAAATTGAGAAATTATATGATTAAGTATTTAGAAATTATGATGACAGTATCTTCTGTTTATTTAATCAAAGAGGGTTCAGAAGAAAGTATCCAAAAAAAAGAAGAACTTTGGAATTATTTAAAAACGAAAGATCGTAGACTCTATCGAAAGATTAATACAAAGCCTCTTGGATGGACTGTAAATTCATTACGAACGAAACTGGGACATGGAATTGTAAAAATGGGTTATGTGATTTCTAAGAAAATTTTTAAATTTGGATAAAAAAAGACCGCCATTACTGGCGGTCGATAGCTTTTGGTAATATAGATCTTGATTTCATCTTTGCAGTCAAAGCAGAATAGTCTGGAACATAGACAACTACATACATAAAAATAGACAATGCAAAGGCACATAAAACATCGAATGCGGAATGTTGCTTTAAAAACATAGTGGACAGACAAATAGAAATACTTAATAGTACACTCCCTGCCTTTAAAAAGGTTCTTTTGCTCAATCGGCTACAATGAAATATGGCAATACAACAGGCAATAGAGTTAAAGGCATGAATACTTGGACATACATTCGTATTTGTATCTGTACGATAGAGGTTTGCGATAATACGGATTGCAATATTATCTCTTCCCAGTGTTTCTAAATCGGGACGAAGTATCTGTCCATTTGGCCAAATAGTATAAATAATAAGACAAATGGTCATTCCAATAAATAAAAATGCAGTACAACGATAATATTCTTTCTTATCCACAAAAAATAAATAGGCGACTACAGCTACTACATAGACAAACCAAATATAGTAAGGTATTACAAACCATTCGTTAAATGGAATGATATCATCTAAACCAATATGAACAGCATGGTATTCCTGTGTGACTGTTCGTTCTAAGTACGAAAACCACATCATATAAATTGGAAAATATAAAAGAATCCATGCGTGTCTATACTTATAAAGTAATGCTTTCAAATGTTGCTCCCCTTTCTGTTTATGTTTCCGCTGAATTATATCATAAACAAGATAGAAGGGCAAGAAAGAAACGATAGATTTAAGGGAAAGTTAAGAAAAAATTTAAATTATACAACAAAAGTAAAGAAGTAATGAAAAGATAGAAAGGGCAGGTCTATAATGCGATTAGTTATTCAAAGAGTAAAGAAAGCAAGCGTTAGAATAGAAGAAAAAGTTACAGGTGAGATTGGAGAGGGACTGTTAATTTTTTTAGGAATAGGAGAAACTGACACGAAAGAAATAGCAGAATTTTATGTACAAAAATTACTTAAATTACGTATTTTTGCAGATGAAGAGGGAAAGACAAATTGTTCTATTTTACAAGTTGGAGGGGAACTATTAGTAGTATCTCAGTTTACTTTGTATGCAGACTGTCGAAAGGGAAATAGACCAAGTTTTACGAAAGCAAAAGATCCAAAAGAGGCAGAAGAGATCTATCAATATTTTATTTCTCTATGTAAAAAAGAAGTAAAGCAAGTTGCAACCGGAGAGTTTGGTGCAGATATGCAGGTCAGCCTGATAAATGATGGACCTTTTACTGTTCTTTTAGGAGAGGAACTCATAGAAAAAAAGCCGAATGGAGTTTAATCCATTCAGCTTTTTATGTACTTAAAGACATCCTCTTAAAATAATAGATAATAGGTTAGGTGGTTGGATTTGCTAATTTACTTAATTCGTCTTCATCGGTTTTTTCTAACAGATCACTTATGATTTCTGTTAGATGAACAGGAAATACTTGTTGATTCACACAAATCCGAATCATTTCATTAACCTTATCTAATTCAGGAGAAATATGGCTGACATGTGCAGAAGAAATTAGTTCGTCTTTTAAATTATACAAACAACATTCAATACCATATTCCCATAATTCATATTCTGTGAAATGAGGATTCATAGAATATGTAATATTATAGATAAGTACATAGTTTCCTGTTTTAACCATCCAATATGGTTCGTTATTTCCATGATTCATAATGAAGACCTCCATTTTTAGATTTTTATTTGTTTTAACATGCTTTATTATAACAGATAGATAATGGAAAAACTAGACCAACTATAGTTTATTTTTCCAACAAAATAGTATAAAAAATACTAAAAAGGAATATTAAATTACTAAATATGATTTTATATACTATTATTTTATAAAATATGTAATAATATAACATTTATCACAGGGTTAAAAAAGGGATTGCAATTTAGAGAATACTATGCTATAATAAACCCTGCTTGGTTGGCAAGATGAGTATCGTGCTTCCAGCAGAAACATGCAGTTGTGGCGGAATTGGCATACGCGCATGATTCAGGTTCATGTCCTCGCAAGGGGGTGTGGGTTCAAGTCCCATCAACTGCACGATTTTTGGTTCGAGTCGATATTATCTCGAACCTTTTTTTCGTTGTGCCTTGTTGAAATTCTAAAAGAATCATAGTATAATAAGAAAAGGTACTTATGATCTAGCTTAGGAGGAAAAAAAGCAGAAAAACAAAGCAGTTGCAACATGGAGGTTAAAAATGGAGCTACAAGACGATTTTATTCCAATGACGATAGGAAGACAAAAGAATATCGCCCTCATTGCCCATGACAGTAAAAAGGCAGAGATTATTGATTGGTGTGAACAGCATAAAGAAATTTTAAAAAAACATTTCTTATGTGGAACTGGAACAACAGCACGTATGATTACAGAAAAAACAAATCTTCCAGTACGGGCATATAATAGTGGTCCACTTGGCGGAGATCAGCAAATTGGTGCAAAGATTGTAGAAGGCAGAATCGATTTTGTTGTATTTTTTTCTGATCCATTAACAGCACAACCACACGATCCAGATGTAAAAGCATTACTTAGAATTGCTCAAGTATATGATATTCCAATTGCAAATAATAAGGCAACAGCAGACTTTTTAATTACCTCTAAGTTTATGGAAGAAGAATATGATCACAAAGTAATTAATTTTTCAAAGAGTATTGCAATGCGAGCTCGGACTTTAGAATAAGGGGGCAGAGGTACTGTCCGGAAAGGGAGATTATATGGGGAGGAAGAAAGTTACAAGGTTATTTGTGTTAGTATTTTGTATAGGAATTCTATTTTTATCTGGATTTAAAACTGTATTTGTAAAAGCAGATACAACAAATCAGCTTCCGACAAGTTTGATTGCTTCTTATACTGGAGATACTATCATTGTCGGACAAGAATATGACAGAACGAAATTAAGTGTCACAGCAACTTATGCAGATGGAACAACGGAAATTGTTGAAAACTATAGTACGACTTCTAGAAAAGTGACAAAAGCAGGAGAAAATATTTTTACTGTTTTTTACAAAGGAAAAGTGGCACAATTTTCGGTCTTTGGAAAAAAAGTATCTGAAGTAAGTGCAATATATGCCGGAGAGGCTGTTTCGATAGGAAATAGCATTGATCCAAGACAGCTAACTGTCACAGTAATATACGATGATGGAACTACTGATACAATCACAGAAGGATATAATTTAGTTTCTACACAGGCAAGAACAATTGGAGAAAATAAAGCAAGGGTAGTCTATCAGAATCTTTATAGTGAGTTTGTATTTATGGGTGTGGAAGCAGGAGTAGTACAAGAGATTTTTGTTTCTTATGTTGGACCTGCAGAAAAAGGAGTTGGAAATTCATTTTTAGCATCCGATCTTTTAGTAACGGCGGTATATACAGATGGAAGATCTGAAACGATTAATAATTATACAGTAACGCCAGATAAAGTTCAAAATATAGGAGTAAATCGAATTAGTGTTTATTACCGTGGAAAAGGTTCTTCCTTTGATGTAATTGGAAAAGAAAGACAGGCAATATCCATAAGTGCAACATATAAAGGCGATACAGTTGCAGTAGGTTACGCAGTTCGAAAAGTGGATATTACAGTAACAGCTACCTTTGATGATAATACAACACAAACGATAGAAGACTATACAATAGTCGGGGGCGGAAATATTAACTACGTAGGACAAAATTTGATTACAGTCGATTATAAGGGACAACGAGCAGAATTTTATGTCAATGGAGTTGCAGAGAAAAAACCTGATTATGCAAATGGTGCAAAATTTGAAGTGACAAATACAAGGGAAAAAGCAAATGGCTCGATCGCTTTACTTTCAGGACTTACAGCAGATATGTTTTCTGTAGAATCTTTAGATACTGGTTATGTAAAACGGCTGTTAAACAGAGCTATCAGAAAAGGCGACTATATTCCATTTGAAATTGTATTTAAAAATGATGATCTAGTAGATGACAAACCTTTTTCTATGCAGATTACGGTTCCATCTGCCTATAATGTGAAAGGATGTACTCTATATTATACTCCGAATGGAAAAACAATTATAGGAGCATTAACAACAGAAATCAGTGGTACAAATACAATAGATGTCAAGGTCCATAATGAGGGAATCTATATTCTAGCATATAATTTTGACTGGGAAAAAGAAGAAAAAGAGGAAATAGAAAAAGATAAGAAAGACGAAGCAAATAAACCTAAATAAAAAGAATTAAAAAGTACTTGCATTTTGAAATACAGTATGATATAATAACAGATGTCCGTTAAACAGACGGACATTATGCGGAAATGCTGGAACTGGCAGACAGGCATGACTAAGGATCATGTGGTCATAGACCGTGAGGGTTCAAGTCCCTTTTTCCGCATCAAATAATGATAATTCGAATCTGATTTTAATTGGAAACAGCTTTTTAAGTATATCTTTAGTGTGAAAAGCAGCAGTATCATTTATGATACCGCTGCTTTTATCATATATCCAGAGCGTTGCAATAGAATGATGTGGCGGCGTTGAGTGGGCGCATTACTATGAATTAACAGTCCGCCTTTTATTATGAAAACTCAGAAAATATAAGTGGTATGTAAGAGATATGTATGGTACAATAAAAAGTGAAATTTCCATTTGGCGAGGTGAATATATGAAGAAATTAGTAGTATTAAGTGCAGCTTGTGGAGTTGGAAAATCTACAATAAAAGACGAATTAAATGAAAGTAAGATATTAGGAAATTGGTTTTGCATAGATACAGATGAAGTTGGAATTAATTGGTGGGATTATGAGGGAACAGAGAATGAGACTAAATTTAGTGAGGATTGTTTGGCAGAGGCTGTAAGAATGTCAAATAATAAAAATTTGCTCTTTGTAACGTGTATGAATCCATATGATTTCTATGGGGTGGTTAATATTCCACAGAATATTACATCAACTTTCTTTATTGGTATGACTTGTTCAGACGAAGAGATTATAAGAAGATTAAAGGCAAGACCTAAGGAAAGAATGTGTGGAAGTGACGAATTTATTACTGGACAGATTCAATATAATGCTTGGTTTAGGAAGAATGCAAATAAATTCCAATTTTACATAGATAATACAGATAAAACGGTTGGTGAAACGGCAGAAGCGATACTGTCATTTGTAAAAAGTATTGAGTAGTTGAAAATCCATAAAAAACAGGAAACTTAAAAAGTTTAAGCTTCCTGTTTTTTTATGGATTTTTTATATGATCCCTCGAAGAGAAAGGGCATAAAGAATACAAGTACATAATAATAAAGAAGAAACAATTACAATACCAATACTTTTTTCTTTTACTGTATTAGCTATTTTAGAAGGTTCTACTAAACCTGCTTTTCTAAGAGCAGAAACAACTGGTTTATAAATTAAAAATAAAATCGCAGTATTTAGTCCCCCTTTTAATAAATTAAATGGCAAAAATGCAGGAAGTAACATTTTTGCAACTGCATCTCTTGGATAGCCCATATAAAGCGGAGTAATTAAATAATTCCAAAGGAGCATAATAATTGTCATAAAGACAGTACCTATTATCATTCCCTCTACTGCACCACGAAGGTTATGACGCTTTTTGTAAATAAAGGCGGCGGTACATGCAAAAGAGCAAGTAGCAAGCATATTCATAATACAACCAATGATTCCAGTATCACTGATTGTTACCATTTCAAGCAGACAGACAACCCCTGAGATTGCAAGAGAGGTAAGTGGTCCATAGAGAAATCCAGCAATAGCAATTACAACATCTTTAGGTTCATACTTTAAAAATAAGACAATAGGAATTCGAATAACGGCCACAATAATATAGGCAGTTGCGGCAAACATAGCGGCTGTAACAAGTTGTTTGGTTTTTGTTTTCATACAAAAATCTCCTTTTTAATAAAATAACACCTGAAGAATTGTGTCCTTCAGGTGTTAAAAATTCAGCGTATTGCCTTATTATCTTAACATGCCTTCTTTCATCCAGACTATACTGTTGGTTTCGGAGTTTCACCGAATCTGCGTTTACACGCTCGCGGACTATACCGCCAGTAGGGAGTTACACCCTGCCCTGAAGACAACCAATATTCAAATGTCTATATATAATATACATCGAATAGGAAAAATGTCAATAGGGAAATTTGAAATAAAAACCGAACATCTGTACTTTTTTTTGTGGAAAACTATATACTTTTGATGTGTTTTTTGCTATAATAATACCATTACTGTTTTGATGGTATATGACAATATTTGGCTTCTAAAATAAAAATGGAGGTGTTAGTCATGGGTAAATTTGTATTACAAGCTCCTTATCAGCCTACTGGTGATCAACCACAGGCGATAGAGGCTTTAGTGAAAGGATTTAAAGAAGGTAATCAATTCCAGACTTTACTAGGGGTTACGGGATCTGGTAAAACGTTTACAATGGCAAATGTGATACAACAACTACAAAAACCAACATTAGTAATCGCCCACAATAAAACACTTGCTGCACAGTTATATGGAGAGTTCAAAGAGTTTTTCCCAGAAAATGCAGTAGAGTATTTTGTCTCCTACTATGATTATTATCAGCCCGAAGCCTATATTCCATCTACAGATACGTATATTGAAAAGGATTCGGCAATTAATGACGAAATTGATAAACTTAGACATTCCGCAACGGCTGCTTTAACAGAACGTAAAGATGTAATTATTATTGCGAGTGTATCGTGTATTTATGGCCTTGGTAGTCCAGTGGATTATCAAAATATGACACTTTCTCTTCGACCGGGTATGAGAAAAGATCGAGATGATGTACTGCGAAGACTTGTAGATATTCAATATATAAGAAATGAAATGGACTTTCACCGTGGGACATTTCGTGTTCGAGGTGATGTTGTTGAAATTTTTCCAGTAGCTAATTCGGATACTGCCTATCGAGTAGAATTTTTTGGAGATGAAGTAGAAAAAATTTCAGAAATTGATGTACTTACTGGTGAAGTCAAATGTACTTTAGAGCATATGGTAGTATTTCCTGCTTCTCACTATGTAGTCGATCCAGAAAAAATGAATGTTGCCCTTAAAAAAATAGAAGAAGAATTGGTAGAGCGTGTTAAGTATTTTAAGGCAGAGGACAAGTTAATTGAAGCACAACGTATTGCAGAGCGAACGAATTTTGACATTGAAATGATGAGAGAAACTGGATTTTGTTCTGGAATAGAAAATTATTCCAGACATTTGGCAGGGCTTGAAGCGGGTTCAACCCCACATACATTACTTGACTACTTTCCTGATGACTTTTTAATTATAGTAGATGAATCTCATATTACGATCCCACAGATCCGTGGAATGTATGCAGGGGATCAGTCGAGAAAAACTAATTTGGTAGACTTTGGGTTTCGTCTGCCTTCTGCAAAAGATAATCGACCTCTTAATTTTGAAGAATTTGAAAATCATATTGATCAGATGTTATTTGTATCTGCGACACCAAGCGTTTATGAAGCAGAACATGAACTGTTTCGAACAGAACAGATCATACGACCAACAGGTCTTTTAGATCCACAGGTAAGCGTTCGACCAGTAGAAGGACAGATTGATGATTTAGTAGGGGAAATCAACAGAGAAACTGCAAAGAAAAATAAGGTTTTAGTAACCACTTTAACGAAGAGGATGGCAGAAGATTTGACAGATTATATACGTGATGTAGGAATTCGAGTAAAATATCTCCATTCAGATATTGATACATTAGAACGTTCAGAAATTATTCGAGATATGCGTATGGATGTTTTTGATGTATTAGTAGGAATTAATTTGCTCAGAGAAGGATTAGATATTCCAGAAGTCAGTTTAGTAGCAATTTTAGATGCGGATAAAGAGGGTTTTCTCCGTTCAGAAACTTCTTTAATTCAAACAGTTGGACGAGCTGCAAGAAATGTCGACGGGCATGTGATTATGTATGCAGATTCTATGACAGATTCTATGGAACGTGCAATTACAGAAACAGCAAGACGCAGAGAGATTCAGGATCGATATAACAAAGAACATAAAATTACTCCACAGACTATTCAAAAAAAGGTACGAGATTTAATTAGTATTTCTAAGAAAGTGGAAAAAGTAATGGATGAAATGGACAAAAAAGATCTGGAATCTATGAGTAAAAAGGAGTTAGAGGATATTTCGAAAAAGTTAAATAAACAGATGAATACAGCAGCTGCAGAACTAAATTTTGAATTGGCGGCACAGTTAAGGGATCAGCTATTGGAAGTTAGGAAACAGCTTAAAGAGTTAGAGGACTAAGTATAGTCAGAACAGGAGATCAAAATGGAAGAAAAGGCACAGATCAAAAAAGACAGAAAGAAGGTTATACAAGAGAGAAAAAATTATATTAAAATTAGAGGAGCTAGAGAACATAATTTAAAGGGGATTGATGTAGATATTCCACGGGATGAATTTGTAGTATTGACAGGACTAAGCGGTTCAGGAAAGTCTTCTCTAGCTTTTGATACTATTTATGCAGAAGGTCAACGAAGATATATGGAATCTCTCTCTTCCTATGCCCGCCAATTTTTAGGACAGATGGAAAAGCCGAATGTAGATAGTATTGAAGGACTTTCTCCTGCAATTTCTATTGATCAAAAGTCTACAAATCGGAATCCACGCTCTACTGTTGGAACTGTGACTGAAATTTATGATTATTTTCGTCTTCTCTATGCGAGGATCGGAATACCACATTGCCCAAAGTGTGGTAAGGAAATTAAAAAACAGACTGTAGATCAGATGGTTGATGAAATTATGAAACTTGCCAAAGGAACAAAAATTCAATTACTTGCACCTGTAGTTCGTGGGCGTAAAGGAGAACATGTTAAAGTATTTGAACAGGCAAGGCGAAGCGGTTATGTTCGTGTTATGGTAGACGGTCATCTGTATGAATTGTCAGAGGAAATTAAGTTAGAAAAAAATATTAAGCATAATATTGAAATCATTATTGATCGACTGGTCATAAAAGAACAAATCGAAAAACGTCTCTCAGATTCTATTGAAACAGTATTAAAGTTAAGTGAAGGGTTATTGATTGTAGATGTTATCAATCAGATGCCAATGACTTTTAGTCAGAGTTTTTCCTGTCCAGATTGTGGAATCAGTATGGAAGAAATGGAACCACGTTCCTTTTCTTTCAATAATCCATTTGGAGCTTGTCCAGACTGTCATGGACTTGGATTTAAAATGGAATTTGCACCAGAACTGATGATACCAGATTCAAGTTTAAGTATTGCAGAAGGTGCGATTGTTGTTTTAGGATGGCAGTCTGCGGTAGAGAAATCTAGCTATACCCATGCAACTTTAGAGGCACTTTCAAAAGAGTATCAGTTTGATTTAACTACCCCTTATTGTGATTTATCAGAAGAAATTCAAGATATGTTACTATATGGTACAAAGGGAAGAACTGTTAAAGTACATTATAAAGGGCAACGTGGAGAAGGAATTTATGATGTGGAATTTGAAGGATTAATTCGAAATGTAGAACGAAGATATCGTGAGACTGCTTCAGAAACAACAAAACAGGAATATGAAACTTTTATGAAAACAACCCCTTGTAGTCTTTGTGGAGGAAGAAGATTAAAGAAAACAGCTCTTGCCGTCACAGTAGGAGAAAAAAATATTGCAGAAGTTACAAATTTTTCTATAAGGGATCTATATACTTTTATGAAAGAACTTTCTCTATCAACAATGCAGCAAAAAATAGGAGATCTTATATTAAAAGAAATTCGGTCAAGAATAGGATTTTTAGTAGATGTTGGATTAGAATATTTAACTCTTTCCCGTGCAACCTCTACCCTGTCAGGAGGAGAGGCACAAAGAATTCGTTTGGCAACTCAAATCGGCTCTGGACTTGTTGGAGTAGCCTATATTTTAGATGAACCATCGATTGGATTACATCAAAGAGATAATGATAAATTATTAAAAACTCTAAAACATTTAAGAGATCTTGGAAATACTTTAATCGTTGTAGAACATGATGAAGATACTATGTTAGCTGCTGACTGTATTGTAGATATTGGACCGGGAGCAGGAGAACATGGTGGTCGTCTGGTAGCAGTTGGGACAGCACAGGAACTGATGAATGTTCCAGAATCCATAACAGGAGCTTATTTAAGCGGTAAAATTAAGATTCCAGTTCCAGAAAAACGTAAAACCCCAACAGGATGGATTACAATTCAAGGAGCAAAGGAAAATAATTTAAAAAATATTACAGTAGATATTCCACTTGGTGTATTTACTTGTGTAACAGGGGTTTCCGGCTCTGGAAAAAGTTCACTTGTAACTGAAATTTTATATAAACGTATGGCAAGAGATTTAAACCGAGCCAGATGTATTCCGGGAAAGCATAAAGAAATTATTGGAATTGAACAGTTAGATAAGGTAATTGATATTGATCAATCACCTATTGGAAGAACTCCTCGTTCCAATCCTGCAACATATACAGGAGTATTTGATCAGATTAGAGAATTATTTGCAAATACTTCAGATGCAAAAATAAAAGGCTATGGAAAAGGAAGATTCAGTTTTAATGTAAAAGGCGGCCGTTGTGAAGCCTGTTCTGGCGATGGAATTTTAAAAATAGAAATGAATTTTCTTCCTGATATTTATGTACCATGTGAAGTCTGTGGCGGAAAGAGGTATAATAGAGATACCCTAGAAGTAAAATACAAGGGAAAAAGCATTTATGATGTATTAGAAATGACAGTAGAAGAAGCGGTTGACTTTTTTGAAAACATTCCTTCTATCCGTAGAAAAATTGAAACATTAAATGATGTTGGATTGTCTTATCTAAAATTGGGACATCCATCTACTGCACTTTCTGGTGGTGAAGCACAGCGAATTAAACTGGCGACAGAACTAAGTAAAAGAAGTACAGGAAAGACCATCTATATTTTGGATGAACCAACTACAGGACTACATTTTGCCGATGTTCATAAACTGATTGATATTTTACAGCGGCTAACAGAGGGAGGAAATACAGTAGTAGTAATTGAGCATAACTTAGATGTCATTAAAACAGCAGATTATATTATTGATATTGGCCCAGAAGGAGGAGATAAAGGGGGGACAGTCATTGCAAAGGGAACTCCAGAAGAAGTAGCAGAAAATGCCGCGTCTTATACAGGACAATATATAAAAAAATATCTAAAATCAAAGACATATGAAAAATGAAATGGGGGAAATGATATTTAATATGGAGGAAAATAGAGAACAACAAAAAGATGAACAACAAAAAGGGTTCGAATTTTTTGCTATGATTTCGAGAATGAAATATATTGAACGATGGGCACTTATGAGAAATTCTATTTCAGAAAATATCAGTGAACATTCTTTAGAAGTAGGAATATTAGCACATGGTTTGGCAGTGATAGGAAATCGGAGATTGGGAAAAAATTATTCCGAGGAACGAGCGGCATTACTTGGTCTATATCATGATGCAACAGAAATTTTAACTGGGGATATGCCGACTCCAGTAAAATATTACAATACAGATATTTTAGATGCCTTCCGAAAGGTAGAAGATAATGCAGCCCGCCGTCTGCTTTCTATGCTTCCGCAAGATCTCACAGAGGATTTTAAAGGAATTTTCTTTCCAAAAAAGGAAGAAGAAGATCTATGGAAATTAGTAAAAGCAGCAGATAAGCTTTCAGCCTTAATTAAATGTATTGAAGAAGAAAAGCTAGGAAACGGCGAATTTGCAAGTGCAAAAAAAGCTGTTGAGGAATTTTTAGAACAAATGGCATTGCCAGAGGTAGAAATCTTTCAAAAAGAATTTTTATCTGCCTATGAAATAAGTTTGGACGAGTTATAAAATAAAAGGGAGCTGTTGTACTACTATGCGCCCTTCTAGGGAAAAGTGAAACAATAAAACTTATCACTTAGAAGGGTGCATATTTTATATTTTTCAATCTTTTTTAACGTGTAAAGATTAATGCACATACTGCACCGACCATACCGCCAATCAATTTAGAGCATAGAAGCGGTAATACAAAGTCCCTTTCTACACTAAATGTAAATCCCATATGTGCTGCTAAAGTGGAAGCAGCACAGACTAAAAAGGCAGCATTGACTACTTTACCACGCCGATCCATATCTTTTATCATAACAATAGCAGGAACGGGACTGACAATTCCAATCAAAAGACCAGCAATACTACTGTTATTCATACCTGTCTTTTTTCCAATCCAGCTAAGTGGAAGTTTTAAAAGTCGCTGCAAAAGCTCTGCTATTGGTAGACTTCCCAACATAACAACCCCAATGGAAGAAACAACTGCCATAGCCTCCTCGATAGGAGATAGGTTAGGAATAAAATTCCATCCAGTCATATAACAGACAGTACCTGCAATCAAACCGATAGTTGCTAAAACTTTAATTAATAGAGCAACAATAGAAAAGCCTTTTACAGTTTTTTTAGGAAACTTTCCAATACCTATCATCAATAAAACGGACAATATAACAATCGGAAGACTTTGGATCAAAATATCTATCAGACGGAGTTTACATAAAAGTCCACCTACAATCAAAGAGATTGGCATCATTCCAATACCAATTAACATTCCACGGGCAAAGACAGGTTGATCTTTTGGTTCAATCATTCCCATTCCAACAGGAATAGTAAATGTAATGGTACAGCCAAAAGTTGCGGCTACAATTAACCCAGAATATATTCCGACATTTGGTGAGATCGCCAAATCTTTTGCTAACTGATATCCTCCCATATCAATCGCTAAAATACCACCTAACATAGCAGGATCAAGTCCTAACTGAACCCAAAGAGGTACAATAGCATTTTTAAGAAATAAGGAAAGGATAGGAGTTAGACAGATGATTCCTGCCATAGAAAGGGCAGTAGGTCCCAATAATAAAAATCCCTCTTCAAACCGTTTCCCAAATCCAAAACGGCTGCCTAAAATATAGTCTATTCCGCCAATAACAGCACCAGCAGCCATAATCCACATAATTATCTTATCCATGAAGAAAATTACCTCTTATTCATAATGGCTTCAATATCTTCAACTGTTCTTGGAATGGCAGCAGAAAGATTTTCACAGCCATCTGTAGTAACAAGACAGTTATCCTCTAACCGAAATCCGATTCCCCATTCTTCATGATAAATACCTACATCAATACAAAATACCATATTAGGTGCAATAATTTCAGGACGTTTTACTACATCATGTACATCATATCCGATATGGTGTGCACCGCCATGCCACATATAAGTACCAATTTCATCAAAAGATTTCAATACGCCTACATCCTTTAACCGCTCATAATTATATCGACGAATCGTCGCATCTACATCTTCCATTTTCATACCAGGACGGACAATAGAAAACATATAATTGGAAGTTGCAAGTGCACATTCATATAAAAGTTTCTGACGTTCACTAAAATGTCCATTACAAGGCCAACCTCTGGATACATCTGTAATCATATTCTGATATTGTGCACCTACATCATTCAAAACCATATCACCATCATGTGCTTGACCAGTATATTCATAATAATGAATACAAAAATTGTTTGCACCAGCAGAAATAATAGAAGGAAATCCCGGACCTTTTGGACCAAACTGTCCTAATGCTCTATCAAATTCAGCTTTATATTGGTATTCATACATACCTGAACGAGATACACGCATCATAGCAAGAATACCCTCACGAGTGATTTTTTCTGCTTCTCTTAATGCTTCAATTTCACAAGGCTGTTTAATAGTACGAAGACTGCGAATTAAATCATTAGCATTGCCAATTTGAAGATAAGGATATTCACACTGTATGTTTTTTAATAAGTGATGTGCAGGACGATCCAAATCCTTTGGATTACAACGATATAAATCAAGATACAACATTCCAAAATTTCCATTAGTTGCAAGAGTATGTAGATCCATTTCAAAAGAGTTGATATAACGGATATCTTTTACACCAGAAATACTTTCAGCTTCTTGTGGTCTAATACGTTTTCCAGTCCAGCGTTCAGCATGTGCATCTGGAGGCAATAGATATAATCGTTCAAAGACAGTATTTTCGGAGTCCTTCATTGCCAGTAAAATTGCCTGTTTACATTCGAGACCAGTGAGATAAACAAAATTTCTGTCAGCAAAAAAAGGATAATATTCATCATTTGTCTTTCGTATTTCTTCTCCTGAAAAAATAACAAGAAGTGAGCCAGATTGTAGCATTTCATAAAGTTTTCTTCTGGCAGATACATGAAAATCAACGTTCATTTGGAATACCTCGATTCTTTTTTATAAAAATAATATTACACAGACATTATACCACAACTATGTGCACTTTTGTGCACATGAAATCAAAAGTTGAAACAATGCTTCTCTGTTTCAACATTATACCATATGAAAATTCGTATTTCTACAAAAAAAATGCTTTCTTTTAGTTTTTTTGTTGGTAATTTAAAACTTTGTCTTGGAATAAAAGTCAGTCTATCTTGAAGAAAGTAAACACTTATGATAACATTACAGAAGTATTTAGTGATTGAGGAGGAATTAAAATGGCACAAGCCTATCCCTATCAATACAAAGGAAAACAAAAAACGAAGCAAGATAAATGTAGTACCTTTATACCGTTGGATAAAGCCAGAGTCTGGTTAGATTTTAATGAATTTTGTACGATTAATGAAAACGGTGATCCTATATATTTATTTTCACAGGCAGATATAGTAAATGATTCTGAAGGAAATGACATTGAACTATATGAAGGAATGAAGGTATCCGTATTTGACTATGATCTTGACATATCAAATAAACCAGATGCTTTATTAGCAGAGGGCGTCATTGTTAAAAATTTTCTGGAATACTATCCAAATGTGAAATGGTTGATAAGATTGATAAAAAAGAAAGAAGATAATAGTAAAGAAAAATATGTATATTGGATGTCTGATTATCGTATAAAAAGAAAATAAAAAAATACTAGATTAATACAAAAAAATGTTGTATAGTTATTATACTATAATTTTGTATACTTTCATTATATATGTTTTTTAATCAACATGAGTGAGTGGATTTAAGTAAAGCAGAAAAATGCAGGAGGATGGATAAGTGGAACAGAAAGAATTGATTCTTGTACTTGATTTTGGCGGTCAATACAATCAATTAATAGCAAGACGTGTCAGAGAATGTAATGTGTATTGTGAAGTAAAACCATATACCTTATCTGTGGAAGAAATTAAAAAATTAAATCCAAAGGGAATTATTTTTACAGGAGGACCAAGTAGCGTTTATACAAATGATGCTCCTCGATGTTCCAAAGAGTTGTTTGAACTTGGAATTCCTATTTTGGGAATCTGTTATGGTTGTCATCTGATGGCATATCTTTTAGAAGGAAGTGTTGTAACTGCACCAATTAGTGAATATGGTCATACAGAAGTTCAAATTGAATCCTCCTCTGCTCTTTTTAGTGGAGTTTCCGAAAAGACCATTTGTTGGATGAGCCATACTGACTATATAGAAAAAGTACCAAAACATTTTAAAGTAATTGCTAAAACAAAGAATTGTCCGACAAGTGCTATGGAAGATACCGAACATAAACTTTATGCCGTTCAATTTCATCCAGAAGTTTTGCATACAGTAGAAGGAAGCAAAATGCTGTATAACTTTGTGTATACAATCTGCCAATGTTCTGGAACTTGGAAGATGGACTCTTTTGTAGAAACTACTATTCGAGAGTTAAGAGAAAAAATTGGAACAGGAAAGGTTCTTTGTGCACTATCTGGTGGAGTTGATTCTTCTGTTGCAGCAGTTTTATTATCCAAAGCAGTAGGAAATCAGTTGACTTGTGTATTTGTAGATCATGGGCTTCTTCGAAAGAACGAAGGAGATGAAGTGGAAGCAGTCTTTGGTCCAAAGGGATCTTATGAATTAAATTTCATTCGAATCAATGCACAAGAACGTTTTTATAATAAATTACAGGGAGTTCAAGATCCAGAGAAAAAGCGAAAAATTATTGGAGAAGAATTTATTCGTGTGTTTGAAGAAGAAGCTAAAAAGATAGGAACAGTTGACTATTTGGTTCAGGGAACAATTTATCCAGATGTAATTGAAAGTGGTCTTGGAAAATCTGCGGTAATCAAAAGTCATCATAACGTTGGTGGACTACCAGACTATGTAGATTTTAAAGAAATTATTGAACCGCTTCGCCTACTCTTTAAAGATGAAGTAAGAAAAGCAGGATTAGAATTGGGAATCCCATCTCACCTAGTTTATCGTCAGCCATTCCCTGGTCCGGGACTTGGAGTTCGAATTATTGGAGAAGTCACTGCACAAAAAGTACATATTGTTCAAGAAGCAGATGCTATCTACCGGGAAGAAGTCGAAAAAGCAGGTGCTAATCAAGGTCTTGGTCAATACTTTGCCGCATTGACTAACATGAGATCTGTAGGTGTAATGGGAGATGGAAGAACATATGATTATGCGATTGCACTCAGAGCAGTCAATACCTCTGACTTCATGACAGCAGAAGCAGCACAAATCCCATGGGAAGTATTAAATAAAGTGGCAAACCGAATTGTAAACGAAGTAAAGGGAGTAAACAGAGTATTATTCGATTGCACTGGAAAACCACCAGCAACGATCGAGTTCGAATAGGCAAGATTTTGACCGGAAAGCCTTATTTTAAGCGGCTTTTCGGTCGCTATTTCTGCTTTGTGATGTTAGCGTGATGTTAGAAAATTAGGTTTCGTATTTTTTCTACTTGATGTTTTTTAAACATATCATAATGAGTAATTCGATTAAATACATTTTCCTTAACTACTCTTGCTGTAATTTTAAATCCTGTTGCGATTTTGTTCCTATCCCAGTATTTTTCTGTTTCCGCACTTCACGCTGTATATATTTGGGAATAGGATCAACCTCTTTTAAATCAGTTACTATAGTTGGACTAAATTGCAACCAATAGTAATTTCTCAGAATGAAATTGTATATCTTATAATTTCTTGATTCTGTCTGTATCAAGTAAAAGGAAATTTTTCAACATTTTTTCCTTACATATGTATTTGATATCTTCTCTTAATCAATATTTATATCATCCCAAAAGTTTTTAAAATCCTCTTCTTCCAATCGTTTGATATTCACTTTATTTCGTATCTCTAAAACCATCTTCATTATCTCTTCCCTTGTGTGCGGGCTTTCCTCCATTACTTTGTCTATATCAATGTCTTTATGTTTCATTTTTATTAGACTGTCTATGATATGAGAAACATGATCCACAAATACTTCTTCCATAATCGCATTCTTCGTTTTATCATCTGTTCCCTCATATTCATCATAATATACACTAATATATTCCGAAAATTTTTTTATCTTTTCCGGGGATTCCAAAAACTCAACTAATGTTTTATCTTCACGGTTTTTCTTATTCCGTTTAAGATACGAACCTATTTTCCCAAATACTTTTTTAATAATATCATATGACATATTTCCAATTAGACCACTTGCAGCCGCCAATGCCACAAAATTTAATATTTCTCCACAATGCTCTGTATAATAGCGTTTGCCATTACCTTCTGAATCTTCATACTCTACACGACATGTCCATCCTCCAAAAACAGCCTGCCTAATATTCTGCATTATTCTTTCATATTCTGATGATGGTATGCTTCTGCCACAAACCGGACATGTAAATATTTCCCTGTCCTCTATCTCATAAATTGAGGCACAGTGAAAACATATTTTTCTAAAGTCGTTTTCTTTATGATCCATTTTTTCTCCTATGTTGTTTCCATATTCCCTAATTTCTGTTCTTCAATTATTTCTTGGATAATCATTATGTAATCTGAATAAAACTCATTTTTCAAATTATTATTTCAATCCTATCAGACGAAAGAAAAAAAACATCAAAACAATTAGTACCATAAGTACAGTTTCCCAAATATAAAAACACATTCCTGTATATAAATTTTGTTTTAATGCTTGATATATCATTTTTGCATTATATCCTGTATACTTAAAAAATTTTTCATCTATCAATGTATTTATCAAATTATTATAGGTATTTATCTTACCACTGAAAATACAAATGTGTATACAATCGAAATGACCACTGTAAATAATGGCATTATACATCCACTCCACATTTCTTTTCTGCTCATAATTATATTTTTCTCATGATTCAAATAATGAACAAAATTTTCCAGTGTAGACTCTGTATACTTACTATTGCCATATCTCTTATAAACATAATTATACCATTCACAATAATTTTGATATGGCGATTTTTCATTCCCTATCTTATTGTATATTGTTAATTCTTCATTTATATTAAATTCGTACACATATTTCTTAATTCTTTTCATTCAAAACCTCATTCATGTAGGGACAATATTATTCAAAATACTACTAAATAATATATAAATAGATTTTTCATAAAGTGAACTTTTATTCTAATAGTGGCTCTGCCTGCCGAAATTTATTTAGGGCATCCGCTAGTTGTTGATCCTTATCAGGATATAAATGAGAATAAGTATCTAAGGTTGTTTTTACAGATTCATGCCCTAAACGATCTGCAATCTCTAAGGGAGCAAAACCCATTTCAATTAACATACTAGCGTGTGAATGTCTAAGATCGTGAACTCTGATAGGAGGAAGTCTAATCTTTTCTGCAATTCTCTTGATTTCTTTGTCTAATGTAGATTTTGTAAAATAAAATATCCTATCACCTTTTTCAATTCCATAAAGTTTTGATATATATTTTTGAATATCTTCGTATAAAAAATCGGGTATTGCTATACAACGTTTAGACTTTGGAGTTTTGGGTTTTAGGAATAATTCTTTTCCCTTTATTTTTGCATAATTCTTATTAATAGCTATCCGTTTTGAAGAAAGGATGTCAGCAGGAGTGAGAGCTAAAAGTTCTCCAGAACGCATACCAGTATAAAACAGGATATCAAAAGCTAATTTCATAGAAGACTTTTGTATACTTTTAGAAAATCTTTCGTATTGTTCCTGAGTCCAAATATTCATTTCATCAGCCCTGCTTTTTCCTATACTACCGGATGCTCTACAAGGATTTGCTGGTAAACGATAGTGTTTTACTGCATAATTTAAGATAGCAGAAAGCTGATTATTTATAGTTTTTAAATAGGTTTGGGAATATGGTTTTCCATTCTTATCACGAAAAGAAATCAGTTCGTTTTGCCATTTCCGCACCTTTATTGTATCAATATCACAAATCTTTAATCGAGAAAAATAGGGAAGTAGTTTATTGTCTATAATATCTTTTTTGTTTCCCATTGTGGTAGGTTTTAAACGATATTGCATATCTTCCATATAATTTTCTACAAGACTTGAAAATAAAATATCACTAGAGATCGTTTGCTGCTCCATAAAAGAGTATTCATATTCTTTTGCCTCTCTTAATGTCTTAAAGCCTCTTTTACAAATATGTTTCTTTTCTCCGGTCCAATTCGTGTAGTAAAAGTTAGAGTACCACATGATTTTTCCATTTTTGAGAGTATATTTGTATGCTGGCATATCATTTCCTCTTTCTTGTTTTATTAATCTTTTAGGGTTGATGTTTCTGTATTTTTTTCTGAATTTTCCTCCTTAGTTGGAAAATTATATTCATCTATCATTTCATAATCATGATTATATCTGTCCTCATTTACTTTCTTATAAAGAACGACTTTAATAGAATCTATGTTCTCTTCTGTAAATAAAGAATCGTTCACATATCCTCTACCCCTTTGCATACCATTCCCACTTTTGGCAATTTGATATTCGGTAAAATCGTCATTAAAAAAAAGAAACGATATAGTTTTTCCTTGTCGAGAGTAGTCAAGTATATAATCATCACCTTCTATTGTAGTTAAGTAATATTTATAAGTGTAATTTGGAGTAACCATACTTCCTAACTCATCTTCGGGTACAGGGCGATTAAACAAAATAATTAATTGAACCTCACCATCTACTTCATCAAAACGGTGTCCTACAATTTTAACAGGTTCTTTCTCTACAACTTCTTGTATATCTTCCTTTTTAACAGGTTCTTTTTCTACAACTTCTTGTATATCTTCCTTTGAAATAGAAAAGTTATATTCACTTATTAATTCGTAATCATGATTATGTCTATCCTCATTTAATTTTTTATGAAGAGTAACCTTAATAGAATTTATAGTATCTTCTGAAAATAGAATATCAGAATCATATCCACCAGTTGCAATTTGATATTCTGTGAAATCCTTATTAAAACCAGAATCAGATATAGATTCTCCATAATCAAGTATATAATCAGTCCCATTTCTTGTAGTTAAGTAATAGTTATAAGTATAATTTGGGTAAAGAAAATTTCCTAACTCATCTTCAGATAAGGGGCGATTAAATAAAATAATTAATCGGATCTCTTTGTCTACTGTATCAAAACGATGTCCTATAATCTTAACAGGTTCTTTTTCAGTATCAGTTACTTGTGAATTAGCTTCCTGTTTTATAGTAGGTGTAGGTCTTTCCTCTTCTGTTTTGGGCTTGATAATACCAAAAGCTTGTCCAATAGCAGCAATAAGAATTAATGCTCCAAGACCTAATAAAATTTTCTTTTTCATTTTCAAATTTTCTCCTTAGTATAATTATCTCTTTTTTGGCTTTTCCCTTCGGTACCATTCGAAGGGTATTATTTTCCCAAGCTTTCAGTCCCTGTCGGTTTATCTGCTGCAACAGATTCATACCGTTGTTCTTTTAATAATTCTTTGGCTTTTCCAAGTAAAATATCCATATTATCCTCATTAAGTTGTCTTATTACTGATAAAAACTTTTTCTCAGTAATATTATTAATTACATCAATACCCGGAAAATAGTGTTCCAAAGAACCATAATACTGTTCACCAAGAGTACCATTGCTTTGGTAATTTCTGTATGCCATAATAAGAAGATATTCTTCTATGTTTGGTTCAATGGTAGGAGATATAGCATTAGAACTTGTCCAATATCGGCGTCCTGTTCCGAAGTATTCAGATAGTTTGTCATAGTAGTTAGTATAACTATTATCTGTACCATCTAACCATTTCAAGATAACTGTTTCGGGTACTCCGATTCCATTTGCAACATCCGCTATTTTGATACCATTGCAGTCTATTTGATAAGACAATTTGTTCGGAAAAGTAATTATTTTTTCTTCATCTTCACTATATCCTAAGATTTTGCTTATTCCAGCTCCATCAAGTCCTCGTTCTTCTATGTTTCCTTTATCCAATCCTTGACCAAAGGAATCTTGTCTCCCAAGTAAGTAATCAACAGTAACATTAAAAAAAGAAGCAATTTTTTCTATGGTGTCTAGGTCTGGTTGTCGTTTACCAGTTTCCCACATACCAATAGCACCATTGCTCACACCTAAAAATTTTGCAAAATCACGTTGGTTTAATCCTTTTTCTTTCCGAAGCTTTGAGATCATTTTACCAATTTCCATTAAAAAACCTCCATTCTCGTATATTTTATCATATTTTGTAAACAAAAAAAGTGAAAAATGCTAATGCTAACAAAATGTTTAAAAATACTTGACATTTCAACAAAATGTAGTTATTATAAATATATGCTAACAAATTGAAAGCAAAAAGGAGGAAGTACTATGATTGAAAACAAATCGTTAGCAGAACTTAGAGCAGAAAAAAATATGTCTCAACGAGATTTGGCAGAAAAATTGGGAATAAGTTCCGCAGCAATAGGGATGTATGAATCTGGAAAAAGAACCCCACCACTCAAAAAAGCAATTTTGATAGCAAAATTATTTGATATTCAGGTAGAAAATATTTTATTCTCTAAATCTAATTGTACAACAGAAAGAGGTATATAGAAAATGTCAAATATCACAGCAGATGTACTAGACAATATCTTTTATCAAGCACGTTGCAGAGCAGCAACGCACAATGAACAATTAAAAAGCCGCGAAGGTGCAGCAGATATCATGTTAATTGACCGTGGGCGGCTTTATAGAATCGAAAAAGGGGTAACAAATCCTTATCCAGAAGAAGTTCATTTGATGGCAGACTTATATCATGCTCCTGAATTACAAAATTATTATTGCAGGAACTGCTGTCCTCTAGGAAAAGCCTTTCCAGAGATGAAAGACGAAGCGATTGAAACACTAGGAATTCAAATCTTTCTTACATCAGATAAAATTTTTAGCATGACAAAAACGCTGTTAGAAATTGTTGAAGATGGCAGGGTAGATAAGAATGAACAAATAGAATTTATGAAAATGGTTGCTTTACTTAATGAGTTAAATAAAATAACTCAATCGGTTAATTTATGGATCGAAAAAAATAGGATAGAGAATCCAGAAGGGATAAAAAAGTAGATCAAATATACATAACAAAAAGAAAGTGGGTACTTTAAAATTTATGAATACTTCAATAACGACATCTGAGGATGTAGAGGTGATAATAAGAGCATTTCTTACTTCATCAGATGTGATGAAAATATTGGGATGTCGTGAAAATAAAGCGTATGAAGTAATTCGGAAAATAAATAAAGATATTAAAAAGAGGGGAGAACTTGCTTTCCCAGCTGGAAAAGTAAACAAGTATAGATTTTCAGAGATAATGGGAATTCCACTAGAATTTATTGATAAAGTAATAAAATCAGAAGATAAATAGGATTTTATAATGGGTTTCAATCCATATACCCTTACAGGATGTGACTACAAGCCTATTATATTAAAAAGAGAGGATGAAATGCGAAAGAATCTAAAAGAAGCCCGTCAAAAGGCGGGCATGACACAGCAGCAGATGGCTGATAAGTTAGGTATTAACCTTCGCCATTATCAGAAGGTTGAGTATGGGGAGATTGGCGGCTCTTTTGAGATTTGGGACGTCTTGGAGGACTTTCTGGGGATACATCAACGGAAACTCCGAGAGATTTCAAGTAATCGTCACGACCTAAAAGAAAATCTGTAGGTACATCAAAAAAAGTAGCTAATTTTAAAAGTCGATTTAAATCTGGTTCAATTTCTCCGCTTTCATATTTTTGATAATGTCGGAGAGGAATGGATATTGCATCCGCAGTTTTTTGCTGAGTTTTTCCTCTTGAAATTCTAGTAGCACGAAGTCGGTCATTAAACATAATTACCTCCTTAAAAAATAATCCTTGACATACGTCTAATTTTGGCGTAATATACAAATAAAATATACGCCAATTATTGGCGTAATAAGAAGAGGAAACATAATATTATCACAAAAACTTCAATTTGCAGTTATTATAAAAAATGGAAAAGTAGTTCAGGTTGGAAGGTCAGAAGTATTTCAGTTACAAACAGCACAGGATAAGAAAAATAAAAAAGAAAGGATAGAAAGAGAAAATGAGAAAAGAAGTACAAATTTTTGAAAACAAGGAATTAGGGATATCCGCAAGAACCATTGTAAATGATGATGGGAGTATATCCATCAATGCAGAGGATACAGCGATTGGTTTTGGGTGGAGTAAAATAGAAGTTAAGAACGGAAAGGAGTATACATCTATCCGTTGGGACAGAATGAATGGTTTTAGTGCAGATTGCGGTTTCGACCACGAGTGGTCGAAAGATGATTACATTCCAGAAAGTCTGTTTTATCGACTTGGTATGAAAGCGAGTAATGCAAGAGCGGATAAATTTCAGAATTGGCTTGCTATGGAAGTTATTCCAGAAATAAGGAAGACGGGCGGATATCAGAAGAAACTATCACCACAAGAAATTATGCGGATTCAACTTGGAATGATTGATAACCATGAGGAACGCATTGCCAACCTCGAAAACCATATGACGATTGACTACGGACAGCAGAGAGTACTTGAAGATACGGTCAATAAGACCGTGATCGATGTTCTTGGGGGAAAGGGTTCAGATGCTTATAAGGAAGTAGGAAGAAAGGTCTTTGCAGAGTGTAATAGGGACTTAAAACATTACTTTAATGTAAATGCAAGAAATAACGTGCCAAAGAATCGGTTTGACGACGCGGTAAAGTATGCGAAGAATTGGAAGCCTTGTACTAATACAATGATGTTAATTTATAACTGCAATGCACAAATGAGTTTGTAATAAATCTAAGAAATGAGGTAAAAAGGATGAGCTTATTAGTGAAAGAAAGAATTTCTACTGGTCGCAGATCGGTTACTTGTGATTGTTGTAAAAGACCTATTTACTACGAAAATGAAGAGTATGAACAAGATCCTTGCTATCAATTAGACGATGAAACGGTACTTTGTGAAGATTGTTTAGAAGGATACATCAAAGAACGATTCTTTATGATTTTACAATAAGAAAGGAGAAGATAGGATGGAGTTAGTACCAGTTAGAGTGATTAGTAACCTTGGCACGATTTCGGACAATCTGCAAGAGGTGGAAGCGTCGATTCGTGAAAAAGTAA
>CAMUMG010000013.1 GCA_947089905.1 uncultured Lachnospiraceae bacterium
AAAGTTCGTGTAATGTAATATTACACGAACTTCTTTTATCTGTAAATTTTCACTTTTATTTAAGATAGATATTTCAAACAATAAATATGGAAGTAAAATTCTATAAATTTCACTAGTATAATGTTGTAAATAAAAATGGAGCTATGGACATTATTCACGTCACATAGCTCCTTCATTTATACTACTAAATCCATTTTTTCAAATCATCGTTACTGCAATCAAAGGCGAATGTGTTCCTTTCGATAGTTCATTCCAATAACTATAATCGATGTATCTGATATTCTTTAAATCATAACTCATAAAACTGCATAAACTCCACTGAATTTCGTTCGGAAAATTCTCAAATAATTCGCGATTTAAGCCATATCCTCGAAATTCTCCGAGTAGCTTTTTTCTTGCAATATTTTCATTAGTGTTATTCAAGTCTACAGATAATATTATGCTTTCGTTCAACAAAAGCTCTTTCATAACTTTTTTGATCTGTTCTGAAAATCTCTCAGAATGGTATTCTGCCTTTAAAAATTCTGAAATCATTTCATCTTCAGAGCTTGTTCTCAAAATGTTCACACTACCATCTACCTCCTATTGTAAATCTAAGCTGTCAAGATAGCTTTTTAAACGATTTTCCATTTCTTTATCACTAATGCTTTTAAAAAAAAGCAGAGAATCCAAAGCGGAATAGATATGAAATGTACTTTCAAAAGAAGTAAATTCAGATTTGCGGTAAGTAGTCTGGTAATGTTTCAAAAATGTACTTCTGAACAGTCCACAATCCTGCTCGTTATAGTTTAGTTTCATCCAAAATGTCAGTCGAGAGATATCTGCCATCCAGTTGAACGCAATCGCATCGTCCCAGTCGATAAGTAATATTTCGCCATTATCCTGTACAATTATATTTTTCTTTGATAAATCACTATGACAAAGAACAGATGGTAAATCTTCAAAATCATGTATTGTGTTGAAAAACTTTTCTTTCATTTTTCTTAACTGTGTTTCTGAAATCGTTTCTTTTAATCCATTCTCTAACCTGTCAAATTCGTCTTCAAAGAAAGATGCCATACTTTCATAACAGGCAATACCACTACCTATATATCCAAAGTTTTTAATTTTTATATTGTGAATGGAAGAAACCAGCTTTGCTAATTTTACATAAAGCTCAATTTCTTGCTCTGTGTCAAACAATACTTTATCAGCCACAATTCCTTGTACCTTTCGTTCTATCAGATATCCGTTCGGATATATTTGATCATCTCGACTATATGCAATTAGTTTGGCACAGGGAATATTGTTCTGAATTAAAAGTTGATTTACAAATTGGAGTTTGCCGTTTTCTGGCCAGTCCATACTTCTGTATAATTTTAAAATATAATGCTTGCCTAATACATTAAAGGAATATACAAAATTATTAATAGTATTTTCAAATTTTCTTATTTCCTTGGCACAGGCACAGCAACCAAAATTGCTCTTAATTATTTGATTGACTGTTTCAAGCATTATATCCGTTTCTATGCTCATAAAATTCTCCTTATTTTGAAAGGATTAAAAATATATAACCCTCCAAAGTTGTTGATTATAGTAATGGCACTCCTAATTCTTTTGCCCTTTCTTCTGTATCTTTTGTCCAAAGGGAACTTTGTACTTCTCCAATATGTACCTTTCTTAAAAAGAACATACAAATTCTTGACTGTCCAATACCGCCTCCTATAGTATATGGAAGTTCTCGATTTAGTATTGCTTTTTGAAATGGTAGTTCTCTTCTCTCCTCACATCCGGAAAGTTTTAACTGTTGTGCTAATGTCTCTTCATCTACACGAATTCCCATAGACGATAATTCTAATCCAATATCTAATAGTGGATAATAAACAATAATATCTCCATTTAATTTCCAGTCATCATAATCCGGTGCTCTTCCATCATGTCGTTGTCCAGAGAGTAATTTTCCACCAATCTGCATAATAAATACTGCTCCCTTTAATTTCGCAATTTTTCTTTCTCTCTCTCTTGGTGAATCGGTTGGATACATATTTTCTAACTCCTGTGTTGTTACAAAGGAAATTTCTTCTGGAAGGATTTCTTCTATATAATCATATTTATCTGCAATATAGTGCTCTGTTTCTTTGAGTGCTTGATAAACTTTTCGTACAACCGCTTTTAAAGTTTCTTCATTTCTCTCATCTTTTAAAATAATTTTTTCCCAATCCCACTGATCTACAAAAATAGAATGAATATTGTCTGTATCTTCATCTCTACGAATTGCATTCATATCTGTATATAAACCTTCTCCATAGACAAAACCATACTTCTTTAATGCCATTCTCTTCCATTTTGCAAGAGAATGTACTATTTCTGCAACTGCTTCATTTTGTTCTTTAATTCCAAAGCTAACTGGGCGTTCTATACCATTTAAGTTATCATTTAATCCCGTTTCTGGTTTTACAAATAGTGGAGCAGAAACACGAGTTAAATTTAACTGTTTTGCTAATTGTCTTTCAAAATGATCTTTAATATGTTTAATTGCTCCCTGTGTTGCTTTTACATCTAGTTCAGAATGATACCCTTGTGGCACAATAAAATGTTCCATCTTCATTCACTCCTTTTTTCTAATAATAAATTATCATACGAATATTTTGTGCATAATCCCCAAAACAATCTCCAAACAAATTGACACCACCCTGATATTTCGCAGTCTTTTTTATTCCAATTCGAACTGAAATATAATCCTGTTTAGAAAGATGATACTCTCGTAAGGTCTTTTCGTTTACTTTTTTATCGTCAATAAAGGTCCCAAATTCTGTTAGTGACCATAATTTTAATATTCCATATTGTGTATTTTTATCTGGCCACCAAGTCGGATTTAATTTTCCTCTTCTTCCCCCAAAATCTCCCGGACAAGTCCAAGTTCCCGCTTCGATTCCATTAATCCATACTGTAATATCCGAAGGCCAATTTAGATTATACTCATGATCTTCTGAACATAGTTCCATAGAAAGTTCCATTTTCAATTCTCTTTCATTTTTTAAAATGTTATTTGGAAATCGATATTCTACATAACCACGTCCAAACCAAAGTAATTTTGCTTTTGTTCGCTTTGGATCATAAAATCCTCTAGGCTCATCTTCTTCTCCAATTGGTCCCTTTTCTCCTACTAAACCACAAGTGGGTTCTACTTGATAATCTACATAATTTCCAATTGGCATATCAATAATTTCTGTTCGTTCTTTTGCAGTTTGTAAAGTAGATAAATCAACTTCAATCTGTTTTACTGCCTTTTCTGATAGTTTCATGGAACCTCGTATCCCTGGCTTTAAACTTGTAGTAATTAGTCCTGCTTCTTCTAATACCCTGACATGTGCTGCTGCGGAGGAAGCTGGAATGGAAAGTTGTTCTGCTATTTCATTAATATTCAGTTCCTGAGTGCATAATAACTTTAAAATTTCGATTCTGGCTTCTACAGAAAATGCTTTGCCAATTCGAATCAACTGCTTTGTATCATCCAGATTTATGCTAACTGATTGCTGCATAATGATTCCTCCAGATATCATAATAATTAGTCATATGTTAATAAATTTCTATATTAATAGCTTTCGTTCAACAGTTATTATAAAATAGAAATAAAGAAGTTTCAATCATTTTATTTTCTGATTTTTATATCGTTCCACTATAATAAGATGTATCATCTAAAAGCAAAATTGCTTCTAAAGGATTTTCTAAAAATATACTTAACAGTTTAACTGCTTGATCGAGTGCTTTAGAAAAAAGTTCTGGAAAAGACCAATTATATTTTTCCTCTGGATTCCAAGGATCCTTCCAACTTTTTTTACTTAAATTTAAATAGTCCTGTCCATCCTCTGGCTGTCTGGTAATAAGTTTATCTGAAAGTAAATGATATCCGATTGTAGCTTTTTCAATAGACGTAATTACTTTTGTTTTTTTTCTATTTGGATCAGATAATAATTTTGATTCTAATTTTGCTGTTTGAATGATCTTACAAATTTGTCTTGGTGTATTTTTTTTTGCTCCTTCTAACCCTTCAAAAGTACGAATAAGTGTTTTTGACAGATATGTCGAAACTGCATCTAACTCTTTTGGGGTTAAATCAAAAATTCGATTCTGTCGGATTTTTTCATAATTTTGATGTAAATAAGTTTTAGCATAATAACTATCAATTCTGTTTTCTAATGCCAAATGTCTTCCATAATATTCATTAGTTGGATGATTTGGATCAAAATTAGTTCTAGCGTAGACAAAAGGGTGACAAATACTGTCTAAGATATAATGACATAAAAATCCTGTCAAATAAGTAAAAAAATATTCTCTCTCTTGTTTTGAATTAATTGCATTTAATACAGTTACGCCCTCTAAAAAAAATCTCTTTGTTCGATGATGATGTAGGTATGAACCAATATTTCTATGATCGTGGTAGAGCATTCTATAAAAACGGTAAGAAAAAAGATCGGGGCCTTGTGTTCCTAAATAAAAAGGTCTTTTTTTATCCCTTAACACTGTTTTCATAAAAGAATCTGGTAATGCTTTCACTGCTTCTTTTCCAAAGACATAATGTGTTATAAGTCCTGGCATATCATACTACTTCCCTTCTGTTTTAATTAAAAACATTCTTTACAAGAATCATTGCCAATCCAAGGACTGCCAATACAATTCCTGTTACGCGATTGAGTACTTTTGGTTCTGCACGATTTGCAAAAAGAGCAGAAACTCTAGCCCCAGCTAACGTAGCAAGAATACAGACTACTAATGCTTTTATATCTGGCATACCACCAATCACCATATGAGAAACTGCTCCGGTAAGTGCAGTAAATGTCATAATGAATACACTGGTTCCTACTGCTGTTTTTAGCTCATATCCTAATACACTGGTTAGAATCAATAGCATCATCATACCACCACCTGCACCGATAAAGCCACATATCATTCCAATAACAATTCCACATAATATAGATTGAATAATCTTTTGTTTTATACTTTTGGAAATATTTTGTTCTTTTGTTGTCATAACTGGCTTTATAATAAATTTAATTCCAAGAAAAAACGTCATAAAAACAGAAAAGCTTCCCATAGTCTTATTTTCAACAAGCGAACCGACATAACTTCCTACCGTTGTAAAAACTAAAACAGCACAAAGCATAATTAACCCATTTTTAATATCTAAGTTCTTATTCTTTCCATAGGTATATGCAGAAATTGCAGAAGCTAATACATCGGATGCCAAAGCAATCCCAACTGCTTCATATGCTGGAAATTCTAAAAATGTAATTAACATAGGAGAAATTACAGCAGCGGCAGAAAGTCCTGCAAGTCCTGTTCCGATTCCTGCACCTAATCCAGCAATAATATAGATTATAATTGCAAACATTTTTTCATCCTTCTTTCTTTTTTCGTTTACATATTACCTTATCACAAGAATACATTGACTTCAAGAAATCTTTAGTAAATTTTTAAGAAAGAAAAATTGAAAAAAATTAGCAGCGTCTTTCCCCTAAAAAAGGTTCCGACGCTGCTAAAATTTTTATGTATTTTAATATTCTAAAATTAATTTCTGTCCTACATAAATTGTGTATGGAGCAGAGATTCCATTTTTCTGTGCGATTACTCTCCAATCAATTTCATACGCACTTCCAATCTTGCCTAATGTATCTCCATCCTTTACTATGTAAGTTTCTTTCTTCATTACTGCATTTTCTGGTAGATAGATATTTTGTCCTGCATAGATTTTATAAGGAGAAACAATTTTATTGATCTTTGCAATCTCCCTCCAATCTTTTACCTTATGTTGAGCTGCAATTTTTGCTAAAGTATCTCCCGTTCTTACTGTATAGATTTGATATACAGGTGTTGGTGGAGTTACTTCTGGTTTTGTTTCCTCTTTTTGATCTGGGACTGAATCTTCTTTTTCTTCTTCCTGTTCATTTTCTTCTATTTCAGTATTAAGAATTTCAGTAATCTTTTCCTCTAACTCCATAATATCTTCTATTTTTACTGCAAGATCAGAAATAAACTCTTCGGTTAACGGATCTTCATATCCTGCCTTATCTAAAGTATCTCGAAATTGCTGTTCATATCCATAACTTACTAATTCCAAATATTGATCTACTGCATGATCATAGTCGCCTTGGCTTTCCATCCATACTTCAAAAGCAGCAGCGGCAGAAACTGCATAACTAATATAATAGAATGGTGATTGGAAAGTATGTGGAATTAATACCCATTGATAAGCCTCTAAACCTCTTTGAGATTCTTCATTATAACCATAATCAATTAAAATATCCATATACTTTTTATTGATTTTTTCTAATGTGAGATCCTTTTCACTATAGATATATTGTTGTAATTCGTCTTGAACACAACCCTCCATTAAAGAAGCAACTAACCATCGTATTGTATAACATTGAGCTGCGTCAGCATCCTCTTTAAAAATTTCAGGATAGAATTTTAAAAATAAAGTTTCTAATCCCTGAGAGTGAATCTCTGCAAGATCAATATTAAGACTCGGTCGATTCCAGCTAACTGGATTGTAGTAAAAAGAATTATAGTGACCAAATTCATGAACTACTGTACCAGAAAAATCACTAAATCCTCCTGTTGGCTGTGCCATAATAAATGGTGCATTATAAGAACCTAAATCGGTTGTATATGCTCCCTCTTGTTTTGATGCACTATACTCAAAATCGTAAAAATGATGATCTATCATATAGTTTAATGCTTCTTCCATCTCAGATGAAAGTTTTGGAATATACATTTTAAGCATTTCCAAAGCATCTTCCATTGAAGATTGTGTATTCATAAACTCTTTTGAAGTATTATATTGTTGTAAAAGAGACAGTTCCTGATAAATTAGAGGAAAATTTTGTTTTATTGCACTTTGGAATTCTTGTATCTCTGTCTGGGTATAATCTCTAAAATAGCGTTCTGTATATACAAAATCACCATAGTTAGAATATCCATATGAGGCTGCCTGTTTATTCCTTACATCCACCAGTTTTAAAAATACCTCTCCTAAAACAGAATTCATTTTTTTATAAATTTGATTTAGTAAAGAAAGAGTAGTATCATAGTCAATCTCGCCTGAATAATATGCAGCAACTAACTGATTTTCATCTATTTCATTTCCCTGATATTCCACTGTAAATGGCTGAATTGCTAACTGTTGATATTGATTGATTAATTCTTGTTCTTGATTGGACAACTGTTCTTGCTCTTTTGTCATCTGCTCAGAGTCTAGAATAGATTCGATATCTTCATCCGTTAATAATTCCTCTAATGCTTCTGAACACTCACTTTGTAAAATTTCTTTTGCCAACAATAAAAAGTCATCATTTACCTTTAGAGCAATTTCATAAGCACTCCAATAGTCATTAAATGCCTTTTCACTTGTAACGTCTTTTGATAGATAGATATTAGCAAGATTATACATTGTATTGATTTCGTCATAAATCTCGCCATTTCTTAAAAATAATTCCTGTACCTTAGTGATATTACTATTTTCTTCATACAAGTTTCGAATTTCTTCCATGTTTTTATAAAATTCTGATGTATCATACTGAACAAACTTTATTTCCTCAAAATCTAATTCAGTATGATCGGAATCTGGAAAAAAATCTGTTTTTCTAGAACCTGTATAAGCAGAATCTTCTGCATATACTAAATTCGGCATACTGCCTAACACTGTAACTGCTGCTAACACAAGTGCCAGCAATTTTTTAAATTTTCTACTCACATGCTCGCTTCCTTTCTTTTTTTTATATAAACTATAACTGTTTCTATTGTTATAGGTTTATATCTATACTCTCGGTAAGATCTCTTCTATATAAACCCGGAGAATCTCTCCAACACTCCATGCCTGTGTATAACATCCTCTTCCAGTGCAAGAAAAATCACCATCAAAGATCTCTGCAATTCCATTTAAACATCCATCTTCCATGTGTTCTTCAAAATATTCACACATTTTTGTAGCATGTTCTAAAACTTCTTTTGTATATCCACCTACCTTACAGTATGCTGTAATAAATGCTCCTGAAAGATAGGCCCATGCTGTCCCCATATGATATGCCATATCCCGCTTGAGTAGTTTTCCAGTATATTCATCTTTATATTCTGGATTCTTTGGTGAAAGACTGCGAATCCCATATGGTGTATAGAGCTGTTCATATACCTTTTGTACTACCTTTTTTTCCTTTTCAGCTGGAAGCATCGTATAAGGAAGTGAAATGGCATAGATTTGATTTGGTCTTATTGTACCATCTGGAACTTCTCTCTTTTCCTTCTTTTTTCCTTTTTTCGATCCTTTCTCTTCTTCTAATACAGTAATTACATCATACAGACATTCTTCTTTTGCATTCCAAAATTTCTTTCGAAAACTTTTTTTAACTCTTTTTGCTAACTCCGTATATATCTCTGAGTTTTTTTGTGCTTCCTGATCCACTTCCATATATTTTGAAAGATTTTCCATGACCTTTAGGGCATTATACCAAAGGGCATTAATCTCTACTGGTTTACCGTGTCTTGGAGTTACTACAACATCTCCTACCCGCACATCCATCCATGTTAATTGATCTAGATCACTTCCACCTTCTATTAATCCATCCTCATCCATGTGAATTTTATAAGCTGTTCCTTTTTGATAATAAGTAATAATCTCTTTTAGACATGGATAGATTTTGTTTTTAATAAATTCTTTCCCCTGTGAAGAAGTATCATGCTTTAAATATTGATCTACTGCATAAAAATACCATAAAGATGCGTCTATTGTATTGTATCCAGGCTCTTCGGAAGCATTATTTGGAAATACATTTGGAATCATTCCATCTTTTACATATTTTGAGAAAGACTCTAATACACTTCTTGCCTCTTGTAATCGCCCTGTTGTCATAGTCAAGCCTGAAAGGGCTATCATCGTATCTCTTCCCCAATCACAAAACCAAGGAAATCCGGCGAGAATTGTTTTTAATCCCGTAGATTCTCTATCCACAAGAAAGGCATCTGCTGCCCAAGCCAGCCTTTTTGCCAGTCGATCTTCATATGGAATCTGATCCATAAGAGCAAGTATTCGTTTTTGATACTTCTTAACAGCCTCAAATCCATCTACAGAAGAAGCATGAATTTCAAAACTCTTATCCTTTTGTCCTTCTTTTGATAGGACAGAACAGCTTACATAAAATTTTACGGTTTCTTCTGGTGGAATCATTACATGTATTTCATATGGAGTTGCCATATGATCAACCCCTGTAAATCCTGTTGTTTGATCTTTAAAAAATACTTCATTTTCATCTAATAAATAATTTGGCGTTGCCATAGAGGTCTTTTTGTTAGAACGATCATAAAATGTACCTGTCGATGCAAAAAATTCAATCATAAGCTTGGGGTATTTTGGTGATTGTAATGTTAAAAGTCCTCCTTTTTCCTTCCTTTGATTTAATTGTATTTGAAAGTCTAAATCCCTTTTCGATTCTGCAGTCGTATTGAATGGTCTACAATGAAACAGTGGAATCACACAAAGCTTTGCTTGTGTTGCTCCTCCCTTTACCTCATAACAGACCGAAGACGCATTTTTTCCATACTCCATTACTATAGTTTTATGGATAATTAAATCATTTACCTGATAAGTATAAGTTGGAATAATATCTAACGTAAATTCATTTAAAAACTTTTGTCCTTCTCTAAGCTGTCCTGGATATTGTTGTGCCGCAAGATCATACTCTATGTCATTTATTACTACTTCCTCATGCGTTTTTGCCCAAATTAACATTCGATCTACTGGGGGATGTAAAGAAGCAATTAGATAACTACTAAATACTCTGCTACTTGCCCCAATAATCGTACTATTTGCAAAACCCCCAATTCCATTTGTTAAAAGCCACTCTTTTTCTAGTCCCTGCTCAAAAGTGCGAAATGCACTTCTTCCAAACCGATATTTTGTCTGAACTGTCATACTTACCTCATTTCTGTACTGTATTTACACCTTTGGATACAGTATCTGACTGTTTTATTAATTCCTCTAGTTGTGGTATAGTAAAGGAATAGACTTTATTACAAAATTGACAGTTTACCTCTATAGGTTTTCCATCTGCTATCATTTGATTTAACTCTTTTTTTCCAGTACTAATCAAAGCCTTTTCCACTCGTTTTCTCTCACAACCACACCAAAATTTTGTTGGTACGATCTGTGTCTGCTCCAATCCAAACTCGCCTAAAATCTCTTGTAAAATCCCTTCTGGAGTAAGTCCCGAATCAAGTAACTCTGTAATAGAAGTAATATTGGATATTTTTTCTTCTAGTCGATTAATTACTTCCTCATTTGCAAAAGGAAGAAGTTGGATTATAAAACCTCCTGCTTGTCTGACTGTATTTTCTCGGTTCATTAATACTCCTAGGGCAACCGAAGAAGGAACTTGTTCTGATGTCGCAAAATAATATGTCAAATCCTCTGCAATTTCTCCAGAGACTAAGTTAGTAGTACCCACATATGGCTCTTTTAAGCCCATATCTTTCATTACTCGAAGAACTCCTTGTCCTATTGCAGTCCCAACAGCTAATTTCCCCTTTTCATTTGGTGGAAGCATAACATCAGGATTAAAAACATATCCCTTGACATTTGCCTTAGAGTCTGCTGTTGCTAACAATCCACCAATTAATCCATCACATTGAACTTGCAAAGTCAATAGATCCGACTCTGCCTTCATCATACTTCCCATCATTGCTGCCGCAGTTAAAAGTCTTCCAAGAGCGGCTGTTGCTACTGGGCTAGTATTATGCAGTTTTCTAGCATATTCTGTTGTATGTTTTGTTGTAGCAGCAAAAGCACGAATTTGTCCATCGGCTGCCATCGCTTTTACAATATAATCTCCTTCCAAACGCTGTCCTTCCTCTCTTTTATAAATACCATTTATTTTCTTGATGTTTTTCTTTTGCAATTACATAAATCCGTTCACTGGTATCGTTTGGTGGATATTTTGTTAAAGCATCATATGCAGTGACAAATTCCATTCCAGCAGATATTAATAGCTCTTTGATCTTTTCCAGTGAGTATGCCCGTTGAATATGTGTTTCTTCTATTCGTTCATATAATTTTTGTTTTGGTTCAGTAGGATAGTAAATCGTTAAAGCATATTCATTTAATTGTGTCTTAGTATCATAAAAATTTTCCCAGATAAGACTACAATCCTCTTCATTTTGTGCAAAGGTGGAAGTTCCTAATATATTTTCAAAATAATAGGCAGTTTTTAAGTCAAAAATAAAAATACCATTTGGATCGAGGTAATTGTTTACTAATCGAAACACCTTTTCTAATTCTTCCTCTTTTGTTACATAGTTCATGCTGTCACAAAGACTTATAAATCCTGCTACTGTTCCATAGAGTTCAAATTCTCTCATATCCTGCATCAGATACAAAATCGACTCGGTAGTATCCTTAAACTCTTTTTCTTTTGCCAAACTTAGCATTTCAAAAGAAGAATCAATTCCTATCATGTCATATCCTCTTTTTGCTAATCGTCTCGTAATGTTTCCAGTTCCACAACCCAATTCACAAATTAAACCATTTAAAATTCCATATTCTTTTAACAACTCTGTCAGATAAATAACCCAATCTTCATAAGGAATTTCATTCATAAAACGGTCATACACTGAGGCAAATCCTGTATATGCTTCCATAACTACCTTCCTATCTATCCTTCTTCTTTCGTTGATTCTATTATACACGAAGAATCTAAAATGGGCAATCAAATATTAAAAGGAAATATGATATTTCGTTATTAGCTTTGCTGGTAAAAGACGTAGAATTGTTCTTATCGGAAGGAGCCCAATCAGTATATTACAAAGACTTAATCCTAATGCAAGAAAAATGATACTATACCACGGAAAAACCAAATTTGATTCCAGAGAACGGATAGAAGCCATAAATTTTAAAATTCCACTTGTTATAAAAACAGTAGGAATTGTTGTACAAGCAGAAATCATAAAAAGTTCTATCGTATAAGCTTTATAAATTCCAGACTTTGGAATTCCAATCAATCGATAAGCTGCGATTTGTGATATTTTTCGAATGGATGTGGTTCGCATAGTGATATATAAAAGTACAAGAGAAATAATCACTACTGTAATTGTTAAAATTACCCTTGCATCGAGTTTTATTCTTCTGCTTTGTTCATATTTTTCATATTGTTGTTCATAGGGATCTTGAATAAAAATTTGAAGTTTTTCCTGAAGCTTTTGTGTTAATCCATCTGAAATAAACTGCTTTACCTGTTCTTTTTCTTTTGTTTTTATCACCATAGCTTTTGCATGACAAAGCATTTTAGTAAGTAAACTTTGATAGCCTACACTACTGATAACAAAATCAAATCCAAATTCATTTGGATATGTTCCTATTATTTTAAGTTCTACTCCTAAAGGAGTATCGTAAGTTTCGGTATTATGTACCAGTTTTCTTTGCTCATAAAATTTTTCGGATACCAAAATTTCATTTTCTTTTAGTTTAACTGTTTCATACTGGTTTGGATATGCTTCTTTTAATACCTCTAAACTTGAAAAATCTCCAACCCAAGTGGAAATACTTAATCTAGTATAGGGATCTAAATATAAGTTTGGTTCTTGGCTATCACAAATACCACAAATTTTTAACTTCCAATCCTTTCTTGGAATCGTAAGCTCTTTTCCTATGAGTTCTTCTGGTTTTGTAAACACTGCTGTTAATTCATTTCCTGAATTTAAAAATCGTTCTATTACACGCAAATCTAAAACAACTTCCTTTACATTCTCTGGCATCCTTCCATATACAATCATAGTTTCTGAAAGTTCTTCTATTGGTGCAAAAGAATATCCTGTCAATCTTACATTTAATCCTTCTAATTGTTCAAATCCCTCATAGCTATATGTTAAATCTACTGGAAAATAAAATAAAAACTTTTCTATCTTATCAAACTTTTGTAATTCCTCAAATAGTTGATAAAAATAACTATCATATTCTATATTAGAAAAACCATCATTTTTTTGTGTTGTTAAAACCAATTCATTTGAGTCTGTTGTCACGATACTTCCTAAATCGACAGATTGTACTGTTAAAAAGTCTGCTGTGGCAATCACAGATAATACTGCCATAATAATTAAAGCTGCGGCTAGTATTGCCTGTTTTTTTCCGCCTGCCAAAAAATTATTCCATGCTAGTCGTACTATTTCTTTAAAAGGAAGGCTTTGTCCCTTTTTATAAGACATAGGTAAAAATTCATAAATTTCAGTCTGATTGGTACTATCCATTAATTTCGGTCTTGATTCATTTATCATTTTTCGGAAACTATTCTCTTCCAAAAAACTTATCTTTTCTTTTTGTGGAACATGTAAATAAAATTGATGATTGTCATATACGATCCAAAGTTTAAGTGGAGGTATTGGTTCATTAGAAAAACTTGAAATCGTTAAGTTATTATTTGTTATTGTTGTTTCTTTATAATCTTTTAAATATAAATTCACATCTTCATAGATCTGTTCCCCATCTTTATTTTCTTGACTTTGATCTGAAATAATTTGTCCATTTTTAATCACTAAAATTCTATCGGCAAAAAAATTTGCTAAGTTTGTTTCATGTGTTACCATAATTACAAGACAATGACTAGAAACTTTCTTTAATAAGTTCATAATCCGCATTGTATTAGCAAAATCTAAATTTCCAGTGGGCTCGTCTGCTAAGATAACAGATGGTGATTTTGCGATTGCCCTAGCAATCGCTACACGCTGTTGTTGTCCTCTGGAAAGATTTGATGCCAGTCTTTTTTTATACCTCCACATATCCACTGCCTGTAAAGCTTTATCTACCCGTTCTTCTAATTCCTGTTTTGTAAGTTCAAACATTCCCAGAGCAAGTTGTATATTATATTCTACCGTTCTATCCTCTAATAAACAACTTGTCTGAAAAATATGGGCATATTGTACTCGTTTTATTTGTTCAAACTTTTTATCGTGTTTTGCATCAATCACTACTCCATCTATTTCTATTGTGCCACTATCAAAATCGTCTAATCCACCAACTACATTTAAAAGTGTAGTTTTTCCTGAACCACTCTCCCCCAAAATACAGATAAGTCCCTTCTTTGGCAGAGTTAAAGTCGTATTATTAATAACATGAATTTCATTGCTCTTTCCCTTGCGATAATATTTATTTAACTTTTGTATAGAAATCATAATCTGCCTCCATTCTTTTGTCCTACTGCAAGTTTCTTTTCTAAACGTCTTCCGTATCCAAATGTTGCAGACTCTATATTACATAAGAATAATATAAATAAAAGAAAAAATTGTGCTGGTTTATAATATTTTATAAGATGAGCAATCTGTTCTATAAATCCTGAACTAATCCATATTAAAAAGCCAGTACCTATGAATGAACTAATTGCAAAAAAGAACATCTCTCCAGCAATAAGTTTAACAGGAATTTTTCTTCCCATTCCTAAAAATCGCAGTGTAAGATAATCCTCATCTTTTAGTCGCAAAAGAGAACGTAAAAGAATATGTTGTAAAAGAAAAAGAATTGCGAAAGATGCGAAAGCAATTCCCAATGAAATTAATCTTTCTGATACCTTTTTAGGATCATACACTCGCATAGAGGCTCGAAATGGACTAATCGCTTCATATCCAAGTCTTTTAATTTCTTCTAATACTTGATCGGCATAGGCATAATCCTCTAAATAAACTCCAATCTGACTACTCCCTGCCAATTCTTTCGCAAGCTGTTCAAATATTTTCTCCGGAACTGCAACCATTTTTTCTGAGGATTCATTCATCTGTTTTGAAATATCATATATCTTTCCTTCTCCCTTATCATAAGATACTGTTAAGTAGGCTTTTGTACACTCTGCATAGGATTGTTTTGTTTTTTTTGAAAGAACAATATCTTGTCCTGTAAAATCAAAAGCTGCATCAGTATAAATAATACAATCTTTTAACGTTGCTTTTTTATATAATCTGCTATTTTCTCCTTGTGATTGAAGTATTTGTAGATAATTTACTGGTTCAGCCCCTGTCTTCCATGCACTCATTACCAAAGCCTGTCCTAACTTTTCTGAAAAATAAGTCTGATTTGTGGGTTCTTTTAAAATACCGCATATAGTCATTTCCATTTTAATATAACTATTCGTCTGCCAACTTCTTTGATTATGAAAATAATATGAAATAGTTTCTTTTAATTTTGTATCATCTGTTGTATAAATTACAATATCGTTTGCTTTACTTGGAAGCTCTCCCCATAGTAAATCTTCCTGTTTTAGTCCAGTAGCAGTTCGAACAAATTTTGAAAAATCATTTAGGAAAATATTTGTATCATAACTATCTACAACACTATTGTCATTAGAGGTACTTGCTGTATAGCTTGTGATATAATCTTTTCCATTTTCACAAAAATAGTTTATATCATTTGTCAGTCCATAGAGATCTGTCTTTTTAACATGAGCAAGTGTCTGTAATACTCCTAAATCATCTCTTGTCAATGCTGTACCCTCCCGATTTCGAACAATCAACCGCAACGGATCGCTATTATAAAAATATGTATTAGAATATTGCTTGGCTGTTACATCATCTAAATTAGATAAAATATTTCCATAAAATATAAAGCCTGCAAAACCTGCGGCTAATAAAAATAAAGTCAAAAAAACTCCTCGAAGAGGTTGGGAACTTAAATTCATCCGCAAAAAATTCCAAATCAGATATTTTCTCTGTGAATTTTGTTTTGTTTTTAAAGAACTTTTTCTTTGTGTATCTCTATCTTTTAATTTTATATCTTCTACTAATTCGGAATCATGAATTACTATCTTTCTAGTAACAAATGGTTTTGCTTCCTCATAATCATGTGTCACTACCAAAATTAACTTATCTTTTGCGAGTTCAGAAAATAGTTTCATGATATTTCTTCCATTTTCTGTATCCAGATTTCCGGTTGGTTCATCGGCAACTAAAATTTCTGTATCTTTTGCCAATGCTCTAGCAATAGCAAGTCTTTGTTTTTGTCCACTTGAAAGTTGTGAACCCTTTTGTGTTTCATATCCCTCTAAACCTACTTGCTCTAAATAGTTTTTTGTCTTCTTTTTTGCTTCTTCATAAGATATTCCTCTTAGTAAAAGAGCACTGATTACATTTTGTTCTACAGTATAACTTTCAATCAATCGATAAGACTGAAATACAAAACCAATATGATCTCTTCGATACTCTTCCCAATCATTAGCATCATAATGAGATGTTGTTTCTCCATGAATGAAAAGTTCTCCTTCTTCATAGGGAATCATTCCACTAATTACATTTAATAATGTACTTTTTCCAGAACCATTCTCCCCAGTAATTGCTACAAATTCTCCTTTCTCTAATTCAAGATTTATCTTTCTTAATCCTGTAGCAACTGAACCAGAACTATAATAATATTTTGATAGATTATTCAATTTAATCATTAAACCGCTTCCTTCCAGCTTTTCCTTTTGCAGACATAAAATTATTATAGCATAAATGGATTATTAAATCTATTATCTACTAAAACAAAGAAAAAGAAACGACATAACCTGTAAGTTATATCGTTTCTTTTTCTTTAATTTTGATAATTTTCTTGTAAATCAATTTGCCACCATAAAGCTACTTTAAAAAGATCTCCATCTGTTTCTATTTCCATTCTTCCCTTTTGTAGTTCTACAAAGCTTTTTGCAATCGCAAGCCCTAATCCTGATCCTTCTGTATTTCTCGAAGAATCTCCACGAACAAATCTTTCTGCTAGTTCACATGGATTTATTGTTAATTCTGCTGCCGAAATATTTTTTAATTCAATTTTTAAAGTATCGCCTATATATTTCGCACTGACATAGACTCTTGTTTTAGGCATTGCATATTTAAAAATATTTATATACAAATTTTCAAAAATACGATATGTTTTTTGACTATCTAATGGAAGAATGACTTTTTCCTCTGGAAAATCGAATCGAAAATCCAGTTGAGATTCTTCTATTCGATCGGATAATTCTAACCATACCTGTTTAATCAAACTTATAATATTCACATCTACAATATTTAAAGTTACATTATTGCTGGTTGCTTTACTAATTTCAAAGAGATCTTCAATTAAATCTTTTAGTCTATGTGCTTTTTTTTCAAGAGTTGTTAAATATTCTTCTTGTTGTTTAGAAGATAGATTTTCTTGTTTTAATAAATCAATATAAGTAATGATTGCTGTCAGAGGAGTCTTCAAATCATGAGAAACGTTTGTAATTAACTCTGTTTTCATCTTTTGACTTTTTAACTCTTCTTCAACTGCATTTTTTAATCCCGTTTGAATTTGTGTTAATTCTTCTAATACTGTTTGAAATATCCCAGTATCTATCTCAATTTGTGTATTTAGATCTCCATCTGATAACTGTTGTGTACAACTTAATAGCGTTTCATATTGTCTTTTTATAGACATCATCCATCGATAAAGTAAAAATAATAAAATGATAGAATATAATACTAAACCTGTTGCTCCAAATAGTTCTGTTATAACAACTAATATAGCTAAATTACAAAGTACTAATCGTAATAAGAGCCATTCTGTCCGTCTGCTTAAATCATAAGTGGTTAATTCTTTCCAGAAGTTTTTCATCCAATTTTTTATATTTATTAACATAGAATAGCTTATACATCTTTGTGATAAATAGACGCGAATTCCTTGTTTTTGTATTGGATAAAGTGTAGTAGCAGCTCCAAACCAGATAGCAAAAATAAAAAATAGAATTATGATGTTGTATGTTGCAATTAATAAGTTAGAAATATCTATGGTACTAATATAAATCGTACCCCACTGTTTTAAATAGTAGTCTTGATTTGTTTGAATCATAATTTCCAAAATCTTATCAATTCCTATCGACAAACATAAAACCCCTATTAAACCTGTTATTTCTAATGGTATACGCTGGAAAAGTGAGTATTTATAAAGTTGATAATCTGGAATTTTTGGTAGTAAAAATACACCTATAGAAAGTCCCAAGAAAATAATATATAGTATTCCACGAACTCCTGCTCTTTCATATGCAGATACTTGTATCCATAATTGATCTTTTGTATCTGGAACTGGTTGAATAAATGTTTCCCACTGCTGTTTTGTCATTCCATAGATTATTGTAATATCTTTTGGAGTTCCAAAATTTAATATCACTTTTTGTATCTGTTTTCCTTCATTATCGGTAACATAATAAACTAGATCGGAAAATATTTTTTGTTGTTTTTCTTTTGATTTTGCTATCTTTAGCAATTCATTTTCATTTTCCCCTTTTGTCTGTATGGTTTCTAACCGTCCAGAATCATCATAAGAAAATAGAACAAAAAATAGATACTCTCTTAATAACTGTGCTTTTTGTTCCTCTGTTCCAGTCAGTGCTAATTGCAAATCCATATTGGTATTTTTAGTAATATACCCATCAGAAGATTGAATGACACAATAATCTAATTCCTTTTGAATTAGACTAGAGTTATTGTCAACCCACATTTCCATTTTTGTATTGACATTTTTCCAACATTCTGTAATTACATTATAAATTTCATTTTCTTCATAAAAGTCTTCAAACTCTTCTATTTCTAAATAATCTTGTGTCTGTTCTTTTTGTTCCTGTTTTGCATCTTCTAAAGAGATATTTTTTCTTTGGACATTCAAATATACATCCCCAAAAGAAATTTCCTTTTTTTCTATAAACTCTTGATAATCTCGATAAAAAATATAATTTTGCTGATATAACCTTCCAAATAAATTCTCAGTATATTCTTGTGTATTTTCTTCTATATCTATAAAAATACTAGCACGCTCACCCAATGTCGAATAGGAAAAATATAGCCCAATCGCTACAGTAAGCAAAAATCCAACACTGAGAAATAATGTTATCTTTTTATTGCTTTTCGATTTTATATCCAACACCCCACACCACCTTTAAATATTTCGGGTCTTTCGGATTAATTTCAATTTTTTCTCGAATATTTCTGACATGAACCATAATTGTATCTGTATTAACTGCTTTTTCATTCCAAATCCGTTCATAGATCTCATCTGCTGAAAAGACTCTGCCCGGATTTTTCATCATCAAAAGCAGGATTTTAAATTCCATTGGTGTCATTTTAACTTGCTTTCCATCTACGCTTACTTCTACAGTGTCTTCATTTAATTCCAGACCTCCAATAATATGTACTCTCTCATCCGGCTGCTTTTCTACGGCTGCTAAAAACTTTGCATATCTACGAAGATGAGAATTTACTCTTGCCAATAATTCTAACAACATAAACGGCTTAGTAACATAATCATCTGCTCCCATATTTAATCCCATAATTTTATCAACTTCTTCTGACTTTGCTGAAAGCATGATCACCGGAAAATCGTATTGTTGTCTTAGTTTCATTACCATAGTAATTCCATCCATTCTTGGCATCATAACATCAATAATGGCAAGATGGATCTTTTCTTTTTTCAAAACTTCTAATCCCTCTATACCGTCTGCTGCCAAAAAGACAAGATATCCTTGATTTTTTAAATAAATCTCAATCCCCTCTCGAATTTCTTTATCATCTTCTACTACTAAAATATGATATGTTTCCATACTGTCTTAACTCCTATTCTGTAAATTCTATCATAATAAGTATTTATTATACGATAGAATCTTTTATTTGTACAGGATAGCTTTAAGAAAAAGAGGCAAAGAGTGGAAGTACGGCATCACCCATAAAATATCCTGCACCTACTAAAACAAGATTCCAGAAAAAAATTCCAAGTGCAGAACTTATAGTAAATTCCCAAAAATTCATCTTTAAAATTCCTGCTGGAATTGCAATTAGTGTTCGAATCATAGGAATAAATCTTCCAATAAATACTCCAACTGCCCCTTTTTTACGGATTAAGTCAAAATTTCTTTCTATTGCTTCTCTGTGCTGAGGAAATTTTTTTAAATATTTTTCTAATAAAAATCCTCCTCCACATCTTCCTATAAAATATAAAATCCAACTTGCAATCACTCCTGCAAGTAAGGTAATAACCAATGCCAATAAAAAGTTGATATGTCCTTTCGCTGCCCAAATTCCAGCGAGTGGCATGACAATTCCAGCAGCAAGTCCCGGCATGTTCAGATATTCTAAAAAAATAATTACAAAAATAGCAATAATTCCATATTGTGTAATATACATATTTAATGTTTCTAACATAAACTCTCCATCCCTTCCTTTTTAAATTATATTTAGTATAAACGAAAGGTCTGAATTCTATTGCTACAAAAAACAAAAGATTTTCTTAAGAAGTATTGCTGTTTTTATGAAGAAATATCTGGCTTTTTCAAAGAGAATATGCTATACTAAAAAAAAATAGTAAAGGAGTATAAATGAGAAGAACCGATCGAGAAATCAAGGACTTTGAACAGATTATAGACATTATTAATAAATGTGATGTATGTAGACTTGCACTCAATGATACAGACTATCCTTATCTTCTTCCTCTCAATTTCGGAATGAGAATTGAAAATGGAAATATTGTATTATATTTTCATGGAGCATTAGAAGGCAAAAAATATGAGTTAATGGAACAAAATAAAAAAGCAAGTTTCGAAATGGATTGTTCCCATCGTTTAGTAACAATTCCTCAAAACGGAAACTGTACAATGGAATATGAAAGTGTTATTGGCCATGGAAAGTTAGAATTTGTACCAGAGGATAAAAAATACGACGCTTTATGTGTTCTGATGAAACATTATCATAAAGAAGATTTTCCATTTAATCAAGAAGTTATGAAAAAAACAATGGTGTTTCGTTTAATTGTCCATTCCTATACAGGTAAAAAAAGAATTGTCACAAAATAAAGATTTATTTTGTGACAATTCTTTTTGTTTATATATTTATTCTTTTCCACTCCAACAATACGTACAGAGTTTACAAGGATCAATTCCTACCGATTCCATCATATCATCTAATCTATGATAGCGTAAAGAAGTAAATTGAAGCTCTTTTCCAATTTCTTCCACCATCTTTTTATATTCTTCTGTTTCTGGATTTGCATAAAGAGTTAACTTATCCTTTACATTCATTCCCTCTAATTTTGTAATAACACGTCTTGTAATCAAATCCATATCAGATGTAGATCTAGAAAAGTTTAAATATTTACATCCAAATAATAATGGTGGACAGGCTGGACGTACATGAACTTCCTTTGCTCCGCTCTGATAAAGAAATTCTGTTGTTTCTCTAAGCTGTGTTCCGCGAACAATAGAATCATCAATTAACAACAAGCTCTTATCCTGAATTAGTTCATGTACTGGAATTAGTTTCATTTTTGCAATTAAATTTCGTTTACTTTGTATTGTTGGCATAAAAGAACGTGGCCAAGTTGGAGTATACTTAATAAATGGTCTAGAAAATGGAATTCCTGACTCATTGGCATACCCAACTGCATGGGCAGTTCCTGAATCTGGAATTCCTGCTATATTATCAGGATGTACATGATCTCTTTTTGCCAATAATGCTCCACAACGATAGCGCATCTGTTCTACACTTACTCCTTCATAAGAAGAAGATGGATAACCATAGTATACCCATAAAAAGGTACAAATTTTCATCTGCTTTCTTGGAGCAACTAAAGTTGTAACTCCTTCTGGGGTAAGGATTACAATTTCTCCTGAACCTAACTCTCGTTCTTCTGTGTATCCTAAATTCAAATAGGCGAAACTTTCAAAAGAAGCACAATATGCTCCTTCTTTTTTTCCAATAACTACAGGAGTACGTCCCATCCGATCTCTCGCTGCATAAATCCCCTTTGAAGTCATCACTAAAATTGTCATAGAACCTTCAATCAATTCTTGTGCATAGGAAATTCCTTCAATGAGATTTTCTTTCTGGTTGATGATTGCTGCTACTAATTCGGTGGGATTAATATCTCCTCCGCTCATCTCTAAAAAATGAGTATGCCCTGACTGAAAAATTTCTTTTACAATCGCATCTATATTATTAATCTTTCCAACTGTCGTTATTGCATAAGTTCCATGGTGAGAACGAACAATTAACGGCTGTGGTTCAAAATCAGAAATACAACCAATTCCTAAATATCCGTGCATACTAGTTATTTCTTTTTCAAATTTAGTTCTAAATGGAGCATTTTCAATATTGTGAATTGAACGATCAAATCCTTCTTTTCCATAAACCGCCATTCCTGCCCGTCTTGTTCCTAAGTGGGAGTGATAATCTGTCCCAAAAAAGAGGTCAAATACACAATCTTCTTTTGATGCCACTGCAAAAAAACCGCCCATAGTCGTCCTCCAATCAATCTTTATATCATTGTCTAATTATATCATACGTTTTTTTATTTTACTATCCAATTTTCTAAAATTTTAAAAATATATATTTATCTCCACTTTTTTATTTATCTTTTATCGCAAAACCTCACCTTCAAAAAAAAACGGCATTTAGGGTACAATTTTACCCAAAACGCCTTTGTTCGAAACGATAATACCATATCAATCTCCAAATTGCAAGTTTTTTTTCTTCTTTTTCCTCTTTATCCTATTTTCCTTTTAGCCGATGAATAATTTATCAGGTACAGAAAGGAGCGTACTCTATGGCATCTATTGATTCAAAAATTGAACGAACTCCTGCTTCTCAGACAGCAGCTACGACAAATTCTTCTGTCAATCGGTCGCAGTCAAATTCCTCAGGTTCTGCAAAGGCTTCTCCCGGTACTACAGGAGGATTTGAAAAAGGTCAAGTATTAAAAGGAGAAATCATCGATCTAAGAGATCGTGATGTAAAAATACAACTTTCTGACTCACGTATTATTCACGCCCATTTAGATACCAATACTACTCTTTCCATTGGTTCTCGTGCTACTTTTCAGGTGACACAAGCAAGTCTTTCTTCTATGTCTTTAAAAATAATAGCTGAAAATGCTACTATAACCAGTGAACAAATGATTGATAAAGCATTAGAAGGGGCAGGACTTCCTCATACAGAACGAAATATTACTGTTGTGAGAGCTCTTTTGGAAAATCAAATGTCTATTAATAAATTTAGTATCCAAAATCTATTAAAACAGGCAACTCTTTTCCAAAATTCCTCTATAGAAACACTTGTTCTTATGAATAAATATCATCTTCCTATGACAGAAGTGACAACTTCTCAGTTTGAAGCTTACCGCAATTATGAACATCGAATTATACAACAGTTAGATTCCTTAGTAGAGCAATTATTTGAAGAAAAAGGAAACGATAATGCCCCTTTAGTAGAACATCTTCTTGAGATGCTTTCTAAAGAAACTTTTTTTGATGATTCTGCTGCTTCTTTAGAATCACCAACTGCTTCCGAATTTTTCGAACTCTCTGGATTCGATGCTCCAACTGCCAAAAGTTTAGATATCCCTATTGACACTTTACTAAATCAGGATAGTCTGCTTGCACTGACCGATCACTTAGATTCTAATGAATTGCCAGAAGAGGCAAGAATTCGTTTAGTATCAGGGCAGGCTACTATATCAGAAACTGCACATCTTATTTTTGATGCTGCCTTGCAGGAAAATCCTGAACTTTCTGATGTCCCTTTGCCAGAGCTTATTTCCTCCCTTCCTGATTCTCTTTCTAATGCTGAAGTTTATAGTATTGTCAATCAATATCAAACTTTGCTTAGAGAGGATTGTGCTGCTGGATCTGTCCTTACTTTTGATGAATTACATTCGCTTGCAGAACAATTAAAGGAAAGTCATCTTTCCGAAGAAACACTTTCTTCTATAGAAAAAGGAACTATTTCAGGAAAGGAATTACGAAATATTTTAAAACATCAACTCGAAACAAATCCAACCGCAGCTAAAAAATTATTAGGATCTCATCAAATACAAACCGTATTAAAAGAATTATTAACTGCCCATTGGACACTAACTCCAAAAGATTTAACGAAACCAAACGCCTTAGAACACTACTATGAACGTTTAGATGAAGAATTATCTGAACTTACTAAATTTTCTTCTGAATCCTTTGAACAAGAATCTCATTCCCAAGGAAAAGAGAAGTTTCAGGATACTGCCCAAAATGTAAGAGAAAATATTGATTTTATGAAAACGTTAAATCAGATGTTTACTTATGTACAACTTCCAATGCGTCTGTCTAATCAAACTGCCCACAGCGAATTATATGTCTATACCAAAAAAAACCGGCGTTTTGAAGATCAGCACAAAATTCATATCTTATTACACTTAGATATGGAACAGTTAGGTCCTTTAGATATTCATCTAAATTTGAACCAAACTATGTTATCTGCTAAATTTTACATAGAAGACTCTGATGTAATTCCTCTTTTTTCCGAACATATGGGGCTACTTTCCAGCCGTTTAGAAAAAAAAGGATTCCAATTTTTTTCAGAAGTATTACAGCGAGAAAGACCTGTGGATATGGTGAAAGAATTTATTGCTCCAGATGAACCAGAAATGGGAATGAAACGATATACTTTTGACATTCGTGCCTGATATCAGAGTAAAAATTGCAGTTGCTTATTCTTAGATTATGTTGTATACTAAAGAACAGAAAAATTAACTTATGACTGTTTTTGAAAGGTATTGTTAAACTAATGAAAATTTCTAGCCCACTGATTCAAAAGAAAAAAAAATTTTTGATTACCGATCTTATAATTGGAATCTTATTTTTGATTTTTCTATTATCTTTTGGAGTTTTATTTGTTGTTTATTTTCGTCCTCTTTACTATGCAGACATTCATCTGTTAGATTTAGATACGGTAACTGGTCTTTCGGTACAAGAAATTAAAGCTAACTATAATGCTTTGATTAACTATTGTTCTTTCTTCCACCGGGGGGCTCTTCAATTTCCATCTCTGCCTTCCTCTGCACAGGGACTTTCTCATTTTGCTGAAGTTAAAGTTTTATTTGATGGATTTCATATTTCTGCATTAGTTAGTATTGTTTTTTTAATAATTGGAATTTGGTATAAAAAAAGAAAGGATCAGTACAGTTATTTACTCATTAGTGCTATTACTGTACTTGCCCTTCCTATTATCATTGCATTGGCATGTCTTATTAACTTTAATGCTGCTTTTGTACTAATGCACAAAATTTTTTTCCGAAATGACGATTGGATGTTTCATCCTTCTACCGATCCTATTATTAATCTTTTGCCGGAAACATTTTTCCTTCATTGTGCTTTGGTTATTATTTTGATTTTATTTCTCGGAAGCTTAATTTTATATTTATGCTATCGCCATCAAAAAAACCAGCACAAAAATACACCTTTATTACAAGTCAATCGCAATTATATTTATTAAAACCAATATCTTGACATTGTCATCTTTTGCACATTTAAAATAGTTGGTTTAGAAAAAGTCAAAGATAGGATTAATTGTCCCTCTGTGTTATATTCATCAATTTCTTGACTTTTTCCGACAATGAGATGTTTTCCATACGTATGAGCAGATAAAATTTCAGCTGCAGATCCAAGACAGAATCTTCCTTTTGAGGAAAACATATGATAACTCTCATCCACAGATAAGACATCAAACCAAGCTTGATTATTGGTTTTTGCCAAAATGCCGAAGGAAAGACTATCCTTCGGTTGTTTTTTTTCATTTGAATCACTAATAGAACAAATTCCTCGATATTTTGCCATTGTCCCAGATAAAGTGACAATCTGTTCAGCATCATTATTTGAAGATAACATCCACCGAACTACTGGCTGTGTATACAAATGGTTAATTCGAAATACATCTTCTGTCTGACTTCCAGATAATAAACAATCACCCTCTTGTAGCATCTTAATTGAAATTCTACTTCCTAAAAGTTGCTTTTCTACATAGTGAAAGTTTTCTTGTATTAGATTTGTATTTAAAGTTTTAATATCTCCATTTATCGGATCAATTTTATAAAAGTATGGTTTTCCACTTTTTTTATCACAGGTTAAAACTAGAATGGTCTGTGCCTCTTCATCATATACATAATCTTGTACTACTTCTTTCGGATCCTGATAAAATCTCTTTTTAATTTTTCCACAATAATCTACTAAAACATACTCTTCCTGACCAGAAGCATAAAAAAGATGATTTCCTGCTGCCAATACTTTTCCATAGGCAATTACTTCCTTTGCAGCAATTCTAGCTCTTAAAATTCCATAGTTATCATAAAAAAGGTATCCACTTTCGTTTGGTAAATTGACACTACAACAAAACAAACCCTCCTTTGGAATTTTTTCCTCTTCTGCCTGATAAAAAACTACTTGCTCTATTTCTTTAGAAGGAGAACTTTCACGAAGATCTAAAAGATAGGTTTGTTCTTTTTGTATGGTTCCTGTTTCATCTTTAATAAATAAATGAAGCTCATTGACTACTCCTTCTATTAATCCTGCTAATAAACCCTCTACTGAAATACTTCCTTGTTCATTGATATCTACAGGAAGATAAAAGTTACGAAAAAAAGAAGGGATATTTGTTTTGGGAACTTTAACCTCATAACTAATATAAGGGTGCTCTTTCATCTGACCTAAATAAATATATACCATATTTGGAGTTGTTCCATAGGGATTTAAAATAAAAAGCGGATGATCTATATCATAATCACCCGCTTTCTTTTGTTCTTCCAACAAAGCAGAAACTGTATTTACATATGTTTCTTCATAGCAGTCTGTTACTTTACAGCGATTGATTACTGCCTGTCGGAATTGCGTTTGTAATACCACTGTTTTGTCTTCTTTTATATATTCTTGTTTTTTACATCCAGTACATAGTAAAAATAGAAGTATTAGCCATACAAATCGCTTCATCTGTCGCATTTCCTTTCTCTCCTTCTCACTAATAAATTTAATATTAGTATCTCCAAAGAATGGGAAAAGAACGGTGGTATTGTATTCCATATTTTCTATTTATTTACTATCCTTTGCTTTATTTACTGTATCTTCAACGTCCTTTAAAAACTGTGACCATTGTTCTTGATTATCTACAAAATAATTTGGACATGGAGTACTATTTACATCATAGTGTCGCATGATATCTGTAGTTTTTAATCCATTACTCTCCATCAACCATGCAGTTAGATTGACTAAAGAAGTATAGGTGCTCTCTTTTGGTGTGCCATCCCTCGTTTCATGACAGTATTCAATAGATAATGTATCTTTATTTCTGCTTAAAGACGCATAGGCAATTTCATCTGTTGGAATACACTGAATGATTTCTCCAGACAGTCCAATAATAAAGTGACAGCTCTGTGCAGGTTCTGATTTTAATGTTTCATAATATTCTCTACGCCCCTCTGCTGTTGTCCCAGAATCACCAGTATAGTGAATTACTATTCCCTTCACTGTTTCCATTTTAATCTCTGATCTGGAATAGTCATTTTTTGACAAAAACTTTTCTTTAATAGTGACTTGTTTTTTTAGTGCATTTATTGCAGAATTTTCCGAGCTCTTTCCAAATAAAGAAGAGATTAAAGAAAAAATAGCTACAATCACAATCATAACAAGTGCTAATGCAGCGACACAAATAATCCCAAGTTTAATATATTTTACCTTTTTTCTCTTCTTTTTAAATTCTTCCTTTGTTAAAATCCGATCCATAAGGTTCTCCATTCCGCCATCTGTCCAAATGACAGAGCTATTCTTTTTCTTCTATCATTATTTCATATTTTTATCTATTTATCAAGGCACAATATTTTAATTTTTTATGAATTACAGCTCAAAAAAACAAAAAACGAGAAACAAAAGTGCCAAATATTGGTCGCTTCTGTTTCTCGCTTCTGCCCCTATACTATATTTATGAAACGAATTAATTATCGTCTACACTATAATTTGGAGCTTCTTTCGTAATATGAATATCATGTGGATGACTTTCTTTTAAAGATGCCGCAGATATCTTTACAAACTTTCCTGTTTTTTGAAGAGTTTCAATATCTTTTGCACCACAATATCCCATACCAGCACGTAATCCGCCCATTAACTGGAATATAGTATCCTCTACCATCCCTTTATATGCAACCCGTCCTTCTACACCTTCTGGTACTAATTTCTTTGCATTTGCTTGAAAATACCGATCTTTGCTTCCGTTTTCCATTGCTGCAATCGAACCCATTCCACGATAGACCTTATACTTTCTTCCTTGGAATAATTCAAACGTTCCTGGACTTTCATCACAACCTGCAAACATACTTCCCATCATGCAGACATTTGCTCCAGCAGCAATCGCCTTAGTCAGATCTCCAGAATACTTAATTCCTCCATCTGCAATAATTGGAACATCATATGTCTTTGCCACCTCGTAAACGTTCATAACTGCCGTAATCTGAGGAACGCCAATTCCTGCAACGACACGGGTAGTACAAATCGATCCCGGTCCAATTCCTACCTTAATACAATCTGCTCCTGCCTCAATTAGATCCTTTGCAGCATCACCTGTAGCAACATTTCCAGCAATTAGCTGCAAATCCGGATATTTTTCTTTAATCATCTTCACACAGTGAATGACATTAATAGAATGACCATGAGCAGAATCTAATACAATAACATCTACTTTTGCCTTTACAAGTGCATCAACACGTTCTAATACGTTTGCCGTTATTCCAACAGCAGCACCACATAAAAGACGTCCCTGTTCATCCTTTGCTGCTAATGGATACTTAATCGTTTTTTCAATATCCTTAATAGTAATTAAACCCTTTAGATTTCCCTCTTCATCTACAATTGGAAGTTTCTCTTTTCTTGCGTCAGCTAAAACCTTTTTGGCTTCTTCCAGTGTAATACCTTCTTTTGCAGTGATTAAGCCTTGGGAAGTCATAGATTCTTTAATCTTCTTTGAAAAATCTGTTTCAAACTTTAAATCTCTGTTTGTAATAATGCCGACCAGTTTCTTTCCTTCTGTAATCGGAACACCAGAAATACGAAACTTTGCCATCAAATCATCTGCATCCTGAAGTGTATGTTCTGGAGAAAGAGAAAATGGATCGGTAATAACACCATTCTCGGAACGTTTTACCTTGTCAACTTCTTCTGCCTGCTGTTCAATGGACATATTCTTGTGAATAACACCAATTCCACCCTGTCTTGCCATCGCAATCGCCATACGATTTTCTGTTACTGTATCCATTCCTGCACTCATCATTGGAATATGCAGTCTGATCTTTTTTGTCAGATAAGTTGACAAATCCACCTGATTCGGGATTACCTCAGAATAGGAAGGCACTAAAAGTACATCGTCAAAGGTAATACCCTCACCTATAATCGTTCCCATTGCACTGTCCTCACTTTCTTTTTTATTTTACGTATCCCCTTATTCCTGTCACCGATGCCTCAGTTCTTCGGTGCTTTTGACAGATTAGGGTTGATTTTTACAAGTATACTTTCTTTTTGATTGCTTGTCAAGAGGGTAGATCGATTTTGCACGAAAATAGGCAGAACAAGGATTTTAATAAATCCTTGTTCTGCCTATTTTACATTTCAACAATCTTTCTTGGTGTCTTTTGTTTTATTGCTTCAATAATTTTTTCATCTGGTTCAAATAAAATTTTAAGAAGTCCCTCCTCTTTTACAATTACCGCATAAACTTTACGGTTTGGCTCTAAAGAGGTAAAATTTCTTTCTTTTATCTGTGGATTATTTCGATAAGGATCTAGGGCATGTGAATTTACTGGTGCCATAATCTCCACTCTCTCAAAATCAATTCTAAGTGCAGTCTTTCTTTTAGCCCCTCCCATAATCTTATCAAAATCCAACTGTCCATCACAAAAAATATATTCATATTCAATCTTTAGACGTGGAAATATAAAGATACAGCCCAAAAAGATAAGACTTATCACTGGTACCGCAAACATTCCTAAAATCGGCATTCCATATATAAGCAACAATATCATTAAAGTAATTAAGCCCGCTCTAATCAGATGATCCTTTATTGTCTGCTTTTTCTTTACGGATGCTTCTGCATATGACTCGTTCATCATATCCTCCTTTTTAAATCTGTTTTTCTTTTGTTCTTCTTATTATACTAAACTTTATCTCAAAGGAAAAGCCCTTTTTCCCGTTTTAACAACATTTTTATAAATTATCATAAAGTGGAATATATAAAAAAGAATAGAGGATCTGTCCAAAATTTTATTGAACAGTATCCTCTGCTTCTACTAATCTATTTCATCAAAATTTTTACATCATTCCCATTCCTGGAGCACCACCTGCTGGAGCTGCTGGAGTTTCTTCTTTGATATTTGCTACAGCCGCTTCTGTAGTTAAGAAGGTTGCTGCCACACTAGTAGCATTTTGAAGTGCACTTCTTGTTACTTTTGCAGGATCCAAAATTCCATCTTTTACCATATCAACATACTCTTCTGTCAAAGCGTTAAATCCAACTCCTGGTTCAGATTCTTTTACTTTATTGACAACAACTGCACCTTCTAATCCAGCATTTGTTACAATACAAGAAAGTGGAGATTCCAAAGCTTTTAAAATAACATTAACGCCTGTTCTCTCATCTCCCTCTAAAGTAGCAAGTAATTTTTCTACTTCTTTCGATGCGTGAATATAAGCAGAACCGCCTCCTGCGATAATACCCTCTTCTACAGCCGCTTTTGTTGCAGCAAGAGCATCTTCCATACGCAATTTCTTTTCCTTCATTTCTGTTTCTGTTGCAGCTCCAACACGGATTACTGCTACACCACCAGATAATTTCGCAAGTCTTTCCTGAAGTTTTTCACGATCAAAATCAGAAGTAGTTTCTTCAATTTGAGCACGAATCTGAGAAATTCTAGCACTTATCTCTTCCTTATCTCCAAGACCATCTACAATAATAGTATTCTCTTTTTGAACTTTAACAGATTTCGCCTGTCCTAACTGATCTAAGGTAGTATCTTTTAAATCCAATCCTACTTCATCAGAAATTACAGTACCACCAGTCAAAATTGCGATATCTTGAAGCATTGCTTTTCTTCTATCACCATAGCCTGGAGCTTTTACACCAACAACGTTAAACGTTCCTCTTAATTTATTAATTACCAGAGTAGTCAGTGCTTCACCCTCGATATCCTCTGCAATAATTAATAATCTCGCACCATTTTGTATAATCTGTTCCAAAATTGGAAGGATCTCTTGTGTATTAGAAATCTTCTTATCTGTAATTAAGATATATGGATTTTCAAGATTAGCTTCCATCTTATCCATATCAGTTGCCATATAAGCAGATACATATCCGCGATCAAACTGCATTCCTTCTACTAAATCCAATTCTGTCAACATTGTCTTAGATTCTTCAATCGTAATAACGCCGTCTTTGGATACTTTCTCCATTGCATCTGCAACCATTTCTCCCACTGTTTCATCTCCAGCAGAAATTGCTGCAACCTTTGCAATCTGATCTTTTCCAGTTACTTTAGAGCTCATCTTTGAAATTGCTTCTACAGCACAATCTGTTGCTTTTTGCATTCCCTTTCTTAAAATAATAGGATTTGCACCTGCTGCTAAATTCTTCATACCTTCATTGATCATTGCCTGAGCTAATACAGTAGCAGTAGTTGTTCCATCTCCTGCCACGTCGTTTGTCTTAGTAGCAACTTCCTTTACTAACTGAGCTCCCATATTCTCAAAGGAGTCCTCTAATTCAATCTCTTTCGCAATGGTAACACCATCATTTGTAATCAACGGAACTCCAAAAGATTTATCTAAAACTACATTTCTTCCTTTTGGTCCAAGTGTAACCTTTACGGTATTTGCCAATTTATTTACACCTGCTCCTAATGCCCCTCTGACATCTGAGCCATATCTAATATCTTTTGCCATGATTCATTCCTCCATATCCGAATTCTTTTAGTCTTCTACGATTGCCACAATATCCGACTGTTTTACAATGACATATTCCTCATCTTCTAATTTTACTTCTGTTCCAGTATATTTTGAATAAATTACTTTATCGCCTACTTTTACCTGCATAGTAACTTCTTTTCCATCTACCATTCCACCTGGACCAACAGCAATTACTTCAGCCTGTTGTGGCTTTTCCTTTGCTTGCCCCGGAAGTATGATACCGGATTTTGTCTTATCTTCTGCTACTAACTGCTTTAATACAACCTTATCTCCTAATGGTACTAACTTCATGATAACTTCCTCCTTCATTACTTTCTACCTATTCGGTACTTTTTATTAGCACTCATTTATATTGAGTGCTAATCATTGAGTATATATTAGTTAATTTTATGTTTCTTCGCAACTATCCAGCCCGTTTTATATTTTATTTAATCTTTTGTTTTTTCAATTATTCTCTTATATACTCTCATATTCTCACTTTTTCGTTTTTATTATAAAAAAATAATAAACTTCTTAAATAAAAAATACATTTTCTTAACGAAAAGCTGCTTCGTTCCATCTAAGTTCATTCTTTAGATTACGAATCGTAGTATCTTTATCAATTACAACACACTCAATTCCCATCATTGCACCCCAATCTACCATCTGTTCACTGGTTAAATCCAAAGAAAATGCAGTATGATGTGCTCCGCCGGATAAAATCCATGCCTCTGCCCCTGTGATTAAGTTTGGTTCTGGCTTCCATAATGCACTTGCAACTGGAAGTTTTGGCATAGGAATTTCTTGTTTTAATGTTGTTACATCATTGATAATCAGACGAAATCTTGTTCCCAAATCTACAAGTGAACAGGCAACCCCATTTCCCGGTTTTGTAGTAAATACTAATCTTGCCGGATCTTCTCTATTTCCCATTGTAAGAGGGTTTACTTTAATTGCAGGTTTTACATTTGCAATACTTGGGCAGACCTCTAACATATGGGATTGTAAAATGACTTCCTTTCCCGGCTCTAAATGGTACGTATAATCTTCCATAAAGGAAGTTCCATTACAAAGCCCTTCGGTCATAATTTTCATTACACGAAGTAATGCTGCTGTTTTCCAATCTCCTTCTGCTCCAAAACCATATCCATCTGCCATCAATCGCTGCATTGCAAGTCCCGGAAGCTGTTTTAATCCTGATAGCATCTGAAAATTTGTTACTACAGCATGATAGTCATTCTCCTCTAAAAACTTGCGAAATCCCAATTCGATCGCCGCCTGTACTTTGACATGCTCTCTAAATTCCTTTTCATCTCTTCCCTCTAATAAAATATCATACATTTCATAATATTCATCGGTTAAAGCATTAGCATCTGCATCAGAAACAGCCTGTACATATTCTGCAACATCAGTAATATTATATGCGTCAATTTCCCATCCGAACTTTACTTGTGCCTCTACTTTATCACCTTCTGTTACTGCAACATTACGCATATTATCGCCAACACGCACAACTCTCACATGACTACTTTCAATAACACCAATCGCAGTTCTCATCCAAGAAGCAATTCGTTTTTGAACATTTTCTTCACTCCAATGACCAACTACTACCTTTCGCTCAATTCCAAGACGGCTTACCATATGACCAAACTCTCTATCTCCATGGGCAGACTGATTTAGATTCATAAAATCCATATCTATTGTATCATAAGGAATATCACGATTAAACTGTGTATGCAGATGTAATAATGGTTTCCGAAACTCCTGAAGTCCTAAAATCCACATCTTTGCAGGCGAAAATGTGTGCATCCATGTAATAACTCCTGCACATAATTCATCGGCATTTGCTTCATTAAAGCAACGACGGATCGAAGCCTGATTAATTAAAGTTGGTTTTAATACTACCTCATAAGGAAGATTTTTGCTTTTATTGAGTTTATCTACAATCACTTTAGAGTGTTCTTCTACCTCACGCAAACAGTCTTCTCCATATAAATCCTGTGCTCCAGTTGCAAACCAAAATTGATATTTTTTTGTTTTTAGCATCATTTTTTCTCCTTCTTTTATTTTTTTAGTGTTCCTTTATTACTTTTTATTATTCTGGTGATATTCTAATTTAACTTTTTGCACCAAATACAATTACCATTATTATTCATTCCCGTCATAACATAAGTTGTTCTATCATTTTCTCTATCAAAACCCGGAAGAATATAATAAATTTCTCTAACACCGTTATATATAATTTTTACCTGACTATACATTCCATCAAATTCCCAATGTCCACGAATCCCCGGAAGCTTTACTGTTCCATCTGAATATAATAGCATAGGCACTGGAGTTTCACAGAGTTTATATACATCCTGCATAAAATCAATTCGTAGATATTCTCCACATACAACTTCTTTTACTTTTGTTTCTTTTATTTCCTCTACCTTTTCACCAGAATATAACGATGGGCTGACTAATGGCCATCCATCTTCTGTAAATAACATTTTTCTTACGTTTAAACAATGTAGTCTTGGATCTTTTTCATATCTTGCATGACAGATAAGAAACCACTCATCTTTATAATTGAGTACAGAATTATGCCCAAGTGCTAAAAATCCAGTCCCAGAAAAGAAACTATAGCCTGTTGTAATCTTTAATCCAACATGATTTGGTGGCAGGCAAAGATCGGTCATTGCCACTCCATGATAATCTAAATACGGTCCTTTAATACATTTACTTCTTGCCACACGCACATTATACAGATTTGCCAGTGAGTCATAAGAAACAAATAAATAATAATATCCTGTTTCTCTATGATATTTAACATATGCTCCTTCTATTGCTGTGTTGGCAAGTTTGGAACGTCTGGCTATAGAAACTCCATAGCCTTCTTCTGCGGCAAGTCCGGTTTCTTTATCTAACTTTAAAATTCGTATACCACCCCAAAACGAACCGTATACCATATAATGATCTCCTGTTTCTTCTTCTATCACAGGATTTGCGTCAATCGCATTGACTGGACTTTCTGGCGTTGTCTGAATTACAATTCCACGATGTTCAAATGGACCTTCTGGGGAAGAAGAAACTGCTAGTCCAATGGCAGAATATTGAGAACCAAAAGTCGAAGCAGAATAATATAGTCTATACTCTTTCTCATATTTTATAATATCTGGAGCCCAGACAGTTGCCGCCTTCGTATGATGAACTACCTCTTCTGGTATTTTTCCGTCTTTTAGGGCAGTACCAAGATATTCAAAGTGAATCAGATCTTTTGAACGGCGTATCTGTCCTCCAACCCGTTTTTTGATGTTTGGACCAGCATCCGTAGAATAGATATAAAAATACTCTCGTTCTTTATCATAAAAAATTGCTGGATCGTGTGAAAAAAGTCCACCTTCTTTACTCTCCATAGCTCTCCTCTAACTTATAAAAGACTTTGCAGAGCAGAAACGCCCTGCAAAGCCTTCTCATTCAAATTAGTAATTTAATTCAACTGGCGGATTTAAGTGTCCATATGCCAATTTTGCTTGGTCTAATGCAGCCTGATTTGCTTCTTTACCTTTTTGCTGAAGCTGATCAACGAAGTCGTTTGCATCTTTTCCTTCGAGACGAACCTGATCTTCTACACCAGGAGTTTCACCAACTGCAAAGTAGGAGGTTGATAAGAAATTTGAAAATCCCGGAATCTGGCAGTCACCAAATGGAACTGGTTTTTTACAGTTTTTAAAGAAAGCATCAAAATATTTTCCATACTTTGTATCTTCCTCTGCAGTTACCTGAGGTTCTTCATCGATTGGATTATAAACAGATTCATACTTTCTGGTCTGTGCTGTTGGGAAGAAGGATTGTTGGAACTCTTCCCAAATTGCTTCATCTAATGTAATTGGGCATGGCATAGATTGCTTATATAAAGGAGCTTCTTTATATGTTTCAACATCTTTTAAAGCTTTTAATTTTGTCTTCCAGCCTTCTACACCCCATCCCATCCATTTAAGCAATTCATATGCTTCTCTCGGATGTTCTGTTGATGTAGAAATACCACCAAAGTCAAGTACACCAAACGTTGCTCCACTTTCACTCAATGGAGTTGTATATGGAACCCATTCCATACCGCGCTGTCTGTACTCAGGAGTGTCAAACAGATTCAAATAGGTCCAGAAAGCATCTATCTGGAATCCTAATTTTCCAGAATAAGCAGCCCACATAGTTCTGTCACCTGTCCATGCTTCCATCTCATCGGTATCACCAAATGGTGCGTGATATTTTCCGTTTAATAGTTCTGCCCATGTATTTACACCTTTTGCCCAGTTTTCCATATGGTACTCTTTTCCATCCCATCCAAACTCTCCAATACAATTTGGATCATTTGCTACTGGATAATAAGTAACAAGAGAGTGGAACTGATTAAATCCATATGTTCCAGCAGTGGTATTGGTAGCTGCTTTAATAGCTGCAACCATCTCATCCCACTTCCATTCGGTATTTGGTGCTTCCAAATTTAATGTTTCAAATACGTTTAAATCACAATAGATAGCATCTGGGAAAAATTTCATTGGAGTAGCAAGCTTCTTGTCTGTTCCATAATATCCTAATTTCGCAGTATTAATTGTAGAAAGAATATTCTGATTTTCTGGATCATTTTCCCAATACTGAGTCATATCTCCTAAAACTGCATTAGAAAGAGCAAAATCACAGTTTCCAAGAATCATAAAGCAGTCAGGAGTTTCTCCCGTATTTATCAAGTTTAACAAAGTATTATTATACTCACCATCTGCAACATATGCCATTGTTTCTACTTTGATATTTGGATATTTGTCCATAAAGGCAGCAGCAACTTCTTTTACTAAATTTTCACTGTCAAAGTGCATATACGTCAGAGTAATCTGATCGGTAGTCATAGCAGGCAAACCAGATGCGTTTTGCTGATCGTTATCTCCTTGATTATCCCCTTGATTGTCTCCCTGATTGCTTGACGATGGTGTTGGAGTAGGATTTGTATTTGTATCTTTTTCATCCTTTCCACAGCCGGAAAGCATACTCATACCGAGTGCTGCTACAAGCATTAAACTTACTAATTTCTTTTTCCTCATTCAAAATTCCTCCTCTTCAATTTTGTTTCTATAAATAACCACCTTTGTGATTATTCACCTGTAATACCAGTACGATCAACACTTTCTACAAATTGACGCTGGAATATCAGATACATAATTAATAGCGGCAAAATACTCAACATAGTGCCTGCCATCTTTATGGATTCATTAATATCTACCATAGAACTTCCCGCGGCGGCTCTTGAAGTGTTATAACTCGTTTCAAACGTTTTTAAAGATACAATTAAACTCGTCCAACTACTGGATTTTGCAAAAGCTCCTACTACATAAAGCTGTGTTAGGTAGGATTCATTCCAATACCATACAATCGAGAATAAAAATACAACTAAAATTGCTGGTCCTGCTGATGGAATGGCAATACGGAAAAACGATTTAAAATGTCCTGCTCCGTCGATCTTTGCTGCCTCGATAAGTGCTTGTGGCACTTGACGGAAGAACTGGTAATAAATTAAAATAAAGATCTGTGCTTTTAAGCCCTGACCTAATAGGGCAGGAATAATAAATGCCTTTAAAGAATTAAGCAAACCTATATCATTATAAAATACATACGTTGGCATCATGGTTGCCTGTGGCGGAATGATAAAGGAAAAAATCAATAACCCTAACATCAGTTTTTTCCCTTTAAATTCATATCTAGCAAAACCATATCCTACAAATGCACATACAATTATATTAACTAAGGTCGGAACTCCGGCAATAATAATAGAGTCTTTTAATGCTTTCGCATAATTCATCGACTTTAATGCCTGTCTATAATTGTCTAAATAAAATTTGCTTGGAAGCCAGTTAATTGAAGTATCCAGCAGATCATTTAATGGCATAAAACTTTTACTAATCATATAAAGCAAAGGATATAGATATACAAATCCAATACTGATCAGTAAAATGTAAACAACAATCTGCTTTCCAGCTCCTTCCTTCTCCTTTGAGCCAAATATAAATTTTTTCGTTTTATCTTTCCATGCACCCTTATAGGAAGGGAGTTTATTACGCTGCTTTTTTTGCGTTACGCTGTTCATTTTTTAACCCCCTTTTCCTTATCTTTCTTGCAAGTCTTTCCTGTTTCTTTACTTCTCTGCGGTATTTCTTTGCACGACGTTCATAGATATCTTTTCTTCCCATAATGATCAGAGCAAAGACAGCTACAATAACCGTAACAATAATAGAATAACACCATGCCATAGCAGAAGCGTACCCATATCCTCCTGTTGCAGAAAGCATTGTAGTATAAATTAATGTAATTAAACTATTTTGATCATTATTGGATAGAGAAATAACAGTATAAACTGCGTTCAAAAGTAACATTGGCTTAATGGTTGGAAGGGTGATTTTCCAAAAACACTCCCATGCAGAACCACCGTCAATCTTAGCCGCCTCATACAGTGAAGTATCAATTTTTTGAAGTGCAGCTAAAAAGATCAAAATCTGTACACCAGAATACCAAAGTAGGGTAATCATATTACTAAAAATACTAGAAATTCCCTCTGCCAAAAATCCCGGCAGATACTGATTTAACATCTGTTGAATCATGGTTAAATTCAGCATTGGAATGGTCGCTGCATCCTGATCTACTAACTGAGTCATAACTGGACCACTTGCAATAATTACTGGAAGGAAGAAAATCATCCGGAAAAATCCGCGACCACGGATTTTTCCATTTAATAGCATAGCAATAATTAACGCAAAGGCTACAATAACTGGTACTGCAATAATTGTTTCTGTAATATAACTCTTTAAATCTAAAATAAATGTCGGATCTTTTAAGAAAATTCTTGTATAATTGTCTATCCCAATAAACTGCATGACTCTTCCGCTTGGAAGCATTATAATGTTATTGAGAGAGAAATTAAAGGATTGTATTAATGGATAGAGTACAAGTCCCAATATTCCAATCAGCCAAGGCAGGACAAAGACATAACCCATTAAATTTTCACGTCGTTTTAACTTTCCAGGTTTATACTTTTTTACTTTTACTTTCTTCATTCTGCCTCACCTACCTTATATGACATTGCTGGTACAGTTATTCCATTCATCGCAATATCTTTTTTGGAATAGTTAATATAAAATCTCACTCCATTGTTATAAGTAACTACAGTCAGTCCATTATCTAACTTTTCATGCTCAATCATATAACTGTCTTTGATTAAATCGTCCGCTTTTTTCAGTTCATTGTAATATTTAACAATCGTATCGCGGTAAACACGATATTCAGAAGAATAAATATTACAGGAGTTTGTATAAATTAATTTTGCTGGATCTTCATATGTCAAATAAAAGGAAGGAAAAATTCCAGTTTCAATCAGTTTCAAGAAATATTGATCCTTATTTGCTTCAAAGTTTACATAATCTCCATACATTGGAATGATACCCTTTAATACCATAGACAAAAATGGAACGCTCTGATCAGTGAAAATATAATCGGAATCTCCCATTGGCATATCAATGAGGGCATCTGTATATTTCCAGTAACAGGACAAAGGTTCTTCTAATAATAAATCTGTCTGCTCACTGATCGAACTAATCAGTTTTTCATAACTATCTTTTGTACTCTGTCTGGTTCTCATAGTATCATTTATTGTATAAGTATAAAGATTATTTGAGACTCCAGAAAATGCAATTTGATCGATATCATTCTTTAAAAAACTTTTTACTAATTTATTGACCACGGAAGTCGTTTTTGATGGCGTCCAGTACACAAATTCTTCAAAAACATCTCTATGGGTATTTTCTGAATAAAGTCTTTTATCCATTTTCTTTACTGTATTAAATGTAGTATTAGAGGTGTCAGGATTTGCTCTCATAACATCTTGATACAAATAGAGCCGGATTCCTTTTTCCTTTGAACTCTTAATTAAATTCTTTAGTTTTCGGTTTCCGCCTATCGATCCTTCTGCATCAAATGATGTTACAGGAAGATCCCAAATACCGCCGTCTTGCCATCCTTTATACAGAGAAATAATATCAACTACACCCTGTTTTTGCAGACCTTCATAAATCTCTTCAATATTTTCTGTGGTTGTCATAGTAACACTCTTTTTAAACAACAACCAATTTTCTACATCTGCCCCTAAAAAGTCTAGTCTGATATTAAAACTATTATCACTTTTTTGTAGCTCGTTTTGTTCTAATAAATAATCACGATAGCGATTTGCTAGTCCTGTATAGGTTGCATCTTTTCCATGTACCATAAAATAACGAATCTGGATATCATATGGAATTCTATCTGTGACTTTTGTTACAGAACCACCGGAATTGGAAGTTGGCTGTACATAAGTTGCTGACTTACGAAAAGATGCAGTAGTCCAATTATAATTTGTATATGCACCATTTGGAGTTGCCCAAATCGTTGCTTCCTCTTCTCCCTTTTCAATTACAGCAAGATATCCTAATTCTGAATCAGTATGTACCATTCCAAAAATCGGAGCGAGAACTTTCTCTGCATCATTATGTGTTTCATATTTATCCCAGAATAAAGAGAGAATATAAGACTCATCAATTCCAATATCTGATCCAAACACTTTTTGAGAATATCCTGCTGAAAATCTTCCCTCTTTATCATCTAAATAAATCAATGCACCATTTCCATCTGGAATTAACATATACCCTTCTCGTTCTCCTAAATAGGTATGTCCGAGTAATGGAAAAATATAGATATTACCAATTTTTTGTTTCTCTGAATTTTCATAAATAGAATACTCTGGAATGGAAGCTGTAAAACTGCCGTCATCATAGAGAAGCACTTCCATATCAAAACCAAACTGATAATTTGGGTAATCTATCTGTGCTTGGAAACCGCCCTTTACTAAATTGACTGTTATCTTAGCACCTGAGTTTACTAAATCTAGCTTTTTTTGGAGTTTATTTGTATCCTCTTGTAACTCTACAACAACTCCTGACTGCAAAAAACCACTCCATGTTGCATTTGTTCCTTCTAACCCTTTATCATTGTGAACCGTTGATTCCATAATCGCACCACTGTTTTTATCTCTCATAATGATAGAAAGTGTTGGCTCATATAAGTAAAGCTGATAATTTTCATTTTCCGCAACCAGTTTGTGATCATTAATGGTCTGCGTCGTATCTGGCACAATGGCCGCACTTAATGCAGCGGAGGAACCTGTGCCCTTTGGAGCATTGACAATCGGAGAATTCTTTGCTTCCGCCTCTACTCCACTGCGGAAAACCACTGTGATAATTCCTGCTACTAACAACAGACAAATTGGAACAATGGCAATCCAAAGCTTTTTCCCTTTCTTTTTAATTTCCAATTCGATACACCGCCTCTCGTATAACCGTTACAACAAATTCAATTGCCTGTGACATTAAAACATAGATAATAAATACCAATAATGCTGCAATCAATATAGTAAATGCTGTCAAAAGAATTACTTTTACGGTTTCTTTTACAGAATAGTTATTTACTTCTTTAATGGAGAGGAATAATAAAATTACTATCCACACTTCAATAAATAAATCAGCAAACTGAAGAACAAATACTTCATTTTGTGTCAACACATTACTGATAATAATAACAAACGGCTTAATAATAATGTACGGTGTCAGGCAGTACGCATATGCACAATAGAGTTGTTTAAAAGAACCTTCTCCATCATTAATTGTGACTACCAAATAGTTACAAGCTGTCAAAGCAAGAAAAACAATTAATACTACGCCAATATCCGATAGTAAATCATATCTGCCTTCTCTGACTGTCTTCATCAAGAATCCACAATAATACTTATTTAGGATAGACAAAATAATAAAAGCAAGCAGTAAAAGATTTGCACATAAAAATGACGCTTTTTGTTCCCTACGTACTCCATAACAGCCATCAACTGGATGTTTCATAAAATAAGAACTATATTTTAACTGTTTTACTAAAATCCGTTCTTTCACTTTAGAAAATACACGAAAAACTGGATCAAAAATTCCTTTTTTCTTCTGAAGATTTTTCAGTACCTTAATTAAAACCACTAAAAGTATAACTATGATAAAAGCCGGTACTATATTATTTCTTAACCACACATTTCTTACTTCCCAAAATGCGTCAGAATATCCATTAAAATCTTTTGAAAGTCTGGAATACTTTAAAGCAGAAGGATAATTTTCTTCCTGTAAATATGCCCGCCCCATTGCCTTATTTGCATAATCAAAAAGGCTGTTCATCTGAAGTACTTGTTCAAGAGGTGCTTTACTTTCTGTATAACGTCCTTTAGAATACAAATATAATGCTTCATGTAATAGGTCTGTAAATTCTGTCGGCTCGAAAACATGAATCTGCTTTTTATCAGAATCCAATAAATAAATCCGATCTTGGGCATCTACTTCAATCGCTTCTACTTTGTTACAAAGACCAATTCTTTGCCTTCCGTCATCTCTTCCACCGAATACAAATAGAAGTTCGCCTTCCTCATTATATTCATAAACGTATCCGTCACTAGATGCTACAAAAATGTTTTCATAATTTCCAGTCGTAACAGCCGCACACAATTCATCATAGGCATCTGGAATAATTAAATTATTTCCTGCAATATTTAATTTCTTTAAACTGCTCTCACCATCTCCTTGAGTTACCGTATAAATTAACCCTTCTTTATCAATGGCAAGATTTGTTGGAGTTGAAGGAATTGTAGCAAGCAACTGAGCTCTTTGGGCATCGCTTAAAATCATTCTCTGAAGAACTTGGAATGGATTTAGTCTTGTAAAGTTCGTACCAAAATATCCAAGAAAAGAACCACCCTCTACTGGACTGATTTGAACAATACCATTCATATTTCCTTCACAAATAATATACATTGTTCCGCTCTCATTTGCAACTACTTTTAGAGGTTTGAAATCCATATTATCTCCATAGATTGGAGAAGTTGGCTTTCCATATTCTTGCTTTAAATTTCCTAAGCTGTCAAATACAAATACTCTTTTTGCTGCACGGTCAGCAACATAAATCGTATTATCTGCTGATACATACACACCTGTAGGCTCGGATAAAATTCCTTCTCCGATTCTTCCGACTTCTTGTCCTTCTAAGTCACAGATTAAAATAAGTTTTGCACCTGCATCAGCAATGTATAAAATACCCTCTTTTGACAGAGACATATCCACTGGTCTTACAAAAGAAGTTTCTCCTACTTTTGTAATTGCGGTAAGCGGCGAATACGCTGTCTGTGTTTCTGTCACATATCCGTACCCATCGACGGTATATGTTTTATATGGTGTTCCCGCTCCTGCTATCATTGGCAGACTCATCGCACAAATGAGTAATGCAAGTAGCAGGATTCTGCTTCTTTTTTTCATATCCGCCTCTCCCCCTTACTTGATACCGGAATGTGCCATTGTGTTCATGAAGCTCTTACGAAGTATAATGAACATCAACATATTTGGTAAAAACTGTATTAATACTGCAGCCGCTTGAATTCCCTGTCCTGCTACAGAGTTATTTGCGTTGGAAAGAGTATTCAAATAAAACGCCATTGTCTTCATACTTTCATCATCTACATATAAGTTTGAACTTTCTACATTGGTCCAAACAGCTTGGAAAGCAAGAATTGCTGTTGTTGCAATCGCAGGCTTAACCAATGGCATAATAATCTTCCAATAAATTCTTACATCTGTTGCACCATCGATATAAGCTGCTTCAATCAGTGCATTTGGAATCTGATCGATAAACTGCTTTACTAAGAACAGACCAACTGGCATTGCAAGCAGTGGAAGGATATGTGCAAAATAAGTACCCTTCACTCCAACAATATCAATTACTAAGTATCTTGGAATCATAACTGCAACGGATACAAACATAAGTGCCATATTGTTGATTTCTAAGATTGTATTTTTGGCCTTAAATTTTAATTTAGAAAGTGCATATCCTGCCATCGTAGAAAAGAAGATGGAAGCGATTACTACTGCTCCAGTTACAATAATACTGTTAAATACATACCGGCTCATTGGAATTCCAGAAGATTGAGATGCACGAAGCAATTTTGAAAAATTCTCAAACGTTGGCTTCGAAACAAAAATCTTCGGAGGAAATGCAAAAAGCTCGTCCATTGGTTTAAATGCGTGACAAACAATAAATACAATCGGAATTCCCATAAACAATGCAAGTGGAAGCAGCCCAAGAATAATCTTGATCTGTCCTTTTTCAAATCTTTTTGGGTTAATATTACTTCCTCGGTATCCTGCCATGGAATTTTCCTCCTTTCTAATCCTCTCTGAATAGTTTTCCGAATACCTTTGAGAATACGTATACCATAAGCAGTAACACTACCGAAACGGCTGCAGCATAACCCATCTCATAACGGATAAAACCATAATCTTCAATATGGTTGACAATCAACTGTCCAGCATAGTTTGGGGTTGGATTTGCACCGGAAAGCTGTACTCCGATGACACCATTTTGAAATGCACCTGTAATTGCCATAATTGCACCGAATAACATCTGTGGCTTCATAGTAGGAACTGTAATATAAATCATTTCTTGGAAACGATTCTTTACACCGTCTATTGCTGCGGCTTCATATAATTCCTCATCTGCATTTAAAATACCTGCAAGCATTGCTAAAAAGCCAACACCCATACTCGACCAGAGTGCTACAATAATCATAATTGGAAGCAGATAATCCGCACTTGTCAGCCAAACAATCGGTTCATCTATCACTCCCAAATTCATCAGCCAGTTGTTAATATAACCCATTTGATCTCCGGAAAAGATAATTTTCCAAAGAACGGTCATAGCAACTGTTCCTGTCATACTTGGTGAATAAAATATAATTGCCAAAATAGTTCTTGGAACACTTGTTAGCTGTGCAAGTGCCCAAGCTACAAGGAATGAAAGAATATATCCGCCCGGTCCAACAATCAGTGCATAAACAACTGTATTTGGCAGGACATTCTTCATAAAAATTTCATCCTGTGTCAACAGGTTAATATAGTTTAAAAATCCCCGAAATGTCGGTGTCTGAATAGTATCAAAACTTGTAAACGACAGACCAACTGCAATTATCATTGGTATAATAATGAAAGTGGTAAAAAGCAGCAGGTATGGAGCTAGAAAGCCGTATGCTGCACGGTTTCCATTTTCACGCTTTGCAATCTTCGTTCTTTTGCGTAATTTGCCATTCTCAGCCATATCACTGCTTACCTCCTATTTTTGATTGTCGGTTTTTCCCTAAAATTCTTCGTACTGTTTCTATTGTAGGAACCTCGTATTCTTTTATAACTTCTCCATTTTCCACATAACCGAACTCCTCAAGTTTTCTTTGAGTTTCTCGATTAATCTGTTTTACTGCGTTATCCAGTGTAATACGAATACTATCTCCCTCTACAACAACAGAGTTATATGCGTTGCTCAATTCTCGCTCTAACATATAAGTTCCTGGAATTCTTGGAGCTTCCATTGCCCATGTAAGCTGCTCTAAGATAACCTTCTTATTTTCACTCTTCCATGGAAGTTCTTTAAAAGCCTCTGCGTTTGCTGTGTTCCAATAATATTCATCACCATAAGTAATCTGTAAAGTTTGTCCGAATTTTGCCTGAACTTCTGCTGAAGACCACCAATTCATAAATTCCCATGCCTGTGCTTCTCTTTTTGGATTCGATTCAAACATTACTGTACTGTCTGCACCTGCTGCCGAATATCTCTTTACTTCTCCATCTTCTCCTACAATTCCTGGAATCAAAGCAATTCCCCATGAACTTGCAATTTCTGGTGCAGCATTAGAGATCAGGTTATATGTACCAAAATCTGCAATTCCAATTGGATAGTCTCCATTTCTAAAATGCTGATAGAAGTTTGGTACATCTTTTGGAAGATTGTAAATAGTAAACAGATTTGTGAGTTCTGTAAAGCCTTCTACTGCTTCCTCACTGTTAATTGTTGTATTTCCTGCATAGGTTCCATATAAAGTTGCTCCATACTGGAACAATAATGGGGTTGTGCCATGGAAATTTTTTAAACCGACCATTCCAGCTGTTGGATAATAGAAGTTAAGTCCTCTCATCTGAAGATCTGTAAGCATTGCTTTGACTTCTTCCATTGTGTCTGGAACTGTAAGCCCTAATTTTTCTAATATATCGCTGCGGTAGAACAATACCCAGAAGTTCATAGTTTCTGGTAAAGAATAAATACTGTCACCAATTGTTGATGGAATCAGTAATCCCTCGCTGTATCTTCCTGCTACTTCTTTAAAATTAGGAAATTCTGTTAAGTCTTTTAATGCTCCACGAATTGCAAGTTCAAATGGTACAGAATAGTTAATTCCTGTTGCAATATCTGGAGAATCTCCGGAAGCATTGGCAAGAACCAATTTATTTTGATCCGGCATTAAGGATAAATCCACTTTTATTCCCGTCTTAACAGTAAAATCTTCATCTATCATCTTTTGCATAATCTCGAGATGTTGTCTGGAACGATTTACCCATACCTGAAGATGTTCTGGATCTGTATTAGAAGTAGAATATGCCTGTGATGTAAATGACTGGAAGAATCGAACAATAGAAAGCCAGATACCACGGAAAAATCCGACTGGTTTTGGAAGTTCTGATTTTGCTCCTTCCTGATAAAAATAAATGCTGTCTAAAGAAAAATTATTTTTATTGATAGAGTCAGTTAAATTTGCAAGATACTGATTAACGGAGTTTGTACTGGTCGCCAACTCTCCAATCCGGTATAAAAGTTCGTCTGGTTTTTTAGCTAGACTTCGAAGCTGACTGCTTGCAATTGTCAAGGAAGAAAATGCTGCAATTTTGTTTACTTTTGGGTTGTAGGTCTTTGCTTCCACCATAAGCTGATCTAACTCAGCTGCCCAGCCCTTTAACTTATCTCCAAGTCCCGGAATATAAGCTTCCAGATCGAAATCACGATATTTATCTTTATTTGTTCCTACTACCTTTGTTATCTCAAGAGATAAGTCGTTGACCTGACTCATGATTTGATCTATCTTTTCTAAAGAGGAACGAATAGGATCCATACTGATAGTAAGTGAAATTGTATGAGTTCCTGCACTGAGATTCACACTTAATTTATTACCGTCAGGATCTACTAAAGTATAAACTTTATAATCTTTATCATAGGCAAACGCATAATTTTCAAATGCAGTATTTGGAATCACATCGTCTATTGCAATATTCATAAAAACTGGGAAATCTGCTTTGTCTGTCTGACGATAGTTAAATGCTATGTAATAATTTCCGGCTTGTTCTACTGGAAATTCATAAGTAACTTTTTGTCCGCTGTCTTTAAAAGATGCACTGTCTATCGTATTTAAGGCTTTATTTTTTACTTCATATGGAAAAAGATCTGGATCGTATTCACAAGTAGCACGAATGGAAGAATCATTTCGATATGTAAACTCTTCTGCCTGAATTTCAACAAATCCTTTTCCTTCTGCCTTTTCACTTCCGCTATATTGTGCAATAACAGGTTTTGAAGTTAAAGTAATATTGCCAAGAAGTAATGTTCCTTCTACGATATTTAAGGTTAAGGTGTTTTCTCCTGCTTTTAATTGAATTCCAAGTGGTTCAGAATAGCGGTAACTTGCATCCATAATATATTTGTTTTGCCATTCATAAACCTTATCTGGAATACTGATAATTTCATTGCCATACCGATCATAACTTTTTTCCTCTTTGGATGCCCAAAGACTTTCAAAAAGTTGGCGTCTTAGTTCATAGAATGGATATTCTCCATTGACTTTCAAGGATGCTTCCACTGGAAGAATAGATTCATCGCAGGAAAGATAGTCAAAACTAAGATAATAAATCCCATCTTGCGGTACTGAAAGTGAAAGTGATATCTCTTTTCCCATTTCTACTTTTAGTACCTTGCTGTTTTTACTATAGTTCTGAGTTTCTCCAATCAGCTGTCCGCCGCTTCCAGTAAAAGCACTGTCAATCGGATATTCTATATTCTGACCGGTATACTCTGGAAAAGTATACTTTGAACTGACTATAGTATAATTATTGTCAATTCGTTCATTGGAATAGGTCTCCGAACTGGTCGCAGCTGTGTTTGTGCCTCCTGACACTGCTTGCTCTTGTGCCTGTACGTACATATCAGGCGAAAAGCTACCAAAAAACAATACAGATGTCAGTACAATTGCTGTTGCTCGCATCAGCTTTTTGTGTATCATCGCACCTTCCCCCTTACTTTATTTTTTTTTGCAAGAAAACTAAAGTATTTTAAGTTTTCCTTAACCTTTATTTATATTCTACAAAAAATTGTGCGAACTGTCAAGATGTAAATACAAGAAAATTGTGCACTATATACAACTAAATACAGAAAGTTCGTTCTAGTTTTTATTTAGAGGATAATTTTTCGTTTACTTCTTGATTTATATTTTATAATTGTATATAATATTTAAAAAACATTGAGATTTAAAATTCAGCAATTAACAGTAATTCCTCCCCTACTGCCATGAAGCAATTCACATAATTGTCTTGTTCTTAACTGCCGCGAGTGGATTGAAATGTATAGAATAATTTAAGAAATTGAGGGGTTTATTAGGAAAGGATAAAAGACCATGTTACATATTACATCATTAGAAGAAGGGCTTGATTTATTTAAGACACTGGGTTCAGATATTCGAATAGGTATTATCAAACAGTTATTACAGAATAAAAAAATGAATATGAATGAATTGGCAAGTAGTCTTAATATCACGAATGGTGCTTTGACCAGTCATATTAAACGGCTAGAAGACTGTGGGATTATTACAATTTCAAATGAATCAACTGGACATGGAAATGAAAAGAGGTGCTCCCTTCATCTCGATAAAATATTAATTGATATCTTGCCTCCTGATGATAACCGTCATGTTTATGAAACAGATATTAAAATTGGACAGTATTGTGATTATCAGGTATCCCCAACTTGTGGTCTTGCTACAACTTCCTCCTTGATTGGAGAAGTAGATAATATCCGATATTTTTCTCACCCCGATCGAATGGATGCCAATATTATATGGTTTAGTAGAGGTTATGTGGAATATATTATTCCAAATTTTATTCCAGCATCTCAAAAAATTGAACAGATTATGATTTCAGTAGAATTAGGTTCAGAAGCTCCCGGTAGTAATAGTACATGGCCTTCCGATATCCATTTTTATTTGAACGGAATATGTCTTGGATATTGGACAAGTCCAGGAGATTTTGGAGACGAAAGAGGACTGTTTACTCCATCTTGGTGGTTTCCAAATTGGAATCAGTATGGAATGTTAAAACTGATTGTAGTCAATCAAGAGGGTACTTTTATAGATGGTCTTAAGATCTCAGAAGTATCTTTAAAATCAATGAAATTAGATTTTAGAAGTCCGTTAAAATTAAAATTTGCAGTTCCTGAAAATACAAAACATATTGGAGGTGTTACCATTTTTGGTTCTGGATTTGGAAACTATAATCAGGATATCCATGTCTGTATTGGTTATAAACCAATTTATTCAGAAGAAAAATAATACAATTAGGAGTTATAATATTAAGAACAAAATGATTTTCTTAATATTATAACTCCTTTCATATTCTTATTTAATTTTGCTTTTCATATTCAAAAACAGGTCTTCCATCATCATTCCAGCGGATCGTCAGTTTTCTAGCATGTCTATTTGGATCATATAATGGATCTCCAATAATTTCTTCATATGGTCTAGCATGATAAATCATAATGTCTTTCGTTCCGTCTTCGGATTTTACAAAACAATTATGTCCAGGTCCATAAATTCCCTTTTCGCTATCTGTCTTTAAAACAGGATATCTGTCTTTTTTCCATGAAAGAGGATCACATAAATCTGTTCCTTCCTTTGCAGTCAACATTCCTACACAATAACATGCTCCTGTTGAACTTGCTGAAAAGGTTAAAAAGATGTTTCCATCATGTTTTAAAACGGCAGGTCCTTCATTCACCCAGAAATCTATTCTTTCCCAATCATAGTCTGGTGTAGTTAAAAGCACCTGAACAGTCTTTAATTTCCAAGGAGTTTCTAATTGGGCGATATAGAGATTTGAAATCATCTTGCCAACACCAACTTTTTCTGCCCAGACATAATAATACGTTCCTGCACTTTCAAATACTGTAGCATCTAAGGAAAATGCACGAAAAGAAAATTCATCTTCATCTGCACACTGCATTTTCCCCTTTTCCACCCAATTTCCAGTCATCGGATCAGCATCTGCACACTCTAGTACATAAGGACGGATTTCCCAAATATTTTCCTCTTCTCCGGCTGCAAAATAAATATACCATTTACCTTGTAAGTAATGCAGTTCAGGAGCCCAAATATGTTTACTCATTATTCCATTTGTATGTTTTGTCCAAACAGTAACTTCTTCTGCGCTGCTAAGTCCATCAAGTGTATCTGCTTTACGTAAAATAATTCGATCATAGGCAGGAACTGAACCTGTAAAATAATATGTTCCATCTGTGTGTTTGTACACATAAGGATCGGCACGTTCTTCAATCCATGCCTCATTATACATCGTCTTTTCATAGTTTTTTACATTTGTCATACTCTTTTTCTCCTATTCCGTTTAATTTTTTCCAACTCTTCGAATCAGACGTATTAACATCATTATAGTTGAACCAATTAGACCTAAAATCAATATTGTTTTAATTGTCCACTGTAAATGCAGAATACTATATGTCAATAGATGAAAAAGTAAAAGCATAACTGTACAATACCCAAAATATACCACATAAACCAACAAATTCCAAACAATCTCTTTAATTGTATCTATTTTTTTATGATCATTCATAACTATACCTCTTAGTTTTTATGAATCAATTTGTATGCTATTTACCTTTTCTACTGTTCTTGGCAGAGCATCTTTCGAATTTTTCCACGGTTCATCAGCAAATCGATAATCAAATTTATCTGTAAACCACTCTAAATCATCTCTAACCCGCTTCATATTTTCTAAATATAATTGGTTGAGTTCATGAAGAAACTCTTCTAATTCTTTTCCATGTAAATGTGTAGAAGACAACTCATATAATAGTGCATAATGCTTTGAACAAAATCCTTTACTAGAATGGAACTTTTTTCGAAACTCTTCATCAGTACGATATAAATAAAATACAGTTACTAAATATCGTTCAAACATAACACTAATTCGATTACAAATATAACACGAATTTTCTAATCCGTCAAAAAAGTGTTTTATAGGTGAAACTTCTGCCTTTTTTCGAAAAAAACCACTATTTGTAGGCTTACTACTTTTTATCACTTTTTCAGCTTCTTTAATCGTTCGATTTAGATGTGTTAAAAGAATTAAAGCCATCCCAAGGCGATTTTGACTTTTATATAACATTCGAATATGTTGTGCACAAAATCCAACTCGATCTGTTTCCATCCGAACATCGTCTTCCATATAACTTGGACCTATTGTAAATTCCACTGCATCTTTTTCTAAACAACGATACATTTCACAGATAGGACACTCACAATCTTTATCAAATGCGTCATTTACTGGAATCGTATATAATTGTTCTTTCACCTATTATCCTCTACTTTCTTTTCCTCTTGTTCCTTCTTTTCTTTCATCACATATTCTTTTAGATCTCTTGCTTTTTCCTTTGTACGATCATTGGCATTTTTAGAGGTAAGTACTTTTGAAATCCATCTCATAGACTCATCTAAATGTCCTGTCTGGCTGGCTAGGGCAGCTATTAAATATGTTGTGGTTTCTTCATCCATTCCACATATCGGAAATGTCTCTTTAGAAAAAGCCTCTGTAAATTCTTTATAGGCATTCCCCAGAAATTCTTTTTCCTCTTCTTGTAACTTTTTTATTACTTCGTTATAATCTTTTGTATCTGGAGAAAGATTTTCTGCCTTTCCACGATATAACCATCCGATTTTTAGACAAGTATATGCTATTTCACTCAACTTTGCATGTTTTACAAATGTATTTGCCAAAGCCACTTTATATTTAGCAATCGCTTCATCATATGTGATAAAATCCCCTTCTTTTGCAAATCCTTTAAAATTAGGAGAAATTTTTTCGCGAATTAATTTACACTGTGCAGAAGTCAAATAGTCAAAATATCGACTTAATGCCGCATATCCACAAATGGGACATCCAACTGCATCATATTTTAAAGAATCTACAAACAGATACTTTGGTCGAAGATCTAAATCTGTAGAAAGTAATTTTACTCTTCCAGTTTTGACTGTTTTCGATTTGAATTGATTATCACAAACCGGACAGCGGAATGTTTTTTCAAAGATAAAATCTTTTTCTGCATCCTGCTCTTTTTTTTGATGTGTTTCATTCTTGTCCTCTTCTTTTGATACAGATACCTGTTTTTCTGGTAATTTTGTATTTTCTAGAGATACAAGCTTTGAAAATAAACTTGACATCCCGCTTTCCTCCTTTAGTTAATTCAACTTATAGCTGCTTTTTAATGAAGCAATTCGATTAAATACGAAATGTTCTGGCGTAGAATCTTTATAATCTACACAGAAAAATCCATTGCGTAAAAACTGATAGCTGTCATATGGCTTTGCCTCTAATACTACAGGTTCTAAATAGCAAGAATCCAGTACAGATATTGAGTTTGGATTCAAATTTATTGTACCATCTTCATTATAAACTCCCTTTTCCTCATCTACTAGATTTTCGTATAATCTTACTGTAGCCTCAACCGCTTTATCTGCATTTACCCAATGAATGGTTCCCTTTACTTTACGTGCTGTAAAACCACTTCCACTTTTAGTTTCAGGATCATAAGTACATAATACCTTTGTCACTTTTCCAGATTCATCCGTTTCATATCCGGTACAAGTAACAAAGTACGCATTCATTAAACGGACTTCATTTCCCGGAAATAATCTAAAATATTTTTTTGGTGGTTCTATCTTAAAATCATCTCGTTCTATCCAAAGTTCTCTACCAAATAGAACTTGTCTTGTTCCTAATTCTTCGTTTTCAGGGTTGTTTGGAACAGTTAGCCATTCTGTCTGACCTTCTGGATAATTCGTAATAACTAGTTTAATTGGATCTAGTACTGCCATAATTCTCTTTCGCTTTAGTTTTAAATCCTCCCTGATACAATATTCCAACATCGCATAATCTACAGAACTATTTCCCTTTGATACTCCACATAACTCCATAAACATCTGAATTGACTCTGGCGTAAAACCACGACGACGTAATGCACTGATTGTTACTAATCTTGGATCATCCCAGCCATCTACAATTCCATCTTCTACTAACTTCTTAATATATCTCTTACCTGTTACTACATTTGTTAAATACATTTTTGCAAACTCAATCTGCTTTGGTGGATATTCATACCCTAATTCCCGAACCACCCAATCGTATAATGGGCGGTGATCCTCAAATTCTAAAGTACAAATGGAATGTGTTATTCCTTCCACTGCATCCTCGATTGGATGTGCAAAATCATACATCGGATAGATACACCATTTATCTTTTGTATTATGATGTGTCATTCTTGCAATTCGGTAAATGACAGGATCTCGTAAATTAATATTAGAAGAAGCCATATCAATCTTTGCACGAAGTACTTTTGATCCATCTGGAAATTCTCCATTTTTCATCCGTTCAAATAAATCTAAGTTCTCCTCTATACTACGATCACGAAAAGGACTATTTTTTCCTGGTTCTGTCAACGTTCCACGATATTGTTTCATTTCATCTGCTGAAAGATCACATACAAATGCTTTTCCCTTTTTAATCAACTTTATTGCTGCTTCATACATCTGATCAAAATAATTAGACGCAAAAAACAGGCGGTCTTCAAATTTTCCGCCAATCCATTTTACGTCTTCTATAATTGATTGTACAAATTCTACCTTTTCTTTCATTGGATTTGTGTCATCAAAACGAAGATTAAACACTCCTCCATATTTCTTTGCAAGACCATAATTTAATAAAATTGATTTTGCATGACCAATATGCAGATATCCATTCGGTTCTGGCGGAAATCGAGTTACTACTGTCTTACAGTGTCCTTCTGCCAGATCCTTTTCAATAATCTGTTCAATAAAATTTTTTGAGGCATTTGTAAGTTCTTTCTCTTCCTCTAGTTCTTTTTTCTCATTTTCTATCATGCCGCTCTCCTAATTTCCATCTTTTTTTATCCAATTTTTTGTGCGAATATATATTATCATACCATAAGATTGAAAAATAGGAAAGGGGCAGATGAAAAAAATAGAAATAAAACTTATCTCTTATGATGCTCTGTAAAAAATATGATCCCCAATGATAACATAGGCAATTTTGTTTCTTTTACAATTTGCTTTTGTCGTACTAATATTGCCATTAAAATATAAAGCCTTTTCTGAAACTGCACGTTTTCCATTTAATGCTGCCTTTGCTGCCTTTTTTGATTCTTCCATAGCAGCTTTATCGATTGAGTTTGCATAATTTCCTTTTTCGTAAAGTTTTAATGCCTTTTCTAATGGACTTCCCTTTGTCGTCCATTTCCCATTCTTCTTTACATAAGCAGGACTGAACTGCCGTCCCCATCGTTTACAATCATAAATTACTTCTTGAATTGTTGTTACATGATTAAAAATGTCACTCTCAACACGATTTAAAATTACATTGGCAACTGCAAGCTTTCCCTTATATTCCTGACCGCGTGCCTCACAGTATATAATTGCAGTAAGATATTTTAAATCCTCGTTTGTATAAGAAGTTCCTCTACTTATTATATTGATAGATTCTGCTGCATAGACTGTCGTGTATTCTTTATTAGAACCAAAAAATCCATTATACAGCCCAATCATAAATCCCATCGTTATAAAAACAACTTTTATTTTCTTTTTTAATTGCTTTAATCTCATTTGTTTTCCTCCTGCTACAGTTTTAATTAATTATTACATTTTTATTTAACTTGCTTAACAAGTTTGTAACATCTTACCGTAGCAAAAGGAAAAAGTCAAGTGAATTAGTTAAATTACCATATATTACTTTAAGTAGTCCCCTCTTGTCGTTGTCGATATTCCGCCAATAATAGATCTACCATCCTACCATAGCTTTGGACTCCATCTTCTTGATTGTTTATCTTTAAATAAACATCGTTGATCTTATTTGCTGTATTGCTGATTACTGTATTTTCAAACTGTTTCCAGTATAACGAATTATCAACAAGATCTTGTATCATTCCTGTTGTATATAACTCTTTAACTTGATAATAAAGTTCTTTATTTTTTGTATATAAAGCATTAGCGGATATAATTAAAGCTTCCATATATCCACTATAAACTAAATCTGGATTCCCAGAATGGATACAGGCAAGATAAGAAATATAATTTGCTTCATCTTCTCGGATAAATCCATGTAAATGTGCTAATTCATGACACATCGTCGAGCCTAGAGAATAATCAGGAATATCTATATTTACATTTGCTTCCATTGTAAAAGGAATAAAAATTCCTGTAATCTCAGTTCTTGACATTAATTTCGAAAGTAGTACCGGTTTAGGAGAAGGATATATTCCAGATAGGATTGGATATTGTCTTGCTAATGTAATATAGGCTTGTTTTGCTGCATTGCCTAACTCTTTCATACTCCCTTGATACTGATAGATTTTAGATTCTTCTTCTGATAAAAGTTCCTCTCTTGCACACCCTGCACACTCTGCAAGTTCTCTACACAATCCATAGAGTTCTTCTACAGAAGATTCTTTTACCTCTAAACCGCTGTAATAACTAAAAGGATAGCGATAATAATTCACTCCACATCCTAAGACAAACCATAAAAACAAGATTCCCCCTGCTATAAGAACCCCTTTCCCCACATGAATTAGTCCATTTTGAACACATTTTCTCCGCTGTTCTTTCTGTCTTACAAGCCGAATAAAATATATCAGAAAAAAAAGAAATAATACTGGAATTCCGATTACAAGAATCATTTCTGCAAGTGAAAAAGGAATCCATCCTGTTATTGTAGCAACACTTTGAGAAAAAAGCCAAAATATTCTCTTAGAAAATAATTCCTCTGCTAAAAAACTACTATTTTGAGCTAAAATCAAGCATAGTCCACCAATCGGATAACATAAAAGAATCCATAGCCATTTTTGACCTTTTAAACGCTTCTTTGATTGATCTTTTATAATAACTTGTAGTCTTTCATGTGATATTTGTTCTTTTATTTTCTTATTTATTCTTAATTTTGTCCTATGACTCATGGTATTTCATCCATTCTAATTTTGCTTTATCTGTTGTGATAATGCAATAAACTCATCGATCTCTTTTGCAAATGCCTCTAAGCCTGTACGGAAAAATTCTGGATTTGTCAAATCGATTCCTGCAACATTAGCAGCATCCTCCACACTACATATCGGGGTAGAATATAACAGTTTACGATATTTTGGAAGAAATTCTTTTCCCTCTTTTTCGTACTTTGCATATAATCCTCTGGCGAATAATCCTCCAAACGCATATGGAAAATTATAAAAACTTAAACCTGCACTGTAATAATGACTCTTACAAATCCACATATATGGGTGTAATGTTTCTTCTAAAAGCCCTTCTCCGTATGCTTGCTTTTGAGCATTGTGCATGAGTTCACATAATTCATCCGGAAATAAAAACTTATCCGAACGTTTTTCAAATACTGCCGATTCAAATAAGAATCTGGAATAAATATCACAGATAATCTGTGCTGTATCTTGTAGGCGGCTTTCTAATAGAGCTAACTTTTCTTCACCAGATGCAGTAGAAATAGCTGCTTTCATTACTACGTTTTCATTAAATGTAGATGCTGTTTCTGCAACTGGCATAGTATAATCTGAATTTAAAATTCGATGAGAATGAATATTTTGATTATGATATGCGTGTCCAAGTTCATGAGCAATCGTTACAATATCACTAAATGAACCATCAAAATTTGTAAGTACTCGGCTTTGTTTTAAAGTAGGAATATTACAGCAAAAAGCTCCTCCAACCTTTCCCTTGCGAGGAAAGAAATCAATCCAAGCCTCTTCAAATGCTCTTGCTGCCATTTCTTTTAAATCTGGTGCAAATGTTGCGAACAATTCTAAAAGATAATCTTTTGCTTCCTGCGTTGTATAGGTTTTATGAACTTTTCCGACAGGTGCAAACATATCGTACCAAGCAAGTCCATTTTCAGATCCAAACAGTTTTCCCTTAGCTATGTAATATTCATGAAACTTTGGAAGATATTCCCTAATTGCAGTCAACATTGCTTCTAAAGTTTCCTTCTTCATCCTAGACCGTTTCAGTGTCATATCTAATGGCGACTCATATCCTCTTAGTTCTGCTGTTGTAATCGTTTGCAGTTTAATGCTGTTAAGTGAAAATGCAACTGCATCCTGAATTTTTTCATAACAGCCTAGTTCTGCCTCATAAGCTGCTTTACGTACTGTAGCATCAGGGCTATAAGCAAGATTTCGGATGGCAGAAAGAGTGGTTGTCTCTCCATTATATTCTACTTTTACCATAGAAGTTAAATAACTTTGCAGATCACTCCATGCTGTGCCACCGCTTAAATTTAACTTTGTCATAACCTCTTCTACATCTTCTGAACGCTGATATTTGACGGTTTCTTTTATCTGTTCTAACAGATCTTTATATTCTTTTAAAATTTCATCTTCTCCAATAACCTCTGTAAGATCTGCTACATTTGCAATATAACTTTTCAATCTGGTATATGCCTTTGTCATGTTGCTGGATTTTTTCTCTATTAGCCCTGTATACGATGCACTTTGGCTGTCTGTTGTATCTGCACTCTGTCTTAAAGCACAATAAACCCCCAGATTTGTTTGAAGCTGTACAATTTCTTCTAACTTTAAAAGTCCCTCTTTTATTATTTCTCTTTGTTTTGTTATACCATCAGAAAGCAACTTTTTATCAGCAAACTCATTAAAATCTTGGATTTTTTGATCTAATTTTTGTATATCCTCTAAAAACTTCTCATCTTTCCAACCCTTATATAATTCCTCTAATGACCAAACTTCATTCATGTTTTAACTTCCTTTCTATCCTATAATTTTTAAAAAAAATAAGGTGCTTTTATTATACTATAATTTAAAAAAAACAACAAGTAAAAGCAAAGGAAATATCATACAGAATAATAAATGTTTCATTTCACATACTAAATATAGACCGCTTTGGAAACTTTCTTAGTGTTAAATGTCAAAGGAATTATATTATAGAAAGGAGTTTTTCATTATGGATCGAGATCCCTATCGTACGGATGAATTTGATTATATGAATAGTTGCTCCACAACCGACTGCACAGGACTTATTCCAGCAGCACCCATCAATGATGAGGAATATGATTCCTATAATGATATTTACTTTTTTCAACCACCATTTATTTCCTTTCATCAATCCCAAAACTCAGAAAAAGAACCGCCATTAACATAATGGGTTATTTTTTTGAGCATATATGGTTATGTAAAAAACTTTCTAAAGAAAAAATCGCTTAAACCATAAGGCTTAAGCGATTTTTTCTTTTATAATTAAATTTTATTATCTTGTTATATATTCAGCAAGTGACAATGCAATTTCAAAATGACTTACATCATGTTGTGTTCCTTTATACTGTCCATCTCCATTTCTAAATAAATGCTTTGGAGCATCTAATAAATCACCACATGTAAGAAACATATACAAATTTAAGTTTCTAAAATCGAACATAGCTTGTATTGCAGAACATTCCATTTCTACAGATATGCAACCATCAGCTTTTCTTTTCTCAAAATTATTGATTGTTTCCCTATAAAAAGAATCTGTTGTCCATGTTTTTCCTTTAACAAAAGGTATTTTGTTTTCTTTCATAAACGTAGCGACAATATCAGCATTTTTTACTGTAATATAATCAGAGGCTTGCACATAATGATATGACGTTCCTTCATCTCTATACGCCTCTGTAGGTATTATCACCTTTCCATGTGCTATCTCTTTATTCAGACACCCACTTCCACCAAAAACTATATATTTATCTGTTTTGATTTCCGACAAAGTATCTTCTAAAGTCGCTACACAAGCCGATGCTCCTGCATAAGTTTTTAAAAAGGCAAAGTTCTTTCCATTATGGCAAAACTGATATATTGGCAGATTACCAGTGACAGCTATAGATTGTCCAATTTGCTCTAATTGGTAATTATCTTGTACATACTTTTCGATAATATATGAAAAAGTAACTATACAAGCATTTACTACCAAAGCATCTTCTTTAAGATACGGATTTATTTTTGATTCTGATTCATTATCAAAACTATCAATTATCATTTTATCTTCTTCCTTTCAATTCAATTTTGTCAAATTACTCAATAAGTATTATCCTATCATATATACACACATAATTCTATTAAAATCTGTTTCTACTTCCTAAACTGATATATTAAGTTGATTTCATCAGCATTAATAGGAAAGAAAGCATGTCCCTAAACACGTATTATATAATTACTGCATAAATTGATAAGATAAATATGATATTTTGTCATGACGGAGGTTTTTTTATGCAGATCTATATAGTTTCCGCTGGCGACACTATCTATCAAATTGCATCCAGATTTCGTGTTTCTCTTGAGCAAATTATTTATGACAATCAAATCACTTTTCCAAATCGACTAGCTGTAGGGCAAGCTCTTTTAATACAAGAAGGAAATGAAACGGGCTCTTCTTATCCTCTAGTTACAGGGGGATATGCTTATCCTTTTATCCGCCCTTGGGTTTTACAATCTACACTTCCCTATTTATCTGAACTTCTTATATTTTCTTATGGATTTACTTTAGAAGGAATTCTTGTTCCACCGCAGCTTGATGAAGAATGGATGATCCAAACAGCAATAAGTTATGGGTCACGTCCTATTCTTGTACTTACACCATTAGATGAAACAGGTAAGTTTAATAACTATCTTGTCCATACAGTATTACGAGATTCCGCTCGAAAAGAACAACTACTTTTTTCACTGCTTTCTACGATACAACAAAAAAATTATTCTGGCGTAGATATTGATTTTGAATATATTTTAGCAGAAGATCGGGAAATATTTGCTGAATTTGTCGCTGAAACCTCTGAACTTATGAGAGCAAACGGCTATACTACATCTGTTGCACTTGCTCCAAAAACATCAAGAGATCAGCCCGGACTTTTATATGAGGGAAAGGATTACGCACTGTTAGGTGCAGCAGCCGATCAAGTATTATTAATGACATATGAATGGGGATATACGTATGGACCTCCTATGGCTGTCGCTCCTCTTTTTAATGTTCGTAAAGTAGTAGAATATGCTATTACAGAAATTCCACCTGAAAAAATACGACTTGGTATTCCAAACTATGGTTATGACTGGGCACTTCCTTATGAACGTGGTGTAACAGCTGCACGAACAATAGGAAATATTGAAGCAGTTGATATTGCTATTACTCATGGAGCAGAAATACTTTTTGATCCAACTGCACTTTCTCCTTATTTTTATTATACCGAAAATGGAATACAACATGAAGTTTGGTTTGAAGATGTTCGTTCTATGCAGGCAAAATTTGAATTAATCAAAGAATTTAATTTAAATGGAGTTGGTTACTGGCAGATTATGAAACTATTTCGAGCAAACTGGATTTTACTTGCAGAAAATTTTTCTATACAAAAATAACCAGTATCATAATAGCCTCCTATACTCTAGTCAATCAATATGTAAAAATATAAGATAGAAAAATTCATAATCATATGGTAAAATGAAAAGAAATCAGAATAATAGTGCAAACGATTTCCCAACTAATAGTTGAATTTCTCTAATTCAATCACTGGTTTGTACAAAAAATATCTAATTAGGTGTATCATTTAAGATGAAAGACTAACTATTAAAAGTCAAGTTTTAAAATGAAATTTTTTGAATGGATTTACCAATGGCATTTTAGATATCGTTATACCTTGAAAACTGTATGACAAACAGAGTGTCAATATAGGCACTCTGTTTCTCTATTGCTAATTTTATTCTCTTTTTTTCTTCTGTTGATAACTTCCGATTGCCATTATCTAAAAAATATTTTGATAATTCTTTCCACTGATCTTCTATCATACATTTTCCTCATTCTTTCCAATTCGCTACACACATATAGTGAATTACAATTTTTCCAATTCTCATCATTACAACTTAGTCACTTTGACCAAGATATAGGAAAATTAGTTACTAAACATAGTATTTTTGATTTCCACTTTTTGGTTTGTGTGGAATTGTCATTTTTAACTGTCCTATTTTAATCATAGGATTAAGATAATGCCTTCTAAAAAAGCTCCTATCTTTTATTTTAATATAATCCATGATTTCCTTAGCAGAATGTGGCTGTTTGCAAAAGGCAATTATCATCTTGGTCACATCTTGGTCATTTTGACCAAGATGCAAGTCTTCCTCTTCATTCAGTAAATCCAAATACTTATCACACGCATTACACAACACCATAATTCCAGATGTGCTAATATTGTATTCCGGCAGACGTCCATCGTACTTTGCACAAGTCTCCTTGATTTTGTCAAAGCCTCTGCCCCATGCCTCTATCATACTACTCTTAAAGAAAACATTTGCTAGCTTAGGATTATACGGCTTGGAAGAGTGCTTTTCAAACAGTTTCTCCGTTGAATCCAGTTCAGACGGCATCTCTCCATCATTCCAAATATATATTTTATCCTCATATACGCTAATCTGGATAGGATTGCAGGCACTATAATCCTTATGAACCACCGCATTCAACAATATCTCGCGGAATGCTTCCTGTGGAAACATAAACTGTTCAATCCTCTGAATTCCATCATAATAAATCAGGGCTTTTAAATACTTCGTATAAACCAAGTCAACTGCTTTATCAATTTGTTCAATCAGGGAGCCATGCACCTCGTCCTGATATTTCAAGTCAGCATCTGATTTCCCAAAATAGCCAATCTTAATATAAGAACCTGTAACCCATTTCTCTGGATCTTTATAAAAGCCAAGCATTGCTGCTCTGATTAGATACCCTTCGTCATCAATCAGATGAAGATTTTCCATCAATATAGTATCATCAACCCTTGTTTCTTCTTCTGTCAATCTATGTCGCCTTAAAGCCTTTTTCTTGAATAAGTCAATTGCCTCTCTCCTTAAATCCGTTATTTGCAATTTGGGTATTGGCATACCATCCCATGTCCTACCCTGTGATTTCAATATCGCTTTGTCCAGTTCTTTTCCGGTGATCGTTCTCATGGTACTGCCTGAACGGTAAAAATATTTACCGTGGTAACTAATGAGCGATGGGTACTTGTCCACAATAACTTCAATGTATTGTAAGTCATTCTCATACAACAGGTTGACATCTGCTACAATGCCCATTGTATCTGTAATCTTATTTGGGATGGACTCCAATAGCTTTTTCCTATCTTTATCACTAAGTCCAACAATATCTCCATTGTCATTTTTTCCGATATAGAGTGTCCCTCCATAGGCGTTTGCATATCCACATATCCACTCTAAGAATTCATCATGCCATGATTCTTTATATTCTATTGTCTGATGTTCTGGCATATTCTTCACCTGCTTTCTATAGACAGACATACCCATTTGACTTGCATATCTCAAAAAATAATTTTTAACTTTGTTCTGGAGCATTGTTTATTCTGTTTAGATAAGGCATCTCCTCATTTATTTTTCTATTTTATAATCCACAAACAAAAAACTATATAACTCTGCACAGTCATTTCCAAAACATCCCAAACAAATTCTATAAACATTCCTTTTCTTTCATATTCTGACACCGATCCATATTGATCTGTTGGTGTACCGAATCTTGTCCAAAACATTGCAATTGC
>CAMUMG010000014.1 GCA_947089905.1 uncultured Lachnospiraceae bacterium
ATATTTTTAATTTCCTCTTTTAATTTTTTTATCTCCATACTGCTTATTTTATCTTTTTTATGCAAAAAAGTAAATGCTGTTGCCCTGGGGATGAATTGCGTTCCGGTTGCATTTTCCCTAAATCTTTGCTATACTAATTCCTGTGATTAGTCCATTGACAACTGGATACGTTAGTATTCTTGAGCGAGAAGCCCCCACTTCTTAAAGTGGTGGGAGTACGTCACTTTTAGCATAATCAAGTATCCTAAACAAGGTATAATGAAATTTAAACCACTTTTCATATTTTTGGTATAATTGATTCCTATGTGCACATAGGTGTGGTATAATGTTGAAACAGAGAAGCATTGTTTCAACTTCTGATTTTATGTGCACAAAAGTGCACATAGTTGTGGTATAATAGAATCAGTTAATCGCTTAGATAGAAATTTGATAAAAATTAAAAAGGGAAAAACAATGGGAAAAATATATTATGTATCAAAACAGGGTTCTGATAGAAATATTGGAACAAAGCAAAATCCATTTGCAACTATTCAGAAAGCTGCAGAGACAGCAGTAGCAGGAGATAAAGTTATTGTACAAGAGGGAGAATATAGAGAGTGGGTACATCCTAAAAATGGGGGATTAAATGACTCTTGTCGTATTATTTTTGAGGCGGCAAAGGGAGAACATGTAATTATTAAGGGATCAGAAGTTATCACTGGATGGGAAAAAATAGAAGAAAATATATGGAAGGTAGAACTTTCAAATGAAATATTTGGAAGTTATAATCCATATAAAACAAAAGTAGAAGGTGACTGGCTTGTTTCTCCAAAAAATTATGAAGTACATACTGGAGAGATTTATCTAAATGGAAGTTCTCTTTATGAAGCAGTTTGTTTTGAAGATTTAAAAAATCCAAAAAAGCGTTTTATCAGTTCTAATCCAACGTGGGGAAATAGAGAGTGTAAAATCCAAGATCCAGAACAGACTGTTTTTCAGTGGTTTTCTGAGGTAACGTATGAAAGTACAATTTTATATGTGAATTTTGGTGAGTATGATCCAAATAAAGAGTTAGTTGAAATTAATGTAAGACAGTCTTGTTTTTATCCAGAAAGAACAGGATTAAATTACATCACAGTACGGGGATTTGAAATGGCACATGCTGCTACACAATGGGCTCCACCGACTTCAAATCAGATTGCAATGATAGGTCCAAATTGGAGTAAGGGTTGGATTATTGAAAATAATATATTTCACGATTCGAAATGTTGTGCTATTAGTTTAGGGAAAGAAGAAACCACAGGAGATAATGAATTTACAAAAGGTTTAAGAAAACCCGGATATCAATACCAGATGGAAGCAGTCTTTCGTGCAAGAGTAATTGGTTGGAGTAAAGAGCGGATAGGATCACATATTGTAAGAAATAATATTATTTATAATTGCGGACAAACAGGAATTGTAGGACATTTGGGGTGTATTTTCAGTGAAATTTATGGAAATGAAATTTATCATATTGCAACCAAGCATGAATTTTGGGGACATGAAATTGCAGGAATTAAGCTTCATGCTGCAGTTGATGTACAAATTCACAATAATCATATTCATCATTGTACATTGGGGACATGGCTTGATTGGCAGGCACAAGGGACAAGAGTAAGCTGTAATTTATATCACCACAATGACAGAGATTTTATGATAGAAGTAACACATGGTCCTTATTTAGTAGATAATAATATCTTTGCTTCTGACTATAATTTTGATAATGCCGCTCAGGGAGGGGCATATGTACATAATTTATGTTTTGGTTTTATGAACCAGTATCCTGTTTTGGATCGTTCTACTCCATATCATCTACCCCATTCTACAGAAGTATTAGGAACCGTATTAGTATATGGTTTTGATGATCGATGGTATCAAAATATTTTTATAGCAGGGAGTGAAAGGGATAAAGAATATGGAACAGCCCTTTATGATGGTGCACCGACTTCTATAGAAGAATTTATTGAAAGATATCTCGAAAAAGACGGTGGAGATGTTGAAACGTTTGCTCAGATAAAACAGCCTGCGTATATTGAGGGAAATGTATACTTAAATGGAGCAAAAGCATTTTGTCAAGAACAAAATCATTATTGTAATGAACTAGATCCAAACGCAGCAATTATTTCATCAAAAGAGGAAGTATTTTTAGAGATTACACTTCCAGAACAGATGTTTAAACTGTTAAATACGCCAGTAAATACAAATAGACTGGGTGTTCCTAGAATTGTAGAAGCGTGTTATGAAAATCCAGATGGTTCACCTTTGACAATCAATATAGATCTTTTAGGAAAAGAAATCAAAGAGAAAGCAATTTCAGGTCCTTTACAGGAATTAAAGCCGGGAAAAAATAGAATTAAACTCTGTAAAAATCATTCTCATTTGGTAGAAGAAGAATAGAAATTAACTGTATAAATAGGGAGAAAAATGAAACTATCAAAAATTATTACTATTATTTCTACACTCATTGGTGTAGCAATAGCTTTATTTGTGCTTTTAAAATTTCATCCAGAGGATATGTTGAGAAAAGAAGAACCTGCGACACAAGAGATAAAAAGAATATCTGGTAAGGAAGAATTTGAATCCATGATAACGGTAGATGAAATAACAATAACTGCTAAAAACGTTATTCCGACGGGAGTATTCAGATTAAAAGCATGGGAAAGTACCTATCAAAAAACGTCAAGAAGGGGAATTAGAAGAAAAAGAGCAGAGGTTGTAAAAAACTATTGGGATTTTATGGATATCTATAATGAATATTATCTTTTAGAATGTCCAGATGGAACTTATATTTTAGCACAACTTCCTCACAGTCTTGTAAAAGAAATTAAAAAAACAGGGAATGTTACACTTCCAGCTGGAAAAAAAGACGGTCTACCCCAAACTGCAAAAAGTTATCTTTCGGATATCTGTAATCAATATGGTGCATCTACAAAAGGCGTTTTGTATGTATTTGATGATGAATGGTATAAAGAACATAATTTTCAAATACTTTTAATTCGTTTTGGTGTAGCGATAGTTGCACTATTTGCAGTAGCAGTTTGTCTAAATTTGTTGGGAGATAAAATATTTTTAAAAAAGTCAGAGGAAGAGTAATAAGAAACTGATATATAAAAAAGTAGTTGATATAGTATTTTAAAACATTATAATTTAAGATATTTATAGAAAAACGGTTTGGTATATTTTTGTATGCCAGACTGTTTTTTGCATTAATTTTATTATAGTATAATTATTTAGAAATGCTATCTAAATACTTTAAATAAGAATAAAGTAAAAAAGTGTAAAACAAATAAACAATCTTTAAGATTTGTAATATATTTACTTGAAACTTTTATCTCCTTATGTTATACTAAACAGAAAATGTTCATGAAATATCGAATTTTAGGAATACATTTATTAAAGATAATCCAAATTTTTTTTGAAATATAATTATTATTTTATGAGTAGAATGTCTAAAAGTGGATATCGAAAGAAAGGAATTAGACATGAGTGAACTTTTGGAGAATAGTTTAAAAAAAGCAGAGAAGGGAAGAGCATATTGGCTTAAATTTATAGAAGTATATGATTTATCGGTTGGAAAATATGTAATATTAATTCCAGATTCATATACTTGCGATGCCTACCTTTCACTGCTTTTTTTAGAGGATTTTATTCAAGAAAAAAATGCAGAGTCTATTATTATTTTATGTACAGAGTCTATTATAAAAGAGGTTGCCTTCTCTTTTTCGGAAAAAATTGAACAAGTAATTATAATCGATCAGGAAATAAAAGAATCGCTTTTAAAGTTTTATTGTCTTTATGAATTTTCAAATCGCCTTATTATCGCTTCTTTAACACAACCAAAGGGAAGAAGAGGAAAAGGGCTTATTCAGACAGGAAAAGTTTGTTATGCAGAAATTTTTGCAGTGATTGTCTATGGATTAACTGAAATAAAGAAGAAAGAACCTCCAAAACTAGACAAAGAAAAAAAGGTATGGATAGAGCAAAACAGTAAAATGATATGGCAGATAAAACAGGAGGATAGTAATGGAAATTGAATATATTGTAGTACAAGCAGGAGGTCGTGGATCTAGGTTAGGACATTTAACAGATAATAAACCAAAAGCGTTAGTACCTGTAAATAACCTTCCAATTTTATTTCATCTATTTCGACTTTTTCCAAAAAAGAGATTTATTATCATAGGTGATTACAAGGCAGATGTTTTGAAGAAATATTTATCTTCCTTTGCAAATGTAAATTATTTAGTGGTAGAAACAGGACAAGAAAAAGGAACTTGTGCAGGAATTACAAGTGCATTAAAGTGTGTACCGGAAAATACACCTTTTATGTTAATCTGGTCAGATTTAATTTTAGAACAGGGATTTCGCTTTCCAGAGCAGACGGGTAATTTTATAGGATTATCAAAGGTATTTACCTGCCGATGGAGTTATGAAAATGGGAAGTTTGAAGAAAAACCATCTGATAAGCAGGGAGTAGCAGGATTATTCTTATTTGAAAAAAAGGATTTATTAAGAGAAATAAGTTCTTCTGGTGAATTTGTAAAATGGCTTCAGTCAAAAGAGATACAGTTCCAAGAATTCCCTCTTTATGGTATTAAAGAATATGGTATTTTAAAAGAATATGAAAAGATAGCAACACAAAAATGTCGTCCATTTAATGAGATTATTGTTCAAGAGGATAAAATTATAAAACGAGGAATTGATGAACAGGGAAAATCACTTGCAGTAACAGAACGAGATTGGTATAAAAAAGCTTCTTTACTTGGAGTGACACAGATACCAAAGATCTATGAATTAGAACCACTTGTTTTAGAACGAATAAATGGAAAGAATGTTTTTGAATATGAACTATCTTATGAAGAAAAAAGTAAAGTCTTAAAAAGAATTATTTCTAGCCTAAAGAAACTACATGAGAAAGAGAAAATAGAAGTAGATTATTTTAGTCTAAAAGAAGCTTATTATACAAAAACTATTAATAGATTAGAAAAAATAAGAAATCTAGTTCCAATGGCAAATCAGGAAAAAATAAAAATTAATGGACGTGAATGTAGAAATATTTATTTTTATGAAAATGAATTAGAAAAAATGTTAGAGCGAATTCCAACAAAATATTTTTGTTTTATTCATGGAGATTGCACTTTTTCAAATTTACTTTTAGATAATGAAATGAATCCTGTCTTTATTGATCCAAGAGGATATTTTGGATTTACACAATATTATGGAGATCCACTCTATGACTGGGCAAAATTATATTATTCTATAGTAGGTAACTATGATAAATTTAATCGAAAGCAGTTCCAACTTCAATTTATAGAAAATGAGGTTAAATTATCCATAGAGTCAAGTAAGTGGGAAGATATGGAAAATGAATTTTTTGATTTATTAAAAGATGAAATTACCCGATATAATATTAAATTGCTTCATGCAGTGATATGGCTTTCCCTTACGACTTATGCTTGGGAAGATTATGATTCTATTTGTGCTGCATTTTATAATGGACTTTATTATTTAGAAGAATGTTTTGAAAAAGAGTTATAGAAGGGATGTTAAAAGAATGAAGCAATATTTTAAGAATACATTAATAATGATAGAAGACGCATTAGAATCTATGAAAGATTCCGTATTTGATCAGTTAGTTAATGAAGCAGTAGAAACAATTAAAAAAGGAAATAAAATTATTGCATCTGGACTTGGGAAAAATGTTCCAATTTGTGATAAGTTTGTTGGAAGTATGGTCTCTATGGGACTGCCTGCCTATTTTTTACATACAAATTCAGCTGTACATGGAGATTTAGGACTGGTAAAGAAAGATGATTTGGTTATTGTACTTACAAAAAGTGGTGAAACAACAGAATCTATTTATTTGACAAAACATTTAGAAAATCATGAGGCAAATATATGGCTTTTATCCTTTAATCAAGAAAGCACACTAACAAGGATGATTCCAAAAAGCTTAATTTTAGACTTAAAGCATGAAGGAGATCTTTGGAATATAATGCCGAATAATTCTTCAATTTTAAATTTAATTATTTTACAGGGACTTGCAATTTCAATTGCAGAGAAATTAGAACTTGTTTTGGATGATTTCAAAAAAAATCATCCAGGAGGTTATATAGGAGAAACATTAGGTGGAAAGTAAAATTTTAGAATTGTCATCATTAGGGAAAACATGGATTTTAGATTTAGATGGAACAATAGTAAAACATAATGGATATCTAATGGATGGAAAAGATTCTTGGTTACCAGGAGCAAAAGAATTTTTAAATAATATTCCAAAAACAGATATGATACTTTTTTTGACCTCAAGAGAGAAAAAATATCAAGATATAACAGAACAATTTTTAAAAGAAGAGGGAATACAATATCATACTATTATTTATGAAGCTCCATATGGAGAAAGAATTTTAATCAATGATAAAAAGAATTCAGGTTTAAAAACTGCTTGGGCAATTAATACAAAACGAGATTGTTTTTGTGAGTACAATTTTAAAATAAATGAGGAATTATGAATGGATTATAATTATCAAGTTCAAATGCAGAAAAAGTTGACACAAATGCAGGAAGAGGGGTTATTTCAGAATCGTTGTGTTACTATATTTGGAAGTAATGAACCAGCAGAACAAATGATAGCTTTTCTAAAAAAAGCAAATATACAAGTAGAATTTTTGTTAGATAATAACAAGAAAAAAATAGGAAGTTTTTTCGAAGGGATTCCAATTAAAAAGCCAGAAGAAGCCTTACGTAAGTTTAGACAGGATATCTTAATTTTAATTATTTCAAAACATTACTATGAAATGTTAGAACAGCTTCAGGATTTAGGATATCAAGAAGATACTCATGTAATTAAAGTAGTTGAAATGAGTAGATTTGCAAATAATTCCCTTTCAGAAGAAACATTTCAACAATACCAAAAAAGTGCAGTACAAGGAGAAGGTATTTATAGAAATATTAAGTTAAAGTATCCAGAAATGGACTTTTTATTCTTATTTCCAGTAAAAGCAATTGGAGATGTATTTTTAGGAACATATTGTGCTATAGATTATATCAAGTATCGAAAAATTTCCCATCCGATATTTACAGTCGTTGGAGAAGGTAGTAAAAAAGCAGTGATGGCATTAGGATATAAAGAAGTAGAGTCTATGACACAAGAAGAGATGAATTGTTTAGAACGATTTTATTTATTATGTGAAGAAAATATACCGATTCTTGAAGTAAATCATAAAAAGCCTTATACTTGTGGCTTAGGTCGAATAGGGAATTATAATAAATTAGACTTTGCTTCTTTATTTCAATATGGACTTTATGAATTAAAAGAAAATATTAGAAAGAAAGATATAGAAAAAAATCAAGAAAAGATTTCTTATGCAAAAGAATTACTTCTAAAACATCAACTTCCACAGTATAAAACAGTTATTTTAGCTCCTTATGCTAAAACAGCTGCTAGAATAGAAATGCAGTTTTGGGAGCAGTTAGCTAATATTTTAAAGAAGAAGGGATATTCTGTTTGTACCAATGTTGGAACAGCAGAAGAAGTTGCGATTTTAGGGACACAACCACTTGATTTTTCCTTAGAATATGCAAAAGAAGTTTTAGAAGTTGCAGGTACTTTTATTGGACTACGAAGTGGTTTTTGTGATTTGATTTCACAAGCAGAATGCAAAAAAATTATTTTTTATCCAGATCGCATTTATGGTACTAATGACTTTATTGATTTTTTTAGTTTATCTAATATGAAATTAAGTAATGATATAACAGAAATTGTATTTTGTAAAGAAAAACAGCAAAAAATTATAGAAGATATTTTACTTTTATTATAGTAGAAATGGAGAAGAACAATGAGGTGGAAATCATGGTTAAAAAAGGGCTTTACCACTACATGTATTGTTTCAGCTTGGGCAGGAAGTATTTATGGACTTTGTAAAGTTTTTTTGCGGCTGATTGAACATGCGAAGAAACGAGAAAAAAGATTTCGTCTTTATTATTTATTAGAAAACCAGTGGTTGAAGTTATATAATAAAGGATATAAATTAGAAGATTATTTTGAGAGACATGCGATCAAAAAAATTGCAATCTATGGAATGGATGATATCGGAAATCGAGTGCAAGAGGAATTAGTTCACTCAGAAAAAGTAGAAATTGCCTATATGATAGACGAGCACGCTTATCGTAAATATGGAACTGGAACAGTAGTTGATTTTGAAGATACTTGGGAAGATGTAGATTTAATTTTAGTTACAGATGAATTTTATTATCCTGAAATTAAGATGAGGATTCAACAAAAAGGAAATTGGGAAATTGTTTCGTTAAAAGATGTTATTTTAGAAATACTTCAATATAAGTAAAAGAAAAGGAAGAGAGATTTCATGCGAAAGAAGATAGGTATTTTTACTTGGTGTAACCGTGGAGTGAATTATGGACAAACACTTCAGGCGTTTGCAATGTATCGTCTTATGCGTAAAATGGGTTGTCAAGCGAAATTAATTCAATATAGAAAGAGAATTGAAGAAGAACCTATAAATAATGATCTAGGAAATCCCTATGCAAATTCTATCTATGAATTTTTTTGGGGATTATATAGAGCTGGAAGTGATTTCTGGAAGGAAAAAATTAAATTTGATATTTTTACAAAAAGATATATTAAGACTTCTGCCTTTTGTTACGATAAACAAAAAGCAGAAAGAGAAATTGAAGATTGTGATGCGATTGTTTGTGGAAGTGATCAAATCTGGAATCCCGCTTCCTTTGATCCAGTATATTTCTTAAATTTAGGAAAAGAATCTTTGAAAAGGATTTCCTATGCCCCAAGTATTAATGATGATATTGATTTTGATAAGAAAAAACATATTTATCGTCGTATGTCAGACTGTTTGAAACGAATAGATGCTCTATCTGTTCGGGAAGATATTGGAGTTACTATTATAGAAAAAATATCTGGTTTAAATGCAGTACAGGTACTAGATCCAACACTTCTTTTACCATATACAGAATGGGATAAAGTTGCGTCAAAGAGATTACTTCACAAGCCATATCTGATATGTTATGTTTTAGGAGAAATTGCACAACAAGAAGAAACGATAGTAAGAATTGCAAAAGAAAGAGGAATATCCAATATTTATTTTATTAATACAAGAAATACTCAAAACTATCAAAAACAATCAAAAGAATTAAGGGAATTAAAGGGAATTGGACCGAAGGACTTTGTTTCCTTAATTAAATATGCAGATGTTGTTTTTACAGATTCCTTTCATGCTACTGCATTTTCTATTAATTATCAAAAAGAATTTTTTGCTTTTCGTAGATATCAGATGGCAACAGAATATGGAGGGGCTTCTAGAATTCAATCTATTTTAAGACTATTACAATTAGAAGAACGTTTTATTGATGCCAAAACTGAAACTGCTTTTATGAAACTAATTGACTATAAAAAAGCTTCCAATCGATTGAATCAAGAGAGGAAAAAGTCATATCACTTTTTAAAGGAGGCTTTGAATGATTGATAGGATAAAGAAGGAAGAATGTTGTGGATGTAGTGCCTGTGCAGCAATATGTCCTAACAGCTGTATTCAGATAGAACAAGATTTAGAAGGTTTTTATCATCCAAAACTAAACTCACAAAACTGTATAGAGTGTAAAAAATGTCTTACAATCTGTCCTGTCAATCAAAATGAAACTTCTATCTATCTAAACGGTGAGGAAAAGGTTACACAAGCTTACGCAGCGTATAATACAGAACTTTTAGAACGATATGCTAGTTCTTCTGGAGGAATCTTTACTTTACTGGCAAACTGGGTGATTGAAAGAGAAGGAATTGTTTTTGGAGCTGCATTTGATGAGAACTTTCAAGTAAAGCATATTGGAATAGACTCTAAAGAACAAATAAAACAGTTACAGGGTTCCAAATATGTACAAAGTCAGATAGGAGATACTTTTTTACAGACAAAAACTTATTTAGAAGAAGGGCGCTTGGTATTATTTTCTGGAACACCATGTCAGATTGAGGGATTACTTCATTTTCTCAAAAAGCCATATGAAAATCTAATTACTGTAGATGTATTTTGTACAGGAGTCCCAAGTCCAAAAATATGGAAAGATTATTTGGAATATCGCAAAGAACAAGCCTATGCTAAAAAAATAGAACATATCAATTTCCGAAATAAATCGGAGGGATGGGAAAATTATAGAGTTTACTTTTCCTTTGATAATGGAATAGAGTATACTAAAGGCTCTAAAGAAGATAGTTATATGCAGGGATTTATCCGTGGAATTTTTCTACAACCAGCTTGTTATCAATGTAAATTTAAAGGGATAAAGCGCAATAGTGATTTAACTTTAGGAGACTTTTGGGGGATCCGAAAAGAACTACCAGAATATTATAATTTTTATGGTGTATCTGCAATCTTACTTCATTCCCAAAAAGGAGAAAAACTTTTAAAGCAACTTGATCAAATCAAGTTGAAAGAAGTATCGGTAGAGAGTGTATTAAGAGGAAATAAAAATGCAGTAAAAAGTGTTACAGCAGTTGCAAGAAGAGAAATATTTTTTGACGCATATGAAAATCAAAAACTAACTCTTATAGAAGCAATTAAAAAGGCAGTTGGACAAGATATTGGACAAGGAAGATTAAGACAATATTTTAATCTTTTAAAACAGTGGGTAGAAAATTTACAAAATAGACAATTTTTATATGAAAAGTTACTTCAAAAAGAGGTTCACAAAATAGGATTAATTGGACTAGGGGATATTGGAAAAAGGTTAAAAAAGGAATTAGAATTAGATCCCAACAATATTGAAATCTGTTTTATATTAGATGAAAATGAAATAGAGTTTGAGCAGCAGTTAGAAGAGGTAAAGTCAAAGTCTTGCGATCTTATTATTATTTGTTCTTTTGTAGATTTTTATGAATTAAGGGAACGACTATTAAACAAAGGTTATTTAAAAGAAAAAATAGTATCATTAAAAGATTTGGTAACACAATAGTTATAAATGTTTATTGATATTATAAAGATATAAAAAATTTAAAGGTTTGAAAATAAATTTATATAAGAGTTGTAGTTTTACAATTTTGGTAATTCTATACTAATAAAACTTAATTCTTATATAAATTTTATTTTTACAGTTAAACATAACTTATTGAAAATTACACTTACTGTAAATGAAATGAAAGGAGAGATAATTTTAATATAAAAAGAAAGGAAGAAACAAAATGGCAGTAATGATGGCAATTGGATGGATTTCAATTATGTTGCTATTTGGTATGGTACTAAGGGCAAAGGTAAAAATTTTAAGAGGAATGTTAATGCCAGCTAGTGTTATTGGTGGAATTATTGGATTTTTTGTACTAAATAGCAATATAGTTTCAGATGTAGATTATAAAGTCTATTCTGATTTAGTTAATTTTCTTTTTACACTATCCTTTATTTCCATTGGTTTAACAGGTGTTTCAAAAGAAGAAAAAAAAGGTAATACAGTTTCTAAAGAAATTGTTAAAGGCTCAATGGGAATGGGATTTATATGGACAGTTTTATATGCGATAACCCCAATTATTGGATATTATACAATAACTATTTTGGGTACAAAAGTTGAAATGGATGGATTATATGGACTAATGATTCCATTTGCATTTTGTCAAGGTCCAGGTCAATCAGTAGCATTTGGAACAATTATTGAACGAGGAGGTTGGTCTAATGCAACACAGGTTGCAGTTACATATGCCTCTATTGGATTTTTATTTGCCTTTTTAATAGGTGTGCCAATAGCAAAGTATGGAATAAAAAAGGGTTTAGCTCAATATTCCGGTTCTATAACTGAGAGCATAGCAAAGGGTATTTATTCTCCAAAAGAGCAAAAAGAATCTTGTGGTAAGATAACTACTTATAGTGGAAATATTGATGTTTTAGCATTTCATTTTGCATTAATTGGTCTTTGCTTTATTCTTGCACAATATTTAGGAAAAATATTTTCTTATATTCCGGGATATTTTGGAGAAACTTTTTCTTCTATGACCTTTTTAAATGGTATGTTATGTGCATATTTTGTGAAGTGGGTTATGGGCAAACTGGGAATTAAAAAATATCATGATAGTATTTTACAAACTAGAATTACTGGATTATGTACAGACTTTTTAGTTTGTGGAGCATTTATGTCCATTCAAATTTCAATAATTAGTAGATGGATACTTCCAATACTTGGAGTTTGCATTGTTACAGGAATAGTAACATTAATATTTGCCCTATATTTTGGTCCACGTTTAGGAGGAAAATGTGATTTCGAACGCACATTAGGACTGTGGGGATGTCTTACAGGAACTTGTCCAACAGGCGTTGCCCTAATTCGTATTGTAGATCCCCATTTGCAAACAACGGCTGCAACAGAGATGGGGGCGATGAATATTGCAATGTTGCCTTCTTATTTTGTAACTACTGCAATTTTGGGATATAGTATAGGACAATTATCATTTTTTTCTATGTTAATTCAATGTATCATCACCTTTTTAGTTATTTTAGTTTTAATGAAAGTATTTCGACTTTGGGGAAAACCAAAATTTTCTTTTTGGTAACCATAAATCAATAATTTAAAAGAAAAAAGAAGGAGGAAATAAGTATATGATTTTTGGAGTTCCTAAAATAGTAGAAGGGGAAAAGACTTCTAGGTTAGTTTGTAATATTACAGTTGGTCAGAAGGTTGAAGAGGTTTGGTTTGAGGTAGAAAAGGAATACGAACAGTATTTATGTGCTGATCGTGTTGATGCTTTTGTAATTGGCTTGTTATCTTGGGCGATGAGAAATGGAGAAGATATTGTTTGTGAAGCACCTATGACAGAAATGTTATTATATAATATTGAAAAATTTCTACTTCCTAGTGTAACCCCCAATGCACATAAACTCTATTGTCCAACTATTTCTGCAGATACGATAGAGTGTATTAAAGATACAGCAGGTGCAGTAGGAACAGGTGCTTCTTGTGGAATTGACTCTTTTCATACGATCATGAATCATTTAAATTCTAAGTTTGAAAGTATGAATTTAACCCACCTTTATCTAAATAATGTAGGGGCTTATAAAAGAGCTGATGAAGATCAACAAGTCAGAATGTCTGTAATTCAGAGAGCGCAAGAAGTATCTAAAGAGTTGAATTTAAAATTAATAGTTACAGATTCTAATATTTCAGAAATTTTTCCTCAGAATCACGCATTAACAAATACTTATACATCTATGTTTGCAGTATTTTGTCTGCAGAAACTTTGGAAAGTGTACTATTATTCTTCTGGTTCAGACTTTTCTCATTTTTCTTTAAAGAATAATGATTTAAATGATACTGCCTACTATGATCTGCTTCTTTTGGACTGTTTTAGTTTACCAAATATAAAATTATATTCTGAAGGGGCAACTAAAAATCGTTTTCAAAAAATACAACAGGTATCTTCGTTTCCACTTGCGAAGAAATATTTACATGTTTGTATTAGAAAAGAAAATAATTGTGGGAAATGTGATAAATGTAAAAAGACAATGTTAGTATTTGATGCTATTGGAAAATTAAAAGACTTTAATCATGTATTTAATACAGAACAATATTATAAGGAACGAGACAGCTATTTAGGCCTAACATACATGAAAAAAGAAATTGGAAATATGTATTACAATGATATTTATAATGTCCTAAAAGAAGATCCCCAAATGCAGCAGGTAGAAAAGCGCTTAGATGATCAGGCAAAGCAGTGTGCCAAACAATTAGAAGGAAAAGAATTGGTTATTTATGGTGCTAAGGCAACAGGTCTGATGCTTTATACTAGACTTAAAAAGGCAGGATATAATCAGTTACTCTATTGGATAGATCGGGATGAAGTTTTGCAGGGGATGATAAAGGAAGGAAAACCAATTATATCGTATGAGGAATGGAAAGAGGCGTCTAAAAAATTAGATTTATCAAAGGTTTGTATGATAATATCTGTACTTAGCCAAAAAGAAGAGGTACTTTGCAAGGTTAGAGAGGATTTTGGAAGTGAACTAGAAATTATTGATAAAAGTCAGATTGCTTTTGATTATTTAGAAGATATCTTATAAATATAAATTTAAAGGTTTATATCCACATTTTTATTAAAGTTTTAAAAAATGTGGATATAAACTTAATTACACAAAAGAGGAAAGGAATAACAATATGATTTTTGGAATTCCAGAAATAATAGAGAATGAAAAAACTTCTAGGCTGGTTTGTAATGTTACAGTTGGTGAAGAGGTTCGAGAAATTTGGTTTGAAGTAGAAAAGGAATACGGACAGTATTTATGTGCTGATCGTCTTGATGCTTTTGTAATTGGCTTGTTATCTTGGGCAATGAGAAATGGAGAAGATATTATTTGTAAGGCACCTATAACAGAAATGTTATTATATAATATTAAAAAGTTTCTACTTCCTAGTGTAACAGAAAATGCAAAAAAACTGTATTGTCCTATTATTTCCGCAAATACAATAGATTGTATTAAAGATGGATGGGGGGGGGTAGGAACAGGTGTTTCTTGTGGTATTGATTCATTTTATACAATTTTAAATCATTTGAATTCTAAATTTACACATATGAATCTAACTCATCTTTGTCTGAATAATGTTGGAGCCTATAATAGTGCTCATGATGCAGAAACAGTTAGAACAACTGCTATTTGGAGAGCACAAAAAGTAGCAGAAGAATTAAATTTAAAGTTATTAATTACAAACTCCAACTTTGCAGAAGTCTTTCCCCAAAATCATTTACTGACTAATACTTATAGTTCTATGTTTGCAGTATTTTGTTTACAAAAACTTTGGAGAGTATACTATTATTCATCCTGTTTAGATTTTTCCCAGTTTTCTCTAAAAAACAACGAATTATATGATACCGCGTATTATGATTTACTTCTTTTGAATTGTTTTAGTTTACCGAACATAAAGTTATATTCTGAAGGAGCAATAAAAACTCGATTAGAAAAAGTAAGACAAGTTTCTTCATTCCCAGTAGTTAAAAGATATTTAAATGTTTGTATTAGAAAAGAAAATAATTGTGGGAAATGTAGTAAGTGTAAAAGAACTATATTAGAACTTGATGTAGTTGGAAAACTAAAAGAGTTTAATCATGTATTTGATACAGAAGAATATTATAGAGAAAGAGATAGATATTTAGGTTTAACTTATATAAAAAGAGAAATTAATGATATGTTTTATCAAGATATTTATAATGGTCTAAAAGATGATCCTCAAATGCAGCAGGTAGAAAAACGCTTAGAAGAGCATGTAAAACAGTGTGTACAACAATTACAGGGGAAGAAATTGGTCATTTATGGAGCTGGAGAAGTTGGACTAATGCTTTATACATTACTAAAAAAAGAAGGTTATGATCAATTACTTTATTGGATTGATAAAAATGATACTTTACAGGGAAGGAAAAAAGTGGGAATCCCGATTTTGTCTTATGAAGAATGGAAAAAAACAGCTAAAGATTTAGATTTATCAGAAATTTGTATCTTAATATCTGTAATTAGACAAAGTAACGCAGTAACTCAAAAAATCAGAGAAGATTTTGGAGATAAATTAGAAATTGTTGAGAGAAGTAAGATTGCTTTTGATTGGTTAGAAGACGTATAAACGATTGTTTTTTCCTTTCCTAAATGGTATAGTATATGTATTATAAATAATACTATTTAGGAAAGGAAATTTTATGTTTATATATTGGGATGGATATGAGATTGATGGCTCTGATACGGATTTTAGTATTATACTGCCAGAGAATGTACAGATAATGGAACTGGTTGAGATATTTTTAAAAAATCCTTTACTTGATAGAAAGAAAAGTCCAGAGATTACATTTTATAAAGGAAGGATAAGGAAAATTCTATCAATGGAAGAATTAAGACAGAAAGTGCTTTCTGGAGATTATCCGCCAATAGAAATTACTATAAACTGTCTTCACCCAGAAGAATTAGAAGAGTCTTTACGAAATGAAATTTATGCTATTAGTAAAAGAAGAGAGCCAAAAGAGGAAGCATATGGGAAGGTAGAACACCCCTGTACTGCACCATTTAAACAAGATTATTATACTCGCGGAGAAATGACAGTGGTTCTTTGTATTAGTAATAATAAAATTACTTATGACGAAGAATTAGTAGATGGCTATATAACAAACATAGAATTGCTTCAGTTTAGTGATCAAGCAATGCCTTATGTTGAATTAAATGTTGGACCAGGCTTTTATTATGAGTATGCTATTTATTTAGTTGATTATTTAAAGAATAACTTTCCTTCCATTGCTACTTATGGAGGTTTAGATTGTACAGGAGAATGGATAGGAGGCTGTACGTATTCAGACTCTCTTTATAGTTTTGAACAAATAGAATTACCTGTTGTCTATAGTGTAAAAAATACAATAAAACGTCTTTTAGAATATGATATTTTATGTCCAGCAATTTCTTATTTTAAGAAGAATAAATGGTTCTATGAGCGTATAGAAGAGTTTATCTTATGTATGGATTGTCCATCCTTTTTAGATGAAAAAAGACGTGACAAATTAAAGGGATATTCTTTTTCTGAGTATATACAGTTAGTAGAGCAGGTTTTAAATAGTGAAATAAATAATTTTGAAATTATTAGAAAGACAGCTATTCATATTCTGATTCCAGAGCCTAAAAATTATCAAGTCTGTAAGATAGCTTTTCCTATTATCGAAAGAGATATGAAAGAATATAAAGAAGGAAATTGTTTTGGATATTTTTGTTTTTCCAAACATGGCGAAAAGATTTATGCACAATTTCGAATTTTTTATCAAATTAAGCCTTACTTTTACACTTTATTAGAGCTGATGCAAACAGGACAGTTAGAAGAAATAAAGGCAGAAACATATCGGAGAAGACATGAAAGTTAATGTGAGAGCAGAACAAAATGCGTTGATGTTTTTTCAAAGATCGACAGCACGAACCGCATATATAAACGGAGAAGAGTTAGAAGCTCTAATTCAGTGGACAAATGGAAAAGAAAACGAATTTTCCAAACGTTTAAAACAACTTGGAATTTTAGAGGATAACCAAAAAGAACAAATAGGAAAACAAGCTTTGTTAGCAAAGAAAAAAACAGCTCCACTTCATTCTTTTTGTGCTCCTGAAAGCCTGCATATAGAATTAACAGAAAGATGTACATTAAATTGTCCGCAATGTTATAAATTGGTATCCGATAGAGAATTACCAGAAAAGGTATTGGAGGATATTTTGTATCAGGCAGCAGAATTTGGAGTATTTCAAATCGCGTTTGGAGGAGGAGAACCTTTATTATATCCCTATCTGTCCCAAGCTATTGCAAAAACAGCTCAATATGGAATGGCTTGTTCTATTACAACCAGTGGATATGGGCTTTCAAAAGAACGGTTAAATGAGCTAAAAGCTTTAGGATTAAATCATATTCAGATTTCTTTAGGGGGTTCTACAAAAGAAATCCATAATTATTCCAGGGATGGTTTCTTTTATGGAATAGAAGCACTACAACAGTTAAAACAACAAAAAAAAGAAGGAAATTTAATACCTTCTTATGGAATTAATTGGGTTGCAAGAATGGATAATATTGATGATTTTCCATCTCTTGTTAATTTAGCAAAAACAGTTGAAGCACAAAATATAAATATATTACGTTATAAGCCTTCTAAAGGGGAGGAGTATCAAAAAGTTCGACTGTCAAAAGAGAAACTTTTGAAATTGGCAACGATGGTTCGTGATATAGATGGGATTGCTATAAAAGTAGATTCTGCCTTTTCTTTTCTATTATGTCATCTCAATAAAAGGCAGGGAAATTTTACTGGATGTGGTGCAGGAAGAAGATTTTTAGCAATAGATGCACAAGGATTTTTTAAACCATGTAGTCATGTATCCCTTCAAGAAAAAGGTAGGAGTTTAAAAGAAATATGGTATCATTCTAAAATTTTAGAAGATTTTCGACAGATGAATTCATCCATTGGTATGCCCTGCAAAGTATGTAATTATTTAAATGGATGTGCAAGTTGCAGAGCAATTATTATGGCACAGAGAGGTAATTTTTATGATGGTGATGAAGAATGTCCTTTTATATCTTACTGTTTTACACATAAATAGTTATTTATATACTAAAAAAGTATTAGAATATTAACAGATCAAAAAATAATTATGAATAGGGTTCTTTCTATTCTGTTGATTTGTTACTTCCATTGTTATTATGAGCGTAAATACACAATGGAGGAAAAATGTATGTTAGAGGGAAAAGATAATAATATGCAGGTTGGAAGACGATTAAAAGAGGCGAGAACAAATTTAGGGTATCGTCAGGTAGATTTTGCAGAAACACTAAAAGTAACAGAAGAACACTATCGAAAGTATGAACTTGGATCGACAGGACTTTCTGCAAATAAACTGATTATTTTATACCAGAGCTATGGAATTGATCCTACCTATCTTTTAACTGGAAAAGGACCAAAGGAATTTGATGTCGAATATTTTATAGCAAATTGTACAAAAGATCAAAAAGAACAATTTTTACACCGGATTTTTGCTTATCTTTTAAAATTCCTTACAAAGTAAAGGAAAAAAATATAGGTAAATAGAAGAATTTTCCCGAAAAAATAATGTTGTTGTTGGTGAAATTTACTGAAAATTCATCTGTAAATTTAGTTGAAATCACCACCTGTTTGTAGTATACTGTTAGACAGGCTAAGATGCACCAGAAAACAGGAGGATTTGCGATGATTGAAGCAACGAGCTGTGGTGGTGTAGTTATTTTCCGAGGGAAGATCCTGTTACTTTATAAAAATTATAAAAATAAGTATGAAGGTTGGGTACTTCCAAAGGGAACGGTAGAGGAAGGTGAAGAGTATAAGGAAACTGCGGTTCGGGAGGTGCGGGAAGAAACAGGAGTTAATGCCTCCATTATTAAGTATGTCGGTAAAAGTCACTATACGTTTAATACCCCGCAGAATACTGTGATGAAGGATGTACACTGGTACCTGATGATGTCGGATAGCTATTACAGCAAACCACAAAGAGAAGAATATTTCATGGATTCTGGATATTATAAATTTCATGAAGCATATCATCTGCTCAAATTTTCAAATGAAAAGCAAATTTTAGAACGAGCGTATGAAGAATATGTAGATTTAAAAAGGAGTAATCTCTGGGGATGTAGGAAATATTTTTAAACAATAGGAGCTGCCAAAATAGATTTTCACTGCCATATATGGTAGAAAATTTTATTTTGTAACAGCTCCTATCTTCAACAAAACGAAAGGAAATAATAATGAAAAATAAACAGCAATTTCATCTTTATAAAAGAAAAGCTTATTACTATGAAACGGATCAGATGAAAATTATTCATCATTCAAATTATATTCGTTGGTTTGAAGAAGCAAGAATTGATTTTTTAGAACAGGTAGGGTTTGGATATCAAATCATGGAAAAAGAGGGCATTTTAAGTCCTGTATTATCTATCAACTGTGAATATCTATCTATGGTTCATTTTAATGATGAGGTTTATATCATTCCAAAAATTGAAGAATTTTCGGGCGTAAAATTTAAAGTATCCTATCAGATTTTAGATGTAAATAGTAGAGAACTTAAAACGACAGGAGAAAGTAAACACTGTTTTTTGGGAATGGATTATAAACCAATTCGGTTAAAAAAAGATTATCCAAAACTATATGATTTGATGCAGTATTTAGTAGGCTTTGATCTTTTAAAACAAGTTCCAAGTGAAAATAGAAGTTATACTAAGGAATAATAGAAAGCTGACTTCTGGAATAGTTATGGAGGGCAGTATAATTCCAAATACCTATCAGTGGATTTTTCTGTAGTTTTACAAGTAAATCAAATATATTCTTACGAAAGACAGAAAAATTATCTGTTTCTGGAAGTCGGATTTGATAAAGAAGGTCTAATAATGGCTCAAGATAGCTTTTATAAAGTGTTTCAGTAAAAGAAGTTTGCATTGTCTTTTTAAATTGTTGTAAACTTTGATTTTGAAAAACGGGTATAGAATCAGTTTCTAATTTAATAAGTTCTGCTCGAAAGGTTTCTCCATCAATTAATTTTGGAATTTTACTATTAGTTAGCTTATCTACAAGATAATTGATCCAAACAGGAAGTAAAACAGGAGCATTCGAAAGGCCACAGATCTGTTTGGATAGAATTTGGGCGGTATTTTGATCAGATAAAAGAATGTTTAGGTCATCAGCAGACATAAAATAATCTAAAATTTCAAAATAAATTTCAGTATCCGCTTTTAATAAAGAAAAATCTTCATATTCCATCTGTCTTAAAAATTGTACAATAATTTCGGATTGTTCTGTCATTGTTTCTATTTCATACAAAGAATTTAACATCAAATATTTAATATCTTTTAATATCAAAAGTTTATCCTGATCTTTAAAATAAGGAAATTCATAAAATTGTGTAAGAGCAGAATGTAGATTTGATAACAACATAGTATTTTGTTTATTTGAAGCTAGATTTGTATAAATATTAGAGAGAGTAGAAAGTTCGGGAAGCCAGATTGGAAGCTCCCTCTCATTGAGATATGTTTTAGAATCAACCGTCACAGTGGCATGAAAACGATTTAGTTCTAAAGCAAACTGTTCTAGTCCTATTGTTTGATAAAAAGGAGCAATAGGACTATTCATATAACAAGCGGCGATTTCTTGAATATTACTGTGTTCTTCTAAAAAAGGTTGCTTTATTTGTTGAAGTATTTTACTGTTTATAATAAATGGAAACAGCAAAAACATACTACTAAATAAAGCACAAGCCATACCAATCAAACTTCCAGAAAATTTTGAAATACCATTTTTACTACTTTTTTTCCACTGTCTGCGTTTAGATGGGGGTAGAGCAGCAATCATAGTAAGATAAATGATCCAAGAAAGAAAGTGAACAGGTAGATAAAAAACAGCAATAAAATATGGAATGGCGCAAGAGAGTAATGTAGCATAGATAGGCTTACTTAATAGGGCAACATTTTCTGAAGAAAAATAAGGGGTAAGTTGTTTTTGGATTAAAAAATCGAGTGATTGATCAGATTGTGTGTATAATTTGGTCCATTTTGCAAAAGAGAATAAAAGCTGTTCTGTAAAAAGAGGCAGAAGATTTAAAAAAAGTATAAGAACAGCTAAAAGAGTAATAACACGAATTATACTTTTTTGAAAACCCCTTTTTAAACCAATATATCCTCCAAAAATAACAAGTATAAAAGTTAAAATAACAGGAATGAAAGAAATCATAAGTTTACCTCCGCAATACCTTTTCTTGGTACATATCTTTTCCATCGCTGCATATATTATTCTAACCTGATTGATTCGATATGATTATCTTTGAAAAAGAAATGTGCAAGGATGGAGGTCTTTATGAATTATCATTCGCTGACAATAGAAGAAACATTAAAACAGTTACATACCGATCCCAAAACTGGACTTTCAGAAAAGGAAGTTCGTATCCGTAGGCAGGCAAATGGTTTAAATATACTTGCTGCTAAAAAAAAGAAGAGTTTAATTTCTCGATTTTTTGCACAATTTTCTGACTTTATGATTTTAGTATTGATTGCAGCTGCAGCCATTTCATTTTTGGTATCTTTAGCAGAAGGAGAAGCGGATTTTGTTGATCCTTTGATTATTTTAGCTATTATTTTATTAAATGCCATTTTAGGGTTAATTCAAGAAGAAAAGGCAGAAAAAGCCCTAGAGGCACTAAAACAAATGTCTGCTCCTAATGCACTTGTACTTAGAGAAGGAAAGAGAAAAAGTATTCCATCTCAAGAATTGGTTTTAGGAGATATTATTTTTTTAGAAACAGGACATTATGTACCAGCTGATGCAAGATTAATTGATTCGATTGATTTAAAAGTAGACGAGTCAGCTTTAACAGGAGAATCTCATCCAGTTGGAAAAGATGCTACTGTGGTATTAAAAGAAGAAGCCATGTTAGGAGATAGAAAAAATATGGTTCCTTCGACAGGAATTGTAACATATGGAAGAGGAAGTGCCATTGTTACAGCAACTGGAATGAAGACAGAAGTTGGACATATTGCAGCTTTAATTATGGAAGATACCACACCAGATACCCCTTTACAAAAGAGATTAGAAAAGACAGGAAAGGTTTTAGGAGTTGCAGCATTATGTATTTGTATCATCATTTTTGTTTTAGGAGCATTACAGGGAAGACCATTATTTTCAATGTTTATGACCAGTGTTAGTTTAGCTGTAGCAGCAATTCCAGAGGGACTGCCGGCAGTAGTAACCATTATGCTTTCATTAGGGGTTCAGCGGATGGCAAAGAAAAATGCAGTTATTCGAAAACTGCCAGCAGTAGAGACACTAGGAAGTGCAACCTATATTTGTTCAGATAAAACAGGAACTTTGACACAAAATAAAATGACAGTTACAGCAATCAATTTACCAGAAGAAACAGAACTATCTTTAAAAGAAGCGGCAGAAAAAAAAGAAGGAATAACATTATTTACTACAGCTATATTATGTAATAATGCTATAGTAGAAGCAGAGAATGGGAAAAAAAAGAAGAAAAAATCTTCTGATTTAGAAGAAGAAAATGTATTTGAAGTTTCTGGAGAGCCGACAGAAAGTGCCCTACTTACTTCTGCTTTATATGCTGGAGTCAATTATGGAAAAATTCAAGCAACCTATCCTAGAGTTAGAGAACTTCCATTTGATTCTATAAGAAAGCGAATGACTACAGTACATAGATTGCCAGACGGCGGATATATTTCTATTACAAAGGGAGCATTTGATTTACTTCTTCCGCTTTGTTCCAATAGTTATAGTAAAGGGAAAAAAGAACCATTGACAGTCACTTCAAGAAATAAAATAAAGCGTCAAAATGATCGTTTGACTAGCAGAGCACTTCGAGTAATTGCGGTTTCTGGAAAAAAGTTAGAACGCTCTCCAGAACAGATGACAGCAGCACAATTAGAACAAAATCTTACTTTTTTAGGACTTTTTGGAATGATCGATCCTCCAAGACCAGAAGTAAAAGATGCAGTGACATTATGTCGTTCAGCTGGAATTACACCTGTTATGATTACTGGGGATCATGCAGTTACAGCAAGTGCGATTGCAAGGGAACTTGGAATTTTAACATCAGAAAAAAATCCACCTCTTTTGCCTTTAGAAAGTGGAAAGGTAGCTGTAGCAGAACTGACAGTACCTTCTTATTTGGATACACGTGTTATTACTGGTGAAGAGTTAAATCGAATGACAGATGCAGATCTCAGTGAACAGATTTATAAATATCGTGTATTTGCTAGAGTTTCGCCAGAACATAAAGTGCGTATTGTAAAGGCATTACAAAAGAGAGGAGAAGTTGTTGCAATGACGGGAGATGGTGTCAATGATGCTCCTGCCTTAAAAGCAGCGGATATTGGATGTGTTATGGGGAAAACTGGAACAGATGTGGCAAAAAATGCTTCAGATATGATATTAATGGATGATAATTTTGCAACGATTGTAGCAGCAGTAAAAGAAGGAAGAGGAATATATGATAATATTAAAAAATCCATTCATTTTTTGTTGTCTAGCAATATTGGTGAAATTATTACAATCTTTACTGCTATTTTATTTGGACTTCCTTCTCCTTTGGCAGCGGTACAGCTTTTATGGGTCAATTTAGTAACAGACTCTTTGCCAGCCATTGCTTTAGGAGTAGAACCACCTGCTACAGATATTATGAACCGAAAGCCTATTTCTCCAAAGAAAGGAATGTTTGCAGATGGGTTAGTATTTAAAATTATTTTTGAAGGGGCAATGATTGGATTTTTAGCCTTAATCGCTTATATGCTCGGCGGAACGACTTGTTGTTTTGCTGTTTTAAGTTTATCTCAACTTTGTCACGCATTTAATATGCGGAGTGAACACTCTTTAAGAACAATTGGACTGTGGAGCAATTCCAAAATGTTAATTTCCTTTCTTATATGTGCTTTTCTTCAGATTGCAGTAATTTCTTATAAACCACTTGCAAATATTTTTCAAGTACAACCACTTTCGCCAATTCAATGGATATTTACTGGGATTTTATCATTTCTCCCAATTCCAATTGTAGAAATACAAAAACACTTATCGAGAAAAACGCATGAATAAAAAAATCATAAAATAAAAAACTATTCCTGCGTTTGTTGTGGCACTTTGGTGAGAAAGTATTGACGGGAAAAGAAAAATCGGATAGAATTTAAAGTAGGTTTCATTGAAGCAGAAAATCGCAAAATTCACGCAAAAACGATTGCCAGATTTTAAAATTTCATATATTCTTAAGATAACAAAAAAGAAAGGAACGTGCGGCTGCACGGAAGGGTAACGTATATGGATTCTATTATTTGGCTCATTGTACTTGTAGTGCTTCTGCTCGTAGAGATCATAACACTGGGATTGACCACGATATGGTTTGTAGGAGGTGCACTTGTTGCATTTATCTCAACATATCTAAAGGCAAATATCTGGGTACAGTTGATTCTCTTTATTGTTGTTTCCTTGATTTTGTTATTTTTTACAAGACCGGTGGCAGTCAAATATTTGAACAAAAAGAGGGTAAAAACAAATTACGAAGGACTGATCGGAAAAGTAGTCAGGGTGACAGAGCGAGTGGATAATTTCAATCAGACTGGAGCGGCTGTGGTAAATGGACAGACTTGGACTGTTCGAACAAAAGAAGAAAAAACTTGTATTGAACCCGGCACAAAAGTTCAGATTATTGACATCGTAGGAGTAAAGTTAATTGTAAAAGAATATAGGGAGGAGATTTAGCGTATGGATTTTTTAGGCTATTTAGTAATAGGATTATTGATTTTAATTTTAATTATTATCGCATCTTGTGTAAAGATTGTACCACAAGCACAAGCATATGTTGTAGAACGATTAGGGGCATATCAGGGAACATGGGGTGTTGGATTTCATTTTAAAACCCCTTTGATTGATAAGATTGCAAAAAAGGTTATTTTAAAAGAACAGGTAGTAGATTTTGCTCCACAGCCAGTGATTACTAAAGACAATGTTACTATGCAGATTGATACAGTAGTCTTTTATCAGATTACAGATCCAAAGTTATTTGCCTATGGAGTAGAACATCCTATTATGGCAATTGAAAATTTAACTGCAACAACACTGAGAAATATTATTGGAGATTTAGAATTAGATCAAACTTTAACTTCCCGTGAGATTATTAATACAAAGATGAGAGTTTCCCTAGATGTAGCAACGGATCCATGGGGAATTAAAGTTAATCGTGTAGAATTAAAAAATATTATTCCTCCAGCTGCTATTCGAGATGCAATGGAAAAGCAGATGAAGGCAGAAAGAGAACGAAGAGAATCTATTCTTCGTGCAGAAGGAGAAAAGAAATCTACAATTTTAGTAGCAGAAGGAAAGAAAGAATCTGCGATCCTAGAAGCAGAAGCAGAAAAAGAGGCAGCTATTTTACGTGCGGAAGCAAAAAAAGAAGCTACGATTCGGGAAGCAGAAGGTCAGGCAATGGCAATTGTAGCTGTCCAGAAAGCAAATGCTCAAGGAATTGAGCTGTTAAATCAAGCAGCTCCACAAAATGCGGTACTTCAACTAAAGAGTTTAGAAGCGTTTATGAAGGCAGCTGATGGCAAAGCTACAAAGATTATTATTCCATCTGAAATTCAAAGTATTGCGGGACTGACAAAAAGTATTGTAGAAGTAGCAAAAGATCAGCCTGATAAATAGGGCAGATAAGGAGAAGACATGATGTTAAATGTAATGGTATTGGAAGATTGTTTAAAAAGTAGCCAAATACTTAAATCAATCATTCACAACATTTCAAATGACATTCATGTCTTTTGTGCATTTACCTTAGAACAGGCAGAAGAATTTTTAAAGAATACTAAATTTGATCTATTTTTTTTAGATATCCATTTAAAGCCAAATCAAAACCTAAAAGGGGATATTTCTGGATTTTGTTTTGCAAAAAAATTGCGAAAAAGAGAGGAATACGAATTTACTCCAATTATATTTGTAACTTCTATTACGGAATTAGAACTACCCTCTTACAGAGAAGCCTCCTGCTATCGATATCTGGTTAAACCATATCGTAGACAGGAGGTAGAAGAAATTGTAAAAAAGGTATTACGTGCAAAAGAACAGGAAAAGGGACAGCAAATTACAATAAAAAAAGATGGAATTAATTTTCGTATTTATATAGCAGATATCATTTATATAAAAGCAATTCCAAGAGGAATTGAATTAGTGCTTAAAAATGAAACAATATCTGTAAAATATACCACTTTAAAACAGATATTACAAGAACTTCCTAATAAAGAATTTATTCAATGTCATAGAATGTTTGTTATTCATGTTGGATATATTGAATATATTGATTTGGTCAATGGAGTGATAAAATTAAAAGAGGTAACACAGACAATAGAAATTGGAGTTACCTATAAAAGTAGAATGAGGAGTTTTCTAAGATGAATGGTTTTTTGGATTTGAAAACCTGTATTCTGCTGAGTGTTATTTTTATGGTGATTATCGTTTTAATTTTACTTTGGAAAAGAGATATTGCTATTTATCAAAAGCAGGAAAAAGAACTTCAAATGTATCGAACCTATGTGAAACCGTTAGAGGGATTGATACAAGAAATTAGAGCAAAGCAACACGAGTTTGATAATCATCTGAATGCAATTTTAAATATGCACATTATGATAGAAACGTATGATGAATTAGTAAAAGAACAGTCGAAGTATATTCGACAAATCATACAAGAAAGAGATAATAATTATTTAAGTCTATTAAAGATCAGCGACAAGGTTTTAGCGGGATTTCTATATAGTAAGTTAATGGAATTTAAAAATAAGATATCTGTAGTTTTAATTGTAGGAAGTCATGAAATTTTAACCAATGTGCCAGAACGAGATCTGATTGAAGTGATTGGTTCACTATTTGATAATGCGGTAGAAGCCTGTAATGAACATAAAAGAAAACTTCGTCTGTTTTTAACTTCTGAAGAAGAACATCTTATCTTTGAAATCAAAAATGAACACGAACCATTATCAATTAGACAACTTTCTAAATTTTTTGAACGTGGATACTCTACAAAACAAAAAGATGGAAAAAGAGGACTGGGACTTTGGAATGTAAAAAGACTTGTAGAACAGTATAGAGGAGAACTATTTGTAGAAAATGAAGAGATCGAAGGAAAAAATTATATTTCTTTTCGAGTGAAACTCTAATATATGATTTTGACACCGGAATAAAAAATCCACATACCATAGTAGTAGAACCTAAAATTAAGGTGATGGTATGTGGATTTCTTTGTTGTTGTTAGCATTCACCCTCAGTATAGATGCCCTTGGAATCGGAGCAGCTTATGCCGTTAAAAAGGTTATAATTCCATTTCATGCAAAAATAATTATTGGTATAATGTCTATTTTTATTATGTGGGGAAGTGCCCTAATTGGTCAAGGGATGAGTGCTGTTCTTCCAAAGTGGTGTACAAATTATCTTGGACTTTTGATTTTATTTTTAATGGGAGCAATCTTTATTCACAATGGGTTAACAAATGGAGAGGCAAATGATTATGACATAAATGATTCAAAAAAGATTGAGAGTGGAGAAAGTATTTTATTAGCGGTTGCTTTGTCTGCAGATTCAATCAGTGTTGGAATGGCAGTTGGAGCATTACAAATGTCATGGTTTTTACTTGGTATTTTTGTAGGACTATTACAACTATTTTTTTTATGTATTGGGTTGTATATTGTTGGAAAAGGAAAAAAATTTGCTACAATAAATAGTAGAATCAGTGGTATGATTTCTGGTGCAATGTTAATTTTAATTGGCATTTTAAGAGCATTTTTTTAAAAATGTTAGAAATTTCGTAGTATTAAAATCTGGAAAATTAGAAAACATTCCCAGTGATTAATACTACGAAACTTTTAAAAAGATCTAGATTTTTGGAATCTGCTGAGGTATAATAAAAACAATAGTCAATAAAAATATATAGGTTATATCATATAACACAATAATATACTAAAAAGATGGCTATATGCCAAAAAAATGACTATATGCCAAAAAAATGGCATAGTGTCAAATATAGTTATATGCAGAAAAGGAGAGTAGTATGTACAAGATTACAAAAAAGGAAATGTTGTCGGATAGCATTATTTTAATGGATGTTATCGCTCCAAGAGTGGCAAAACATTGTTATCCGGGACAATTTGTGATTGTAAAAATGGATGAACAGGGGGAGAGAATTCCACTGACCATCTGTGATTATGATAGGGAGAAAGAAACAATAACGATAGTATTTCAGATTGTTGGTGCTTCTACAAAGATGATGGCAAAATATGAGGTAGGAGACAGTTTCCGTGATTTTACAGGACCATTAGGATGTAAATCAGAGTTAATTGACGAACCAATAGAAGAATTAAAGAAAAAGAAAATTCTTTTTGTAGCAGGTGGTGTTGGAACTGCACCGGTATATCCACAAGTAAAGTGGATGAAAAGTCAAGGTTGTGAAGTAGATTGTATTATTGGTGCAAGAACAAAGAGTTTAATTATTTTAGAAGAAGAGATGAAAAAAGTCGCTGCAAATACTTATGTTACTACAGATGATGGTTCCTATGGTTTTAAAGGCAATGTTAATGATATGATAAAAGAATTAATACATAATCGTGGAAAATCGTATGATCTAGTGATTGCAATTGGTCCAGTGATTATGATGAAGTTTGTGTGTCTTTTAACAAAAGAATTGGGAATTAAAACTGTTGTTAGTATGAACCCAATTATGGTAGATGGAACAGGAATGTGTGGAGCATGTAGATTGACAGTGGGGGGACAGGTAAAATTTGCCTGTGTAGATGGTCCAGAGTTTGATGGTCATTTGGTAGATTTTGATGAATCAATGAAACGGCAGCAGATGTATAAGACAGAGGAAGGCAGAGCAATTTTACGTCAGACAGAAGGGACAACCCATCATGGCGGCTGCGGTCTTTGTAGTTAAGTAAATGGTAAAAGGGTAGATAGAAGGAGGATTAATTATGGGTGATGTATTAAAGAGAATCCCAGTCAGAGAGCAAGATCCGCAAGTTCGTGCAAAAAATTTTGAAGAGGTCTGTCTTGGATATAATAAAGAAGAGGCAATGGAAGAGGCAACTCGTTGTTTAAAGTGTAAAAATCCACAATGTCAAAAGGGATGTCCAGTAGGTATTGATATTCCAGGATTTATTAAACAAGTAGAAGAAGGAAATATAGAAGAGGCATATCAAGTTATTAGTAAGTATTCAGCACTTCCAGCTGTCTGTGGAAGAGTATGTCCACAAGAAACACAGTGCGAGGCAAAATGTATTCGAGGAATAAAAGGAGATCCTGTCTCTATTGGAAAATTGGAGAGATTTGTCGCTGATTGGGCGAGAGAACATGAAATTTGTCCAACAGCTCCAACACAGAAAAAAGGAAAAAAGGTTGCAGTGGTAGGTTCTGGACCAGCTGGATTAACCTGTGCGGGGGATCTTGCAAAAGCCGGATATGATGTTACGATTTTTGAAGTTCTTCATGAACCAGGAGGAGTTTTAGTCTATGGAATTCCAGAGTTTCGTCTTCCAAAGAAAACAGTAGTAGCAAGTGAAATTGAAAATGTAAAAGCACTTGGTGTAAAAATCGAAACCAATGTTGTGATTGGAAAGTCAATGACAGTAGATGAACTCTTAACAGAAGAGGGATTTGACGCTGTCTTTATTGGCTCTGGTGCAGGACTTCCAAAATTTATGGGAATTCCAGGAGAAAATGCAAATGGAGTATTTTCTGCCAACGAGTATTTAACAAGAAGTAATTTAATGAAAGCATTTCGTGAAGAGTATGATACGCCAATTATAGCAGGAAAGAAAGTCGCAGTTGTGGGGGGTGGAAATGTTGCAATGGACGCGGCAAGAACAGCCCTTCGTTTAGGAGCAGAAGTTCATATTGTTTATCGTAGAAGCGAAGCAGAACTTCCAGCAAGAGTGGAAGAAGTACATCATGCAAAACAAGAGGGAATTATTTTTAATTTACTGACTAATCCAAAGGAAATTTTAGTAGATGAAAATGATGCAGTTAAGGGAATACGTTGTGTAAAAATGCAGTTAGGTGAACCAGATGCTTCAGGAAGAAGAAGACCAGTAGAAATTCCGGATTCTGAATTTATTATGGATGTAGATACTGTAATTATGTCTCTTGGAACAAGTCCAAATCCATTGATTTCTTCAACAACAAAAGGACTTGAAATCAATGGACACAAGTGTATTATTGCACAGGAAGAAAATGGGCAAACAACAAAAGAAGGTGTTTATGCTGGAGGAGATGCAGTAACTGGTGCTGCTACTGTTATTTTGGCTATGGGGGCTGGAAAAGCTGCAGCAAAGGGAATTGATGAATATTTATCGAATAAATAATTAGGAACGGAAGAAACTGTTGCTGGGAAAGAAAGTTTCAGGATCAAAAGCAGCGATCCAAAAAAAATTCCCACGACAGTTTTTTCGATCTAAAGAAAGGCATGAATTAAAATGTGGGATGTAAAATTTGTACTGGAAGGAAGTTCTTTTTACTTTGCATTAATCGGAAGTATTATTGGGTTGATTTGTATTATAGTATTGGGGATTATAATATATCAATATAAAAAACAAATAAAATCAGAAACAGGTGAACGAAAAAGACTGCAAATACAGATACAAGAAACAGAGCAGCAAAAAAAGCAATTAGAGGTTGTAAAGGAAGATTCAGAAAAAAGGTATCAAACTTTAAAAGAAACAATAGAACAATTAGAAAAAGCGGTCTATATGGATTATTTAACAGAATTACCAAACCGAAAAGCTTTGGTAGAAATGCTTGAAAATGTGACACAGACACTACGAAAAGATGAAATCGTTGTTTTAATGGTGTTAGAGTTAAATGATTTAAAAGTAAATAATATAACAGGAAAAATGTATAACGATCAGCTTTTAATCGATGTTGCGTATCGACTTAGGGATGCTTTAGGAGAAGATGATTTCTTGGCTAAGATTGGAGAAAATCAATTTGCTGTACTTACTCAAAATATTATTGATATACAAGAGTATGATCAGATGTTAAAACGTCTTCAGAAAATATTTTCCTATCCATTTTTATTAAGGACAAGAGAGATATTTTTGTCTATCAGTATGGGGGTTGCTTTAGCACCAAAACAGGGAACAACAGCTTCTACATTAATGAAGCATACTGTTATGGCATTAACTGAAGCAAAAGAAAATGGAAAAAATATGTATGTTTATTTTGATGAGTCTATGAACGAACAAGATAAAAGAAGATTAGAATTACAAGCGGAACTTCATGCAGCTCTTACAAAAGAAGAATTTATTTTCCAATACCAACCGATTTTTGAACTAAATTCTATGAAATTATTAGGATTTGAAGCTTTGATTCGTTGGAACCATCCAGAACGTGGTATACTAAAACCAGAAGAATTTCTTTTAGTTGCGGAAGAAAGTGGCTTAATTGTTTCGATTGGAAGACAACTTTTTCAAAAAGTCTGCATAAAAATGAAAGAATGGGATAGAGCAGGTTTTCATGAAATTAAAATGGCAATTAATATTTCATCTAGAGAATTTAGAGATAGAGATTTTACAACAAAGATTCAGGAAATTTTTACTAACACTGGTGCAAACCCAAAGAATTTTATTTTTGAAATAGAAGAAACAATAGTAGTATCTTATTTAACAGAAATTATGGAACAGATACAACAATTAAAGCAACTTGGAGTATCATTTGCATTAGATAATTTTGGGGCAGGAAATTCTTCTTTTAATGATTTAAAGCAGCTTCCAGTTACAATGCTAAAAATTGCACCAAGTATGATTCAAACGATAGAAACACAGGAAAAAGAACAAATCATTTTAGAAGCCATATTGTCTTTAGCACAAAAGTTACAACTTACAGTAGTAGCAAAAGGGGTAGAGGAAATTGTACAAGAAGAATTTTTAAAAACTCATTTATGTAGTGCTGTTCAAGGATATTTATATGAAGTACCTTTAGAAGAACAACAAGCAGAAAATTTATTAATGAAACAGCAATAAAATAGATAAATTATGAAGGGAAGTTATTATATAAACTACATTTACAAGTTTGCCCAAAAGTAGATAGGAGGATCAAAATGGGAAAAAGGAAATTAATTATAGCATGTTTAATTATAGAATTTCTTTTTTACTTTTTGTTTTTATGGCTAGATCTATGCCCTTGGTGGATTTGGAATGATCTTCCGATCAAAAAATCCTTTTTATCAAATAGTTTAAAGTTTGCTGGAATTGTAGTTTGTTTTCTTATATCATGTTTCATTTATAAAAATTTTGCTATTTCACAAAAAGAGAAAGATACAAAAAAGATATATATAGACTATCAAAAGGATAGTTTATTACAAGCAGTAGCTCTTGGTTGTACAATTTTGGCAGATATCTGTTTACTACTTACAGAACAATATACACTAGGAATTGGGATCTTTTTAATAATTCAAACAATTTATCTGTATCGAATTCAAAAAAGTAGAGGTTTATTTTTAAATAAAAAAGTAGGAAAAGCATGTATAAAAAGAATTTTACTCAGATTCCTGATTGGAATAGGAGTTTTATTAGTTTTAAATAAATATCTCTTGATTGATTTTCAAATCTATTTAGCAGTTATCTATTTTATTAATTTTACAGACAATCTTTTTTTATTAATACGTTTTAAAAATAGCTTAAAAAATGGTTTATTTCACTATTCTTTTTTCCTTTGGGGAATGTTGCTTTTTTATTTGTGTGATATTCATGTAGGAATTTTTAATCTTTCCTCTGTTTTACAGACAATTCCAAAAACGTTTTCTAAATTTGTTTCATTTGCAGGTGTGGCAATGTGGTTATTTTATCTACCAGCACAAGTGTTGCTTAGTATGAGTGGTGGAAGTTTTTACTGTGACATTTCTACAAAAAGATAAAAATAATTTTGTGAAAGCTTTTTCTTTGATTTATCTTGTTTCTTTTCTTAAATCTTGGTAAAATAAAGAAGAATTAATTCAATTTATCTGAGGAATTCTATAATCTATAGTATAATATCATAATATTTTTCGATGAATTTCCATGGAAACGAAATAAAAGGTAAGAAAAGGAGCAATAAAAAAGATGAAGGAAAATAATCGAATACCATATACAAAATTTCTTTCTGAATTGGTTGAACAGTTACGAAAACAATTAGGCACAGGATATAGGGTGGAGTTACATCAGGTATTAAAAAATAATGGAGTGGTTTTAGATGCTATTTTAATTATTCGTCCAAAGGAAACTGCTCTTCTAAATTTTTATATACTTCCATATTATAAAGAGTATCAAAAGCATGGAGATCTAAAAAAGACAGCTGCAGATCTGATAAATGATTATCAGCAAAAAGGCATCCAGTATAATGAAATATTGGATTTTGGATTCGAACGAAGAAAGGATATGATTATTTGTCAGGTTATTAATCGAGAAAAAAATAAAAAATTGTTAGAAACACTACCACATGATCCAATTTTAGATTTGGCAGTTACTTATCACTGTTTGATTCAGGAGGGGGAGGATGGAATTGGGACAGTACGTATTACAAAAGAACATCTTGCAATGTGGGAAGTGACTTTAGATGAAATCCGAAAACATGCTATTGAGAATACACCTAAATTATTTCCCGCAGTTTTGCAGCCACTTACCACTGTTTTAGAAGAATTTTTTGATCTTTCAACTATATTTCAAGAAAAAGAAACATCTACTTTAAATTCTAAAATGTATATTCTAACCAATCAAAAAGGGATTAATGGAGCTTCTTGTATTTTATATCCTCAACTTCTTGATAATTTTTCCAAAGAGATAAATAATGATTTTTTTATTTTGCCATCAAGTATTCATGAAGTAATATTAGTACCAATCATACCAGATAATGATATAAATATATTTAAAATGTCATCTATGGTAAATGAAATTAATCAGACACAAGTGGCAAAAGAAGAGGTACTTTCCAATCAGGCATACTTATATTCTAAAATAAAGATACAATTACAGCAGTTATTTTACAGTAGAAGAGGTTAGATTTTGAAAAAAGTCGTTTAAAGCAGAATCTTCCTCTAAAGCTTCTTGAAATGATTGATTTACAGATTCAATTAATTCAGAAACATCAGACTGTTCTCGCATCTGTTTTAAAGATTCCTGTGTTTTAGTATCAATCTCTCCAAAATAAATCCATAGATGTTCTGATTGATCTTTAGTAATATAGAGTTCCTCAATAGATGGGGCATAGGTTTGTATAGTTGGCAGTTCGGCTTCATATACAAGATACACTACAAAATCAATTTCATTTATTCCTTTTTTGGTATAACAGTGAATATTGTGATAAGCTTTAATATATTCTGTCTTTTTTTGATAACTTTCAATATCAATTAGAGTAGCATTTAAAACAAGATCTTCAAAAGTATTTGTAGAATCTAATTTAGCGTTGAGAAAAGAAGTCAATAGTTCATTTATTTCTGGATAGGCATCATATTCTAATTTATTTTCGATAATAGTAGGAGTTGGTATTAAAGTTGGGGTGGGAGATGGAGAATGGATAGTAGGAGTTTTTTCTGCAACAAAAATACTTGGAGAGGGTTCATCCTTTATTAAAGTTTCATCTTTAAAATTGGCAGACTCAACAGTCTTTGGCTCAGAACCAGATGGGAGAGAAGAGAGAGTGAATGTAGCCATACCAAGACCCATGATTCCAATTGCACTATAAAGAATCAATTTTCTATATTTATACTGCATAATAATCCTCATTTCTAAAATGTATTTGTCCTGAATTAGTCTTGAAAAATAAAGGATTCGATGGCTTAGGGAAGCTTCGAATCCTTTTGTCTTACAAAAATAAATTTTCTCTTTAGGGAGAAGTGCACCAGATAGGATTTGAACCTACGACCTTCAGCTTCGGAAGCTGCTACTCTATCCACTGCGCTACTGGTGCAAAATGAACGATCATTTTTAGTATAACGGATCTTTTATAAAATGTAAATAGTCTATTTGAAAAAATAATAAAAATAATGAAATAAATAATGATAGAAACAAGCGTTCATTTGTGGTATACTTAAATACTAGAGAGAAGTAACCGCGAAAGAAAGGAAAATCTGATCATGGCAAAACACAGAAAACAATTTTTTGAGAAGGAAGATCAGGAAAAAGCCATTCGAATTAATAAATATTTAAGCGATGCGGGAGTTTGTTCCAGAAGAGAGGCAGATCGTCATATTGAAGCGGGAGATGTAGAGATTGACGGAAAGGTAGCAGTACCAGGGAGTAAAGTATTACCAAAACAAAAAGTTACATTTTTGGGAAAAGAAATAAAACCAGAAACACGTCTTATTTTACTGGCATTTTACAAACCAAAGGGTATTGTTTGTACTACTGCAAAAGATGAACCAGATAATATTATTGACTATATTCACTATGAAAGTAGAATTTATCCGATAGGACGCTTAGATAAAGATTCAGAAGGTTTAATTCTTTTGACAAATCATGGAATGGTAATGGATAACATATTAAGAAGTAGTTATGAACATGAGAAAGAATATCTTGTAAGTGTCAGTAAACCTCTGACACCACAGTTTTTAAAAAAAATGTCAGAAGGTGTACCAATTCTTAATACAATAACAAAGCCCTGTCATGTGGAAGAGGTTGATAAAACAACCTTTCGAATTGTTTTAACGCAAGGGTTAAATCGTCAAATTCGACGAATGTGTGAAACTTTAGGTTATCGTGTAACACAACTAAAAAGAATTCGGATTATGAATATTCATCTAGGAAGATTAAAACCTGGGACTTATCGAAATTTAACTGATTGGGAATTGGAAGAATTAAAGTTGGGATTGACACAGGGTTTAGAGCAGTACAATAATAAAAATAAGAATAGACAAGATTGAAAAATAAAAATTTCCAACTATTTGTGCTATTAATAAAGTAGTTGCAGTAAGGAGGATAAGAATCACAAATGGAGTCGAAACGTCAACGTATTCAGGAATTAATCGAGCTTTTAAATAAAGCTGCCTATATGTATGAGCAAAAAGATCAGGAAATTATGAGTAATTTTGAGTATGATAAACTCTACGATGAACTTTTAGCATTAGAAAAAGAAACTGGTCTGATTTTTGCAAACAGTCCTACTCAAAAGACAGGATATGAGGTTGTCAGTGAGCTTCCAAAAGAACAACATGAATCACCAATGCTTTCTTTGGATAAAACAAAAGAGGTAGAAACATTAAAAGAATGGTTGGGAGAAAAAGAGGGAGTTTTGTCTTGGAAGATGGACGGACTGACAATAGTGCTTACCTATCGAGACGGAAACTTAGTCAAGGCGGTTACAAGAGGAAATGGGGAAGTAGGAGAGGTAGTTACGAATAATGCAAGAGTATTTCAAAATGTCCCTTTAAAAATATCTTATTTGGGAGAGTTAATTCTTCGTGGAGAAGCTGTGATTCGCTATTCAGATTTTGAACGTATCAACGCTAAAATAGAAGAAGGGGAAGCAAAATATAAAAATCCGAGAAATCTCTGTAGTGGTGCGGTAAGACAGTTAAATAATGAAATTACAGCTAAAAGAAATGTAAACTTTGTAGCATTTGCATTGATAAAAACAGGAGAAGACTGTTTTTTTGCAACTAGAAAAGAGCAGTTTGACTGGCTGAGAAATCAGGGATTTGAAGTAGTAGAACAGCATCTTGTCTGTGAAGACAATATAGAAAAAAGCGTTCAGTGGTTTGCACAACAGATTGAACACAATGATTATCCATCAGATGGATTAGTCTTAATATATAATGATATCGCCTATGGACAATCACTGGGGAGAACTGCAAAATATCCAAGAGATGCCATTGCTTTTAAATGGAAAGATGAATTAAAAGAAACAAAACTATTAGAAATAGAATGGAGTGCTTCTAGGACAGGTCTAATTAATCCAATTGCTATATTTGAACCAATAGAGCTAGAAGGTACAACAGTCAGTCGGGCAAGTTTGCATAATATCAGTATTATGGAAGGGTTAGAACTTGGAATTGGAGATATCATTCAAGTATATAAAGCTAATATGATCATTCCACAGGTAGCAGAAAATTTGACGAAGAGCGGACTTTGTACAATACCAGAAGAATGTCCTGTCTGTAAAGGAAAAACGCAGATTAAGGAAGAAAATGATGTAAAAGTATTAATCTGTACAAATCCAGATTGCTTGGCAAAAAAAATCAAAGCATTTACTCATTTTGTAGGCAGAGATGCAATGAATATAGAGGGACTTTCAGAAGCCACGATTGAAAAGTTAATTGCAAAGGGATTTGTCAGTGAACTGGCAGATCTGTTTCATCTGGAAAAATATGAAGAAGAGATTACAAAAATGGAAGGGTTCGGAAAACGCTCTTTTGCTAATTTAATAACTTCTATTAATCGCGCTAGAACAACTACTCCTGCAAAATTTATTTTTAGTCTGGGTATTTTAAATATTGGACTATCCACAGCAAAATTAATCTGTAAAGAATATAAAAATGATATAACAAAAGTTTTAGAGGCAAAAGCAGAAGATCTAACAGGAATAGAAGGGGTAGGAGAAGTAATTGCAAATACTTTTGTAAGCTTCTTTGAAAAAGAGAATAATAAAAAGATGACGCTTGATGTCTTAGAAGAAATTCAGTTCGAGCCAGAAAAAGAACAAGCTGCTCAAGTTTTAGATGGAAAGACATTTGTTATCACAGGAAGTTTAACGAAATATGAAAATAGAAATGCATTAAAAGAGGAAATTGAACGATTAGGTGGTAAAGTATCTGGTTCAGTTAGTTCGAAAACGAACTATTTGATCAATAATGATAATACCTCAAATTCTTCCAAAAATAAAAAGGCAAGAGAGTTAAATATCCCAGTTATTACAGAAGAGGAATTTATAGCACTGCTACAAGAGATTCAAGGAGAGGAATAGGTATGCCTATTAAAGTACAAAGTAACTTACCAGCCAAAAAGATATTAGAGGAAGAAAATATTTTTATTATGGATGAAACAAGAGCATTACATCAAGACATTCGACCTCTAAAAATCGTAATTTTAAATTTAATGCCTTTAAAAGAGGAAACAGAGCTTCAACTACTTAGAAGTCTTTCTAATACACCATTACAAGTAGATATTACATTTCTTACGACTGCTTCTTATATAGGAAAAAATACAGCAGTCAGCCATTTAGAGCAATTTTATCTGACTTTTGAAGATATCAAAGAAAAAAAGTTTGATGGATTACTGATCACCGGTGCACCAGTAGAACAGATGGAATTTGAAAAGGTAAGCTACTGGGAAGAACTAAAGGCTATTATGGAATGGTCAAAAACACATATTACTTCTACTTTACATGTATGCTGGGGAGCACAGGCAGGACTTTATTATCACTATGGAATTCAAAAACAGATACTTGAAAAAAAGGTATTTGGAGTTTATGAACATCATGTACTAAAAAGAAAAGAACCCTTTGTAAGAGGATTTGACGATATTTTTTATGCACCCCATTCAAGGCATACTGAAGTTTCAGCAGAGGAAATTAGAAAACATCCAAAACTTACTATACTGGCAGAATCACAAGAAGCAGGAGTATTTATTGTGTTAGCAGAAGGCGGAAAACAACTTTTTGTCATGGGACATCCCGAATATGATCGTATGACACTAGATAAAGAATACAAAAGAGATTTAGGTAAAGGACTTGATATTGACCTTCCAAAAAATTATTATCCAAAAGATTGTCCTGATTTAAAACCAACTCTTCTTTGGAGAGCACATGCAAATACAATGTACAGTAATTGGCTCAATTATTACGTGTATCAAAGTACTCCTTATGAATTGTAGGAAGTATTAAAAAGCTAGTATTTATGCGGGTTTGAAGGGTTTAAAAAAATAGGAAGATATCAAGGTGTAGAAGATGCCATAAAAAATAGTTATTAAGGATAATTATCATCATGCCACGTTATAAATGGAGGTATTTTATGGTATTTTTCAAAATATTCAAGAGCCTTTACCACCTGTTCTGCGGGCAACACATAAGATAATGGATATGGGTTAAGTTCACCATTTATTATAAAGTTCATGGTCTTATTATCATTATCTGTGCCAGTATAGTTTGGACTTCTGGAACTTAATCCTGAGTCCCCTTCCTCATTATAATAATTGAGCCAACCACAATCACCATTTATCAATCCACACATTGCCCGCTCATCATCTGTTTCTTTTGAATAAACCCAGATTTCCTTATATTGACCGTTTTCCCAACTATCAATGATCATAACGTATTTCTCCTTAAATAGTAAAATGAATTTATAACTGGCTTTATTATACAACATCAGCCTGTTAGATGGAATAGATTTCCCAAAAAATTTTCTATCTGAAAATAACTTGTAATATAAGGTATTTTCAGATAGAAAGTCCACAAAGGGTAGCTTCTTTTGTGATGATTGGAGCAGATTTAAAATCGAGAATTAACAGATTGATTGAAGATACTTATTTGACATATACTACTAAATATGATACTTTTGTAGTGATTAATAAATATCTATCTTTTATAGAAAGGCAAATTTAAAAGAGTACATAAGTTATTATACCAAAATATCTTCTAAGTAAAATGTATTGAGAAGAGGATAAAAGGTATATCTTTTGTATAATTTTAGATTTGCTTATTTATATATAAAATTTTATTATGATTAATTGTAAAAAGTATTTTGTAGTAAGTAATATAGTAGGATAAAAATATAAATGAGCAGGTAAGCTATATGAAGGTAAAATATCGAATTTGAAAATTTAAAGACAAACCTAAAAATTGAAAGAATTTACTTTTACAAAAATATTACTTTATTAGTAGGTTTATCAGGAGTAAGAAAGACACAAATTTTAAATGCAGTAGAATATTTTTTAAATCTTGCTGTTGATAAAGATATATTATTACTGCCATATCGTGTTAGTATGGGTATGGCAATCGATAAAGATAATTATGAGTGGTCGTATGAAATTAATAACTTAAACAAGAAAAAGTTGCCTTGTTTTTGTTCTCAATCATTTCTGATACCTTATTCTTTCGGTACTGTTTAACCTCCCTTAATACTGTTTACAACATATACTTGTTAGATTTTGTAATGGGTTCTTCCTTTCTAAATAATCTGACACAAAAATATGTTTGAAGCCTACTCCAAACATCTAGTAATTTTTCAGTCAATTCTGAAAAATAGAGCGGTAAAGCAATCAAAATGTTATCATATTTTTGTAGGTATTTATATATTTTCTGCATTTCATCATCTATTGCACATCTATTATTTTCTCAACAATACTGACAATTAGGCCTTATTATACTTACGAGCGATAAATTTTGAAAAAGAAAATAACAATGTTATATAAATTTCAAAGGCATCTATTTCTTTAAAACGCCTTGCAACATTTTATAAACTATAACAACAATTATCAAGATTTTTAAAAAGATTTTTGCTATATTATTTTCGAAGGGAGGGGACAATATGAATCAATGGAGTATACCTGTTCAAAAGATGATTGATTGGATTGAGAACAACATTAAAGAAAACCCGACTTTATTAGAACTGTCAAACCATGTTGGCTATTCGCCTTATTATTGTTCAAGTCAATTTCATAAAGTCAGTGGCATGACTCTAAAAAGTTATTTAGCTGGACGTAGATTATGTTATGCCGCGATCGCATTGCGCGATACTACAGATAAAATTATCGACATAGCCCTACAATATGGTTTTTCATCCCAAGAAGCTTTTACAAGAGCCTTTGTGAGAGCATATGGATGTACACCATATACTTATCGGATGCACCCAAGACCAATCAAACTCTCCATTAAGTATGATGTCCTTAAACCTGACAAAAAAATATTCGGAGGAATTAATATGAGTACAGTCAAAGAAACGAACATAAGATTTGAATTTATTCCAGAACATAAATATATTGGTATATGGGATATTCGTTCGAAAAATTACGGAGATTTTTGGAAATACCATAATTGCGATGAAATCTGTGGAATCATTGATAGTATGCGCAATGTGTCACTTGAAGTTGTGGGATGTCATCAGGCGGGGTGGTTCTACGAAAAGGGTCAAAAAGGATATTTTTATGGTCTTGGCGTACCTGCTGATTATGATGGTGTAGTACCTGACGGATTTGAAATCCGCGAAATACCTGCGTCAGCTTATTTGGTTTTTTTCCATCCACCATTTGATTATCTTGCCGATAATGAGGAAGTTATGATGAAAGTTGAGAATCTTGCATGGAACTATAAACTTAACACAAACGATAAATGGTGGATTCCGAGTGGCTATGAATGGAACGAAACATTTTGTCCTGATTATCAACGCCATTTTCCTGAAGTCATAGGTTATGAAATATTACGTCCTGTTTGTAAAATTTAGCCTCTATTAAATTTTTGAATTAAAAATATAAATACTCTAAATTCCAAAGTGTATTATATATTTATCATTTTTTATTGCTTCTTCTATTTTATTAATTAAATAAATTAATTGAGTTTGTTTTACCTTAGAATTAGCATCAATAATAATATCGCGAGATAGGTTTAGGGATTCTGGGGGGATAATAGTAATACCACTTTCGTCAAGTCCATAAAATTGATGTAAAGATGAACTTAAATATGTTTTTACTTTTTTCCAATTTTCTGAATAGCTATCAATAACATAATCCATTAAGTGTATACTTATAGGTATACACTTATATTTTTCTGGTTCATATTCTTTATAGACTTTATTTTCTTCAAATTGTTCTATTATTCCAAATTGATGTTTTGCCATAAAATTTTCCTTTCTATTCAAACTAAATAATGCTTTATATAATATATTTTTAATATTCTTAGAAAATTTTAAATTTTTGTACAGTAAATTTCTATTTCATCATGCGAAAGCATTTCATCTAAAACAGTTTTAATAATCTTATCAGACATTTCAGAAATTAAAATCATATCCGTTGCACAAAAATAGGTACCGTTCAAACATTCACCAGACAACTGATTTTTCTTTCGCAGAGTTTCAATGTTTTTATAAGTAAAAAATGTAGCCACCCATTTGCTACCATCACTTAATTCAAAAATCACATCTGAATTGCAATCAAAACAATCAAATGGACTTTGCGTTTCCAAAAATTCATACCATACTTTTTTAATATGTTTATTTTCCATTATAGATACTCCTTGTTATTCTTTCCGTTTAGTTTACCACAATAGCCACCATTTTTCCACCCTCTTAAATTTCTTCTGGAGTAGAAAAATTTATTTAAGGCATTTTCAGAAATTTCCCATAAGCACTTACAAAGGCTTATAAAACAATAATTTAAAATCGAGAAAGTTCTATTTTAGTTAAAATATTAAATATGTATAGAGTATGATTAAGACAGAAAAATATTTTATTAAATGTATAGATACTACTATAAATCGAATTGAGTTATCTTTGTATGAATAATAATTATTATTGAATAAAAAGAGGTAATTTGTTATAATAGTAAAAGCTGAAACGAAAGGATTTAGGATAAAAAATTTTGGCATAACAAAGCTTTTTTAAATATAAAAAAACAGATCAAGAAGATTATAGATATTTCAAAGGAATTAAAAAAGGGATCATGACAAAAATTAAAAAGTAAATATGTCATGATCCTTTGATATTAGATTAAAAATTATAATTTTTTAAAACGACCAACTTCAGTTTCTAAGTCTTGTGATATATGTTTGTTATTTTCGGTTTCGTTTTGAATTTGCATAAGAGCTCCAACAAGATTGACAATATTTTCGGCAGATGTAGTTACACCACGTGTACTTTCATCAGTGGCTGTAGAAATATCATTAAGTCCTTGATTCATCGATTGAATGGTAGAACTAATATCTTCTGTATTAGAAGCAAATTCGTTTAATAGTTGATTAATTGTGTCAGTATCGCTTTCATATTGTTTTGCAATGCCGACAAAGTCATCATAATCTTTTAAGATTTTTTCATCAATAAATTGGAGGATATCTTCCGCATTTTTGGTAAATTTATTGACAGCGTTGGTAACAATTTTACTGATTTTTTGAATGTTACCAGCAGTTTGAGTACTATTATCAGCTAACGTACGGATTTCATTTGCGACGACAGCAAAGCCACGACCGGCATCTCCTGCCCTGGCTGCTTCAATGGAGGCATTTAAGGAAAGAAGATTTGTTTGACCAGAAATATCAAGAATTTCTTGAGTTAAATCATTGATTTTTCCAACGCTGCGACTTTCTTCCAGTGCTTCACTTAAAGAAGAACGTATCTCTTCAATTATTTTACTGGCAGTTTCTTTACTGTTTATTGTATTGTGATACATTTTATCTGCAAGAACTTTGGATTGAGATACCATACCAACGCTTTCTTTTACGTATTTATCCATATGTTGTACTTTATTTAATACGTTACTACTACCAGAAACAATTTGACCGAGTGTAGCAGAGATTTGCTCCATATTGGCAGACAGTTCTTCCATAAAGGCAGAAATATTACTAGCGTTTTCATTGGATTCAACAACTTGTGTTCCAACTGAGGTTGCTGAACTTTTAAGAATTTCTGACTGATGTTTTAGTTTTTTCATAATATTTTGTAACTGTTCGATAAAATTATTAATACCATTTACCATCTGACCGATTTCGTCGCGTGTTTTAACAGGAATACGTTGTGTTAAATCTCCATTACCGCCTTCGATATTATCAACAATATTTCGAAGTTTTTTGCCGGAAAGTTTTGCTGGTTTTGAAATCGTTTTTCTAACTAATATGAGAATAATTACCCATAAAGCAATACAAATACCAATAATAATACGATTAAAAAGATAAATATTTTTCATATAGACAGTACTACGATCTGTAGCATTATCGGTTAAATTGTAAATTGCATCTTGGAATTCTAACATGAAATTCTCAACTTGTGTTGTATAAGATGCTAAACCATCAATTAAGGCTGGGAGTTCAGTAAATTGACCAGCTTGTGCAGTGGAGGATATTGTTCCTATATAATTGTGGAAAGAATTTAGTACATTGGAGAGCGAGGAAGAAATTTTAAGCAAGTTTTCGTCATTGGACTGTTTACAAAGTTTTTCTGTTTCTTTAAAATTTTCATCCAAAGAGGAAAGACAGGAGGTAAGGCGTTTAATAATAGTATCATAACCTACTGGTAGATCCCTTTTATAATAGGTAAAATTGGCGTAAAGTCGTACTTGTTGAAAGTTATCGCGGATATTACCTTGTAAAGTTTCTAACTCAATACAAATATCAGTAACTGTACTGTTTAATTCCTGCATAGTACCAATTGATTTATAATTTGCAATAATTGCAAGAATAATAAGAAGTGCAAAGACATCTACCATTAAATTGATTTTAAATCCGATGCTTATTTTTTTCATATAAACCCTCATTTCTGCGTTGCTTTTTTATTATGTTTTGTATACATGGCAGTTTGTGGTAAGCAACGCAAAGACACAAACTGATAGAACTGTTGTGAAAAAGTGTTTACATATAAGCAGCCCCTATCTCCATTTTGCTGTCTAACGGCAAAAATAGTGGTGGAATTTTTAGATAGTATTTTAATGAAAAATATTATCCAGTTACAATATTTATATTAGTGGGATAATATAAATTTATCACAATAAGATAATAATTTCAAGGAATTTTATTTGTTAAAATCACTAAAAAATAAGATTAATAAATAAAAAAAATATAATAAATTAATAGTATTTGCTGATTTTATGTGAGGAGGAGTACAATACATAAAACAGATAAAAATTTTAAAAGAGAGGACAAAAGAAAAATGGCTTCAGAAGAATGTAAAGATGAGTCGAATAAATCTATCCAAGAAGAAATTATATCAAAAAGAATAATAGATACAACATTGTCCGATCAGGATATTGATACCATTCATTACTGGCTTTATTCTCCAGGAGAAAATGCTTCAAAATGGGATGAATATTATCAGGAAGGAATCATGGGAATTGGCTGGGGAGAAATTGGAAATTTAGAACAGTTTTCTTCGAAAGAAGAGATGAAACAAAAAATGAAAGAGTGTTATGGAAAAGAATATTCTTATAAAAATGCTGTACATGCTACATGGCAATTTGCAAATGAAATGAAAATTGGAGATATTGTTTTTGCAAAAAAGGGACAGTATACCGTTATTGGACGTGGAGTAGTTATTTCCGATTATATTTATGATATACAAAGAAAAGAGTTTCAAAATATCCGAAAAGTGGCATGGATCAATAGTGGACAATGGCAGTATCCAGGTCGGGCAGTAATGAAAACTTTAACAGATATTACTGTATATACAGACTGTTTAGCTAAATTAAATACCTTATTTGAAGAAGAACTTTTAGAAGATATGAAAGAGAAAGAGGTTGAATATCCAAATTATACAAAAGAGGATTTTTTAAGAGAAGTTTTTTTAGAAGAGGAAGATTATGATACGTTAGTAACTTTAGTAAAAAATAAAAAAAATTTGATTTTACAAGGACCACCTGGAGTTGGAAAGACATTTATAGCAAAGCGATTAGCATATTCTATCATGGGGAAAAAAGAAAAAGAACGAGTTAAAATGGTTCAGTTTCATCAAAGTTATTCCTATGAAGATTTTATTATGGGATTTCGCCCATCAGAAAATGGTTTTGAGTTAAAAAAAGGACCTTTTTATGAGTTTTGTAAAAGAGCACAGATTGATGATGAAAATGAGTATTTTTTTATTATTGATGAAATTAACCGCGGAAATTTAAGTAAAATTTTTGGGGAATTATTTCTTTTGATTGAAAACGATAAAAGGGGAGTAGAATTACAGTTATTATATTCAGATGAACGTTTTTGTGTACCAGAAAATGTATATCTAATTGGAATGATGAATACTGCTGACAGAAGCTTAGCTATGTTAGATTATGCACTTAGAAGACGTTTTGCATTTTTTGAACTGAATCCTGCGTTTTTGTCTACTGGATTTCAAAGCTATCAAAATAAAATTCAAAATCAAAAATTTGATCGCCTGATTTTAGAAGTAAGACGATTAAATGAGGTGATTGAAACAGATGAAATGTTGGGTAGAGGATTTCGAATTGGACATAGCTATTTTTATACATTGGCTTTAGTGGACGATGCTTGGTTAAAATCTGTTGTAAATTTTGAATTAGTTCCCTTACTTGAAGAATACTGGTTTGATGAACCTGAAAAAAGTAAAGAATGGACATCTATACTTAGGAGAGCAATTCAATGATACGAATTCAAAATATTTATTATATGCTTTCCTATGCGTTTCAAAGTTTAAAACAACAAGGATATATGAATTGCATGGCAGAGGAATTTGAAACGACAGCAGAATTATTTTCGGAAATTTTAGCAAAGGGAATTGAAATGCAGATTAAGCGAGGACTTGATAGGGTATATTGTCCAGTAGAGGAGGAATTAGGAGCACTTCGAGGAAAGATCGATCTTTGTGAAACAATTCGAACGCAAGCATTTTTAAAACATAAATTGATTTGTTGCTATGATGAGTTTTCTGTTAATTCCTATTTGAATCAGATTTTAAAAACAACAATGGAAATATTAATTCGTTCAGATATTTCAAAACATCGAAAGGTACGATTAAGAAATTTGATGCGTTATTTTATAGGAGTATCTGTGCGAAATCCAAATAAGATTTGTTGGAACTTTCGATTAAATGGAAGTAATCAAACATATCGAATGCTTCTTGGTATTTGTTATTTAACAATTCAGGGACTTTTACAGTCAAAGGGAGGCTCACAGTTTCGTTTAGGAAGGTATTTAGATGATCAGAGAATGTGTAGACTTTATGAAAAATTTCTTTTAGAGTATTTTAGAAAAGAGTTTCCTCAATTAAAGGCAGCAGCATTACAAATACCTTGGAAGTTGGAGGAAGAAAACTTTGATCAACTACCAATTATGCAGACAGACTGTGTTTTATGTTTTGAAGAGAAAATATTAATTTTAGATGCAAAATATTATACATATACTATGCAGTATCGAAAAGAATATGATAGTCGTACAATACATTCTAAAAACCTCTATCAAATTTTTACTTATGTAAAAAATGCAGCAGCACAGACAAAAAAGACAGTAGCAGGAATGATTTTATATGCAAAAACAGAGGAAGATATAACTCCAGATGCAGAATTTAAAATGAGCGGCAATTCCATTCATGTTAAAACATTAGACTTGGGAAAGCCTTTTGAACAGATTGCAGCTCAGTTAAATGAAATGATTTATTCTTATTTTGGAGTTTTCCATTCTTGATAGTGGATAGAACGAAAAACAAATAAAAGAATAAGATAAGAAATACATAAAAATATAATACAAAGAAGTAGTAAAAGTAGTCGATGAATAGACAGAGTTAAAAATAGATATTCGAATAAATTTCGACTAATCATACACACTACCAATAAAATCAAAGAAGGTTTTAATAAGGTATTGACTGCATGAAATGGGAAAGAGGTATTTTTATACACCAAAATAAAGTCTACCATAGTTATAGATAATTGACTGACTAAAAGACTAACAAAGTACCCTTTCATTCCAAATTCGGGGATTAATTTAGCAATTAAAATTAATTGAATCACCTGTCCAGCAACTGAATTTAAAAAAGTTAAATTCATTTTTCCTAGTCCATTGAGAATACTTCCCAAGGTAGTAGCGACATAGAGAAATGGACATAGCCATGCAAGAATAGTGAGGTAAACACCAGCAATAGACTCTCCATAAATAAAACTTCCAAGTTCTTCTCCAAATGTTAAAAAGATACCTAAGCTTAAAATCCCAAGCAACAGGCTATATTTAATAGTAAGAGAGGAAACTTCTGCAATAGTAGTATGGTTATCTTTTGCTTTTGCCTCAGATACAGCAGGCAGCAAAAGAACAGATAAAGAATTTGTAATAGTAGATGGAAACATTAAAAAGGGCATAGACATTCCAGTAATAATACCATAAATGCTTAAAGCCTCTGTCTGACTTAATCCAGTTTCTCGAAGCATCTTTGGAATTAATACTGCTTCAAAACTATGTAGAAGGTTAATGAGTAGACGGTTGAGTGTAAGGGGAAGGCTGGTTGAAAAAATAAGTCCAAAATCTGAACGTAAGGATTCTTTTTTGGTATTCGGTAAAGAAGGCAAATGATTAGAAGATTTTTTCCCAAATAGTAAAGAAATAAGATTATAAAGCTGAGAGGCAATTTCACCAGAAACAATACCTATTACTGCTAATTCACAACCTTCTTTTTTACCATCAACAGGAAGAAAAGTGACAAGACAAAGTACAGCACCTACTCGTATAATTTGTTCTAAAAGTTGGGAAAAAGCAGGAACAGAGGCCTTTTTTAATCCGTAATAGTATCCATTAATACATGCAGTAATCCCACAGAATGGAAATGCAAAACAGAGAATACGAAGAGGAGCAGCACAGTCGGCTTCTTCTAAAAAATGAAGTGCTATATAATCGCTTGACCAATAAACAAAACAGGACAATAAAAGAGCAATACTTAAAGAGAGTAAAATTCCATGAAACAACATTCGCTTTATTCTACGAGGCTCACTCTGTTTTCCAAATTCTTCTGCAATTAACTTAGAAAGTGCAGTTTGAATTCCAGAGGCATATAGAGTAAAACAAATTCCATATACAGGAAATATAAGTTGATATACACCTAAATTTCTTGCTCCTATTAATCCAGAAAGATAAATTTTATAAAAGAAGCCGATAACCCGTGTAAGCAGACCAGCAGCAGTTAAAATCAAAGTTCCTTTAATAATGTTATTTTTACTCATATTTACTCTCATTAACACGGCAATGTTTTGTCTAATTATATGAAACAGGCAGACAGTTCATGCAAAATGATTCCATAGATTTTTATAAGATAAGATAACAGAGAAAAAGGCACGGATTCTATTGTTTTTGCGTACATTGACTATAACAATAAAACATATAAAAACTCACTTATGTGCAAAAAGCACAGAACTGGAGATTGGTATGGAAAAGAAAATCATTTATTTAGACCACGCAGCGACAACACCAGCAAGACCAGAAGTAATTGAAGCGATGATACCATATTTTGGGGAATATTATGGAAATCCTTCTAGTCTTTATGAACTAGCAGGTATTAGTAAAAAGGCGGTTGCACAGGCAAGGCAAACAGTAGCAAAGGCATTAAATTGTGATAGTAAAGAAATTTATTTTACAGGAGGGGGTTCAGAAGCAGATAACTGGGCATTAAAAGAAGCAGTACAATCCTATGCAAATCGAGGAAGACATATTATTACATCTAAGGTAGAACACCATGCGATTTTGCACACCTGTAAATATTTAGAACAAAAAGGTTATTTAGTAACATACCTTAATGTAGATGAAAATGGGATTATAAATTTAAAAGAACTACAAGCAGCAATTCGCCCAGATACCATTTTAATTTCTATTATGTTTGCAAATAATGAAATTGGAACACTTCAGCCAATTAAAGAAATCGGTCAGATTGCAAGAAAACATCAAATTTTATTTCATACTGATGCAGTACAGGCGTTTTGCCAAGTGCCAATCGATGTAGAAGATTTAAAAATTGATTTATTAAGTGCAAGTGGACATAAATTTAATGGTCCAAAAGGAGTTGGTTTTTTATATATTCGAAATGGATTAAAACTTCGTTCTTTTATTCATGGAGGGGGACAGGAACGTCATCGAAGGGCAGGTACAGAAAATGTACCAGGAATAGTAGGGCTTGGAAAAGCGGTAGAACTGGCAATGGCAGATCAAAAAGAACGAATGGACAGAGAAACGAAGTTAAGGGATTATTTATTGGATCGGATTCTTATGGAAATTCCTTATACAAGAATTAATGGACACCGTAGACTTAGACTTCCAAATAATGCAAACTTTAGTTTTCAATTTATTGAAGGGGAAGCTCTTTTAATTATGTTGGATTTAAAAGGAATTTGTGCATCCACTGGCTCTGCTTGTAGTGCTGGTTCGGTTGATCCTTCTCATGTTTTATTGGCAATAGGACTACCTAACGATATTGCTCGTAGTTCTTTACGTCTTACTTTAGGAAGGGAAACTACAAAGGAAGAAATAGATGAAACAATTGATGCAATAAAAGAGATTGTAACAAAACTTAGATCTATGTCATCTGCATATGAAGATTTTCTAAGATGGCGAGGAAATAGAAGATAAAAGAAGATAAAAAGAAAGGATTCTATTAAAATGTTAGAATCCTTTCTGTATTTTGATTTTAATTCTGATTAATAAAACTTCTATATTTTCTTTATTTCTACTTGTTCTAAGTCTATTACTTGATCAGCTATAGAAAACGCATTTTTTTGAGAATCTTTTGAAAATGTAAATAGAATTGTTTTATTACTTTTTATAAAATTAGTGAAACCTGATAGAAATATAGGTTCTTCAAATAGCAATAGTTCTGCTTGATCTAATAGTTTTTGAAATAGAGTTTCGAGTTTTAATTTATTTTTTTCATTAGAAAAGGAGATACGATAAAAGGATGATACAGCATGATTGATCAAAAATAGTTGTTTTTCATCATAGTCAAAATGTTTTGGCATCTGAAAGATATATGGGTAAATAAAACAACCTATCATCAATGGTGATATTGTTACTGGTAGTTCATTTAGTAGAATTTGACCGCTGTCTGGAGGAATAAGTCCGGCAGCGAGCGATAATAATAAAGAAAGAGTCTTATTATCCAAGCCAGTGATTCCAACACATTCTCCTTCTTCTATATGAAAAGAAACAGGTTGTGCTGGCATGACAATGTTTGGATAAGAAAAGGTAACTTCATGAAACATTAGAAACGGAGTGGTACATTGTGTCATAGAATCACCTGCCGGTTCTTATTTGTTATTATATTATGTAAAAAAGAATCGGAAGGTGTCTTAGTAAATGCCAATAAAAAAGAAAAGTTGAAAAAATTTCATAGCGTATAGTTGAAAAAATTTGTGGAATACTAAGCGAGTAAGAAGGAGTAGCAGACGGAAATAAATACAATACCGCTGTGTTTCTTCAAATACAGAATATCATTGACAGGAGGAGTATTCTATGAAAAAGCTGTATGTTGTCCTTGCGTTAAGTTTTCTCTGCCTGTTTACGCTAACTGCTTGCTCGAGAAATGACGATGCAAACAATTCCGCAACTTCAGGTGCAAATGACAATACGGATGGGACAAACAATGGAACAGGTACAAACGGAACGAATGAAAATGGAACAAACAATGGAACAGGTACAAATGGGACAAATAATGGAACGACAAATGGAACGAATAATGGGACAG
>CAMUMG010000015.1 GCA_947089905.1 uncultured Lachnospiraceae bacterium
AAAGACAGGATCTGGAATATATTATAGAACAACTAGCAGCAAAACATACGATGACTATACAACTACTAGCACATCTTGCTCAAACGAAGCGTTGGACAGTTAGCAGATTAAGAGAAGAGTTAGAGAAAAACGGATTTCAGTTAGAATATAAAGATGAAGAGGATACTCTGATCAATATTCAAAAATCCTATGAAATCTTATATAATTTATCGGAATTAAATGAGACAGAACAAAATATTTTGGAAGCATTTTGTGTGTTTCCTTATCTTCCCTTATCGTTTGAAGTATGCAATCAGTGGTTACTTTCGGATGCAGGAGTAGGAGAAGAGGAGGATATTTTAACAGGATTAGAACGAAAGGGATGGCTTCAATTTGATGTAGAACAGGAAACCTATACATTGCATCCTGTGTTTGCACAATTTATTTATCAGAAACAAAAACCAAAACAAGAAAATCATTCTGGATTAATTGAGGCATGTGAAAGGAGTTTAGAATTACTAGAAGGAGGTTCGGTATTCGAGTGTCAAAAATGGATTCCATTTGCAGAAAATATCATCAAAAAAATAGATATTGAAATAATAGAAAAAAAGATAAACTTTATCTATGTTCTTGGAAAAGTATTAAAGTATATAGGAGAGTACAAGAAAGCAGAAAAATGGTATAGTGAATGTTTAAAAATTTGTAAGGATATCTTAGGAGAAAATCATCCAACTACAGCTACCAGTTATAATAGTTTGGCATTAGTGTATGATGAAGAAGGAAAGTATACAAAAGCGAAAGAATACTATGAAAAAAGTTTAAGGATTCGACAGAGAGTATTAGGTGAGAATCATCTAGCTACAATTAATAGCTATAATAATTTAGCGGTAGTATATGGAAAAGAAGGCGAGTATGTAAAAGCGAAAGGGTTGTATGAAAAAAGCTTGAAAGTTAGTGAAAGAGTATTAGGAGAAAATCATCTAGATACAGCTACTATTTATAATAATTTAGCATATTTGTATCAAGAACAAGGAGAGTATGCAAAAGCGAAGGAATTGTATGAAAAAAGCTTAAGGATTCGAGAGAGAGTACTGGGCGAGAATCATTTAATTACAGCTATTAGTTATAATAATTTGGCCGTAGTATATGAAAGAAAAGGCGAGTATATAAAAGCGAAAGACTTGTATGAAAAAAGTTTAGGGATTAAAGAGAGAGTATTAGGTGAGAATCATCCAACTACAGCTGCCGGTTATCATAATTTAGCAGGATTATATAAAAAAGAAGGCGAGTATGTAAAAGCGAAAGACTTGTATGAAAAAAGCTTAAAGATTAGAGAGAGAGTACTAGAAGAGAATCATCCAGATATAGCTACTAACTATCATAATTTAGCGGAAATATATGAAAAAGAAGGCGAGTATGTAAAAGCGAAAGACTTGTATGAAAAAAGCTTAAAGATTAGCGAGAGAGTGTTAGGAGAGAATCATCCAACTACAGCTATTAGCTATAATAATTTGGCATGTTTGTATCAAAACCAGGGAGAATATCCAAAAGCGAAAGAGTTGTATAAAAAAAGCTTGAAGATTAGCGAGAGAGTGTTAGGAGAGAATCATCCAACTACAGCTACCGGCTATAATAATTTAGCATATTTATATCAAGAACAGGGAGAATATCCAAAAGCAAAAGAGTTGTATGAAAAAAGTTTGAGGATTAGCGAGGAAGTGTTAGGCAAGAATCATCCTAATACAGCCACTAGCTATAATAATTTAGCATATCTATATCAAGAACAGGGAGAATATCCAAAAGCGAAAGAGTTATATGAAAAAAGTTTGGAGATTTGTAGGAGAGTACTAGGAGAGAATCATCCAGATACAGCTAACAGCTATAACAATTTGGCATATTTATATAAAAACCAGGGAGAATATCCAAAAGCGAAAGAGTTGTATGAAAAAAGTTTGAGGATTAGCGAAAGAGTACTAGGAGAAAATCATCCATATACCGCCACTGTTTATAATAATTTGGCGGCAGTATATGAAAGAGAAGGAGAGTATAAGATTGCTTTAAGTTATTACTTGAAAGCATATAAAATTTTGGTTTCTAACTTTGGAATCAATCATCCACATACAAAATTGGGTTATGAAAATATGAAATATGTATACTTAAAATTAAATTTAAAAGAAGACTTTGACCAATGGCTAGAAGAAAAAATGAGGGAGTCAAACCAAAAATAAATATATCTCTGTTGTCTTTACTAGAAATTTTCCTAGTTTGAGCTGTTATTTCTGGCAGCTCTTTTTTTAAAAAAGCAAATATCAATATATGCTAAAGTAATTAAACAAAAATCCTTCCTTTCCTCTTTAACCTCAATAGCCACTGAACTAATCAGTTATCGTTAAAAAAATTAACATACATAAGTTAGGTTTAAATTAAAGATATCTATTATAATACAAAACCAAACTTACTCATTTTCTTTCTTATTATCAAAAATAATTCCAGAAGAATGAGAAATGGCATTTTTGATAAAGTTACATGTACAGAAACCTAACTTTTGAGTATAAGCTTGTACAAGTTCTCGTTCTTCCTTTGTCATTCTGACTTTTATTTCTGCTGCTGTCTTCGACTTTTTAATAGGATCTGGCATTATAAAATCTCCCTTCTATATATAAAAATAGATCGTTTTTTATGATATGAATAGTATAACATAGGAGTTTACCTATGTTACAGAATATACCCTAGAACAGCTTTATACGATCTGGATGGAGATAGCATAAAAAAATTTAGGAAGAACAAGAATAGGAACTATCCTCTTTTTTCTTTATGGAATGGGGCAGCCTCTAAAAAAATAGTGTATAAATGATCTCAAAATTAGGCAGGAAAGTATCCTGCCTTTTGTATAGTTTATTAGGGTTATCGTAGCTTTTTGTACATTATATAGGATACAATATAATAAAACACTAATAACAAGCTAGTAACACTATAATGCTGAAAGCCCTTATTTTATGCCAAAAATAATTATTATCATTTAAATAGACATCAAAATGATATTATTGATTCCAGTAATAGCTAATATTATAATAGCAATCATTCTAATAAAATTAGAAAACGTACTATCTGCTTTAAATAAATTTAAACATACTCCACCTTTCATTGGCCAAAATAATTGAACTTTTCTTTTATTGAAAAGATCAGCCAAATCATGACTGAGCATAGATACTCCAAAAGCTGCTGTCAAATATCCAATACCAGTAATTTCATAGATTAAAAAAGTTAAAACGGCACAGTATAAAATACTGTGTGTCATATGTCTGTGTCTTGATTTTGTACCAGCAAAGAGTAAAGCACACAATACGAAAAGTGCCCAAAAGCGACTGATAGTATCTTTTAGTGTTTTTAAATTCCATAGATCGATCTTACGGTAAATGCTATATCCTAATCCTGCTATTAATCCAATGATAATAAGTTTAACCAGTTTATTCATAACTTCTCTAGGTTTACTCTTATCAATATCAATATCTGGAAGTACAGAAGCACTAACACTAACTGCTAAGGAAACACAAAACTCTAATGGAGTTAAAAGTTTTGCACCTGCCATTTGTATAATAAGCACAGATGTACTTACACAAGCAAGACCAACTGCTAAGTGTGTTTTATATGTCATATAATGTCCTCATTTCGTACTTTCTTCTTTTTTCTTTTGCGAAAGTTTTATTAAATTTATACACGTTAAGTATTCTTTCAACTTTCTGTTTACGTTTTGGTCTATCATATGAATTTTCTTTCGCAAACTTTCCTATTTTTTATTTGAATTTTATATATCTATTATACACATAATAAAAAGAAAGGTCAATGCTATTCTAAAAAATTTTTGATATTATGGATTAATTTGTATTTTTATGAAATATTCATTTTAGAGTTTTTTAATAATTACTATATTGCATTATATAATACTATGTGCTATTATATATTCAGCAAAACAATAAAAGAAAAATCGGCTGTGCTAAAAGAGAGGAGGATTTTTATGAACCCACAATTTAAAAAAGGTGCATTAGAGCTTTGTGTATTATCAAAGTTAGTATCTACTGATTGTTATGGATATGAATTGACAGAAGCAATTTCCAAGGAGATGTCTATTGCTACAGGAACATTATATTTAATATTAAAACGTATGAAAGATGAGGACTATGTTGATACCTATTTGGTAGAATCAGAGGAAGGTCCAGCAAGAAAATATTATCATCTGACAGAACAAGGGAAAAAATATCAAGAAAATTTGAAAACCGAGTGGCAGGAATTCGTAGATGCAGTCAGTAGATTGATTGGATAATTTTATGTAAAGGAGGATGCAGATTATGACAAAACAAGAATATATGGATCAATTAAAAGAAAAATTGAAAATTTTTGATGATGAACTGGCAAAAGAAATTGTAGATGATTATGAAAGCCACTTTCATGATGGAAACGCAAATGGTAGAAGTGAAGAGGAGATTTGTGAAGAATTAGGTAGTATTGATGAATTAGTAGAGGAGTTAAAGCAACTTTATCAGCCAAAACAGAAACAAGAAAGTGAAAATAAGAATAAGAGCAGTTTTAGTTTTAATGTAGGCGATATTATTAATGATACTTTAAATAAAGCAGGAAATTTTGCAGATAGTATTATAAAAGAAATAAAGAGTGGAGATGCTCTAAATAAAGCGGGAAATTTTGCAGATAGTATTGCGAAAGGAATTAAAGATGGTATTAATAAGACAGTATATGCAACACATCCAAAAGATGATGAAGTAGAAGTAGAACGTATGAAAGAAAATACAGAAACCTGCAAGAGGGCTGTTATTGATGCTGGTTGTGCGGATGTAACAGTAGACTATTCAGAAAATCAGGAATTTCATATAGAATACTTTAATCATGGAAACATGAAAGAACAGATGTTATATCACTTTTATGGAGAGCAAAAAGGAGATACATTTTATGGAAGAATTGTAAAAGAGGAAGGGAAAAGTGGATTCTTTCAGAAAATGTCAAGTCCTGATATTGAAATCAATATTAAAGTTCCAAAAGAATTTGAATTTGTTGAAATTCAAACAAGCAGCGGAGAAGTTCGTACAGAACATCTGAATGTAGGAGAAATCAGGGTAATAACAGCAAGTGGCGATATTATACAAGAAGAGATAGAAACTACCCGCTGTCAATTAGAAAGTGCAAGCGGAGAAGTAAAAATAAAAGGAATAAAGGCGAAGATACTACAGTTTAATACAAAGAGTGGAGATATTATTTTAGAAAATTGTGTATCAGAAAACGGTGATTTTAGAAGTCTTAGCGGAGAAGTTCAAGGAAAAGAGATTCATATTCTAAATTTTGAAGCTGGTACAGCAAGTGGCGATAATAGATTTGAAAAAGTAATAGCAGATACTGTTCATTTAAGTTCTAAAAGCGGAGATGTTTTCTTAGAAAACAGTACAGTAAAGGAAGTTCGTGCAAAGTCAGTTAGTGGAGATGCAGAAATTGAAAATGTGATAGCAGAAAAATTGTATATTACTTCTGTCAGCGGAGATACAGAAATTCGTGCCAAATCCAATAGTATTCAGGCACAAAGTACAAGTGGAGATATTGGAGTAGTTGCAGAAGGAAATATTGTAGGCAGTTTTCAAGTTGTCAGCGGCAGCATTGACTTAGAAATTGATAATAATGGTGAAGGATATGTTGCAGAAATGAATGTTATGAGTGGAGATACCAGCTTAAAATGTAAAGAGGAAAAGAGATATGGCTGTAATCGTGGAACATTTACCATAGGAGAAGGTAAAAGTAAAATTAGTATCAACAGCGTATCTGGAGATGTTACAATTCGTTCTGAATAAATTTAATAAAAAGTAGACGAAAGGGTAACTATTCATAAGATAGTTCCAAACAAAGTGTAAAGTAAAATGGATATATTGTTACATAGACAATATATCCGTTTTTTCTTATTACAATAAGTATTAGTCAAATAATTATAAATCACTTTCAAAATTTCAAATAATTTCTTGTCGAATTTAATACTGTTTATTGACTAAATCAAGCCCATAGTCTTTCAAGTCTCCATTTATCGCATCGACAAGCCATCCAGAAACAGATTGTTTTTGCTCATTAAAGGGAACCCATACAGCGGGAGTTGCGATGATGGTATGAGCTGTCATATTTCTTGGATCATCATACCATGCTACACCATCCCAAATGAATAGGCTCACACCGATTTCCTTAAACTGAGGGATGGTATCTTTTAGTATCTGTTGATATATATCTGCTTCTTTTTCTGTGACATCCATTACACCCGTATCGAAATAATTTTGTACTTTAGCAAGGTCACCATCTCTTGTAGAGCAGTCAAATAAAAGATGAATATCATCACCATATTTTTGGTGTAATGCAGCCAAACAGTCTAACGTGAGGTTATTGCTTGTCAACTTATCCGATATTTCCTTTGGAGTTTGCCAAACATTTGTCGCAATGTTGTGCCAGTCATCATGTAGTAGTAGTGAAGCATCTACTAAAACATTTTTGCTTACGGTATTCGGAAAGTAATTGGTAAAAATATCATCAGAGAGTAGTGATGCGGCAAAGCCTCCCGCACTGTAGCCGGTCACAACGACAGCCTCTGGGTTATCAATGCCAGCAAATTCTATTACTTTTTGCATGGTTTGCGTATAGTTCACATAGCCATTGTGATAGAGAATTTTTTCTTTGCCATCATGGTCAATATAGTAAAACTCTCCTGTGCCTGCATGGAAGTCTCCAGTTGCATAGGGAAACAAGATAATACTCCAATTTTCAAATGGACTTCCCTCTACTTCAGAGGCAAGACCACCCATGTTCATTGTAACATTTGCCAGCATATCGATAAAAACTTCTCTAGTATTGTAGGTGTCATCTCTTGCTGTTTCTTCGTTGATACTGACTCCACCACCGGCAAAATACACCATGACCTTATTTTCGCTACCCTTTTTGAAAAAGGCGCGGTATTTACCACCCTCAGAGGTTTTCATCTTATTACTTGTAACACGATACCATTTCCCTACAGTTGGATTTTTCTTCAAATTTGGGTATTGCAGTACAAAAAAATACACAAATAAAGCTATAACCATAAGAATCAAAAGTATAATTCCTATAACCTTTAATACCTTTTTCATGTTGCTATCTTTCCTCTCCATATATTAGATTTTTGAAACATTTGTATTGTCGATATAATTGTATCATCCATTTTTGAAATGTCAATACGGGAAAAGAAAATGAAACAGAATAAGAAAAGTGTATCATCAGTGAGCAATGGATGGAGAAATAAGTTAAGAGAAAGAATAGATAGAAGGTATTTGTTATATTGTCTTATGATTGATACTAAAGAAGATTTTTGTTTAGCTCACTTTTTTATTGTAAATATATCATAAATTTAAAAATTTTTTTAGAAAAAGGTATGGACTATTTTATGGTTTTATGAGAAAATATGAAAGAGGCGGATGTCGAATCTGAAAGACGGGAACTTGCCCGTTCCTTCTACATAGGTCCTTTGACCAAGCAGGAAGACAGATGCAAATTTTGAATGATGAATCGAAAGGAGTATCAACATGATTTATTCACATGAAGTAGAAGAGATGTGTCCAGTGGCACAGGGAGTACATCACGGAGCTGCACCGATCCCAGAGGAAGCAAAATGGGTAAAATCCAAAGAAGTTAAGGATATTTCCGGTTTGACACACGGAATTGGCTGGTGTGCTCCACAACAGGGAGCTTGTAAGCTGACTTTGAATGTGAAAGAGGGAATTATTCAAGAAGCATTAGTAGAAACGATTGGATGTTCTGGAATGACCCATTCTGCAGCAATGGCAGCAGAGATTCTTCCTGGTTTAACTGTTTTAGAGGCATTAAATACCGATCTGGTATGTGATGCTATCAATACAGCAATGAGAGAATTATTCTTACAAATTGCATACGGCAGAACTCAGAGCGCATTTTCAGAAGAAGGACTTCCAATTGGTGCAGGTTTGGAAGACTTAGGAAAAGGATTAAGAAGTCAAGTTGGTACAATGTACGGAACTTTAAAGAAAGGTCCTCGTTATCTTGAAATGGCAGAAGGATATGTAACAGGAATCGCTTTGGACGAAGAAGATCAGATCATTGGTTATCAGTTTGTCAGCCTTGGCAAGATGACTGATTTCATCAAAAAAGGAGATGATCCAAATACAGCATATGAGAAAGCAAAAGGACAGTATGGCCGTGTTGCAGATGCCGTTAAAATCATCGATCCTAGAAAAGAATAATTGTCCAAAAGATCTCAAAGAAGCATTACAGTCTTTGACGGATTCTGTTTTTTGCAAATAACAAGGAGGATAGGAAACAATGGCTTTATTTGAATCATATGAGAGAAGAATTGATAAAATTAATACTGTATTAAACAGCTATGGAATTGCTTCCATTGAAGAAGCAGAAAAGATTACAAAAGATGCTGGTTTAAATGTCTATGACATGATCAAAGGAATTCAGCCAATCTGTTTTGAAAATGCTTGTTGGGCTTATATTGTTGGTGCAGCAGTTGCAATTAAGAAAAACTGTAGAAGAGCAGCAGATGCTGCCGCAGCGATTGGAGAAGGTCTTCAATCTTTTTGTATTCCAGGCTCTGTTGCCGATAACCGTAAAGTTGGATTAGGACATGGTAATCTTGCAAAGATGCTTTTGGAAGAGGAAACAGACTGCTTTGCATTTTTAGCAGGTCATGAATCTTTTGCTGCAGCAGAAGGTGCAATCGGAATTGCAATGTCTGCAAATAAGGTTCGTAAAAAACCACTTCGTGTTATTTTAAATGGTCTTGGAAAAGATGCTGCCCAGATTATTTCCAGAATTAATGGTTTTACTTATGTAGAAACAGAATATGATCCTTATAAGAATGAGGTAAAAGAAGTATTCCGTAAAGCATATTCCAATGGTCCTCGTGCCAAGGTAAACTGCTATGGTGCAAATGATGTCTGTGAAGGTGTTGCAATTATGCACAAAGAAGGAGTAGATGTATCTATTACCGGAAACTCCACAAATCCAACCAGATTCCAACATCCAGTTGCAGGAACTTATAAGAAAGAATGTATGGAACAGGGAAAGAAATATTTCTCCGTTGCATCTGGCGGTGGTACAGGAAGAACACTTCATCCAGATAACATGGCAGCAGGACCAGCATCCTATGGTATGACTGATACCCTTGGAAGAATGCACTCTGATGCACAGTTTGCAGGATCTTCTTCTGTTCCAGCACACGTAGAAATGATGGGATTGATCGGTGCAGGAAACAATCCTATGGTTGGAATGACAGTAGCAGTAGCAGTAGCAATTCAGGAAGCTGCCGATGCTGGAAAGTTCTAAATATACTTTATTTATAAAAAGGCTATAAGGTTTGAGAACCCGCAATTTTTAAGGATTGCGGGTTTTGTTATTACAAAATATAAAAAAGAAAAAGGAGAATGTTGTAAGGTACCTTTATTTGTAGAAGCACAGCAGTTAAGTTCTCGTCAGAAAATGCAGCACAGACAGTTTAATTTTGACAAGTTCTTGAAGTCGCTAACCCATATAACATTGAATTAAAATCCAATCTATGAAACGGATCTTATCTATATTATTCCAGAATATTTCCATTTCATTATCATTAAAAACAATATGTCCTCTAGTAATCTTCTCTTTTTCTTTTATGATATCTTCTGATAAATCAAAAGTTCGAGCGTAATTTTTATCCACAAGTTCATACTCCAAAGCAAAGTCTAATATAAGATTAAATATAGATTTGATTCGAGATTTTGTACTAGTACAGGCATAATGAAAGCCATCTTCCGGCAGGAAGTATGGGAAAAGTCATGACCTGATCTGAACTATAAAAAGTCCACTACTCAGAAGAAATTAGACGAATTGGATGGGGAGATTGAAAGTTCCAATATCTTTCTAAAAGCACTCAGGCAGATAAAACAGTTTATACAGTCATATTTCCACGATGTGTTTTAAAGAAACATCGAAATAAAATTAACAAAGATTAACAGCAAAATGGAACAAACATTAACAAAAATCAAATTTTGTCCGATATACATATAAACATAATAAAAAAGGGGGCTAAACAGCATGGAAAGAGAAACTACGCCCAGTCAGAGTGAATGGATGATTATGGAAGTGTTTTGGGCAAATGATACGCCTACCATGACCGCAAAGGAAGTTATTAAGAAGATGCAGGGTAGGTCAGATATGTCGCCTAGAATGGTGCGTGTCCTACTAAACCGTTTGTGGCAGAAAGGTGTTTTAAGCTATACCGTAGATGAATATGATTTAAGGGTTTATCACTATACCGTAGAGAAATCAAAAGAGGAATGTCAAAGGGAAAAAAGCCGAAAGTTCGTAGACAGATATTTTGAGGGCAGTCAAAAAAATGCAATGGCGGCTCTGTTACAGAGTGCAAAGCTAACAAAAGAACAGCTTCAAGAATTGGAAGAAATCTTGGAGAAATGCAAAGATAAGGATAATAGCAAGGAATGACGGTACAGGAAATTTGGGATAGTGGAATAGGCTTATTGAATTTATGTGCTGTCTATTATGTCATACAGCTTTTAAAGTGTGTTCAGATTTCTTTCGTGATATTTGTATTCGTGTTTCTCTTGCGAAAAACTCTGTTGAAAAACAAAGTATTCCTAAAAGGTGCGTTATGGAGTTTGTTTATTCCAGTCTTATTTGTAGGGAAAATGAAATTTTTTTATGAAAACACAATAGGCATACTGTTGTTTTCTTGGTGGAGTGAAATTTGCAAAATTTATATATGGATAAATTGGCTTTACTTATGCGGCATATTTATATATGCTGCCCAGTTATTTTATAAAAAAAGAAAGCTGAAAAAACTGGTTGCAGGCATGGAAAAAAGAAAAATGGAGGGTACTTTTATTTATGTTACCAAAATGCCTGTTACACCATCAACAATAGGAGTATTCAAACCAAAGATAGTCATGCCGGAAGTTATACTGAAAGAATATAACCAAAAAGATTTACAAACAATCCTACTCCATGAAAAGACGCATATCCAGTTAGGGCATTTATTGTTTTATTTTTTGTGGGATATATTGCGGGTTCTATTATGGATCAATCCGCTGCTTACCATAGGGACAAGATATTTCCGTGAAGATATGGAGGAAATCTGTGATTGGGTAACAATCCAAAAAAGCCAGAGGAAAGCATATACATACGGGCATCTATTATTAAAGAGCATGAGGGTATTGCAGGCAGAAAATGAAGATTTTAATATGTTTGCTACCTTTGCAGGAGATAAGGAATATCAAAATATCCGACAGAGAGTGACAAAGATTGCCCGATATAAACCATACAGACGGGTTTCAGTAATTAGCACATTGATTATCGCTATATTGTGCATGGTGGCGATCATATGGATACAAGATATTTCTTACAACAGATATAATGAAAATGACAGTATGATTGTATATGGATATGACGGTAACAATGTTACATTTTTTGATACCAATGATATACTGCAACAAATGATTTCTTATGATGATAAGTATGCTTATGTGGATAGGAAAGCGTTTGAAGATTATTTGCAGGAAAATAATGCGGAGGGAGATATTTTTATTGTTTTTGGAGGTTTTTATAAACTTCCCGGTGTTGGAGGAATTGGATGTTCCTGTTATTATGAATTTGGTTCAAAGGAGCAGATAGTTAAAATTCCATATGAAAATCCAATGAGTGATTGGAGGATAAAGATACTTAAAATGCTATAAATGTAACATGGAAATGGATTTCAACAATTAACAGCAAGGATTCAGGAATTGCTAGGAACAATTGTAACGGCAGTAGCAGGCAAAGCGAAAACGGTATCCCCTACTGCTATGAAGCAATCCACATCATTGTCTTGCTCTTAACTGCCACGAGTGGATTGAAACAAATAAATTTTTTATCAAAGAGGACAAAATTATGGCAATGGAGATTACAAACAATTACAGCAGTTATACGGTACAAAGTGGTACAGTAAACAGTGCAAAGAAAAAGGAAACAGAAAAAGCAACAGAAACAGTGGTAAGTAATAAGGCAAATAGTTCGACTGATTATGCAAATGAACTGGCAAAACTTGTTCCTAGTGTAGATTTTAGAGTTGGAAATGGGTACTCATCAGAAAAAAACGGTAAAACTTTAACTATCAATCCTAAATTATTGGAAAAAATGCAAAGTGATCCAGAGCAGGAAAAGGAAACGAAAGAACTGATTAGGGGCGTTGAATCGGCGATGAATCTGATAGATAGCATCAATAAAGCCAGTGGTTGGACTGTTGTATACAAGCATAGTTACATAGACGAAAATGGGAAATATCATTCCGTTGGTCATTATAGAAATGATTTTATGTTGAATATGAGCGATAAGCTCCGGGAAGAAAGACGGAAAAATTCTGAGAAACTGATTGAAAAGTCAGAAGAAAAGGTAGCGGAGGTGAAAGAAAAATTAGCTGAGGCATTGGAAGAAAAGAAAGTGACAACAACAGAGGGAGAAACTACCAAAAAGTCATCAGAAGAATCCGCTTATGATAGAGCAGAGCAACTTTTAAATGAAAAGATGGCTACAGCCAAAGACGGAACAATTTATCTGGATGACACAGATATACGAACAATTATCAAAGCCGCACAGGAAGATGATGCAGGGAAAGCCACTGTAAAAAATCAGGCACAGGTAGGCGCAAATCTGGATTTGAAGATATAAGGAGGCGAGGATATGGATATCAGCAGTAACAATATAAGAGGGTTTTCGCAGTATTCCCTTTTGAATAAACTATTTTCGCAGAAGAATGGTAACAGGACAAGTACAAATAATCAGATAGGTGCTACTTTCAGCGGAGGAGTTAAATATAAGCATAGCAATTTATATTATGATGAAAACGGTATTCCTTGGAAATCAAAAGAACAAGCAGACAGATATATAACGGGAAGAAGTGACTGGAAAAAAATAGTATCTATGTCTGATGAAGTAAAAGCAGATTTAGCAGAGGTAGTAAAACAGGATTTTATTAGTACCAATGGAAAGAGTATACCAGAAGGAACAAGGAGAAATGATATTATCAACAAGTATTTAAGTACCCTTCCTTCTAAACAGCGCAGTTCTGCTTCATGGACGTTGGATCAAATGGCAGGAGACTATGGAAGCAGGTTAGAAGCATTAGTAAAGAAGAACAATCCAAACTGGAAACCGGGGGATGCTTTTGACACAAACGTTTTAGATCAGCTTGACGGAACGCTTGGTGGAGTAGATTTCAAAGCATAGGAATGTTGCAGCAGTTTTGTTTATAAAGTTTTAGATATTTAGGAGGAATTGATATGTCAGTAAATAATATTGACGGGAATGTAAGTCAAGTTAATGCAGCAAGTAATTGGTTTCAAAATATGAAAGTTGATGATTCTAGCGAAAAGGAAAAAAGCGCATTACCTGCAAAAGAGGATAATGCGGTAAAGATTTCAATTTCGCAGGAGGGCATGAAAAGTTATCGAAAAAAGCTCCATGAAAGTGGCATGAACGGGAGCGGCAAATTCATTGTAAAAGCAGACAAGGACAGCATTATAAGGCAGGCAAAGCAGGCGACAAACGCTCTGCTTGCAAATAATTATGGCAATGAATTAGCCAAAGAAACGGAAATACTGAAAGAACAGAGGAAAAGTGGCGGTATATACAGCCTTTCAAACAAAGCAGAGGATTATGTCAAAGCTTACGGAAATCTTTATGATGAAATTGTGCAGGATTATCAGAATGGCACAAGGGAGCGTTATGTAGAAGATGAAACCTCTGAAACAGGTTATCGGAAAATGACTATGGAAGAAGAATTAAACGAACTGGATAAAGCGTTCCAAAGGGCGGCAGACAGGGCAGATGTTAAGGAAATGATTACAAGTGAATTTCAAAGACTTTCTTCTAAAGCGGGAAGTAAGCAAACATCTTTTACAGATACCGATAAAAAGCCGCAGGCAATAGATAAAGAAGAAACAATCGGGCAGAAAATGAAAAAACTGGCGCAGGAATGGAAGAATGCCTACAAGACTTCTGGCTCTAAGGAGAACAGCATGGAGAAAGTGTTATCCATGCTGAATGATATGTTTAGTAATAAATGATTTTAACTTAATTTAGGAATTGGTTGTACTTACCAAGAGGGGACTGGCAACGGTACCGTCAGTCCTCTCTCTTTCGAGACTACTTGCCTTTGTATATTTTCTCGAGATAAAAGTAAAATAATTTTGGCATTTTTATATAGGGGTTACTTACAGCTAAGATTATACACCTCAAATGACACTTTTGTATTCTAACCACTCCACTGACATTTTTTCATGTTTACATGAATATTGTCTTTAAATTCTATTCCTTCCTCAAGTAGCAAATTTTTTTGTTCGTAGAAATAAGGGGCTAGTCTTCCTGAATAATTTACAACACGATGGCATGGAAATTTGCCATAGTACTCTGATATACTCAAAACCTTTCCTACAAGTCTTGCGTTTTTATCTTTACCAATCAGTTTTGCAATTTGACTATAGGAGGCTACTTTTCCTTTTGGTATTTCTTCTACAACAGAAAGGATTTCGTAAATTAAATCCTCTGTAAGAATGGTAGACATTTTATAATTTCCTTTCTATTTTTATATCTGCTTTTTCTAGTGTAAGAAGCTTTAATTTTTTATCAATACCCCCTGCATACCCTGTCAGATTTCCAGTTGTTCCAATCACTCTATGACATGGAATAATGAGAGAAATAGGATTATGACCAACTGCACCACCAACCGCTTGTGCAGACATTTTTTCAAGTCCCTTCTGCTTTGCTATTCTTTGTGCAATTTCTTTGTACGTCATGGTTTGTCCAAATGGAATGGTAAGAAGAATTTTCCATACAGTTTCACGAAAAGATGTAGTTTTCATAGATAATAATGGAGTAAAATCGGGATCTTTTCCACTAAAATAAATATCCAGCCATTTATCAGTCTGTTTAAAAATAGAAAGGTCTTTCTGCTCATAATTTTTTGTAAGTGTAATACCAAAGTATTTCTGACCATCAAACCATAAACCTAGTAAAGCTTTTCCATCACTCGCAAGTGTAATTTTTCCAAGAGGTGAATTATAATAGTGTATATATTCCATTTTTATCCTCATTTCTGTTCTCATTGAGCTATAACAAAGTATTATTTTCTTTTACTTCATTTATTTTATATCATAACCTTTTTGAGGGATTTGTATATTTTCAGATTGTTAAGATGAACATAAGTGATTGCTTACAGAAGTTCCTAACTAAAAATAAAGCAGATAACGGGAATCGAACCCGCCTATCCAGCTTGGGAAGCTGGCATTCTACCGATGAACTATATCTGCCTGCAAAGAATTTATCCTTATTATATCATAAATTCAAAAAATTGCAACAAAAATTGTTAACTAAATATTTTCATTTTTGAGTACATCGATGGTATTTTCCTTGTTTAATTTTCCGACTGAATACCACATTGTAAAAAATATAATAAAGGTAATTCCAATAATTGCAATTAAGGTTGGAAGGATAGGAAGTAGCATTTTAATTTCTACACCAATAGAAATTGCATGATAAATTAAATAATCCATTAAAATGGATAGTGGAATTCCATATAAAATCGAGCGACCAATACAAAATAAACATTCATATCTTGTCACTTGTTTTAAATCTTTAGATGTCATTCCAACAGAACAGAGCATTGCAAATTCTCTTTTACGAAGAGAAATATTAGTAGAAATAGTATGAAATACATTAACTATAGCAATTAGTGTGATTAAAATAATAAAACCATAGGATAGAACACGAACTGCCATTAAGGTACTGCGATCACCTTGTGTTTCCTGAGCAATATTATATAGATTTCCGTATTTTCCATTTATAATGCCATTCTCCAAAAGATAACGCTGAATTTCTTCATAAGCCTTTATATGATCTTTTGCCTGAAATACAAGACGAGTATGAATAGAATATTCAGAAAATTTATATGGTTTTAAAAATCTCTCAAATTGTACTTTAGGTAAAAGAATAATTAGAGAGTCTGAACCAACCACTCCTAAAGGCAATGTAGAAACAACATCGGATAATAAAATATCTTGAGTGGTATGGATATTTTCTATTGCTTGAAACTGGATTAATTTTGGAAGTTCCTGTTTTGCAAAAGTATCTGTAAAAGAAAGAGCTAAATTGGTATGACTGTTTAATATTTTTCTCTGTTGATATCGACCATTTTTAATATACTTTTTTTGATCAAATAGGACACCTCTGTTTTGGTTTGCTGTCAGATATGGTTTAGGATCTAAGTTCTGGGACTGCATAAATGCTTCAAAATCTTGATTTTCCATAATATAAAGAAAAATAGTAGTAGTTGGTTCTTGTATTGCTTGTTCAGAATCTTCAAGAAGTTCAAAAGGGACATCGACGTCTAAAATAGCCCTCTGTATAATTTTTCCGTCTTCTACAATACTGTCTTGTAAAATCTTATTAAGACATTCTTTCAATCTTGAATAAGAAATTTCTTCATTATATGAGTTAAAATAGATATCTCCCTCAGATATTGCATCTTGTAATACGAAAGAGCTACTGTTATTTAAATAGGATACGAAAGAAGATGCACTGATAAATAGTACCATACTAAGAACTAAGGAAATAATAATACTTTTATATTTCTTTTTGCTTCTTCTATAATTTTTTAAGGATAGTACCCATTTAAAACCAAATAAGTTATAAAGCCCTTTCGAAGTTTTGACCATTTTTTTGGGAATTCTAATATCTTTTGTTTGACGAATGACTTCCATTGGACTGATTTTTCCAGAACGAATAGCAGGAATCCATGCGGAAATAAATATGGTAAAGGAGGAGAGCAAAACGGATGTTAAAATAGAAATCCAAGAAATACTTAATCCCATTCCATGTTTGCTTGTTCCTACAAGCTGTACTAATCCATTTCCAATAAATTTAAGGGTTATTCCAATCCCTATAATACCTGATAATATTCCAAGAGGAATTCCAATCATACCTACTATAGTTGCTTCTATTCGAATCATTTTATGGAGTTGTCTTTTGGTGGCACCAATAGAAGTCAAAAGTCCAAACTGTTTTGTCCTTTCACTGACAGAGATAGAAAAGGCATTATAGATTAAGATAACAGACCCACCTGTAATTAAAATAAAAATTAAAAACGCAAGTCCTTCAATTACATGATAGAATCGAGAATTATCAACCACTCCTTGATATCTTAACAAAATAGTATGAAAGATAGGTTCTTTTTCAAGGGCGATTGTATGAGCAAAAGAAAAAATATTTTTTGGTTGATTTACAGTTAAATATAAATCTTGAGGCATTTGTGAGTTTTGTTTTGGTATAGTGATCATAGTATAGCCAACCGTATTAAAAGTTTCTGCTCCTAAAGATTCATAAATTCCTACAATAGTAAAGGTCTGTTTTGTGGTATCAATCAGTTCTTCCGTTTTTGAGTAATAATCTAGCTGTCCTAACAATCTTTCTCCATCTATACGTTTTCCAATGGAAAAGCTGGTTGTTTGACCAATATTGTATTCTTGAGCATTATCATCATATAAAAGCATTTCATATGGTATAGCAATTTCTCCCTCCTGTTGTGGAAAACGCCCTCCTATTAATTTTGGATTTAATATTTCGTATGCTTCCTTAGAAAAACCTGCAAAACAAAAATATGATTTTTGAAAAGGCTCCTCATTTCTTTTAGCATATCCTTGTATTTGTACTGTAGCAGCAGTTTGAATCTGTTCCTTCTCAATAACAGTTTGAACTTCATTTGAAGTTAATGTACCATACGCCATCTGCCAGCTTCCTTCTTGTTCTATAACCGATTCTTTTAAATAAGTTTGAATACTAGATAAGATTGTCGTTACAGCAGTAAACATGGCAGTAGAAAGAATGACACCAATAATTGTGATAAAGGTTCGAATTTTATTTTGTTTTAAATTTTTAATAGTTAGTTTCGAAAATACATTCATTATTTTCTTATCCTTTCGTCACGTATTATTTTTCCATCTTCAATAGCAAGAACTCGATCTGCTTGGAGTGCAATCGATTCATCATGTGTAATTACAATCAGAGTTTGATTATATTTTCGATTAGAGTATTTTAAAAGGGATATAATTTCTTGACTATTTTTAGAATCTAAATTTCCAGTTGGCTCATCTGCAAGAACAACGGCTGGTCCATTCATTAAAGCCCTTCCAATCGAAACTCTTTGTTGTTGACCACCAGAAAGCTGATTGGGAAGATGACTCTTTCGATTTTGTAATTTTAAAATATCTAATAGTTCATTTAGCCATTCTTCATTTACTTTTCTTCCATCCATTAATACTGGGAGAGTAATATTTTCCCATACATTTAATACTGGAATTAAATTAAAAAACTGATAGATCAGTCCAACTTGTCTTCTTCGAAAAATAGCAAGTTCTTCTTCACTTTGTTTATAAACATCCCTTCCATCAACATAAACTTTACCTGACGTAGGGCGATCTACGCCTCCTATAATATGCAATAATGTCGATTTTCCAGAGCCGGAAGAACCGATAATTGCTACAAATTCTCCTCTTTCTACACTAAAAGAAACCCCATTTAAAGCTTTCACCTCATTTTCATTCGGATTATAGATCTTAGTGATATTCTCAACTTTTAAAATTTCCATATCTATCCTCATTTCTGCCATACAAATCTTGTACTAGCGATTTTTATTTTTCTATTATAATGAAACTAAATGACATCTGCGTGACTTTTAAGTGACAAAAATGTCATTTTGGAATTACAAACGTAAAAAAAGTGTATGGAATAGTGATATAAACCATACACTTTTATGATTTTTAAAAATTATATTTAGCGATAGGATACATATTCCCCTAAATCTCGCCTATCTAAATGTTCTTTTACTGGTTGTGCATCTGGATATCCCATCACTAAAATTACGACAGGTTCAATATTATCTGGCAGTTCAAATTCAACCTTAATGGCATCGGGGATAAAATACATTATCCATGTTGAACCTATACCAAGTTCTGTTGCTTCCATCATCATGTGTGTTGCAACAATACTTGCATCAATATCTCCACTATTTTTGTCATCGTAACTTCGTTTCCAACACTTATTCTTGTCATAACAAATAATAAATGCAAGTGGAGCATCATAATGACACTCTGTACATTTTTTCAATATTTGAAGTCCCTTTTGAGAATGAACTACTATGATTTTCTGCGGTTGATTATTATGTGCAGTTGGTGCAACATTGCCTGCCATAAGAATTTTATCTATTATCATTTGAGAAATGGGAATCTTTTTAAAATTACGTACAGAGTATCTTTTTTTTGCTAACTCTAAAAAATCCATATTTTTATCCTTTCGAAATAATATTAATGGTTTCACACTATTATAAACATATATACAATATAACACTATACAATACTTTTATAAAATCTAAGAATAAAAGACATCCCACCACCTGTTTTGTTTTTGGCGATAATACTTCCATTTTGGGATAGGATAATTGCTTTTGCAAGTGCAAGTCCGATTCCTGCACTTCCTATAGCTGCATTTTTTCCACGATAAAAACGTTCAAATAAATGGGATAATTCTTCTTCTGGTACACCTTCTCCAGTATCTTCTATACGAAGTTCTAAATAAAGAGAGGTTTCTTGTGAAAAGATCTCAATTTTTCCACCATAGGGAGTATGTTCCATACAATTTTTCAATATATTTCCTAACGCCTCTGCCATCCATGCGCGATCTCCTAAAAATCGTTCCCCCTCTGAATGAACTTGAACAGTTTGTGCCTTTAATTCAATAGGGATCAACAAAGGTTCTAATGCAGTATCAATCAGTGATTCTACAAAAAAATATTCTTTCCGAAAGGAAATTGTTTCAGCATCCAGTCTGGATAATTTTAAAAGAACGGTTATCAGCCATTCAATTCGTTTTAATTGTTCCTGCATTTCTTTTAAAAATCGTCTTCCAGTTCCCTCTTGGGCAATACATCCCCTCATACGTTCTGTCAATAAATTTAAAGCAGTAAGCGGCGTTTTTAGTTGATGGGAGATATCAGCTAAAGAGTCTGCTAAAAATTGTTTATCCAAGGTGAGTTGTCGTGCCTGTCCTTTAAGCCTAAGTGTCATTTTATAAATTTCATCTCGTAAAATAGCTAATTCCCCTTCTTTAAATTCAGCAAAGTCGAATTGTTCTTCACCATGTAAAGTTCGATCAATCAAAAGAACAATCTCCTGAATTTTTTTGGCTCTCTGTTTCATCAGATAAAAGTACAAAATTGAAAATCCAAGACAGACAACTGCTATATATCCACCAAAGGCTGGTTCTAGTCTAAAACCACCTAAACTTACTAAGATACTAAAAATTAAAAAAAAGATTGCTGATTGTTTCATATCTGAATTTCGAAATAGTTCCATTTATTCTTCCTCTGCCTTATAACCGATTCCACGTACTGTTTTAATAAGCACAGGATTTTGTGGATCATCTTCAATTTTTTCACGAAGTCGTTTAATATATACAGTAAGCGTATTATCATTGACAAAATCTCCTGCGATATCCCACAACTCTTCTAATAATTTATTTCTGGTCAAAACGATACCTTTATGATTTAAAAAAATAAGTAGTAAGCGATATTCTAAAGCGGAAAGAGTTAATTCAGAACCATTTTTTTCTACTGTGCCACGAATTGTATCTAATCTGACCAAACCAAGAGATAAAATTTTTTCCTTTTTTCCACATCGACGTAAGACACTTCGAATTCTGGAAAGTAATTCTTTTGGACGAAATGGTTTTGCAATATAATCATCTGCTCCTATATCCAAACCAGCAACGACACTATATTCATCATCTGAAGCTGTCAGAAAGATTACTGGAATATCTCCAAATGCTTTAATTGCTGTGCAAAGAGAATAACCATTGCCATCCTTTAAAGAAATGTCTAATAATGCTAATTCTATCTTTTCTTTTTCTAACAGTTCAAGTGCTAACTTCTGTCCAGATGCCTGTACAATTTGAAATCCTTCTTCTTTTAAAAGAGCAGTCAAATTTTCTACAATAACAGGATCATCCTCTACCAATAAAAGTTTCATTTGTTATTTCCTTTCGCTTATTTGTCTTTTTTTATTATAACACTTTCTATCCATATTTACCATCATAAAATATAGGGCATAGCAACTGCCACGCCCACCTGATATTTTTGAATATCCTACTATTTGTTGTATCCTTAACTTTAACTTTCCGATTCTATTTCTCCACAGGCGATTTTTTCTCCTGAGTTTCCTGAAGGTTGAGAAGTAAAGTCATCTGGCTGATCGTGAATAATGACTGTTCTTCCTACAACATCCTGTGGTTGAAAACGATCTGTAAATACCATCATCCATGCAATTCCATGATTTCCAAAAAGAGGTGGAAGATCTCCCGCATGATAAGGATGTTTACAATTTTGTGGATTATAGTGCATACCTGCATCTGCAAATGGATCTTCGTCGGTTCCATCACAGTCGTCTCCTTCGTGAATATGAAATCCAAACACATTTTCCATACAGTTTCCTGTTGAAGTTGGAAGTCCCATAATATCTGCAAGTATTAAGGTTCCGCCAAGAACAGAATAAAATAATACATTTCCATAAATTCCGGGATAGTGTTTACTACCTGATATTTCTGCATATGCCTCTGGTTTTCCATTCATGATAACATGAAGAAATTCATTTTTTTCGGATTCTCTCATAAAATAACCTCAGTTTTTTTTTTAATTTATATTATGAAATGTCAGTTCGTTTTGGCTCTCTTTTATAAAAAAATTCAGACTATATTATAAAAAGTTTCATAGTGAAAGATCTGGTTTATTAAAAAATGATATACAATATAGATAAATTAATTAAGAAAAAACAAAAAAAATTGACTGATTGATAAAAAAAATATTGACAGAAGTTATGTTTTTGTAGTAGAATATATACATGAAATCGGTTACATACTGCGGAAAGTTCCGCATATTTTTTAATTCCATATGTAATCGGTTACATATAGAGAAAAAATAAAAAATGGAGGGATTATGATGAGAGCGAAAACAAAGAAAATAACTGGAATGATGATGGCAGCAGTTATGGTAACCGCATCACTTACTGGATGTTCTAGTGCTGACAATGACGATGATAAGCAGACAAATACAACTCCGAAGCCAACTCCAACTACTGCAGCATCACCAACAACTTCTGCAAATGACCAAAATAATACGGATGATCAAAATAAGACAGATGATGATACAACACCAACACCTGCTCAACAAGCAGAGGCAAAGACAATTCGTTGGGGAACTCACTGGGTTGCAGGTCTTGATCCATACTATACTGATCCTACTACAGGAGAATATACACTTGGTGAGGCAGAACGTCAGGCTTCTATTGCAGCATTAAATAAAGCAAAAGAATTATTAAATGTAGATGTTGAATTTGTGCAATATGCACAGGATACTAGAAGTGAATTAATTACAAGTGTATTGGCAGGAAATCCAGTATGTGATATTGCAATGATTTGGGGTGGTGCAGAAGCTACAATTTTAGCTCAAAATATTTTACAGGAATTAGATGACTATAAGGATCTATTTAAAGAAGAAGAATATTCTTGGATGTTCTATAACAGTTTGTATGGACATGATTATTTTGTTTCTGGAAAGCAGGCATTTGTTCCAAGATGGCCTTTGTTATTTAATATTTCTATGATTGAGAAAGTAGACTCTTTAAAAGATGAAAGTGGAAAAACCATTTATCCAATGGATTTATTCGAACAAGGTAAGTGGACATTCAGTACATTTAAAGATTATTTATCAAAGATCAATGCGTATTATACCAATGTAGCAGCTCCAGATTCCTGCTACTATGATACAGTACAAACATATGAAACGGATCTTCGTTTTGCAGGACTTTCTGCGATGTATGCAGCAGGTGGCGGTATTTACAGAGAAGGAAAACTTATGGTAGATTCCGCAGAATCTTTAAAGGGATTAAATTTTATCACTGAGTTAAGAGAAGCAAAACTTTTAACAGATCCGGGATTTTATGAGGATGGTTTTACTCCACAGTGGTTAAAGGGATGTGACGATTTTAGACTTGGAGGAACTGTATTTACAGATTGTGCAGACTGGACAATTGGTTCTGCTGCCTCCGCTGCTTCAGATCGTGGTGAGGCAATTGGAATTGTGCCATATCCAAGACCAGATGATATGGCAATCGATGATCCAAACTATCAACAAGTATTAACGGTTGGTGACAGTTTAGGTATTTTAAAGGGAGTAGACGAAGAAACAACAAAACTTTGTCTGGAATTTTTAAAGGTTTATTATAAGACTTATTATGAAGAGTATGGTGGAGTGGATAGTGTATTAGATTATAAAGAAAAAGTATCAGCTGCTCAAGCAACCAGTTATGGATTTGATATTTTTAATGAAACATATGGAGAATCTTTGTTGAGCTGTTTTAATTATGTAGCAGAAAAGACAGTTGCAAACGATTATGCAGACGTATTGGGATTCCGTGTAAGATGGGATGAAATTTTTGGTAAATCTTTGACTGGAACAGAGGGATTTGCAGCTTATGACGTTGCAATTAAAGCAAATATGGATGTATTTACAAAGACGATCAATGAGATGGAGGCAATTTTAGCAGGTTCTGAAATTAAGGACAATATTGCTCCAGAAATCAGCGTAGAGGGTAAGTTTGTATTTGCAAAGGGAACTGATCCAGCTTCTATCACTTGGGCAGATCAGGTTACAGCAACAGATGCAGTAGATGGAACTTTAGATACTACAACAGCAAATTATGATTATAGTAAAGTAGATTTTGCTACTGTTGGTGAATATGATGGTGGAATCAATATTAAAATTTCTGATAAATCTGGAAATGAAGCTTCAAAGAGTGAAAAGGTAATTATTTATAATCCAGATAATAAACAAGCTCCAGAGATTACAGCGGCAGAAGAACTGCCAGTAATTGCTCTTGATACAGATACTTCTACCATTACATGGAAGGGAAGTTATATTTCAAAAGCAACCGATGCAGATGGATTTGATATTTCAGATAATATCCGCGCAGATTTATCAGAACTAGATACAACAACTCCAGGTAATTATGATGTTGTGATCACTGTGACAGACTATGCTGGAAATAGTGCAGAGATCACATTGAATGTGACAGTGGCAGCAGAATAGTTAAGATAGAAATAAAAGTCAGAATGAGCCGCTGCGAAATTATTTTTGCAGCGGCTTATAAAATATAAAGAGAGGATGGGCATACTGCCGGTGGTATGAGGTATGAAAAAAAAGAAAATATGGATCAGCCTTGCGGCAATACTTTTAGTGCTTGTCATTGTTATGGTTGTGTCAGGACTTTTTAAGGAAAGCAGCTCTTATGCGTTTCCGGCACAGGCGGTCAGTTATTTTGAAGAAGACTACCAAGCCTATTTAGATGCACATGGATACAACGGAAGTGTTTCTGATGCCCAAATAGCTGTAGATCTGACCAAATATGATACAACAGATGGACTTGTAGCAGAACAGGCAGAACAAGGAGTTATTACAGGGGATACTGGAAGTATTACATTTTATGTCACAGCAGAGCAAGCAGGATTCTATAATTTAGAAGTTGGTTATATTACCCAGCCAGGTACAACTTCTGATATTCAAAGAAAACTATATATTAATGGAGAAATACCTTATAGTGGATTAGATCAGCTTGTATTTAAACGGTATTTTCAAGATGAGGAAATAAAAGAAAAAAACGGAAACGAAATTCGACCAAATTCTAACGAAATCTATAAAGAAACAAAAGTATATTTAGAGGATTATAACCGTAGAAGTGGTGAACCATATCTGATTTATCTAAAACAAGGCATAAATAGTATTACATTTGAAGTAATTAAAGAACCTATTGAATTCACCAGTCTGATATTCCAAAAAGCACCACAACCAAAGCCATATATAGAAGTCATAGAAGAATTAAAACAGCAGTATAAAGAATATTCTGGAGATGCTATCGTATTTCAGGCAGAACGTTGTAAAGATGGTGTGACAATGGTTGAGAAAAATTCTTCATCCATTAATATTCAAAAAAATTATTCAGATTCTAAATTAGTTCCATATCATCCATATTTAATTAAATATAATACGATTGGGGCAGACAGTTGGAAACAACCGGGCAATGCGGTTAGTTGGGAAATAACTGTTCCACAAGAAGGGCTTTATGGACTGACCTTTAAGGGAAGACAGAGTGTAAAAAGGGGAGTAACTGCCTATAGAAGACTTTATATAAATGGGGTTGTACCTTATGCAGAAATGAACGCAGTTGGATTTTCCTATCAGGGAGATATGACAAACTATACAATTTCAAATCAAGATGGTGAGCCATATTTATTCTACTTTAAAGAGGGCTCTAATACGATCACCTTAGAGTGTGTGATGGGAGATATGGGAGAAATCATCAGTGAAGTAGAAAATAGTATGTATAACTTAAATAAAATCTATTTGGAAGTTGTAAAAATTACAGGACAAGCACCAGATCGATTTATTGATTATGAAATTTCAAAAAAGATTCCAGAATTTGCAGTTGTAATGCAACAAGAAAGTGAACGCCTTTATTCTATGGTAGATAATCTGGTGAGAATCACTGGTGAAAAAGGTGAGAATACAACTTTACTTGAAAAGATGGCAATTCAGGCAGAAGGACTTTCTAAAAAGCCTGATACTGTACCAGAAGAAATTTCTCAGTTTAAAGATAATATTTCAGCACTTGGTACTTGGCTTGTAAATATTTCGGAGATGCCATTAGAATTAGATAGCTTTATATTAAGTGCAAATAAAGCAAGTCTGCCAAAAGCTTCTCAAAATATATTACAAAGTGCTTATTATGGGACAATTCGATTTTTTTCCACTTTCTTTGTAGATACAAGTCAGATAAGTGGAGATAATTCTTCTAATAAAGGAAATGAAATTAAAGTTTGGATGGTTGCAAATGCAGCAGCGACAGGAACAAGTTCTTCAGGAAGGGAACAAGCACAAATTATTCAAAACCTAATCGATGAAGTATTTACGCCAGAGAGTGGGATTTCTGTTAATTTACAGTTGATTCCAGTAGACGTTGTACTACGTGCAGCACTGGCGGGAAATAGTCCAGATGTTGTTATTGGATTGAATCAGGCGACTTTGCAAGATTTTGCAATGCGGAATGCCGTTGTAGATCTCAAACAGATGGATGGATTTGAGGAAACAGTAAAACGCTTTTATCCGAGTACTATTACAGCAGCTTCCTATTTAGATGGTGTATATGGAATTCCAGAACAAGCAACCTTTATGATGTTGTTTTGCAGAAATGATATTTTAGAACAACTTGGAGTTACAGCACCAAAGACATGGGAGGAAGTAAAAGAACTGCTTCCAGTACTCCAAAAAAATAATTATAGCTTTTATCTTCCAACAATAAAAAGTGGTGCAAATGTATTCCCTTCGATTTTATTTCAAAACGGCGGAAATCTATATCAGGGAGAAGGAAAAAATTATGGAATTGCCAGTGCACTGACCAGTGATATAGCAATGCAGGTATTTAAAGATTATACAGATTTATTTAATAGCTATGGCTTGGAAGTTTCGGTAGACTTCTCAAACCGATTCCGTACCGGAGAAATTCCGATTGGCATTACAAATTATACTACTTATAATCAATTAGAAATCTTTGCTCCTGAATTAAAAGGTCTTTGGTCGTTCTATGAACTACCAGGAGTAGAAAAAGAGGATGGAACAATCGATCATACCTATGTAGTAGATACTGTACAAAGTATAATTATGCAGTCTTCCAAAAATAAAGAAGATTCTTGGAGGTTTATTCAGTGGTGGACAGGAACACAAACGCAGTTAGATTATGCAAATACGATTGAGTCTATTATGGGAACAGCTGCAAGATATTCCACAGCCGATCCAGAAGTAATGAAACAACTTCCATGGAGTAATAAAGAATTAACAAAATTATTAGCACAGTTTGAAGAAACGATAGGTATTCCGGCTGTACCGGGAAGTTATATGAACCAGAGAATGGTACAGTACGCATTTGATAAAGTAGTGGCAGAGTTAGCAAACCCAAGAGAAACACTTTATCTAAACGTGAAAGCGATTGATAAAGAGCTTTTGAAAAAGCGAAAGGAATTTCATTTAGAATAAGCAGGAGGATTTCCATGAAAAAACAGAAAGAACCATTTGCCATGGTCTGGAAACGCCATAAATATAAATATTTAATGATTCTGCCATTCTTCCTTGTATTTACTATATTTACGCTGATTCCGATTTTGGTTTCCGTAGTACTTAGTTTTACTTCGTTTAATATGGTGGAAGCACCGAGCTTTGAAGGACTCGCCAATTATATTAATCTTATAGTAGAAGATGATATCTTTTTAATTGCAATTAAAAATACCATGTTATTTGCCTTAGTTACAGGGCCTATCAGTTATATTATGTGTTTTTTATTCGCATGGCTTATCAACGAACTGCCACGAATTCCACGTGCTATTATGACATTGGTATTTTATGCACCATCTATTTCCGGAAATGCCTATTTGGTATGGAAATTAATCTTTTCTTCTGATACATATGGCTGGGCAAATGCTTGGCTAGTAAAGTTAGGACTTGTACAAGAACGGGTTCTTTGGTTTGAAACTGCCAAATATGTCATGCCGATTTTGATTGTTGTACAGCTTTGGTTAAGTCTTGGTGTCAGTTTCTTATCCTTTATTGCAGGACTTCAAAATGTAGATAAGTCCCTTTATGAGGCTGCAAGTGTAGAGGGAATCCGTAACCGCTGGCAGGAACTTTGGTATATTACACTGCCTTCTATGAAGCCACAGCTTATGTTTGGTGCAGTAATGCAGATTACGAATTCGCTTTCTGTATCTCAGATTTCGATTGATTTAGTAGGCTTTCCATCTATTGATTATGCAGGTCATACAATTTTAACGCATCTGCACGACTTTGGAAATCTTAGATATGAACTTGGCTATGCTTGTACAATAGCAGTAGTACTATTCTTTATTATGGTATTGTGTAACATTTTAGTACAGAAGTTATTGCGAAAACTAGGTTAGAGGAGGTGTAAAAATGGTACGTTTTTACCGGTTTATTGTTCATAAACTAAGAGCGAGAAAGTTAAAACGGAGAAACCGAAGCCTTGGCGGAGATATCGGTCTTACAATTTTACTTGGTTTATTTGGTCTATTTAGTTTGTTTCCTCTGGTTTATACTGTTGTCAGTGCATTTAAACCCCTCAGTGAAATTTTTATCTTCCCGCCAAAACTGACAGTTGATAATCCGACACTGAACAATTTCTTTGACCTAGGAACAATTATTGAGGGATTTGATATTCCTCTTAGCAGATATATTTTTAATACCTTAATTATTACAGGACTTGGAACATTTGGAACAGTATTGCTTGGATCTATGGCGGCATTTCCATTGGCAAAATATCAGTTTCCCGGTTCAAAAGTAATGAGTAATGCCATTGTTTATGCTTTGATGTTTAACTCTACAGTAACAGCAATTCCGAACTATTTGATTATGAGCAGTCTTGGTTTGATTGATACATATTGGGCAGTTATTTTTCCGGCAGTTGGTTCAACACTAGGGCTTTATTTGATGAAGAACTTTATGGTACAAATTCCAGATGCAATGCTAGAGGCTGCAAAAATAGACGGAGCAGGTGAGTTTAAGATCTATTGGAGAGTAGTGATGCCATTATGTAAGCCAGCATGGATTACTTTAGTTATTTTATCCTTCCAACAGATGTGGGGAACAACAGGCGGTGTATTTATCTATTCAGAAGAATTAAAACCAGTCAGCTATGTACTTTCACAGCTAGTTAGTGGTGGTATTGCAAGAACAGGTGTATCATCAGCAATTTCTTTGATCATGCTTATTGTACCAGTTTTTGTATTTGTTATTTCCCAAAGTAATGTCTTAGAAACAATGGCAACTTCCGGTGTGAAGGGTTAGGAGGCAGATATGAAGATAAAATCGACAATATTGATCTTAATAATCCTTGTACTTGCTATAGAACCGGCAGTGATTTTGGCTTCGGATGGAAAAAGTTATATCTATGACGGATATATTTATGATTACTGGGGAGATGCACTAGAAAGTCCAGCAGCTTTTCAACTAGAATGTGTCATTGATGAAAATAGCTTTGGTGGTATGAAGGTACAGGGAATTAATGATGTATGTACCAGCAAAGATGGACGTATTTTTTTAGTAGATACCCTAGAATCCAGAATTCATGTTATGAATGAAGATGGCGAAATGTTAAAGTCGATCAAAGTGATTCGAGATGAGAACAATAAAATTGTATTAGATCCGATTACTGGAAGTCAGCTTGTATTAACTCAGCCACAGGGAGTATTTGTTCATGAAAAACAGCATGAACTCTATATAGCAGATACAGGAGCAAACAGAGTAATTGTATTAAATTCAGATACCTATGTACACAAACGTACGATTGAAAAACCAGAAAATATGAGTGGGGTTTCGGAGTTTAAACCTTCCAAAATCGCAGTAGATACTTCAGATCGTATTTATATTGTAGTACAGTCCAGTTACGAAGGAATCATTGAATTAAATGAAGATGGTACATTTTCAAGATATTTTGGAGTGAATTCTCCGACTGTCAATTTAATTGATTACTTTTGGAAGTCCATTGCAAGTGATGAACAAAAGGAAAAAATGAAAAAGAATTTTGCACCGGCATTTAATAATGTAGCACTTGACGGAGAGGGATTTATTTTTGCTGTTACCTATGACAGTGCTTCTCAGGATTCTGTCTTTCGTTTAAATTCTCAAGGAAAAAATGTACTGCGTGAAATGGGAAATACCTTTGTCATCGGAGATATATGGTCTATGGGAAAAAATGAAAACAGCCAGTTTGTAGATGTTGCGGTAACAGATTATGGAACATATGCAGTGGTTGACAGACTAAAGGGAAGGATCTTTTTATATAACTTTGATGGTGAATTATTAAATGTTTTTGGAAGCATTGGAAAACTGAAAGGAGAATTTCAGATTCCTTCAGCAATTACATGGTTAAATGATAAGTTGGTTGTTTCTGATAGTACCTTAAAATGTGCCTATATTTTAGCACCAACTCAGTTTGGAGAAGCGATTCTTCGTGCCAATGAGTATTATTATTATGGAAAGTGGGACGAGGCTTTAGGCTGGTTTGAAAAGGCAGTTGAGTTAAATGCAAATTATGAGATTGGATATACTGGAATCGGCAAGAACTATTTAATGAAAGATGACTATAAAAAGGCAATGTATTATTTTAAGTTAGGTAATGCAAAAACGTATTATTCTCAGGCATATAATGGTAGGCGTGCAGAGGTATTAAAAGAAAATTTCTGGATTATTGCAGTTTTGTTCGTTATTTTAATAGGATTGATTGTCGGATCAGAGATTCGATATTTTAAAAAGAAAGGAGGAAATACATAATGGGAGCAGTATCGAAAAAGGAAAAGCTCTATTATTTAAAACGAGCATTATTTCATCCATTTGATGGATTTTATGAAATTCGTTTTCGAAATAAAGGAAGTGTCGGAATTGCTGCAATTTTATTGGTGCTGTATGGAATCCTTCAATGTATTTCCTATCAGTATACAGGTTTTATTGTAAACGAAAAGCCACTTCATGAGATGGATAGTATTTCTATTTTTATCTCTTCTATTACTATTCTTTTACTACTTGTTGTAAGTAATTGGACAGTGACAACTTTATTTAATGGAAAAGGAAAACTAAAGGATATCTTTATTGTAGTATGTTATTCTCTGATTCCTTTAATAGTAGTAGAAAGTGTTTATACGTTTGCAAGCAATTTTATTATTGAGGAAGAGGCAATGATTTTATCGGCAATTCGGTGGTTAGGAATTGCATGGATGGTATTTCTAATTTTAGGAGGTCTTTGCGTAATTCATGAATATTCCTTTGGATTAAACTTAGTCACTCTTGTGATTACTGCCGTTGCTGCTGTGATTTTAGTATTTTTAGGCGTGTTGTTCTTTACTTTGATGGAACGTATGATTTCCTTCTTTAGTTCTGTGCTACAAGAATTTATGCGAAGAATGTAAGAGTGTCAAGAACACAGATAGGAGCGGATATGAAGAAATTTACCTGGTATAAAAAATTAGCGACATTCTACCGGACACATACGTTTCTAAAGCTGTTAGGGACTGTTGCGGTGGTTGTGGCACTTCTACTTCTGATTTGGTATATTCCAGTAGCAGGAGTAAAGAAGAGTAAACTTCCTACTATACAGCAAACGGATGCAGAATTGTCAGGAGAAGAAATTAGTAAAGATGCAGGAGAGGTTTTAGTAGCAGAAACGGATGAGAAAGCACTTTATATTGATACTAAAACAATGAATCTTCGAGTAGTAGATAAAAAGACAAAAAAGGAATGGAATTCTTTGTACTTAAAGTCCTCCCAGTCTACAGAGCAATCCCTTTTAACTCTAATTGCTCTTGGAGAAGACAATAACTTATACGAATATAATTCTTTTGAGTATTGTACTTTATTAGGAACTTATCAAATAAATCGAATTACAAATGGAGTTCGGATTGTGATGCAGTTTGGAGAGGGAGAATCCACAAGTTTTTACGAGTATTTTCCATCCAAAATGCCAATAGAACGATTTGAGGGATTCTTTTTAGATGGAGCAGATCGTCTTGTAGAAGAGGGAACACTTACAAAAGAAACAGCAGAAAAATATAAACAGACGATTCAATTAATTTATCGGAAAAATCAGGCAGAAAATAGTTACGCAGTAGCAAATAATGCTACACCTCCTACCAGTGCAACCAAGCAGTTAATTGAATTTGCAAAACTACTTGGATATACGACAGAAATGTTAGTGGAAGATAGTGAAGCATTTGGACTGAGTGTAACATTTCGAGAACCTGCTTCCTTTGAGTTAGAATTAGAAGCAGTATTAGATGGAAAAGATTTTCTTGTTCGAATACCTACTGATCGGATGAGTACAGGAAATTCGTTTTATACCATTCAAAACATTCGAGTTCTTCCAAACTTTGGTGCAACAGCTTCAACAGATATAGAAGATGGATATATTTTAGTACCAGATGGTGCAGGAGCACTGTTTAAATTTAATTCTTATAGTTCAACTGTGCCAGATTATATTCGCCCAGTTTATGATAATGATTATTACAGTGATTATTATTTTATGCCAGAGTATGGAGAAGAACTGCGTATGCCAATCTATGGTATGACTTATGGAATGGACGAATCTGCGACTCATGGATTTTTGGCAATTATCGAAGATGGAGCAGAAACATCCTATATCAATGTAAAATTGGCAGGAGTAGGAAATGAGAGCGGTTCACTTTATAATAAGGTATATGCTTCTTTTGATACAGTACAATATAGTAGAGTAAAAGTTTATGGTCCTTACAGTGAAGAAAGTGCAACTTATCTTACGAAAACCGATCCAATTAGTATGAATTATACGATACGCTATCAACTTTTCCCAGAACAGGTGGATTATTTTGATATGGCAGTATCTTACCGTAATTATTTAACAGATCTTTGGGGAAAACAAGAACTGATCTATCCAGATAAACAAGGGCTATATTTTGATTTTATTGGTACATTATCTTTAACAAAACGCTTTTTAGGAATTCCTTATGATTCAGAATATTCTATGACAACCTATCAAGAACTTTCTGAAATTTTACAGACAGAAGCAGAGAAAAATTTGATTTTAGAGTATTCAGGATTTTTTAATGGAGGACTTGCAAATGAACTGTATAGACATACCGATTTAACAAGTGCAAATGGAAAGAAAAAAGATTTAAAGGCACTTAGGGAGCTGGCAGAACAACAGAATACACCACTTTATTTTGAAGCTTCGATTTCTACAGTATATGAAGAAGGAAATGGTTTTTATGCTTCTTCCCATGCAGTTCATAATTATTCTGACAGTCCAGCACAGATATATCGCTATTTTTCACCGCTTGGTATTATGGACGGATATGCTTATGACTATACAAAATATTATTACTTACTTTCTCCATACTATTTGCCTGGAATTGCAAATAACTTTTTAAAGGATTCAAAAGATTATGAAAAAATCTCTATTCCAGATTTAGCACAGTATGTCTATTCTGATTATAAATATAATCGAGGAGTAACGCCGGCACAGGCTTTTGATGTAGTAGATCAGACATTAGATAAGATGGCACAGCAAAAAGAGCTTTCTCTTACAAATCCAAATATGGAATCTGTCAAATATGCAAAAGTGGCAACAGATATTTCAAGAGAGAGCAGTGATTATAAGACATTTGATACAACAATACCATTTCGCCAACTTGTATTAAATGGACTTACTATTGAAACAACCGAAAATGTAAATATGTCAACCAAAAGTCCGGACTATTATGTTTTACAGGCAGTGGAGTTAGCAATGTATCCAAAATTTACATTGACTGCAAAGAATGTAGATGTATTAAAGAATGGGGCATATTCCTACTTGTACTCTACAGAGTATTCAAAATTAAAACAGACAATTGATCAGGTATATCAGAAAGTGGCAGAAGCATTTACACAGATTGGTTCATCAAAGATTGTAGATCACTATCGTTTGGCAGATCAGGTTTTTTGTACAGAATATGAAAGTGGAGTATCTGTAATAACAAATTATAATCTAAAAGATGTTACGGTAAATGGTCAGACCTTAGAGGCACTTTCCTACCGTTTAGAGAAGTGAGGTGATGGATGTGAAAAAGAAAACACGGCTTAAATACAGTACAAAGCGGAAAATTAATGGATTTATTTTTGTATTGCCATTTTTAATCGGTTTTCTGCTCTGTTTTGCCATACCGATTTTTAATACCTTTTACTACTCTTTTCAGGAGGTAAGTGTTAATAAAACGGGTGGTATGAAGTTTGATTTTAATGGGATCAAGAATTATGTCAGTTTATTTAAAGATGAGGTGACAACGGATTCTCAACCGATGGCAAGGTTATTTGCTGATCAAAATGTTTCCATCTTAACAAATACTCCTTTAATTGTTGTGTTCAGTCTGTTTTTAGCACTGCTTGCGAACATGAAATTTAAAGGGCGTGGATTGGTCCGTGTGATTTTCTTCCTACCGATTGTACTTGGACTTGATGTGGTAGTTGATATGCTTGCTATTACGACAGGAGGAGAGTGGACACAGACAGGATCAGGATTATTTTCTCAAAGTTATATTGCTGTTATGTTATCGAGATATTTAAACCTTCCACTTTCCATTCGAAGCTCTCTAATTAGTTATGTAGATAATATTTTTACGGTACTCTCTCAGGCAGGCGTACAGACGTTGATTTATTTAGCTGCTCTACAATCTATTAGTCCAAGTCTTTATGAAGTGGCTCAGATAGAGGGTGCTACAAAATATGAAACATTCTGGAAAGTTACGATACCATCGATTATCAATATTATTTTATTTGTGTCAGTCTATACAGTTGTAGATCTATTTTTAGCATCGCCAATTGCACAAGAAGCCTATAGTTTTGCTTTTGAACAGAGTAAAATTGGTACTGGATCGGCACTTTCCGTGGTGTATATTGGAAACGTCCTATTAGCACTCGGACTGGTACTTCTCATCATGGGAAAGGCGGTAAAAAAATATGAAAGGTAAAACGAAGACGGAAGTGGGCACAATGTCCATGTATCTTTTTAAGAAAAAGATTACGAAAATCATCCTCGGAATTTTTTTGGCAGGACTCATTGCAGGACTATGTTTTACCATTTTATATCCGGTGATTCAGTTAGTTCCAACTATTTTTTCAGATATTGAGGATCTTGGAAATCCAAATATTATCTGGCTGCCATTAAATTTTTCGGCGGTCAGCTTTAAAGCAGCAGTCCGATTTATTTTGCCAGATGGATGGATGACGATGGTAAAATCTATTTTGTATGCTTCCTCTATCATCGTAATTCAAATTTTCTTTGCCGCAATGGCAGGATATTCTTTAGCAAGAGTAAAATTTCCTGGAAGCAAGTTGGTATTTTTCCTAGTAATTTTAGTATTTTTAGTGCCACAGCAATCCCTTTTGCTATCACAGTATATTTATTTTAACCATTTTAATGCGTTTGGATTATTAAAATTATTTACAAAAGCAGGCGAAATTAATTTAATCAACAAGCCAATTACACTATATTTATTTGCAATTTTAGGATTTGGAGTAAAACACAGTCTGTTTATTTTTATCTTCAGTAAATTTTTCTTAAATATACCAAAGGAATTAGAAGAAGCAGCACAGATTGACGGCTGTGGATTTTATCGTACTTATTTTAAGATTATGCTTCCAAATGCCATTCCAGCCATTTCAACAGTAGCAGTATTAAGTTTTGTCTGGAACTATGGAGATACATACTATACCAATTATTTTAATCCAGATGGTCCATATTTAAGCACCATTTTATCGACTACGTTTAATTCTGCAAATAAAGACTTTGTTGTAAATGCAGTTAAAACTTGGTTTGGTCTTCCACTCGCAACTGATTTTGCTTTTGACGCAGTAAAACAGGCGGGAGTTTTAATCTTTTTAATTCCTCTGTTAATTATCTACTTTATCGCTCAAAAATGGCTGGTTGAAAATTTAGAAAATTCCGGTTTGGTAGGATAAATCAGACTAGAGGAGGCAGTAAAGGAAAATGAAATTAAAAAGAAAGAAGAGATGGATTTTCTTAGTGGCGATATTATCAGTTTTTATGATCGGATGTAATAATAAACAAAAAAATGATTTAGAAGAAACGACGATTACATTAGAACCTACAAATACCCCTGAAAAGGAAGAAATAATAGAAGATGGAAGTATTCGAATGGTAATTCACCCAGAACAGATCTATCAAGTTCTGGAAAGTTTTGGGACAAGTGGATGCTGGTGGGCTCAGTATGTAGGCGGATGGAATAATGACTATAAGGATACTGGAGTGGAAGTAAGAGAAGCAATAGCAAAACTTCTCTTTGATAAAGAAGAGGGAATTGGGCTTACTTGCTATCGCTACAATGTTGGAGCTGGTTCAAAAGAAAGCAAAAAAGGAGTATATTGGGATGAAAACCGCAGAGCTTCCAGCTTTGAAACTGCCCCTTTTACCTATGACTGGAATCGAGATAAAAATGCAGTCTGGTTTTTAAAAAAAGCAGTAGAACTTGGTGTAGAGGAAGTGGTATTCTTTTGTAACAGCCCATTAGAACGTCTGACTATAAATGGAATGGCACAGGTAACAAAAGGAGAAAAATCAAACTTAGATCCAAAACAATATGCAGACTTTGCTACTTATGTTTTAGATGTAACAGAACATTTTGTAGAGGAGGGAATTCCAGTACGTTTTGTATCCCCAATTAATGAACCACAGTGGGATTGGTATGAGGGACAAGAAGGATGCCATTATGAGCCAGGAAAGATTGCAGGAGTTTATCGTGCCTTTTTAACAGAACTATCTTCCAGACCAGCTTTAAAAGATGTAGAATTATCTGGGCCAGAAAGCGGAGAATGGGGTGGAAATACCATTTCTTATGTCAGTGCTCTTTTAAATGACAGTGTTCTTAGTGAGCATTTTACAACGATAGATAATCATTCTTATTGGTCAGATAAAGCCTCCAAAGAATCATTTAAACGTTGGATGAATGCAAATCATCCAGAAGTGAAACTACGATCAAGTGAATGGTGTGAAATGGTAAATGGATCCGATGTGACAATGGATTCCGCAATTCATTTAGCACAAGTTCTTGCAGAAGATCTTACTGTTTTAGATGTTGTTTCATGGCAAAACTGGGTGGCTGTTGCCCCGGGTGGATATCGTGACGGACTAATTTATGTAAATACAGAAAAGAAATTATTTAATCCAACGAAACGTCTTTGGGGATATGGCAATTACAGTCGTTATATAAAACCGGGTTATCAAAGAATTGGGGTAGAAACAACAAAAGAGGGAGAAACGTTTTCTCCAGTTGTATTTACCGGAACAAATTCAGACAATGTACAAGAAATAGTAGCGGTTTTTATTAATGAAACAAAAGAAAAAAAGCAGATAGGACTTGATATTTTTGATGGATTCCAATATACTGATATTGATATTTATGAAACATCAAAGGATAATAACTTGGCATGTGTAAGAACTGAATCTCTAGACTTAAGGGATTTTGCAAAGATAGAATTAACAGCAGAGTCAATTACAACTGTGGTTTTATCACACAGATAGTTGATATAAAATGCTATCTTAAAGAGCCTAAAAAGTTAGGTAAATGGAGGTTATTGTGCAGCAGATTACAATTTACGATATTGCACAAGAAGCTGGTGTATCAAGTGCAACGGTTTCCAGAGCGATTTCAGGTAAGGGTTATGTGTCAGCTGAAAAGAGAGCTGTAATCTTACAGATTGTAGAAAAATATAATTTTCATCCGAATACCTTTGCTCAAAGTCTAAAAGCTGGTTATACCAAAACGATTGGATTTATTGTACCAAACATTGGGAATATGTACTTTGCAAATGTGTACTATGAGTTTGAAAAGAGGGCTTCAGAACATGGATATCTGACAATGCTGTTAAATTCAAATGGCGATTATGAAACAGAATCCAGATTATTCCAAAGTCTTCTCCTAAAAAATGTAGATGGTATTGTTATGATGGGCGGCAGACTGGATGCAGTTAAATTAGAAGAAAAATGGATTCAGGAAGTACGTGAACTCAGTATCAAAATTCCAATAGTAATGTGTGGAGGATTGGCTGCCCGCTTTGAATGTCCCGGTGTTTATACAGATGATAGTAAGGGAGTAGAGTTATTATTAGATTTGTTAAAAGAACAAGGGTGTCAAAGTGTTTGTTTTATTGGCGGCAGTGATCGTTTTTTTCCTTCTTATAGTAAGAGAGAAAGTGCAATGCGGTATGGAAAAAAGTTAGGAATGAAAGTGGATGTAATCTGGAAAGAAGAAGGACCAATGTTTAATTATGAGGCTGGAATTTTAGATATGCAGAAACTTCTGACGCAAAAAAGATGTCCTGATGCAGTCTGTGGTGCAAATGATTATGTGGCAGCAGGAGCTATGAAAGTGGCTGTCCAGGCAGGGTTAAAAGTTCCTGACGATATTTTGATTGCAGGTTTTGATAATGTGGATATTTGTACAATTCAAACTCCTTTACTAACTTCTGTCAGTCCCAGATATGAAAGTTTTGGCAAAAAGACATTTAAGATTCTAGAAAAATTGATTCAAGGTAAAGAGATCAGTCGAACAGGAGCTATTTTAGTACATCCAGAAGTAATTGCCAGAGAAAGTACAAGGCGTAATGTAGTTGAAAAGTAAAGAACCGCCGCCCTGCGGTATATCGTATGGCGGCGGTTTTTGCAAACAGATATGTAACCGATTACATTTCAAAAATATGGAAAGCTGTATCAAAATAGGGAAGCGGAAAGAGAGGAATCAAATGGCAGGAAAGTTTGAGATTAAAGACAGATTTTATGTAAATGGAGAGCCAGTACAACTAATATCGGGAGGAATTCATTATTTTAGAGTAGTTCCAGAGTATTGGAGAGATCGGCTAGAAAAACTGAAGAATATGGGATGTAATACAGTAGAAACCTATGTACCTTGGAATTTACATGAACCAAAAAAAGGAGAATTTTGTTTTGATGGAATTGCAGATATTAAGACATTTATTGAGCTTGCAAAAGAACTTGAACTTTATGTAATTGTACGTCCTTCTCCTTATATCTGTGCAGAGTGGGAATTTGGAGGACTTCCAGCATGGCTTTTAGCAGAAGATGGGATGAAGCTTCGCTGTAGTTATCCACCTTTTTTAAAACACGTAGAGGAATATTATAAGGAATTGTTTCGTATTTTATCTCCACTACAAATCGATCAAGGTGGTCCAATCGTTTTGATGCAGTTAGAAAATGAATATGGTTCATACGGAGAAGATAAAGAGTATTTAAAAGCACTGAAAGAAATGATGATAAACAATGGAGTGACTGTTCCATTCGTGACATCAGATGGTCCATGGGATGATTATTTAAGATGTGGGATGCTAAAGGGAGTACATCCAACAGCAAATTTCGGCTCTGGGGCAGAACGTCAGCTTAAAATTTTAGAAGACTACACAGATGGACCTAGAATGTGTATGGAATTTTGGGTAGGATGGTTTGATTCTTGGGGAAGTGGCAAACATGCAACTTCAGAGCTAGAAAAGAATGTAGAAGATTTTCGCTATTTTGTTCAAAATGACAATGTAAATATTTATATGTTTGAGGGTGGCACTAATTTCGGATTTATGAATGGTTCTAATTACTACGATCATTTAACACCTGATGTGACCTCTTATGACTATGATGCTGTATTGACAGAGAGTGGAGAATTGACAAAGAAATATGAAGAGTTTCAAAAAATTTTGGCAGAAAAGAAACCACTTCCTAATCTAAAACTTTCTACACAGATTAAGCCAAAGGCATATGGAGTATTAAAAGTAGAAGCAAAGACAGGTCTGTTTGAAAACTTAGATAATTTACATACTCCTGTTTCCTCCGTTACCCCTGTCTGTATGGAAAAGTTGGGACAAAATTATGGATACGTGTTATATGAGTCAGAACTAGATAGCGAACAGTCCATTCAAAAAATTCAGTTAGCAGATGCAAATGATCGTGCGCAGATATTTTTAGAAGAAGAGAAGATTATTACATTATATGACAGAGAGTTGTTAAAAGCACATGAAGTAGAAGTCAAAAATGCCAATCAAAAGAAACTGCGAATCTTAGTAGAAAATATGGGACGAGTCAACTATGGTTTTCTATTAGAAAAGCAGAGAAAAGGAATTGATGGAGGGGTTTGGCTCAATGGACATTTTCATTTTCACTGGAAGAACTATTCTCTGCCAATGGAACATTTAGAGCAACTGGATTTTACAAAAGGATATACAAAAGGACTTCCCGCTTTTTATCGGTTTACATTAGAAGCAGAAGAATCCTGTGATACTTATATTGATTTTACTGGATGGGGTAAGGGATGTATTCTAATTAATGGTTTTATACTTGGACGCTTTTGGGAAATTGGGCCACAAAAACGCCTATATCTACCAGGACCATTGATTCGAAAGGGAAAAAATGAAATTTTAGTATTTGAAACAGAAGGAAAAGCCTCTGAAACAATTACATTAGAACAAGAACCAAAATTGTCTTAAATTAAAAAAGTGTTACAGTATGGAGGATAAAAATGGATTTGAATTCTAATTGGAAATTTCTTCGTGGAGATGTACCAGACGGTGGCTATGGTGGACTAGAGGATTCTTCATGGAGAACCGTCAATCTGCCACATGACTGGTCAGTAGAAGAACCTTTTGACAAACAATGGGCGAGTGGGACTGGATATCTGCCGGGAGGTATCGGATGGTATCGAAAACATATTTTTTTATCAGAAGAAAGTATAAAGGAATATTGTAGTTTAGAATTTAATGGAGTTTATAATAATAGTCAAGTTTGGTGTAACAGCAATTACCTTGGAAAACGACCATATGGATATAGTTCATTCGCCTATGATATTAGCGAGTTTCTTGTGCCAGGAGAGAATGTGATTGCGGTTCGTGTCAATCATAAAGATATTGCAGATTCCAGATGGTTTACTGGTTCTGGAATTTATAGGGATGTTACCTTACGTATGACAGGAAGAGTTCATTTTATAAGACATGGAGTATTTATATCAACAAAAGAAGTAAATGAAGAATATGCTAGACTAAAGATCTATTGGAAAACAGAAGGAGCAAAAGAAAAGGAAAAAGTAACAGTTCGATTTTCTTACCAAAATGATGATGTAATACAGGTTGAGGGCATAGAGGGAGAAACCTTCTTAACAGTAAAAAATCCAAAACTTTGGTCGCCTGAGAATCCTATACTTTCTGAAGTTTTTGCAGAGGTATTTGTAGAGGGAGAAAAGCAGGATGAAATAAGATTTTTCTATGGAATTCGAACAATAGAGTTTGATGCGGAGCGTGGATTCTTTCTAAATGGAGTTTCTACAAAATTAAAAGGAGTCTGTGTACATCATGATGCTGGAGTTTTAGGAGGTGCTGTTCCAAAACAAGTTTGGGCAAGAAGACTTAGAAAATGGAAGGAAATGGGATGTAATGCGATTCGAATGAGCCATAATCCACCAGATCCAAAACTATTAGATCTATGTGATGAAATGGGATTTTTAGTAATGGATGAAGCATTTGATGAGTGGGAAGGCTGTAAAAACAAATGGTGGCAGGGACATAATGTATACCCTCCAAAACATTATGGATATTCTGAAGATTTTCCACAGTGGCATGAAGCAGATTTAAAGGAGCTTATCGAAAGAGATCGGAATCATCCAAGTGTAATTCTTTGGAGTATTGGGAATGAAATCGATTATCCAAATGATCCATATTGTCATCCTTCTTTTCAGACAATGACTGGAAACAATGATGCAAATAAGCCTGAACAAGAAAGACGCTATGATCACTTTAAACCCAATGCAAAACGTTTGGAAACGCTTGCAAAAAAATTAGTAAAAATCGTAAAACAATATGACACAACAAGACCTGTAACAGCGGCATTAGCATATCCAGAGTTATCAAACCAAACAGGTTTATCCGATACTTTAGATATTGTAGGATATAATTATAAAGAACATCTATATGCTAACGATCATAAGACATATCCGAAAAGAGTAATCTATGGAAGTGAAAATTCCAATGATCCAAGATGTTGGAAGGCAGTTTCTGATCAGGAATTTATCAGTGGACAATTTCTATGGACAGGAGTAGACTTTTTAGGAGAGGCTCATGGCTGGCCAATACGGATTTCTCAGGCGGGAATTTTAACATTGGCAGGATTTGAAAAGCCGATGTATTATCAGAGAAAAGCTCTATGGACAAATAAGCCTTTTGCCTATCTTTCAACAAAAAAAATAGATTCAAAATGGCAGCCAGAACAAGCTCATTGGAATTTTGAAAATGGACAGGAAATCGAAGTAAACTGTTATACAAATTGTGAAAAAGCAGAACTTTTTCTAAATGGAAAATCATTTGGAGTAAAATCACAAGAGCTTGGAAAAATTGTGTGGGTGGTTCCATATGAAGCAGGAGAACTTTTGGTAACTGCAAATGTCAAGGATCAAGAAGTCAGATATGTTCTTGAAACAGCACAAGAGCCTGTAACTATCCTTTTACATCCGATTGAAGAAAAAAGGGATATGGATCGACAAGATATTGTTCAAGTAGAACTTTTTTTAGCAGATGAAAAAAAGCGTTTGGTTAGACATAAAGATCTTTTAATCAATGCAAGTCTTTGCGGAGATGGTGTATTACTTGGAATGGAAAGTGGAAGTCCAACGGATCTGACGCCTTATTGTGAACATACACATCGTACTTTTAATGGACAAATGATTTTATATTTAAGAAGAAATCAAATAGGAGGAATGAAATTAAGGGTATTTTCTCCAGAACAAAAAGAACTTATGGCAGAATTAGAAATATAGATAGAAAAGGAGCTGTTACACGAAGTAGGAATGACTTCTTCGTGTAACAGCTCCTTTTTAGACTACATAATAAAAAACAAGAGAACAAAGGATATAAAAGATTGAAGAATAACAAACCGAAATACAGTTTGTGTATCTGACCATCCCAAGTTTTTACGAACGTGATCATGAATAGGAGTTCTTATATTTGTTAAAATCTTAATTTTCAAAAATCTTTTTAAAGCAACTTTTAATAGACCAAGTCCTCCATCTACAATAAAAACTAAAGCGGCTGGAATATAAACAAAAGGACTACCAGTTTTTAATGCTAAAATAGCAATAAAGAACCCAATCGCTCTTGAACCTGCATCGCCCATTAATAGTTTGCTTGGTGAAGCATTAAACCAGAGATATCCTAAAATACATACTACCATTAATAATGTTAGTTGACTGTAGGCTGCATGGTGAAGTTTGGAACTAAAAATAATATAAAAGGTAATTAAAGTAGCAATAGAGATGCTTCCACTTAATCCATCCACTCCATCTGAACAATTCGTAACATTGATTGAAACCCAAATCAAAATCATAGCAAGAAAAATGAAAACTGCCCTTGGAAGAGTAATAGAAGTTCCTGTAAGTAAAATGGTAAAAGTCGATGAATTAAAATTTACATAGGTAAAAGCACAAATAAAAGCAATTACCAGATCAATCAGTCCCTTTTTATATTCTCCCCACGGAGTTTTCGAACTATCATCAAGATAGCCACTTAACATAGCCGCGACAAGCATAATTAAATAAATAAAAAGTTCTCTAAAGTTATTGTCTTGACCGATTGGAACAAAAAAAAGAGCTAAAAAGGAAAAAACAAGAATAAAAACAATACCCGCCCCTCGTGGTTTTCCCTGAGATAAAACACCGTTGACTGCAAATGCCCGTCCGCCATCTCTTGGAAGAACTGTCTGAAGAACTTTAAGTAACATACAGGTTAATAAAAATCCAAGTAAAAGACCGGTAAAGGCAATTCCTTTTGTAAAAGAACTGTCAAAAAGTGAATAAAGCATGATTGATCTCCTCCAAAAGACTTGATGATATTTACAAAATAGAAATGTACCTGTTTATTGTACTATAAAAATTTTAGATTGTACAGATACTTTTTCCTAGAACGGAGAAAATTTCCTGATGATTTGTTTTCCCTTGCGAATATATGATAAAACGTTTATAATAAAAGAAAGATTCATGAAAGGAAAAAAGAATGAACTCGAAATTAAAAGAACAAATGTTGCCATGCTGGTTAGAACATCGCTGGATTAGTCCATTTTCCATTGGATGGAGAATGGGTGTAGGAGAATCGTATCGTTTAAAATGGTTAAAATGGTTGAAAAGTTTACCTCTAAAGGAACAACAAGATTATATAAAACAATTTCCAGAACCAAAAATGTGGAAGTGGGGAGGACTTTGGAAGGAATCCGAAGAAGAGCCTGAAGAAGATTTTGGATATGTTAATGAATTTCATTCCATTACTTTTTGGAATAGAGAGGGTATTCCATCTTATTGCTATTCTGATTTATTAAAAGATGTACAAAATGGTATATCAAAGAAATATCTTCATTTTTGGGGAGCTACTCCAGATAAAAATGGGGAAATTACAAAAAGTTGTCTAAGTCAGTGGTGGATGGAAGATTTTCAGGTAGATACGATAACATATTGTTGTATGGAACAATATATGATGGCAGAAAAGGCGAGATTATTTGGTGATAAAAAGACAGAAGAAAAAATTTTGCACTGTAATATTCCGGGAAAAATAAAAGCATTAGGTCGTAAAGTAGAAGGATTTGATGAAGAAGTTTGGCAAATCTGCCGCTATTCTATTGTTTTAAATGGAAACTATTATAAATTTTCACAAAATCAAAGACTTTGGAATTTTTTAAATGCGACAAAAGATAGGGTTTTAGTAGAAGCTAGTCCCTATGATAGAATTTGGGGCATTGGACTAGCAGAAGATAAGAAGGAGGCAGTTGCTCCAGAACATTGGAAGGGAATAAATTTATTGGGATTTGCTTTAATAGAAGTTCGAGAGGAGTTAAGGCGTGTTTTGAAAGGATTAGAGAGCTTTGATAGGCAGAAAAGAGGAGAGAATGAATGAAACAAATCTATAACAGAAGAAAAATTGAGGGTGTCAGTACAGTTGGAATTATTCGAAATGGAGGGTATCATGTTTTTGAAATGCCTGTTTATGAAGATGGAAGTTTTGACTGTTGGCATAGAATTGATTTTACAGGACTTCGCAAAGATTTAGAACGACGCTGGTTGGTTTGTCAAGTTCCGCAAGGAGAAAAAATCAGCATTTTGGGGCTTGCAACTATCTTAGTAGAGAAAGCAGAATTTTCGTTTGATGAAAAAGAGTATTATAAATATTTAGAACACCTAGTTCATATGATGAATCACAAATTAGAAGGTCTTTATGTAGAAACAGAGGAACAAAAACAAAAATGGGAAAAGCACCGTGTAGGATGGAATGCTAAAGGAATACCATTTAAACTACAACATTCAATAGGATATTCTACATTGAATGGAGAAAGCACATGGGTTTTTTATTCTTCTGATAAAACACAAAATATTGAACTTGCACAGATAACAGCATATGAAGATGGAACTTTTGAATTGAATAAGGAAGAAGGAGAATACAAAACCTTAGAAGAAATTCAAAAGATGTTTTCAGAAGGAAAATTGTTTGCAGAACAAAAAGATTCTGCGTGGTTTAATTTGGGGGATTTAGGAAAAGTTTATGGAAAACTAATCCATTCAGTCAATTCAAAGGAAAAGATAAAAGAGATTGAACAGATTGGACTAAAACTGACAAAACAGCCAATAGCATATGATATTTGCGAGAGTTATTACTATCAATATTTAAGAAATCCTTGTGAAATAAATCGTCAGTTATTAAAAGATGCCTATGAAAAAGTACCAGAACATGAACGATGTTATTTAGGAGATATGGATACATTAGACAGTGATTTTAGGCGCATTATCTATCATCCAGAAGTCAAAAGAGAAGTTTAATTTAGACTGATATTTTTTCATTTTTTTCTTTTGTAAACTATGTTATAATGAAGGCTAAAGTGATTTGTGTCTTTGTGCTGCTTGCCACAAAATCGCTAAGTGAAAATACATAATAGATAAAGCAGCACAGAAATGAGGATTAGTATGGCTGATGTAAAAAGAATCTATGTGGAAAAAAAGCCTCCTTATGCAGTTCGAGCAAAGGAATTAAAAGAAGAATTAAAAAATTATTTGGGATTGAAAAATTTGTCTAATGTTCGTGTTTTAATTCGCTATGATGTAGAAAATATCAGTGAAGAAACCTATCAAAAAGCACTGGGAACAATCTTTTCCGAACCTCCAGTAGACTTTTTATATGAAGAAAATTTTCCAATATCAGAAAAAGAACATGTTTTTTCTGTAGAATATCTTCCAGGACAGTTTGATCAGAGGGCAGATTCTGCCGAACAGTGTGTAAAATTATTAAAAGAGAGTGAAGAACCTTTAATTCGCTCGGCAGTTACTTATGTCTTAGAAGGAGAATTGTCAGAAGAAGATTTTGAACGTGTAAAGTCATATTGTATTAATCCAGTTGATTCCAGACAGACAGGAGAAAAAAAGCTGGAAACTTTGGCAACCGTTTTTGAAAGTCCTGCTGATGTTGCAATCTTAGAAGGATTTTTAGATATGAAGAAAGATGAATTGAAAAAGTTATATGATTCTTTAGGACTTGCTATGACTTTTCAGGATTTTTTACATATTCAAAACTATTTTAAGACAGAAAAACACACCAATCCTTCTATGACAGAAATAAGAGTATTGGATACATATTGGTCAGATCACTGTCGTCATACAACATTTTTAACAGAATTAACCGACGTTTCCTTTGAAGAGGGAGCATATCAAAAACCGATAAAAGATACTTATAATAAATATATTTCTGATCGAGAAAAATTATATCAAAAAAGAAGCGATAAATATGTTTCTTTAATGGATATTGCGCTGATGGGAATGAAAAAGCTTCGGGCAGAGGGCAAGTTGGAGGATATGGAAGTTTCAGATGAAATCAATGCTTGTTCTATCGTTGTTCCTGTAGAGATAGAAGGAGTAACTGAAGAATGGCTAGTTTTCTTTAAAAATGAAACTCATAACCATCCAACAGAAATTGAACCATTTGGAGGGGCAGCAACTTGTTTAGGAGGGGCAATTCGAGATCCACTTTCAGGAAGAGGCTATGTCTATCAAGCGATGCGTGTCACAGGGGCAGCAGATCCTACAGTTCCATTAAAAGATACATTAGAAGGAAAGCTTCCACAGCGTAAAATTGTTACAGGGGCAGCAAAGGGTTATAGTTCTTATGGAAATCAAATTGGACTTGCAACTGGATTAGTAGATGAAATTTATCATCCAAATTATGTAGCAAAACGGATGGAGATTGGTGCAGTTATGGGAGCTGCTCCAAGAAAGAATGTTATTAGAGAAAATTCTGATCCAGGTGATATTATTTTACTTTTAGGAGGAAGAACCGGAAGAGATGGCTGTGGTGGAGCAACAGGATCCTCAAAAGTACATACTACAGAATCCATTCATACATGTGGAGCAGAAGTACAAAAGGGAAATCCGCCAACAGAACGTAAACTTCAAAGATTATTCCGTCGTAAAGAAGTCAGCAGACTGATCAAAAAATGTAATGATTTTGGAGCAGGTGGTGTGTCTGTTGCAATCGGAGAATTAGCACCAGGACTTAAAATCGATCTGGATAAAGTACCAAAAAAATATGCAGGATTAGATGGAACAGAGCTTGCTATTTCCGAATCTCAAGAGCGGATGGCAATTGTTGTAGATCCAAAAGATGTAGATCAGATGTTACTTTTTGCAGAAGAGGAAAATTTAGAGGCTGTTGCTGTTGCAGAAGTGACAAAAGAACCAAGACTTGTTATGCAGTGGAGAGGAAAAGTAATCGTCGATATTTCGAGAGCCTTTTTAGATACCAACGGAGCACATCAAGAAGCAAAAGCGATTGTTACAATACCAAATAAAGAAGAAAGTTATTTTAAAAGAGGAGCTTCTTATCCAGCTTATGAAGAACCGAAACAAAAGTCCCCTGCTAATTTGAAAGAACAATGGCTTACCATGCTATCAGACTTAAATGTCTGCTCGAAAAAGGGATTAGTAGAGATGTTTGACTCTTCGATTGGTGCGTCTACTGTGACGATGCCATATGGAGGTAAATATCAGCTTACTCCAATTCAGACGATGACAGCAAAACTTCCTGTGCTACATGGTTCTTGTAATACAGTAACAATGATGAGCTATGGATATGATCCATATCTGTCTAGCTGGAGTCCATTTCATGGGGCTGTTTATGCAGTTCTTGCCTCTGTGGCAAAAATTGTTGCAGCAGGTGGAGATTTTACAAAGATCCGTTTTACTTTCCAAGAATATTTCCGCCGTCTTGGAACAGATCCAAAACGCTGGGGTGAACCACTTGCGGCATTACTTGGGGCATATGATGCACAAATTAAGTTAGGTCTTCCGTCTATTGGTGGAAAAGACAGTATGTCAGGCAGCTTTAATGAAATTGATGTACCACCGACTTTGGTATCCTTCGCTGTAGATATTGCAAAAACAGAAGAGGTAATCACTCCAGAATTAAAGCAGGCAGGCAACATTCTTGTTCATTTTGAAGTAAAAAAAGACTCCTATGAACTGCCTGACTATGAAAAAGTAAAAGCTCTATACACAAATATTACTACTTTAATCCGTCGTAAGATATTATGTTCTGCTTATGTCATTGGAGCGAAAGGTATTGCTGAAGCGGTCAGTAAGATGGCATTTGGAAATAAATTAGGTGTTAGACTACATAATGATCGAGAAAATAACCTCTGGTTTTTGCCAGAACCGGGTTCAATTATTGCGGAAATGACAAAACAAGATCTTGCCATTTTAGATGAAATGGGACTGGATTATGATTATTTTGGAGAAGTTATACCAGAGTCAATCATTTGCTGCGGTGAAACAAATTTGACATTAAAAGAGGCATTAGACGCATGGACAAAGCCATTAGAATCTGTATTCCCAACGAGATCTGGAGCAGATAAAGAAGAAAAAACTGTCCATCCAGAAACAATATGTTTTGATTCAAAGACCATTTATACTACTAAAAATAAAATAGCAAAACCAAATGTTTTTATCCCTGTTTTTCCGGGAACAAATTGTGAATACGATACATTAAGAGCATTTGAACGTGCAGGAGCAAACGTAACTACAGTTGTTTTCAAAAATTTGGATGAAAGAAATATAAAAGAATCTGTAGCTGCATTTGAACAGGCAATCCAACAGGCTCAAATTTTAATGTTCCCAGGAGGTTTTTCCGCAGGGGATGAACCAGATGGTTCAGGCAAATTTATTGCGACAGCTTTTCGAAATATTAGAATCAGTGACGCAGTCAATGATCTATTAAAGAAAAGAGATGGACTAATTCTTGGAATTTGTAACGGATTTCAGGCAATTATTAAATTGGGATTGGTTCCCTATGGAGAAATTAGACCACAGACAGAAGATTCTCCAACTTTGACTACAAATCATATTGGTCGTCACATTTCCAAGTCTGTTTATACAAAAGTAGTAACGAATCAGTCACCTTGGCTGATGAGGGCAAAATTAGGCGGAATTTATGCTATTCCAGCTTCTCATGGAGAAGGGCGTTTTGTAGCAAGTGAAGAATGGCTAAAAAAATTAAAAGAAAGTGGACAAATTGCAACACAGTATGTTGATATCAATGGAAATCCAACAATGGATGAAGACTTTAATCCAAATGGTTCTTATTTTGCAGTTGAAGGAATTACCAGTCCAGACGGTCGAGTTCTAGGAAAAATGGCACATTCAGAACGAATTGGCGATCATGTAGCAATCAATATTATAGGAGAACAAAATCAACACATTTTTGAAAGTGGAGTAGATTACTTTCGTTAAATAAAAATCAAAAAGTAAAGTTATATAAGGGGCTGTCGCAATAAGCGTTAAATAAACAATATATTGTATATGATTTCCTTAATGGGACAGCCCCTTAGTTTATTAAACTTTTAACTTGACAATTTGTTTGCAATTTGATACAATATGCTACATACTCATGAAATGGATGAGAAACCATGATATGGGATCTTAGCTCAGCTGGGAGAGCATCTGCCTTACAAGCAGAGGGTCATAGGTTCGAGCCCTATAGGTCCCATACTAATATTTTGGCGAAGTAGCTCAGTTGGCTAGAGCATACGGTTCATACCCGTAGTGTCGAGG
>CAMUMG010000016.1 GCA_947089905.1 uncultured Lachnospiraceae bacterium
AATAACTGCTTTTCATAATCATTCGGGTAAGAAAAAGCATTGTATAGCTTTTCCCACATCCGGTCGTTCCAAAATATGTACCTCCCTTACCGTCTCCATGTGGTTTCATATGTGCTTTTACATTTTCATACAGATTATTGGCAGCAAAAAACTGTGGATATCGGCACACTACTTTTGTATTTTTGTCTGAAGCGTCAGGAAAATAAATAAAGTTCTTTATTACTGCAAGAAGTCTGTCCTGTGCAAACAAGCCATCTATCATTGTGAACAAAGAATTGATACCATCCATTTCCTTGTCATTATCATGAACTTTTCTCCACGCGTAAAAAAATTCATATGGTGTGAATAGAGAACCATACTTACTGTTTGCACCGTCACTAATAACCACAAAAGTATTGTATCTGAAAATTTCCGGAATATCCCTCTGATATCTAACTGTCAACTGCGTGAATGCGTCCATTATGGTTGTGTTTTCCTGTATTGCAGTCTTAAATTCGAATACCACAAGAGGAAGTCCGTTCACATAAATAATGCCATCAGGAATACGAATCTGATAATTGTATCCTTCTATTTCCAACTGATTAACAATCTTAAAGATATTCTTTTCTGGCTCTCTATAATTTATCAATTCAATAAATATATCTTTCTTATTTCTATCCTCACGGTTGAACACAAATCCGTCTATTATCATGGATAGAACTGCTTTGTTGGATTCATACAAAGTTCCGCCTACGGTGCGCAAAGAGAGGATAATGCTGTCAATCTCGCTTTCTGTCAGTTCCTCCGAAGCATATCGGGTGTGCAAATATTCTTTTAAATCGTTTACTATCAGAACTTCTGATTTTTCACGTAACAGTTCACTACCTGTTTGATGAATATAGCCTTTATTTTGTAAAAGTTCTATGATAGATAGTTCTAATGCGTGTTCGTTAAATTTCGCCATTGTATTCGCTCCTTTATTATGAAATTCTTTTCATCATTTCAATAAAGTCATTTCGTTTCTTTTCCCAACGCATATCTGGAACACTAATGCCAAATTCTTTAGATATAAGATTTTTCAATTCGCCAAGCCTCTTTTTAAGTAGTTCTTCCTCATCATCTAATTTCATTCCAATTTTATTCGGATTTACTGCTCCTTTGATTTTTTTATACTCAAATCCCGGAAGAAGTATAGAGATATATTCACTTTTCAAAACCCATGCCGCTCCCATTTCGTTCAAGTACACAGGACTTTCATAATAGTTCTTAGAGAGCATAAAAACAACATACAACTTATAATTGTGGAATAATGATGATAAGTAGTCGTATATATCCTGATTTAGGGGTATTGCATAATCAGGAACAGATGAGCAAAATAGATTATCGTTCGTCAACCCAATATCTGCAAGAAGTTCAACAAAAGGTTCAACATATTTCAAATCCTCTAAAGAATGACTTATAAAAATTTTTGATTTAAGCATCTTTTTATCCTCACGTTTCTACTGGATAATATTTGTCAATATTTTTTTGAATAACAGACAAAGAGCCTTTTAACTTATTGAAACTCTCCCTCTCATTATAATTTTTACCATCGAACTTATGTATAACTCCGTTCACATTAATTATATTCCCGATATATTTATCTTTAGTTCTGTCAAAAATTTCTTGCAGTTCAAATTTAATAGCTTCTTGCCACTCAATAAATTCAAAATCATCATATATAAATTCTCCAGATGGAACACATAATCCCTCTACTGCTTCAAACTTCCTAAAATGAGTTTCAATAGTAGGCATAGCAGAAATTAGTTCCATTAAATCTTGTTTCATATAATCTCATACTCCTTTTTGGAAAATGATAATTTGATTAATTTGTTAATTTACTTAACAATAGTGAAACCATATCTTTAAGCTTTGTGATTTCAACTTCATTTATTTTTATTAAGGCATCAATTTGAGAAACTTTTTTTTCAAAGGCTATTTTGATATCATCATTAACACTAACAATAGGTAACGCAAAGAGGTCATCTTTTGAAATAGATCCAAAAACTGTACCTTCATCATTAAATTTATTTAATTCAACATCAAGTTCAATCATTGTGTAGTAAATATAAGAGTACAAAGAACTTTTTGGACGGATTGCTGCCAGTCCACGACCTATGGAACAGTTTTCAGTGGCAATATTAACTGAACCAACTGGTGCTCTTACACTCATTAAAATATCTCCTAATTGAGCATACCGCTTGGGAGCAGTTGTATATTGCCTAGCTGTTGGAAACCTGAAACCAAAATCAGTTTTTCCCTGATAGAATACAGTCCCAATACCATCAGAATTTAGTGTTTCTCCTTCAGGAGATGTACCCATTATTATATCTACAATATCAGAAAGTATCGCATTTTTATCACTACAACCGATTGTATTTTTATAAATAGTAAATGCTTGCTGCTGTAAATTATCATTTATCTTCCGTTTAAGTTCAATTCTCTCCTCTACAACCTTATACGCTTCAACAATTTTTCTTTGCTCACCAATTTCAGGCACAGGGATTTCCATTCGGCAAATATCATCCCAAGTGATTCCGCCCCTAACACTGCCATCTGTATGCAACCAGCAAATACGGTCAAATTCTGTCCTGCGAAACCACATCATCAAATAATTTTCATCAAGAACAGTATTATCTATAATCTCAAACATAAAATACGCTGGTGAAACAAGGGCTGGTTCCACTTCCTCATATAACGCAACCGGAAGCCTTTCATCACGACCAACATGCATAGGATTACAGGCAAATTTTCCTTTTGTTATCAATTTATATTTGCTCAAATCTGTTCCAATCACATTTGCAACGGAAGGCATAAAAAATTTGTCAATATTAATCCCCATCACTTTATTCGTTACATTATCTTTATTGCGTGCATCAATCAAACGAATGTAATTCCCTAAAACGTCATATTTCGATTTCATACCCCAACTCCTTAAACACCTCTAACAAATCCGCTTTCGATTTCTCCTCTGCAATCAGCAGTTCCTTTAACTCCGCTTGCAGCGTTTTCATCTTCGTATCAAAATCAATATTCTCATCCCGATTCACAAACTCAATATATCTGCTTGGTACAAGTGTAAATCCCTTTTCTTTTACCTCGTCAAATCCCGCAGAATAACAAAATTCCGGTATATTCTCATAAGTATCCTCATAACCTGCCTGCTGCCAGTTATGGTATGTTTCAACCATTTTTGCCCTATCTGCCTCTGTCAACTCTATGTATTTCTTTTCATATGGACTTCCTATCTGCCGCAAATCCATAAAAAGTATTTCCTTTTCCCGATTGCGATAATGTTTTTCCACCCCATTCATATCCACTGTACGCTCTTTTTTATTTTTATTCAAAATCCAAAGCGTTACACTGATATCTGTCGTATAAAAAAGGTTACGAGGCAAAATCAAAATTGCTTCCACCAAATCATTTTCAATCAATCTTTGTCTGATTTTTAACTCTGTTCCATCATCCGACAATGCACCATTGGCAAGCAAAAAGCCTGCCACTCCGTTTTGTGACATTTTTGACACAATATTCAATATCCATCCATAATTTGCATTACTTGTCGGTGGCACTTCGTATCCATTCCATCTTGCATCATCTGTCAACTCATCAGCAGCACGCCATTCTTTTTGATTAAACGGCGGGTTTGCCATAATATAATCCGCTTTCAAATCTTTATGCTGGTCATTTGTAAACGTATTCGCTGCCATTTCCCCAAGATTCGCCGATATTCCCCGAATTGCCAGATTCATCTTTGCCAATTTATAAGTAGTATTCGTATACTCCTGTCCATAAATAGAAACTTTCTTTTTGTTCCCATGATGTGCTTCAATAAACTTTATGGACTGTACAAACATACCTCCTGAACCGCAACATGGATCATATAATGTTCCATCGTAGGGCTCTATCAACTCAGCAATTAAATTTACAATCGTCTTAGGTGTATAAAATTCACCTTTCCCTTTTCCCTCTGCAATCGCAAACTTACTTAGAAAATATTCGTACATACGACCAATAATATCGTTCTCTTTATCCTTTGTAGTGTCAATCTTATTGATTTCATCTAACAAAGATGCCAATTTAACTGTATCAATCTGTAATCGGGAATAATAGTTATCCGGCAAAGCACCTTTTAGTATAGGATTCGTTTTCTCAATCGTAAAAAGTGCTGTATCTATCTTTAAAGCAATATCATCCTGCTTGGCATTTTCCATAATATAAGTCCATCTGCTTTCTTGCGGTAAATAGAACACATTATCTTTTGTATAGAACGCAATATTATCCGCAAATTTTTCCATACCATCTGCAATAATTCTCGCTCTCTGAGCCTCAAATTTATCACTTGCAAACTTTAGGAAGAACAAACTTAAAACTACATGCTTATATTCCGATGGTTCTACTGAACCTCTCAATTTATCCGCAGACTTCCATAGAGCCTCCTCCATAGAAACTTCTTTCGCCTTTGCTTTTGCTGCCACTCCTATATCCTCCTCAATCTTTTGAAAATTCCAAAATATCGTCAACACCGCATTCAAGCACATCACAAATTTTCGCAATCGTTTCCATAGAAACAAACTCGTCTTTATTCAGTCTTGTAATGATATTTCCGCTTATCTGTGCTTTCTTTTGAAGTTCCGAATTTTTCATTTTTTTATCAATCATCAATTTCCACAAACGATTATAACTTACTTTCATTCGCCGTTTTCCTCCAAATATATTTCACATTATATCACTATATCGTTGTATTTTCCACTATTTTTGTGTTTTTTGCCACATTTTTCTTATAATAAAAGAGCATGACCAATGCACGCTCTTTCCTCTTTACTATCTGTTCCACCAACAAATCAAATTCCTCGCTGCCAAAAAGATCTGTCACTGGAACAGTAAAAATCAGAACTATTTAAAAAGTAAATTTTCTATACTCTCTGTACTAAAATAAAATTTTTCATCTTCTATTTTATAAGTGATTTGATCGGATGTATAGGTATTATCTTCATTTTGCTGATCTGTTTCTGGATCAAAATTATAACTATCAGCCATACCAGAAAGAGAATTCTTCTTACTGTATAAAAGTGTCTTACTATCCTTTAGAAAATGAAATCCATAGTTTGCTATATCAGATTCACTAATCCAACCTAAACGGTCAGGATAAGATATTATGGTAAAAGTTAAAACGTCATTATCCTTAATATCGAAATCAAAATATTCCCAGTCTTTAATACTAGCAATTTTTATTTGTATCTGGGTTTTTCCTAGTGTTTCAGGTATAAAAATAATATCATGATACTCCGATTCTTCGTCCCATTCTACCGATATTACTTTTTCATTGCTATTTTCTATGTAAATTAGAGTTTCATCTTTTAATAATTTTTTAGTCTCAATTCGAGCAAGTTCATACTCATCAGGATAACATCTGATGAAAGTCTTCTCACAGGAAAGTCTTGATTTGACTTTTATTTTGCAGGTAAGTCTTATCGGGTTTTCACCTGAACCAATAATTGCAGTAATCGTACAACTTCCAGCACTCTTAGCAGTTACTTTACCCTTTTTTGATACAGTAGCAACCTTTTTATTACTGCTTTTCCAAAGGACATATTGTTTTGTTCCACTAACCTTTAGAGTATATGTATCATTGATATATAAAGTTTTCTTTGTAGTATTGATACTTATCTTGTCAGTAGCAGCCTGTATAGAAATATTAACCGTAGATATCAAAAACAGACTTATAAAAAATATGAAAAAAATTCGTTTCACATACTTCATACATAATCCCTGCCCTTCTAAATGTTATTTTTTATAAAAGAAAGTTTAATTTTATACTTGCTTTTTTATTTTATTTATGGTAAGATAAAAAGCGGTTAAGAAATCAATCCGTTTTTATGCTGCCGTGGCTCAGTCGGTAGAGCGTCGCATTGGTAGTGCGGAGGTCACGGGTCCGATTCCCGTCGGCAGCTTTTTATGTTAGTAATCATCTAATTGTTGTCTTAATTTTTATTCTAGTATATTATTTCGCTTTTTATTTCACACTTTTCCGTTTTAACTAAAAGTCTACAATCTATTTTTAACTGCATATACTGTTATAAAAAACGGAGGTTTTTTTATAATGCCTACTTCTCAGTTTCAACCCGTTTATGGAGTTATTCAATCAATACGACAAGTACAAGGACAATGTTGTCAACAAACAGTCACAGTTGCTACTCAAAATGGGATTGTTATGTTGACTATTTCTTCTAATACATTTGTTGTAGATAACGTTCCTTTACGTTCTGGACTTCCAATTTTTGCATTTTATGATGGAAATGCTCCCGTTCCATTAATCTTTCCACCTCAATATCAAGCAGTAGTAATTGGTAGAAGAATGAGAAATGAAAGTGTTATGCTTGACTTTTTTGGTTCGGATCTGTTAAATAATGATGGAACACTCAGATTAAATCTTGGCTCTTCTACAGAAGTTATAAATTCTAATGGTCAAAGAGTTTCTTGTAATTTAGGAGGTCAACTATTATTAGTATACTATAGTACAACCACAAGAAGTATCCCTGCACAGACAACACCAAGAAAAGTGATTGTAATTTGTAGATAATCTTTTAATAAAACTGCTGCAAAATAAATTTTTATTTTTGTTTTGCAGCTAATTTTTTTAAGAACAGGAAGAAAACCATAAAATAGTCAAATTCTAATCCATTATTTTACAATACATTTCTAGCTTACGTTTGATTCTTTGTAGTGCATTATCAACTGTCTTTGGCTTTTTTTTAAGAACATTTGCTATTTGTATATAATTCATTTCTTTTAAATACAGTTGAAGTACCTGTTGTTCTAATGGGCTAAGAAGTGTGCTTAACTGCTGTTTCATTCTGGCAATCGTTTCTTTATCAATGAATGTTTCCTCTGGACTGGGATTAATAGCAGATGTAAGGGTATCCATAGACAAATAGTCATTTAATGGTTGATTCTTTTTTGTATTGGAGCGTTTAATGGCAGAATACATCTGTCTGGAAATACAAAGTTCAGCAAAGGAATAAAAAGTTACTCCCCTCTCTTTTTTAAAATTCAAAATCGCCTTATATAATCCAATCATTCCTTCTTGAACCAAATCCTCTTTATCTGCACCGATTAAATATAGTGTTTTTGTTTTACTATAAACCAGAGTTTTATATCGATTCATTAAATAATCAAGTGCTTCCTTTTCCCCTGCCTGAATTTTAGTTAGAATCTCTTCATCATTCCAACCGTCATATCCCATTCTAATACTCCCTCTGCCTTTCTGAACTCATTTCTTTTTTTTCTTCTTTGGCTTTCGACTTTGTTCTTGCTGTTTTTGATTTATCTTTTTCATTTCTTCTGGTTCTAAAGTTTCTTGTAAACGAAGTTGCCGCAAAAATTCTGCTTGTTTTGGATCAAGATTATCTAATAGACTATTTCTACTGTTTTGGATTTTTATACTCTGTTGTGCTTTTTTTATTTCTTTTTCTGCTTCCTTTACCTCTCGTCGTAATTCTGGTGCTGACATTCGAACTGCACCCTTTGCTAAAATGATCATCTGTTCTAATCCATCTGATGTGGCCACTCGAATCTGATAATCTAATGCCATTTGATAAGAAACTGCCTCAATAAACTGATCTGCTGTCTGAGCTTCCTTTGTATAGACAATATCAATATTATGATAATGGATTACTGTTCCTAGATTTCCTTTTGATTTATAGCCATCAAAGACCAAAATCACTTCATTTTTTCGAAAGCCCTGATAATTGCATAAGATATCTGCCAGACGAATTCTTGCTGATTCCAAACTTCCTTCTTTTACAATCTTTTTAAGTTCAGGCCATGAAAAAATAATATTATATCCATCCACCAGCAAAAACTCCTGTGCCATGCTGATCTATTCCTTTTTTGTCAGTCGTTGTCGAACAATCTCATAGGAAAGTACACCCATTGCAACAGAAGCATTTAAGGAATCAATCGCTCCAAACATTGGAATTTTAGTTCTAAAATCACACGCCTGTTGTACAATTCGACTAACTCCTTCTCCTTCCCCTCCAATCACAAGACCAATTGGTCCTGTTAAATCCTGCTTATACATGATTTCCCCTTCCATATCTGCACAGGCAAACCAAATTCCACATTTTTTTAATTCTTCTATTGTAGCAACCAAATTTGTCACTTTTGCCACAGGAACATAATGAATTGCACCTGCGGATGCCTTTACTGCTGTTGCTGTCAATCCAGCAGCACGTCGTTTTGGTATAATAACTCCATGTGCTCCCGCCTGATTTGCTGTTCGAATGATCGCACCTAAATTGTGAGGATCTTCAATTCCATCTAAGAGAATTAAAAATGGAGGTTCATTTTTTTCTTTTGCTATCTTTAAAATATCTTCTACTTGTGCATAGGAATAGGCAGCTGCATATGCAATAACTCCTTGATGCTTTCCTGTTTCCGACATCTGATCCAGACGTTCTTTTGTAACAAAATGAAAAATAGTTCCATTTTTCCTTGCCTCTTTTAAAATTGACTGAATTGGTCCATCTTTACTGCCTTCTAGTATAAATAGTTGATCAATCGTCTTACCTGCTCGGAATGCCTCTAAAACAGCATTTCTTCCTTCTAGGGTAAATTCCTGATATCTCATCTGTCTTTATTTCCTTTCCTATTTTTCTTTATTTTGTATTTCTAAAAGCCCCTTTTTAATTAGCTCTATTATACGTTCTATTCGGTTTTGTAAATATAAATATCCAATTAATGCCTCTAATCCTGTTGCTGTTCGATATTCTGACATACTGGCATTTTTAGCCATTGTTGCCGATTTTGCATTACGTCCCCGTTTATAAATAAACAACTCTTCTTCACTGAGCTTGTCCTCAATATTATGAAATAATTCCTTTTGTGCAGATGCACAAACCAGTTTACTTGCCCTTTGATGAAGACGGTTGACCTGTGCATTTCCTCGTTCTACTAACATGGTTCGAATCACTAACTCATAAATAGCATCTCCAATATAGGCAAGTGTCAATGGAGAATACATCTTCGGGTCAGTTTCAGGCAGCGAAAACGCCGCCTGAACCAAATTTACTATACTCTCTTCCATTTTACCCCTTCTCTGGTATCCTCCAAAAGAATTCCCATATCAGCTAGTGTTTTTCGAATCTCATCCGCTTTTGCAAAGTCCTTTGCCTTTCTCGCCTCTTGTCGTGTAGCTATTAATCGTTCTACTTCCTGTTCTAAACTCTCCTTCTTTTTTAATACTTCTAATCCCAGTATATCACATAAACTCAACAATTTAAAAGAGGTGATTTGAAGCATTTCAAGGCTCGATTTAACAGAAAGATTTGTATTTGCTAATCGAACTAATTCAAAAATTGCTGTTATGGCATCTGCTGTATTGAAATCATCTTCCATTGCCATATCAAATTTTTGATTCCATTCCTCTATTTCCTGTACCAAAACTTTTTCTTGATCGGTCAATTTGGTATCCTGCATTTGATCTTTTTCTTTTATTTGCTTAAAGTACTCTAACTGTTCTATCGCTGTTTGAATTCGTGCCAAACCATTTTTCGAAGCTTCCATACTTTCTTTACTAAAATTGATTGGACTGCGATAATGTACACTTAAAAGGAAAAATCTTAGAACAGAATATGGATAGCTTTCTTCAATTTCTCTTACCGTAAAAAAGTTTCCCTCTGATTTTGACATCTTTTTATGATCCACATTAATAAACGCATTGTGCATCCAATATCTTGCAAATTCTTTTCCAGTACAGCTTTCTGTCTGAGCAATTTCATTTTCATGATGAGGGAAAATTAAGTCTTCACCTCCTGCATGAATATCGATTTCATCTCCTAAATATTTTCTACTCATAACAGAACATTCAATATGCCAGCCAGGTCTTCCTTCCCCCCAAGGAGAATTCCAAAAAGGTTCCCCTTCTTTTTTTGGCTTCCATAATACAAAATCTAATGGATCTTCCTTTTCATCATTGACTGCAATTCGAGAACCTGCTTCCAATTCATCAATCTTTTTTTTCGAAAGCTTACCATACTGCGGAAAACTTCTTGTTCTAAAATAAACTGTTCCATTTTTCTCATAGGCATGTTTTTTTTCTATTAATTCTGTAATCATCTCAATCATTCCGCCAATCTCTAGCGTCGCTCTTGGATGAACGGTTGCAGATTTTACATTTAATCCTTTGGTATCCTTTTGAAACTCTTTAATATAGCGTTCTGATAGTTCCGTTGGATCAATTCCCTCTTCATTAGCACGAGCAATAATTTTATCATCTACATCTGTAAAGTTAGAAACATAATTTACCTGATAACCTTTATATTCAAAATATCTTCGCACAGTATCAAATACAACTAATGGTCTCGCATTTCCAATGTGAATATAATTATAAACGGTAGGTCCACAAACATACATCCGAATTTTTCCTTCTTCGATAGGGATAAATTCCTCTTTTTTCCTTGTTAATGTATTATAGATCTTCATGCTTTTCTCCATTCTTTTTTTCTTTACAAACTCCTTGACAATCTAATGTATCAAAACAGTCGCGGATCTCTGCCAGTTTCTTTCGTAGCAATTCATTTTCTTTTTGTAGCCGATTGAGATCATTTAATACTGGATCTGGTAAATGTACTTGATCTAATTCTTCTCTTGGCACTCGAATATTATCTCTTTTTACAACCCGTCCTGGTACACCAACTACAGTAGAATTTGGAGGAACTTCTGATAATACTACTGAACCAGCTCCAATTTTTGAATTTTCTCCAACTGTAAAAGAACCTAAAATTTTTGCTCCTGCACTGATCATTACATTATCTTTAATTGTTGGATGGCGTTTTCCATGTTCTTTTCCAGTTCCGCCTAATGTGACTCCTTGATAAAGTGTAACATTATCTCCTACAATCGCAGTTTCTCCAATTACCACGCCATGCCCATGATCGATAAAAAACCCCTTCCCAATCTGTGCACCCGGATGAATTTCAATTCCTGTCTTTCTTGCAGAACGTTGAGAAAGCCAGCGTGCTAAAAAGTAATGCTTTTTTAAATACAGTTGATGTGCCAGCCGATGTCGCAGAATTGCTTTAAAACTAGGGTATAAAAAAACTTCCATCGCCCCTTTGATCGCTGGATCTCTTTCTTTTATGATGTCCATTTCTTCTTTAATAAATCCAATTAATCCCATAAGAAACGCATCCTTTCTTTTAAACATAGCCCTTTGCATTATATTGTCTATAAAACAAAAAACTTCGTCCCTAAAAAGAGACGAAGTTATCGTGATCCCACTCTTATTTTCTGCATCTAAACTTTTTCTTTCATGCAGACTCTTTACAGATAACGGCTGTTTCCCGTGAAAAGCTACTTTTATTTCGCCCTTCCTGCTTACGGATGCACTTTACCCTAACCTTGTTAGGAATACTTTCAGCCAGTGATATTCCCTCTCTGATACAGTAATTAAGGTTACTCTCTCCGGTCAACACATTTTTCTATCAATATTCTATGCTATGGCTTTGTCCAATGTGCTCTGCGATATCTTCCAATCTATTGTATTATATCTTATTTTTTTTAAGAAATCAACTCGTTTTCTTATTCATATATTTCTTTCCTATTGTAAAACCTCTTCCCCTAACTTCATTTACTTTACTGATGATCAAAAAAGCTTCTGGATCTAACTCCATAACAATCTCATTCAATTTCGAAAGAGCTCTTCCATGAATAACTGTTAAAATTGCCCTAGACTCTTCTCTTAAATGTCCTCCTTCTGCCATATAGAGTGTTGAACCACAATCTAATTGCTGTTGAATTGCACTATTTATTATTTCATACTCTTTACTGATAATCTTTACTTGTATCTGGCTACTTCCAAGTACTAAAACCTTATCTAGTACGATGGTATATACTAAAACCATTAACATTCCATAGAGAGTTTGTTCTGTATTGGAAAAAAATATCTGTAAACATAAAATCAATACATCAAACACATACAACATAGCAGAAACAGATAAGCCAAATTTCTTATTTAAAATTAATGGTGGAATGTCCATCCCTCCTGTTGAAGCCCCTGCCCGAATAACAAGACCAATTCCTGCCCCTACTAAAAGTCCTGCAAAAATAGTTGCCAACATCATATCGTTTGTAAATTGCTTTCCATTTATTATCCGTTCCATAATATGTAATACTGCTGGATAATAAAAAGTGCTTACTACCGTTGTTACTGCAAAACTTTTTCCTAATACTACAGCTCCAATCAAAAACATAATCAAATTAAATACAATAACAAATAAGGATACTGGAATCTTACATAAATATTGAGTAAAAAGTGCTAATCCAGTTGTACCCCCTGTAATCAATCCATTAGGAAGAATAAATACTGCCACTGCCACTGCATACATTGTATTTCCAAGCAGTATCATAAGTAAATTGCTCCATCTCTTTTGGTTTTTCATAAAAATCTCCTTTTCTTGGTTTATCATGTTTTGCAATCATTTCTATTTTGAAATTTGCTTCATTATCACAATAAAGTATACAAAAAGAGCAGGTCATAAAACCTGCTCTTTGTATACTTTATAAATTTTATCCATTTATTACAGTTTTCTTTCACCCTATCTCACCTGACTTGATATCCCTATAGCTTTTACTTTTTATAAGTTTAGTATAAATGATATTTTTAAAAAATGCAAGACAAACCATCAAAACATCCACGACAAACGCATGAATTGATTTTTATAGAAAATGTGAAAGCAACGATTCAAAAATCCGTTGATTTTTTTGTTTTTCTGCGTCGCTTATTTGTTTCTTTTTTCGCAAACTCGCTCAAATGAGCTCAAACAGTGCGAAAAAAGAAACAACTATACTCAAAAAACTGCAAAAATCTTCCTATCATTTTTGAATCGTTTGCTTTTTCGATCATTTCTTTATAAAATTTTTATTCATGCGTTTGTCCTGAGTTCTTGTTTTATCTTTGCTTTAGAGCTCTTTTCTCTTCCAGATCCTTCAGACTACATTCCCTCATTTGACCCTCTTCGATTTTATAATAATGCACAAAATCACCTGTTAATAGTAACCAACATGTACAAATAAATTCAGTTTATAATCTTGCATGTATGCCCGTAAATCAAGGTTTCATTGTTTATGTCTGCATCCCCTACATTCCTGACACGGACTAACTTCTTCTTCGTGTGGTGGATAGGAATAGACTTCTCTACTTCCTGCAAAATCAGCATAATTTTCTGCCTCCATTAACAGACAAACTGCCTGGGCGGAAATTCCTTCTTCTGCTCCAGTAAAACCTAATCCTTCTTCCGTTGTTGCCTTGACATTGACTTGACTATTTTTTAAACCTAAAACAGCTGCTAAATTTTGTACCATTCTTGGAATATAGACAGCTAATTTTGGCTTTTGTGCAATAATAGTAGCATCAATATTTTCGATCAAGTAATTTTCTTGTTCTAACAGCCTTTTTACTTGTTCTAATAACTGCATACTGTCTGCACCCAAATATTTTGGATCAGTATCGGGAAAATGTTTTCCAATATCTCCAAGAGCAGCCGCTCCCAATAGTGCATCCATCACTGCATGTACTAATACATCTGCGTCCGAATGACCTAAAAGCCCTTTTTCATATGGAATTTCCACTCCTCCAAGAATTAATTTTCTATTCTCTACTAATCTGTGTACATCATAGCCCATGCCAATTCGCATAAAATCCTCCTAAAAGAATTGCTATCTTCGTTTTCTCTATTTAGTTTTCTCAAAAGATAGTAATATCATACCATAACTTATACTATCTGACTACTATTTTTTCAAACATGCAAGTTCTTTTAAGAATATATTATTAAATCGTTCTAGTTCATCATACATAATTGCATGGGCACTATTTTCTAACGTATAAAGTACAGAACCCTTAATTTCTCGATGTTGTAGCATGATTAACTCCTTAGTCACAACCATATCTTTTTTCCCATAAATAATTACAGTCGGAACACATACCGATTTCAAATCTTTTCTTCCATCTTCATCTCTAAGTGAAATTGCTGCTTGGATTGTTCCAATTCCGGATGCAGATAATGCGATATCTCCAAACCAATTTATAATTGTATTACTCTTTGGACAAGCAAACAAATATTTATGACTGAATTCATATGCTAATTGTGCTCTGTCAACTGCTGCCTGACGAATCAGACTATTTACATAATCACAAGTTAGACCATAAGGATATCCCTGTCTTTTTGTCCACATTGGAGCTGCTGCTGAGAGCAGAAATAACTTTTTTACTCCATATCCCTGAAATTTATTCATATAGCGGAGTGCAACTGCACCTCCCATGGAAAATCCAACTAATACAAAACAATCCAGTTTACAAGCCTGTGCCACCTGATAAATATCATCTGCCATCTGGTCATAGGAATATCCACATGCTGGAACATCGGATTCTCCAAATCCTCTTAAATCCATTGTAACCACCCGATATCCCTTTTCTATTAGCGGATTTAGCTGATATTCATAAATTTTACTCGACAGCGGCCAGCCGTGAATCAGAAAAACTATGTCCTCCCCCTTGGAATTATAATCATACACCGCAAGATGAACCCCATCTGATGCCTGCACATAATACATAAGTTCGATTCCTCTCTTATTCATTTATAGTATCATATGCAGTATAGATAAATTATTGTTCTTAAAATAGAGATTATATATATTCATTTCGGTTACATATTTTCAGATTTTCCAAAATTTTTTTAATATCTCCTGTAGAATTTTTATTACAAATTAGGGTTGCATCATCTGTATCTACTACAATCGTATTTTCCATTCCCACTGCTGCAATCAGCTTTCTAGTTCCTTCAATAATACAATTTTTCGTATCAATGGTAATAATATTTCCACTTACCACATTTCCCAACTCATTGGATTTGCGAATTCTTTCTACAGCAAGCCAAGAACCCACATCATCCCATCCAAATGATCCTGGAAGAATATAGATATTTTGAGCCTTTTCCATAATTCCATAATCAATAGATTCTGGAAGAAACTTTTTAAATTCTCTTTCCAAAACGTCATTTTCTTCTGGTGTATGAATACTGTCCCGAATTTTTATTAAACCTTCATACATTTCTGGCATATATTTTTGTATATTATTTAAAATTGTCGTCAGCTTCCAAATAAACATTCCACTATTCCAAAGATATTCATTCGCAGCAATATATTCTTTTGCCAATTCTAAACTCGGCTTTTCTACAAATCGTTCTACCATGTACGCATGATTTACAGCCTGTTCTGGATGAAACTTAATATATCCATACCCTACTTCTGGATAATCTGGTGTAATACCAACTGTTACAAGATTTTCTCCCATTTGTGCTGTTTCACATGCCTCTCGTAGTGTTGCAAGAAAAATACTATTATACCGAATCATATGATCTGCGGGAAGTACTAACATAACTGCTTCTTCATATTTTAAGGACATACTTACAGCACCCAATCCAATACATGGTGCTGTATTTCTTCCAAAAGGTTCACATAAAATATTTTCTGGTGGTAGAGTAGGAAGTTGTTCACAGACTAACAAACGATATTCTCTATTGGTTACAATATAGATATCTTCTATTGCAACCAGAGGTAAAATACGTTCTACTGTCAACTGAATCATGGTCTTTCCATCTTCTGTTAAAGATAAAAACTGCTTAGGCTGTGATTTTCTACTTCTAGGCCAAAATCGTTCTCCTCTTCCTCCTGCCATAATTAGTGCTGTTATCTTCATCTTAACCTCCATTTGTAATCTGATGTACTCTATTTGCTATCAATTTGTTAATTCGATCGCTACTTAATAATTGTTTAATAGAAGTCTGTGCAAACTTACCTTTTGTATAATAATAATCTTTTTGTTCCTTTAACTTTTTCATTTCGGTTGCTGCCTGTTCTATATTTGGATCTGCCCATTTTTGTCCTTTTAAAAAAGGACCATAATTTTTTTCTAAAGTCACTAGATCATAATCAATCATACAGGCATTTTCTTTATCCATAAATTCTGTATTGGCAGACCAGTTTGTAGCAATCACGGGCTTTCCTAAATACATTGCTTCTGCCAAAACCAAACCAAAACCTTCTGCCCGATGCAAAGAAAGAAGAACATTACAGCAACGTAACAAACTATTAAAACGTATTTTTTCCATTGGTTTTGTTAAAATATAAATATTTTCATATTTTCCACATTTCTTTTTTAACTGTTTTAATTCATTTTGTTTTAAATGAAGTGCTTTGATCACCAATCCAACTGTTCTATCTTTTGATGAAAAAGCCTGTTGAAATGCACGAATTGCTCCAACTGGATTTTTTCTCTCACTAATACTACTGTTATCATAAGCCATCAAAAATAAAAATGTGTTTTCTGGCAGTCCAAAATCTTTCCGACAAATATGTGGATCAAATGGAACAGAAACTACATAGGGAATCGTTATAACTGGAAGAGTTGTCTTTTTTCGAATTGTACGACTGATAAATTCAGAAGGTGTCCAAATCTCATCCAACCATTTAAAATAGAAACACCATTCATCTGGAAATTCCTCCAATTCCCAAAGCCAAAATCCAATATTATATTTTCCATTTAGTATAGAAAATCCCATTTGATTTAAAGCTACACCTAATTCTCTTGGATTGATGTGAACAAGATTTATTTCATAGGGATTTGTATTTGTAATCTTTTTATCAAAACTATGATCTGTCTGTTCCAAATTAGAAGTTTGTTCATAATTATAAATTGTAAATGGCAATCCAGTGTTTTCTATCTGAGTTGCTACTAGGCGACAGCTTTGTCCCAGCCCAGTATCTGCCCTAATTGATCCGATCAGATTAATTCCTTTTTGATAAGTATTTGGCTGAAAAGGTATTCTAGTATATTTATTTAGCCGCTTTAAACTATTTTTTATCAGTCTTCCCTTTACAGCTCTTAATATCTTGCTAGGTAAAATCCTAGTTAGAACTGGTCTGTACTGATATGCTATTCGAATTAATTTTCCCTGTAATGTCATTTACAATTTCCCTTCTAAATTTTGTAATTATAACTTATCTAAATATATTTCTATCATCAAAATCGAAAATATAAAAATGGGCTGAATCCTCTCGATACCATAGTAAGCACAGCGAGAATAAAAAAAGTAAAAATAACGATCTCCCAAAACCATTCCTTTGAAAACCTTTTTTTCATCTTTTCTAAAAGGGGCATACTTCCAAATATTCCGGCTATCAAAAAAACGATATGTTCTATTGATATATTAAGTAGTACCTCTTCTAAATTTAACTGAAAACAAAACATTGTTTTAAAATACGACGCAGCACGAAAAAGTCCTTGTGCCCGAAATAATACCCATCCAAATAAGATAATAATAACTGCATAAAAATGTCGAAAAAATGCGGGAAGTTTTAACAGCCATTTTTTTAAAAACATACGCTCTAAGATTAAAAAAACTGCATAATATACTCCCCAGAGAACAAAATTCCAGCTTGCTCCATGCCAAAGACCAGTCAATAAAAATACAAAAAATACATTCAAATATGTCCGATAATGCTTTTTTCTGCTTCCTCCCAATGGGATATAAACATAATCTCGAAACCAACTTCCTAATGAAATATGCCATCTTCTCCAAAATTCTTGAATAGAAGAGGAACAATATGGGTAATTAAAATTTTCCATAAAATCAAATCCAAACATTTTTCCAAGTCCAATTGCCATATCAGAATAACCACTAAAATCATAATAGATCTGAAGCGAATAAGCTAAAATTCCAATCCATGCCAATGGCATAGAAGAGATGGAAGTATCAAAAGCAAAATCGGCAACTACTGAAAGATTATCTGCAATTAAAACTTTTTTACTAAAGCCTGTCATAAATCGTTTTGCACCTAAATATAGATACTCTAATCCATAGCCCCTCTTTGTAATCTGATCTTCTACATCGATATAGCGTACAATCGGCCCTGCAATTAATTGAGGAAATAAAGAAATATATAGTCCTAAGTTTAATATATTTTTTTGTGCCTTTACTGTACCGCGATATACATCAATGCAGTAAGACATTACTTGAAACGTATAAAAAGAAATTCCAATTGGCAGTGCGAGTTCTTTTAATAAAAAATTGGTATGAAATAATGTATTGACTGTCTGAATGCCAAAATCTAAATACTTAAATATAAGCAAAAATCCAAGATCAATAATACAGGTAAAAAATAATAAAATTTTTCTCTTTATAGATTTTTCTTTTGTCTGCTCCATTGCTATTCCAAAAAAATAATTTATAATAATTGAACTGAGCATCAAAAAAATATGCCTCGGCTCTCCCCAAGAATAAAAAAATAGAGAAGCAAATAAAAGCCAGCCATTTTTAACCCGATCATGACAGAAATAATATACAAATAATACAATAGGTAAAAATAAAAACAAAAATACAGAAGAACTAAATACCATCTTACCTTTCCTCCCCCATATAGCGGAGGATAATGGACAATTCTCTATTATCTCCATTGATCGACAGTTTAGATGGAATAAAAGATTGTGTTGTATAAATTTCAATCTGATATTGATCTGACTGTGAAATTGGAAGTTCCTCTGGCAAAAAGTTCAATACAATTCTTCCAGCTTGTGATACAAATAACTGCTTACATCGTACTCCATTTATATAAACTAGAATACATTCTTCTTTTCCGTCTTGAAAATTCCAGTAACTTGATATCTCAAAATCTATTTCCAGTCCTTTCTTAGAAATCTGTTCATTTTGTAGAGTAAGCGAACAATAATCTTTTCCCCATGCAAAGCCCTCTTCATAGTTGTAAATTCCAAACAGCCACTCAAGATCTTCTGAATAGTTTCCTTCTGGTGTCCAATTTCGTATTTTGGAAATACCCCCCCCGAAGATTTTTTATAATTATTTAGACTTTCATTTAGATATTCAACAAATCCATTACTAAAATATCGAATATGTTTTTCATTTAGTTCAATAATAATCACATCTGTTTTATCTAAAAGTTTTGAAATCTCTAAATTACTCCAATCAGATTTTAAATCTGTCGCAGTGTTTTGTGGATTTAATTTATAGTAATATCCATTCTGATCTATAAGATAATTATTATAAAAAATATAATTAATTTTGGGGCTAACCGCATTTTCTGCTAAATCTTTTCGAAGTCCATCGGCAAAACTTCCTCCTTGAATTAAAAATCCCTTATTTTGATATTGCTGGGGTAAAATTTTTTTAACCCTATACTGATAATATCTCTCTTCTGGCTTTTCCCATACATTCATTAACTCCCATAGATCGGCATCTCTCCAATAAGGGCTGTCTTGTTCTTCTGCTTCTAATAATTTAAACTTTTTTATAGGATCTTTTGTCATATCTGATAAAGTATTTAAAATCTTTAAATGTAACACCTGCTCTGCTGTTCTGGAAAGATGAATTCCAGTCGAATAAAAGGAAGGATATTCCAATTCACTTTCCTTTAACTCTTTATCACCATCAACAAAAACAAGTTCTGTTTCCTTTAATCTTTCTCTCACATAATCCACCGCTCTGATTCGCTTGTCTGATTCCATCTTTGAAAGAATCTGATATGTCATAGGAATATATTCTTTTGTATCATCACATTTACTTGGTGTGATATATAAAATAAGCTGTTTCCCTATTTTTTGTAACTTTTCATTTACTTCTTCTAACTGATTAATATATCTATCCACTTTTTCCTGATTTTCTTTTAATGCAAAATTATTTTCCTCTCCAATACAAAGATATTCTAGTATGTAATCTGGTTCATATAATATCTTGTTCTTTCCTACAACTTCATTCCCCAAACGCAGTAAATCCAAACGTATTTGATTATAGCTTTTAATCATAATTCCCCTAGAAACAAAATTATTTCCCCACCATTGTTCAAATTCCTTTTGATATGTTCCATTCAAATAAGAGGAAATATAAAATTTTGGACGTGCATAATTATCTTTATAACCTCCTAAACTTACATCTACTGTTAAGTTACCTGCATTTGCGATTACACTTAACGTGATAGGAAGAACTAAAAGAGTACAAAACGCGACTACAAATAATTTCTTTCTCATACATACTCCTTAAAAGGTTTTGTCGTCTTTTGACATCTGTTCTAATATCTGTAATCTAAATTCATATTGCTGTCGATCTTTTTCTACAACGGTAGATAATATTAATCCTATAAGAAAGAATAATACCGCTGTTAAAGCAATAAAGCCAGAAACAATTAAAGTTGGAAAATTTGGTACAAGTCCAGTATGAAAATATTGAAATAACACAGGTAAAAAAAGTATTCCTGACAAAAGTAATAAAACACATGATACCCCACCAAAAAAGTTCATTGGACGATAATTTTTATAAAGTCTAAAAATTGTTTTAATAACCTTTATTCCATCTGAATAAGTATTTAATTTTGAAAAACTTCCCTGTGGTCGATCCCTATATTCAATAATAATATTCTCGATCTTCATATTCTTTTCTACCGCATGAATACTCATTTCTGTTTCTATCTCAAAACCTTTTGATAATACTGGAAAACTCTTTACAAATAAAAAACTAAATGCACGAAATCCTGTCATAATATCTCGGATATCTGTACGAAATAAATGATTAATAGAACTTCGTACTAAACTGTTTCCAGCGTTATGAAAAGGTCGTTTATTCTCTTGAAAATAAGTAGAAGAAAGTCTATCGCCTACTACCATATCTGCCTTTTTTTCCAAAATTAATTCTGCCATTCTTTTTCCATCTTTAGCTGGATAAGTATCATCTCCATCTACTATAATATAGCATTTTGCATCAATCTCCCGAAACATCCTTCGGATGACATTTCCTTTTCCCTGTTGATATTCATATCTAACAACTGCTCCTGCCTTTTTTGCCAGTTCTACTGTTTGATCTGTAGAATTATTATCATAAACATAAATTACGGCATCTGGTAATTCGCTTTTCCAATCTAAAATTACCTTTTCTATTGTTTTTCCTTCGTTATAACAAGGAATTAAAACTGCTATTTTATCCATCTTTCCCTCCTGATATTATTTTTGTCTATTATTATTAATAAGACGAAGTTTATCAGGTAGGGCTTTTATTTATACCCCCCCCACGCGATATAATATTACCTCATACTCTATTTTTCTGTTTTTCATCTTTTTCTCCACATTTCTGTATAGCTTTTGTATATATCAAGTTTGTGGATGCCATACAGACACAAACTTGACTCTATGTTTTCTGTTTCTTTATTTTTTTAAATTAATAAATATAATTCCAATACAAACTAAAATCACTCCAACAATCTTTGTACTACTCAGTGATTCTTTAAAAATAAAAAATGCAGCTAAAAGTACAATAATATTTACTAATCCTCCCAATACAGGAACAATTACACTTAATTCAAACTTAGATATTATTGTGGTATATAATAAAAAGCTAATAATATAACAAAAATATCCAATCGCAGAAATCCATGTAATCCGAAACTGAATGAATGGTATAGTAAAATAGTTCAAATCTTGATTACTTCCCAATTTCATAAGTATCAAACCAGAAACAGAAAAGAGCAAATATATTATACATAAAAAATAATTCATTCTAGCTTTTTCCCTTCTGTTCAAGATTATATTCTAATTCTCGAATTCTTTTTTCCATCAAAGCACTATCTTGAACTAAACTTTTAATTCTATCTGTTTGTTTTGATACAATTGCTGTTAAAGATAATAAAAGCAAAATTAAAAAGAAATCTAAAATTACAAATAATCCATTCATAGTAGAATGAATTTCTGTAATTTTCACTATAAAATCTAATAATTCAGGAAATAAAACTAAAATACTTCCACTTAATCCTGCAAAAATCCAAAGTAAAGTATATTTTAAAGAAAGCATTTTTCTCTTTAAAAACAAAAACAGAAAGAAAAAATAAATTAGTATTGCAAAACATAAAATAATTCGTAATCGGATCGTCATGATTTTCTCCTCCTTGTAAGTCTGCATATTATAATGGCACATGAAACTTTGATCATATAGTAGATAGAACGAAATCGATTAATTGAACTTTTTCCTTGCTTACGTTCCCTCATTATAACAGGCACTTCACAAATCTTAGCACCATTTAGTTTTGCTGAAACAATTGCCTCTGGTTCTGGATAATCCTGTGGATATTCTTTTGCATAATACGCAATATAATTTTTGTTTACAGCCCGAAAACCACTGGTAACATCTAATATCTCTGCACCAGAACAAATATAAACTAATTTACTTAAAAAACGAATTCCCCATCTTCGAAACATAGAAGATTGAAATCCTTGCTTCTTTAAAAACCGCGATCCAATTACAATATCATATTGTCCCTTTAAAATTGGTTCAATAACATCTGAGATATATTGGGGATCATGTTGTCCATCGCCATCATGTTGTACTGCAATTTCATAATTATGTTCTAACGCATATTTATAACCTGCTTGCAACCCCCCCCCGATTCCAATATTAGTAGAAAATGTAATATAGGGATATTGATTTATTTTACAAATTTCTTCTGTTTCATCTTTAGAACAATCATTAATAATAATATAGTCATACTGTGGAGTCTTTTCTGTCAGATTGCGGATTACTCCTTCTATATTCTTAGCTTCATTATAAGCTGGTATAATTATTAATACTTTTCTCTCCATTTTTTCCTCTATCTCTGTATAGCTTTTACTATGTACAGTTTCTATTCTTTCGTACTTATTAACTTACTAACAATCTTTAAAATTTCAGCCTCTCCTTTAGCATCATATAAATGTAACTCAAAATCCTCTTGTCTTTCTTCCAACCAGATACTAAATTTTATTTCTGAATCAGAACGATAAAAATTAAGTGTTTCAAAATAAGTTATATTATCTCCATTCCAAGCATAAGTTTCTAATCCTATATTATTCAAATGATTTCCTGTAATACAGAATTCATATTTCCCACTTTCTAAACGCCAGTAAGGCCCAAACACTTCTCCATTTTCATTCATCTTTAACTTATCATTTTGTAAAACTGCATTTTTAAAAGACAGACTTTCTAATTCAAATATTCTCTCTGTTTTTGTCTTAGTTTTTACAATGTCACATCCCATTTGATAAAGTTCTATCATTTTATTTGAATTTTCTATTCTATTTCCGTTCTCAATTTCAATTCCTAAGGAAATGGGAAGAATGATACATGTATTCTCACTTGGTATTTGAAATCCCTCTAAAGCACTTTCCTCTATTGTCCTTACCTGCTTTTTTGAGTATAGATTTAAAAAATCTCCCCAACTATTTTCTACTAAATTATTTGCCCTTCTTTTATCTTGAATAAAGATAATATAGTCATATCCTTCAATTTCTTCTGCTGTAGAAATCAATCTATTTTCATATAATTTAGAATCAATCCCCTGATAGGTTGCTGTAACTATTTTATAATTCCATGGTATAGATAAAAGAAATCCTCCCATCATCAATCCCAACCAAAAGTTTGATAATTTTCTAAATTCTAATTTTATAAGCAAAACATATGAAACTGCAGTAATTAAAATATAAAATAATAAAAGAAATCGATAAAAGTCTGGCTCTATTGTCTGTAAGCTTCGAAAAATGTTGATTGTCATTGCATCAATTACAGACTGTGCCCAACGTTTAAAAAAGGTTTCAAAATATAGAATAGATAAAATACTTATAAGAATTAAATTTATGATGAATACATATTGTGTATTTTTAGAAATCTTTTGCTTTACTATTTTTAACATACACAAAAGATAAGGTATCAAAAGAGGGAAAAAATATCGCATATGAATTCGATATTGAGTAGAAACTTCTATATTTTCTATTAAATAAATACTCAATACTGTTTCCCCAATTATTCCCAAAGTAACAAGGAATAAATAATGTACAAATTTATTTTTTTTCTTTGTAACTGCATCTGAACATACTAAACAAATAGGAAACATTCCAAAACTAATGGTTATTCCTAAAATATATAAAATAACTCCTTTTAGCATAAGAAAAATAGTTTCTATTGTAATTTTAGGAAATCTTGAAATTTGTCTTTGATAGTGCATATCTCCAGAATGAAATCCATTTAATGTATAAATTAAAATTTTGTTTATAAAAAATAAGATTCCAAAACTTACTATAACTTTAATAATATTTTTTATTCTCTTTCTACAGTCTTTAGGTTCTAAAATCAGATATACTATTTCTAATAATGTAAATGCTAACAAAAATACAATAGCATATACCTTTGTCCAATAAATAAGAAAAAATAATATGCCTAACTTTTCATAAATAAATTTTTGCTGCTTTTGATTTTCATATATTTGATACAAATAATAAAACAGCCATAAGACAAGGGGATAAAACAATACCTCTTGAGTTATAAAACAGGTATAAAGCATTTCTGGTATCAATACTGCTAGTATCGATATAACAATAGATACCTTTTTAGATGCGATCATTTTGTTTGTCAGCAAATAGGCAGGAACACAGGCAGTTGACATAACAAATACTCCAACAAAACGCATAGTTGTCAAAATATGTGCTGGTCCTGAAATAAAATAAGCTATAGAAATCAAAATAGAATATAGAATACAATCATAGGATTGATAGATATATTTATATTGAAAATTATGATTAAAGTGAAAACTCTTTGCTAATCCTAACCAGATAGCTTCATCACTTTGAGTAAATGTAGGCAATCCAATTTTACTTACCAAAACTGCAAAAAACAAAAAGGAACTTATAAAGATTATTGCTAAAATTATTTTATCTTTCTTTTGTATAGTATCCATTTTTAGCCCCATCTCTGTATGATCTTTTATACATTTTCAATCTTTTCTCCAGAATATAAATTAATATATTTTCTTCCAATACGATTCCAGTTTAGTTCTCCAGCTTTTTTAGATACCTTTTCAAGATATTCTTTTTGTATCTTTTCATTCATTAATGTATTGACTGCTTTAACAATTTTATTTGGAGTATTCTCTTTAATCTGATAGATACAGTCACTATATTCCGAAAAAATTTCCTGTTGTGTTGTAATGATTGGTCTTTTCGCTGCAACGCAAAAACGTACTGCCCCACTTGCAGACTCATTTGTTTTATTATAGGGAAGCAAAAGAATATCACATGCCTGTAATAACTTCATAGATTCTTCTGGTTTTAAGAAGTCATGAATCAGTAAAACATTTTCTTCAAGTCCAAGAGTATGTACTATCCTTTTACACTGTTCTAAATAGCGTTTTGAATTTTCAGATTCATATAGTGAACAAACCATAAAATATAAAATATCTGCATATTGTTCTTTTAGTTGACTAACTGCTTGTATTACCTTTTCAAATCCTTTATGTGGAAATAAAAATCCATAACTTCCAAGAATAAGACTACTTTTTATTTCTAACCTTTTTCTAATCTCTTCTTTTGAATTTTGTGGATAAGAGATCTGTCCCAAAGGAATGACAGATATTTTTTCTTTTAAAATTCCATATCTCATCAAATTTTTTCTATCCTGCTGCTGATGTACCACCAACTGATAGGCTTCATTTAATCCATCTATTACCTGTTTTTTATTTTCCGAAGTGATTACTTTTGCTAAATCATTTGTTCCATGAAAACTAATCATCACTTTTTTATTTTTACATTGAAGAATAATCTCTACCAGATTTTCTAATTTTAATAAACCGAAATTAAACTGTATATGAATTACATCTGCTTTCGATTCCTGCAAAGGATTTAACAGACGTTTTACCTGACCAACATCCCAATATCTTCCTTCTACAAATTCTTCATCTTCTCGAATTAATTCATTACTTTTATTTGGATAGATAAGATAGTTTACTTTAGAATTTGTTGCCTCAATAAAATATCTTGTAAATTCAGCAATTCCACATTTTGTATTCCATGTAGTAACCATTGCTACAGTAGGTTTTTTCTGACTTTGTATTATCTTTTGAGTAAAAGAAATCCATCGATCGGCAACAGCATCCCAGTTATAATAGCTAGAAATTAATTGATACGCATTTTTTACTAATTTCTTTATTTTTTCATCATTTGGTTTATTTATGAATTCTCTCATTCTCTTTTTAATTGTGTCTTTATTTGGTCTTGCCCAATTAGAGTTTTCTGATAAATGAGACTTACCCCTTTCCATTACAAAATCTACTAATAAAGCAGTATCCTCTCTGCAAAAATCTGCTAATCCAGTATTATTTGATACAATGACCGGAATTTTTGCAAGCATAGCTTCTGCTACGGGCAGTCCAAATCCTTCTCCTCTTGCTGTATGAATATAGCAATCAGCCGCTTTATATAACGAATATAATTCTCGTTGTTCTAAATCTTTATTAATTAATTCGATCTCTGGCATAGAAGGATATTTCATGGTTAGGGTATGGATCTGATCTTCTACTTTATTATGAGGATTTGGAAAAGTTTTTAAAATTAAACATACATCATCCTTTCTAGTAAATTCCTCACAATATGCCTCTAATAGTAGATCTACACCTTTTCGTGGGAAAGCAGAACTTATATGTAAAAACTTTATCTTTTTGTTACTCTTTATAGGATAGGCAGGAAGTTCTTCAAAATAATTTGGTAATTCCACTCCACACCCAATCGTACAGACTGGAATTTTTAAACCGGAATCTACTAATGACTTTGTAACAAATTCAGAAAGAGTACCAACTCCGTCTAATGCGCCATTGAAATCTTCTATATGCGTTTTTGGCACTCTATCTTCTTCCCAACCAAACATTTCAAAATTATAGGAAGCTGTCAAAGGCTCTATTGCAGGTGGGTACATATTACGTATTGCTATTAAGGGATTACTTATTTTTAGTCCCTTTTTCCAAAGATAAAAGGCAGCTTCATTTTCTTTTAAAAACTTATATCTTGGCTCATATTCTCCTGTAGCCTCCATCGCTCCTATTGAAGCACTCACTTTCGTTTTTCTATGTAATGCCTCTGCCAATTTTTTATTTATAATCGCAAGACTATAACTTGTTTCAAATGGTCCTTGTACTTGAATTTCTATCGTTTCATCATCCTCTTTTTCTTCTATAAATTCTAATGTTTGATTCTTAGAAGAGGACTCTTTTATATGAGAAAATATAGTTAACCATGTATTTTTTGTATTTTCTTTTGGAATCTTACCATATTGATTCCAACAAATTTCTTTTTTAATCTCTGGATATTCTATTAATATCTCAAAAATTCTTTGGAGTTGTTCTGGAATAATTTCTTCGAGTAAAACTCCAGAAGAAAGATATTTTTTGTCCTTACTATCTCTTATGGAAATAACTGGAATTCCCCTTTGATAAATATGAAATAGTTTTTCTGGATCAGAAATTATTTTTCCCCAAAAACAAATATTTATCGAATCATACTGATCAAATTCCTCTAAAGATTGAATATGAATATTACGAATACTTTTAAATTCAATCGCTTTTGAGTAAACTTCATTTCGAAATTTTTTTATATCCTTTTGATCAGTAAATAAAATGAGTTCACTTGCTACCCTGATATTACAGTAGTAATTTTCAAAACTGGACAGTAGTTTTTTAAGATATCTAAAATTATCTAAAAGACCTACAATCACAATCTTTTCTTCTCTTTGTCTACCTTTTGCTTTTTTTAGAAAGTAATCAAAATTTGTCGATTCATTTTTATAGGAAGGAAAATAAACAACCGTTTTTTTTAACTTGATGTTTTGTAAATCATCTGTTGTAATCCAAATCTCGTCAATCCAATCTGTCGTATCTGCCCATTTTAGATCTTCCCATTCCTCTAATACTATAACTTTTTTTTGAACTTTAGGTATTTTACAAAAGTTTGTTTTTCCAAAAAAGAAAATAAAATCGGCATCTTCTATCTTTGTTTCACAATATATTCTCTGTTCATTAAAAAGGCTGCAATCTGCAACATAGAGTAAAATTGTATTTCCCATTTTATCTAAGTGTTCTGCAAGTAAATTTAGCAATTTCCATTTAGTTTCTAACATATGATTTTCAATATAAAAATAGATTTTCATTTCTGCCTCCATGTGCCTAATTACATTTTATCCTTTTTTAGCTTTCCAATCTGTTGTTTTACCATATCCAATTCCTTTTCTTTTTCCTCTAAATTCATTTCTAATTTTAAAATTTCTAAATTTAGGTAGGCATTGATTTTTTTAACTTCCTGAACCGCCTTAAAAACTTCATTATTAAATTCTTCTTGATCTCTTGTTATAGTATACATAATTCTTCGAATCACACGTTTTATAAAACGAAATCTAGTATCGGAAGGAAGTAAACTATTAATATCCTTTTTTCCTGCCATTTGTTCTAATTCATAAGCCAAACCCGACATATCATTACAATGACTTTCTCTTACTTTCTCGATATTATTTGTCCAAAGATCATCCCAGTCAATGCGATTTAATAACTCACTTACTTTATGTGTTAATTTTGTATCTCTACTAATTTCAAAATTTGTCTGTTCTCCTCTTAACTGCTCTAATAGATCTTGTACTCTGTTTTCCGAATTCATTCTTATCCTCCATCTATTTTAAAAAATCTGTTTTTACTGGTTTAGATTTACTTCTATAGTAACTGGGTGAACTCCTATACTAGATCCCCAAGCAATTTTCTCTTGAAGCAGCTCTACTTCAACTAAATATGTTCCCTTTGGTAATAGATAGTTAGAAAAGTCAATCCTACAAACTGCTTCTAAAGATTCTTTTGGTAAAATAGTTTCTGATAGAGGTGTTCTTACTCCGTCATATAATAAAATCTTCCCATCTGTGGTTTTGATATGATAAGAAATAAAAAATGCGGTTTGTCCGCTATTTTTAATTGGTGTTGTTCCTTGATTTAAAATAGTAATTGGAATATAACAGAGATTTCCTGTATGTTGTACTAAATTAGGGTTACACCAAATCTCTGCCAAAATATTAGTTTGGTAACTATTTTGAACATTAAGTGTAACCTCACAACTCTTTTCTTTCCCTTTCTCGTAAAACCAAGTTACTCCTTCTTCTACAAGATCTATTTTTATAATATACTCTCCTTTGGATAATGGAGCTTCTATATTAAGTTCCATATCAACTGACTTTCTTTTTTTTACTTCCTTTATGGGAATGTGTTTCCCTTCTAATATCATATTTTCATTTAAATCATATATTTGATAGGCACAATAGATATTGTTTTTTTCACTCAAAGTATTTGGAGTATTATTTTTAATATGAACAAAAAGCTTACATTCACTGCCCCCTGTTTCTATTTCAAAGTGCTTTTTATCGGCTGTAATTTCAATATGATATGGTTCTGTATAATAACGCATACAAAATATTAAAATACCAATATAAAAAATCATTCCTATCATAACTAAAATCCATGATTTTTTTAGCTTTTTTTGGAGTTTCATTCTATTAACCTCATCTACTCTTCACCAATCAGCTTATTTTTTCTTTTTTCCATATACTCCATATAACGATCAATGACATATTGTACCTGATTGCTGTTTTCATAAATCATTCCTTGTTCTAACCAAAGCGCTCTTTGACATAAATTTAAAACAGAGCCTAAATCATGGCTGACTAATACAATCGTTAACCCATTCTTATTTAATTCTTTTAGTTTCTGAAAACACTTTTCTTGGAAGTTAGAATCCCCAACCGCCAAAATTTCATCAATCAGTAAGACATCTGCACTAACATGAATTGCTACAGAAAACGCCAGTCGCATATACATTCCAGAAGAATACGTTCTGACTGGATTATCAATATAATTTTGTAATTCAGAAAATTCAATAATTGCATTTAATCGTTCTTCAATTTCTTTGCGTGTCAGTCCAAAGATAGAGGCATTAATAAAAATATTTTCTCTTCCACTCATATCAGGATGAAAACCAGCACCTAGTTCAATTAAGGAAGAAACTCTTCCGAGAACTTTAATATTTCCCTGTTCAGGATACATAATTCTGGATAAAAGCTTTAAGGTTGTACTCTTTCCGCAGCCATTTTGTCCTATTAAACCAACTGCTTCTCCCTTTTCAACGGTAAAGCTGATATTATTTAAAACAATCTGTTCTTTATATGTCCTTCTTTTTTTAAATAACAGTCGTTCTTTTAATGTACTTCCCTTGTCACTATAGATTCGAAATTTCTTTGAAACTTTCTCTACACGAATAATCGGACTCATTATAATTCCTCCGCAAAACGCATTTGTAACTTTTCAAATACCATTGTACCGAAAAGAAAAAGAAAACTTCCGATTAGGAAGGCAATACCTAAAGAAGACAAACGGGGAATTTTTCCTATATAGAGAATATCTCGATATGCCTCAATAATGGATGTCATTGGATTTGTATAAAAAATAAATTGAATCTTTTTTGGAACAATTTCTACTGAATACATAACAGGAGTTAAAAACTGCCATCCCATTGTGATAATACTCAAAATATATTCTAAATCTCTAAAATATACGGTACAGGCTGAGGTAATCATTGTAATTCCCAATGCCAATAAAAATTCTACCACTAAAACAACTGGCAGATATAATATAGCAATCAGATCAATTCCTCTTCCTGAAAAAATAAGAACTCCAAAGATCACCAAAAAGCAAAGACACATATTTACAAATTGACTCAAAACAAAGGAAATCGGAAGTACCTCTCTTGGAAAATAGATTTTTTTAACCATTTCCTTTTGTGACCAGATACAACTTGCCCCTCCTGCTACACAGGAACTAAAAAAGATCCACGGAACTAAAGCTACAAATAAAAATAAATAATAGTCTTTTACATCATTTCTCATAACAATAGAAAAGACAAAGGTATATATTAATAATTGTAGAAGAGGATTTAGAAATGTCCACAAAAAACCTAATGCAGAACCTTTATATCTGCCCTTTAAATCACGTCTTACCAAACTAAAGATCATTTCACGATAACGATATAACTCATACCATATCTTCATAACCTATAAACCCCTTTTACAGTTCTATCATATCTTGGTAATTTTTTAAAATAAAATTCCATTGATAGTTTTCCTTTACATATGCCTGTCCATTCTTTCCCATTTTTGAATTTATTTCTTTATCTAAAAGATGTTCTATACCATTTTGAAAACTTTTTTTATCATAATAACAATAACCCGCTTTACTCTTTTTACAATGTCCGTTTAAAACATTACAAGTTCCATTTACTAAAACTGGTGTTTCTAATGCCATTGCTTCTAAAACGGCAATAGAAAAACTTTCATATTTAGATGGAAGACAAAGTGCTATAGCACCAGAAATCAATTCATACTTTTTTTCTTCACTTACAAATCCCAGATATCGAATCCACGGATTGTTTGGAATAGAAATATTTTTTGTTCCTATTAATAATAGAGAAATATTTTTTGAAGTATGTTTATGATATTCTAAAAAATAATCAAATAATTCCTTGCAGTTCTTTCCCAAATCAATTCTTCCTACATAAATTAAATAAGGATTTTGTTTATTTTGAATTCTCTTTTTTTCGGGTACTGAAATTCCCATTCCTATTATCTTATTTTTTATATTTACATTATGAAATATTTTTTCTACATAATCTTTTTCTTCTTGTGTCAAATAAATAATAGCTTTTGGTATCTGAAATATTTTTCGATATATTTCAAACTGAATATAGGGCTCTTCATGGGCAGTAGGTATTAAAATACTTTTTTGGCTCACTATAGGTAATCCCATAACTGTGGGATAATATAAATATGTGACAAAAATAAAAATATCATATGTTTTTTCATGAGCTTTTATATATTCTATTAAAGCTGGACAATATGGTCCTTGTTCTTTTATCCAGTATTGTTGTAATGGTTTCTTTTTTATTGGACTATATCGTACCAATCGATCAACCCAGCGAAACTTATGTGGATTTCTCATTTTGATTACTGGAAAACGAATGACCTCAATCCCATCTACTAAACAATTTCCTTTTGGATATTCATTTTTCCATGTGGTATAGTTTTTTGTACAAGTTGTTAAAATCTGAATTTTATAATCTAAACTAAGATGTTGTGCAAGTTGTCTGGTAAAATACTCGGATCCTCCGTTAATTTCTTTTCCATACCGCTGATTTATAATAGCAATACGTTTTTTATAACTTTTGTCTGGCATTTCTACATTCCCTTCTCCAATACTCTAGGGTATCTTGTATTGTCTGCTTTAGTGGTATTTGTGGTGTCCAGCCAGTTGTTTTTGTGAGTTTATGTATATCGGCTTCTATCTTAAGTATATCCACAGGACGAAATTTATCTTTATCGATCTGAATTTGAATAGGTATTACAGTCAGCGCAAGAATCTGATCTAAGATTTCTTGAATAGAAACGCTTTGGCCACTTCCTACATTGTAGGTTTCTCCTGATTTTCCTGTTTTGCTAAGCAAACTATATGCTCTTACTACATCTCTGACGTCTGTAAAATCCCTTTTAGCACTTAAATTTCCTACAAAAATAACCGGTTTTTGCTGTCCACTTTCTATCCTTGCGACTTGTCTGCAAAAATCAGCAACGACAAAAGTTTCTGCCTGTTTTGGCCCTAAGTGATTAAATGCCCTAATATTTAAAATATCCATTTTATAGGCTTGTGCATAAATCGTTCCAATGATATTTTGACATAGTTTTGTAGCAGCATAGATATTTTTAGGGCGAGGTTGATTCTCTTCTTTAACCGGAAGTTCTTCTTTTTTAATTAATCCATACTCTTCCGAAGAACCAATTAAGAGAAGTCTGGGAGTGATTTTTAAATCTCTTACTGTATCTAAAAGATGAATTGTCCCTTTTATATTAATATCTACTGTAATAGCAGGTTGTTTCCAAGATAGTGCAACCGAGGATTGTGCTGCCAGATGAAAGATACAGTCTGGCAAAACATTTTTTAATACAAAATGAATTTGTTCAGGAATTAACAGATCCATATTATAGACTTTTCCATCAAATTCTTTTACCTGCTCTCCCTCTCTCTTTGTGATAATCACATCATACCCATCTTGTTTTAAACATTCTGCTAAATAACCACCAACAAAGCCTGCTCCTCCGATAATGAGTGCCTTCATGATATCTGTTTCTCTCTTTGTTCTTTTTGTGCTAATATAAGATCATTTTCTATCATACGTTCTACTAATTCTTCAAAAGAAATTTCTCTTCTCCAACCTAATTTTTCTTCTGCTTTTTTAGGATTTCCAATGAGAAGTTCTACTTCTGCTGGTCTAAAGTATTTTGGATTGATTCGAACAACACATTTTCCTGTAGAAGAATCCATTGCAATCTCCTCAATTCCAGAACCTTTCCATATTATGTTGATTCCTGCTTTTGAAAATGCTGTTGTTACAAATTCCCGAACGGTTCTAGTTTCATTTGTTGCTATAACATAATCTTCTGGATTGTCCTGTTGTAGCATTAACCACATTGCTCGAACATAATCCTTTGAATGTCCCCAATCTCTTTTGGCATCTAAGTTTCCAAGCTCTACATATTCTTGTATCCCAAGTTTAATTTTAGCGACTGCATTGGTAATCTTTCTTGTCACAAATTCTAATCCTCTTCGTTCACTTTCATGATTAAATAAAATACCACTGCAAGTATACATACCATAACTTTCTCTATAATTTTTTGTAATCCAATGTCCATATAATTTTGCAACACCATAGGGACTTCTAGGATAAAATGGTGTAGACTCCTGTTGTGGGATCTCTTGTACTTTTCCAAACATTTCTGAGGTTGATGCTTGATAGAATCTTGCGTCTGGCTTACTTATTCGAATTGCTTCTAATAAATTTACAACCCCATTTGCATCAATCTGTGCAGTTTCAAGTGGGGTATCCCAAGAGGCAGCTACAAAAGATTGTGCAGCTAAATTATAGACCTCATCTGCCTGAGATTTTTTTACTGCTTGAGCTAAGGATACTAAATCTGTCATATCTGCATAGAGAAACTGAATTTCTTTTTTGAGATGTTCTACATTTCCATATGTCATCTGCGCTTTTCTTCTTACAATTCCAAAAACTTCATATCCTTGTTCTAGTAATAGTTCTGCCAGATAAGAACCATCCTGTCCTGTAATTCCTGTAATCAATGCTCGTTTCATGATTTTCATTTTCCTCATTTCCTGTCATTTACTATCTTCTGTTATTTTTTATAGCAATTTCTTCATATAGTTTTTTAATTCTATGTAACATTTCCTCTTCCTGAAACTTTGTTTCTATTCGTTTTTTTGCCTCTCTTCCCATTTCTAGTCGCTGTTGTGGATGATCCTTCATCCAGTTTAGTGCCTTAGTAAGTGCATCTGTATTTTTAGGTGGTACAGTTAATCCTGTCTGACCATCTAAACTGACATAGGGAACTCCACTTTGCAGACTGGTATTAATAACAGGCTTACCAAACGCCATTGCCTCTAATTGTACCAATCCAAATGCTTCACTTTTTACAATAGAAGGCAAAACAAAAACATCACAAGAGGCATATTCCTGAAATAACTTTTCATCTTTCATCTGTCCAAGAAAAAAAACTCGGTTTTCTAAATGCAGTCTTTTTGTCTGCCTTTGTAGAGATGTCTTTAATGGTCCTTCTCCAACAATTTTTAGTGTTATTTCTTTTGTTTTTGCCAAAGCCTCTAATAAAATCTCACAGCCTTTGTAATATACTAAACGACCTACAAATAAAACCCGTAGAGGATGTACTTCTCTTTCTTCTTTATATAATTTTGTGGCACAAAGAACTTCCTTTTTTATCCCATAGGGAATTACAATACATCGCTCTTTATATTTCCAAAGAATATCTGAATTATCAATCTGTTCTTTCGTTGCTACAATAATCGCCTGTGCCTGTTTTAAAAAAAAGGAACATAGTGGTCGGTAAAATAACATCCATCTTTTTTGTCGTACAATATCACTATGCCACCAGATCACCAGATTCTTTTTTGACTTTCCTGCCAGTAAATATGCCAAATCTGCTAATGGAAATGGCATATGAACTTGAACGATATCTGCCTGTTTAGACAATTTTTTATAATCTCGCAAAAACTGAAAAGATAATGGCATAGAGCTCACTTTCCAGCGACTTGCACAGCGTCGAACATTTACTCCAAACACACATTCTTCTATGGTTTGATTTACTTTGTCCTGACAGACTAACACTTTTATCTGCATTACATCTTTTAGCCCCTCTGAAATCTGACGTACTACTGTTTCGATTCCTCCAGTCGCTGGAGCATAAAGTTTATTCACCTGTAATACCTTTATCTTCTTGCCTTTTTTTTTAACGTGCAGAAAATCACCTTCTATATTATATTATAACTCATCTAATTTATAAAATTTAATATAACATAGCTTTCATAAAAAATCAAGAAATTTTTCCTTTTCTGTATCTTCTACAAACTTTATGTTCTAATTTCTATATTTTTGGATAATTGTTTCCATGTCTGTCCATTTTCTCTCCATATCTGCAACCAAGGCAAGTTGAGTACGACAACGATCCAAATTATGTTCACCTCTACTGATATGAAAATAGATATCTCCTTCCAGATAATCAGTCAGAAAACGCATACCACATTCCAAAGCCATCATTTTAGCCCCATAGGGAAATAATTTTATTTCTATTTCTTTCAAACTACCTTGACTTCCCTCTAAGAAACCCTTTGTATATATTTCAAAAAGAGACAAAGATAAAGATACCTTGGATAAATCTTTTTCATCTTCCGCTGCCGTATTCGCTCCAAACCGAATGGAATCTCCATAATCAAAAATTGAAAATCCAGGCATAATGGTATCTAAATCAATAATACATAACGCTTGTCCTGTAATATCGTCAATCATAATATTATTGAGTTTAGTATCATTATGACTTACACGCAGAGGTAGTTTGCCTTGTTTTTGTAGACTGAGTGCTAAACTCATTTCTTTTTCTCGCTCTCTAATAAATCGAATTTCTTCCTGAACCTCATTTGCTCTTCCTATTATATCTTTTTCTATCACATTCTGAAAAGTTACAAATCGAGCTGGTGTATTATGAAAATGCGGGATAGTTTCTACCAACTCATCTGTTGGAAAGTCTGCTAAAAGACATTGAAATTCTCCAAAAGCTTTCCCTACTTGGTAAAAATCTTCTGGTTTTTCCACCTTATTATAGCAAATAGCATGAGAAATAAACAGATAAACTCTCCAAAAATATCCCTGACTATCTTGATAATAATTCTCTCCATTTTTTGTAGGGATGAGATTTAGGGTTTCCCTGTCAGGATTTCCATGGTTTTCAATAATTTTATTGCGTAAAAATGAAGTCACTCTTTTTATATTTTTCATCAGTCCCTCAATATCTTTAAAAACAATATGGTTTATCTGCTGTAAAATATAAAAATACTCCTGTCCATTTTCCTCGCAGATAAGAAGAAATGTGTGGTTAATATGTCCACTTCCATAGCTTCTACAACTTTTTATTTGCCCTTTTAGTGCAAAGGCATCTGCTGCCTTTAACGTTTGTTCTTTTATATTATCCATATGAGTCCTCCCATGACTATTTATATTTTAAAAAGGCGAAAGATTAGTACAGTGTACCAATCTTTCGCCTTTTTAAGTAGCGAAGGGGGGATTTGAACCCTCGACACTACGGGTATGAACCGTATGCTCTAG
>CAMUMG010000017.1 GCA_947089905.1 uncultured Lachnospiraceae bacterium
GAGTGGTTTATTCGAGAACAGACAGGAAGTAATTATGATGTCACCGCAGACTCTGTCTTTCAGAGTGCAAAAGTAAAAGGTGCAATCAAAACCATTCCAGAACAGGTAGGAATCTGTGTCAGATATCAAGGTCATGTCGGGATTTATATCGGTAATGGCTATGTGGTAGAAGCAAGAGGATTTAACTACGGTACTTGCATTACTAAACTAAAAGATCGCAACTGGACACACTGGTACAAGCACCCTAACATCCAATACATGGACAAGCAGCTTCCAACGCCTGTTAAAGTCACTCAAACATCGGACAAGTATAGTGTCGTCTGGTTACAAATGCAGCTAAATCGGCAAATTGCTATAAAACATATTTCTGTACCTGTTTTAACAGTAGATGGCTGCTATGGAGCTAAAACGGCTGCGGCTGTATTGGCATATTTTAAATACAAAGGCTGGTCTACAGATTGGAGCGGAAAACAGATCGGTAAAAATACGGTGAAAGAATTAACAAAGATATAAGTAAAAAGGGGACAGTAGATGTAAAGTTTCTATTGTCCCTTTATAATAAAACAAATTTTATTCTTTTCATTCTAATATTTCATTTTTTCTTTATTTCTTAAAATTCATTCTGATTATTCATAGGTTGGAACATGTTCCATAATATCGCCCGGCTGACAATGAAATGAGGTACAAATACGATCTAAGACTTTTGGAGAGATTCCTTGCCCTTTTCCCATCGCAGCAATCGTCGTAGGAGAAACCTTTACAGAGATACGAAATGTTTCTTTTGTCATTTTTTTATCTATTAATAATTTCCATAGTTTATCATACGAAAAAGCCATTCTATCACCATCCCTTCTGAAAGTTATCATAACTTACCTTTTTATGAAATGCAATAAGAGATTTTAAAAAAATATTGATAAAATCTAAGGAATATTGTAGAATAACTACAAAATATAAAAGAATAGAAGTCATTCTTTTAATAAACAGAAGAGAAAGAGAGGAAATCAGGATGTCAAAAAAAGTAGAAAACAAACTAAAAGGCGTCAATATTGGTGGTAATTATGTAGGTGGAGATCAAATTGTTTTCCAAGGGGGCAGAGAGGAAAAGAGGCAGTCAAAAGAAGAGAAAGATAAAAAAACCACCATTTTTCTTTCTTATAGCCGGAAGGATGCAGAGGTAGCAAATCAAATTGATCAACAATTATCGAAGAACTCAAAGGTGATTGTGAAACGGGATATTCGTGATATAGGAGTATGGAACAGTATTCGGAAGTTTATGCAGAGTATACGTCAACAGGATTATGCGGTTTTACTTATCAGTGATACGTATCTAAAATCTCAAAATTGTATGTTTGAGGTATTGGAAGTAATGAAGGAACAAGAATATCAAAATAGAATTTTTCCAGCAATCATAGAGAAAAGGATATATAATTCTTCCTTATGGATAGAGTATATAAAATATTGGCAGAACAAATGTAAAACATTTGAAGCGGCTTTAGAGGGGATAGATCCTGCCAATATAGCAGAGGTGGCTGCTGAATTAAAACGCTATCAACAGATAACTGCTTCGATGGGGGAATTTCTGAAGATAGTTGCTGATATGAATAACCCAGAGATTTCAGATGTAGCCATTCAAATCGAAAGGGCGATACAAGATAGACAAAATAAAAGAGGAAGATATCGTGAAGAAGGATATTAAAAATCAGGTGAAAGATACTCAAATAGATGGGGACTATATAGGGGGAGATCAGTATCAATATATTGTTATGTTCGAGAACAAGGAACGAGATTTTGTAGTAACTCGTAATACCAATATTACACCAGTTACTTACTTCCTTGGTCGAGAAACCGAATTACAAGAGTTACGTAAGAAGGTGGAACAGAATCGAAAATTCATTCTAGTGAGTGGAATGGGTGGAATCGGAAAAACACAAATTTGTAAAGCATTATTTAAAGAATATGATACTAGAAAGAAAAGTGGAGAAAAAATTCCTTTCGAGCATATTGGTTATATCGAATATGACGGGAATATGGATAGTAGTCTGACAACATGTCTAAAATTTAAAGAACAATCAAATCCTAAAAAGAATATAGAAGTTGCGTGGAGGGAATTGGAGTATCTGGCATCGGATGGAAAATTATTATTATTTATAGATAATGTTAATGTATCTATCGGAACAGATCCGGGGTTAGAACGATTAAATAGTATTCCAGGAGCAATGATTTTGACTTCCCGGCGAACCTTTTTGGATAATACATTTGAAGTATATCCAATAGGATTTCTTACAACGAAAGAGTGCATAAAGCTTTATGAGAAGATTCGATTTAGAAATAGTGGGAAGAGGGTAGAGGAAGAAGAAAGACAGGATCTGGAATATATCATAGAAATATTAGCAGTAAGACATACTATTACAGTTGAATTTTTAGCACATCAAGCTCAAATGAAACATTGGACAGTAAAGCAATTAAGAGATGAGTTAGAGAAAAAAGGATTCCAGTTAGAATATAAAAATGAAGAAGATAACCTGATCAATATTCAAAAATCTTATGAGATATTGTATGATTTATCGAAATTAAATAAAAAAGAAAAAAATATTTTAGAGGCTTTCTGTTTATTTCCCTATGTTCCATTAGCTATAAAAACATGTAATCAATGGTTACTTTCAGATGCAAAGGCAAAAGAAGATGATAATATTTTAATACAATTAGAACAAAAAGGATGGCTTCAATTTGATGTACAACAGGAAGCTTATATGTTGCATCCTGTGTTTGCACAATTTATTTATGAGAAACAAAAGCCAAAACAGAAAAATCATTCCAGATTAATCGAAGCATGTCAAAAGAGTTTAGAATTACTAGAAGGTCGTTCAGTATTTGAGTATCAAAAATTAATTCCGTTTGCAGAAAATATAATCCAAAAAGTAGATATCAAGATTAAAAAAAAGGTATATTTTATTTCTGTTCTTGCAAGGTTATTACTCTATACAGGAGAGTACAAAAAAGCAGAAAAATGGTGTATAGAATGTTTAAGAATTTGTAAAGATATCTTAAGAGAAAATCAACCAACTCTCGCCAGCAGTTATCATAATTTGGCGAGAGTATATGATGAAGAAGGAAAGTATGAAAAAGCAAAAGAGTACTATGAAAAAAGTTTACGGATTAGTGAACAGGTACTAGGAGAGAATCATCCATCTACCGTCACCAGTTATAATAATTTGGGATTGCTATATCAGAAAGAAGGCGAGTATGAAAAAGCGAAAGAGTTGTTGGAAAAAAGTTTGCGGATTCGTGAACAGGTACTAGGAGAGAATCATCCATTTACCGCCACCAGTTATAATAATTTGGCGGGAGTATATGAGGAAAAAGGCGAGTATGAAAAAGCGAAAGAGTTGTTGGAAAAAAGTTTGCGGATTCGTGAACAGGTACTAGGAGAGAATCATCCATTTACCGCCACCAGTTATAATAATTTGGCGGGAGTATATGAGGAAAAAGGCGAGTATGAAAAAGCGAAAGAGTTGTTGGAAAAAAGTTTGCGGATTCGTGAACAGGTACTAGGAAAGAATCATCCATCTACCGCCAGCAGTTATCATAATTTGGGATTCTTATATCAGGAAAAAGGCGAGTATGAAAAAGCGAAAGAGTTGTTGGAAAAAAGTTTACGGATTCGTGAACAGGTACTAGGAGAGAATCATCCATCTACCGCCACCAGTTATAATAATTTGGCGGGGGTATATCACAAAGAAGGAAAGTATAAAATTGCCTTGACTTATTGCTTCAAAGCATATAAAATTTTTGTTTCTAACCTTGGAATCGATCATCCAACTACAAAATTGTTTTATGAAAACATGAAATATGTATACTTAAAATTAAATTTAAAAAAGGACTTTGACCAATGGCTAGAAGAAAAGTTGAAGGAATCAAATCAAAAATAAATATCCTTCTGTTATCTTTACTAAAAATTTTCCTATTTGAGTTGTCATTTCTGGCAACTCTTTCTTTTTAGAAAATATCTAAATAAAAATTATTCTTTTCTTGTTCATAAATAGAGCAGGTTTCAACATTTTTTCAAAAAATCTAAGATTATCGTTATAGAAAATATTTTAATTTTTGTCTAAAATAGAATTTCCTATATTTAATATTAATAAGAAGTAAAATATTGCAAAAAGAAAAATATGAAGTTTTAAAGAGGGTGTATTTCTTAAAGGTTTTTTATAGAAACTAAGAAATTTACAAATCTGAAATAGGTTTATATGATAATCCATTTGTATTTAATTATGGTAGTAATAGTAAAAATAAATAAGATATTTTCAAAAATATTTTAATATTTCTCTTGACAATGGAGGAGGTAGTGTTACGATACGTTCACGATATAACAATGCTTTATCTAAGCGAAAAAGTAATTAGTCTGATAGTTGTATTAATTGGATGATGAATGAAAAGTAACAAGAAAAGCATTACAAGTGAAGATAGATGGGAGTACCGAAAGGGAAAGCAAGAATATCACATAACATCGGAGATGGATAAGAAATTGAGAGCAAGGGCAAGAGCCTAGAGATAAACTTAATGCCAACCGGGACTTGTAATGAATTCAAAAAAGGAAAGAAGAGATTGATATGAATGAAATAAGTAAATTGGATTCAGAAAGAATAGAACAACTGGCAATCGAGATCCGAGATTTTCTCTTAGATCATGAATTGTGGCAGGAGGTAGAAATTTATTTTAATCATAAACGATTTGGATGCAGGGATTTAAAGACTGGAAGATATTTTTATAATGATAGAAAGCATTTATTTACAGACAAGAACATCGAACCACAAGACTATTTTAAATATGTAAATCCAGATCATATTTTAAGTATGCGTTTTGAGGGTATCATTTGCAACATGATTTATGACGGTTCTCTTCCAAATATTAAAAAGCAATTCGATGCAATTTTTGAACGATATGGAGTATACTACGAGCTAGGAGATATTTGGAATTTAACCTGCTATTATATAAATGATTAAAAATATTAGAAAGAAGGTTGAAGTATGGAGAAAGTTTATTACACCATTAATGAAAAATTAGCAAAGCAAGCAAATGATATGATGTCATTTAGAGATTATAAAATCGGAAGAAAAACAGCAGAATATCAGTTGTATGTAAAGGAAGCCTATGATTTAGCAGATAAAATTGCAGAAGTCAAACCAGAACAGGCAGATAAGGTTTATGGATTAGCAGATTGTTATGCTAAGAAGTTAGCAGAAAATATGAATAAAGCAAGTAGGATTGGATGTATGTGTCCATCTGTCATGATTTCTGGTCCAGCCAATTTTCCGATTCATAAAAAGGAAAAGCAAAATGCAGCGATGAGTAAGAACTATATAGAATTTCAAAAAATTCAGGAGATCCTCGATGGGATGGAAAATATTCTATATGGTAAGGAGCAAATTCGCTCAGGAGATACCGATGTTATTAGAAAATTGGAAGAGAAACTGGAGAATCTAAAGGCTAATCAAGAGAAAATGAAGACAGTGAATACATATTATCGGAAAAATAAGACGTTAGAAGGCTGTTCAGAACTTACAGAAGAAGAGAAGATACAACTGAAAGAGGAAATGTCGAAAGACTGGCATATAGAAAGTAAACCTTTTGCTAGCTATACACTTCGTAATAACAATCAGAATATTCATATTGTAGAGAATAGACTAAAGCAGTTAAAAGATATAAAAGAAAAAGGAACACAAAAAATAGAAACTTCATTTTTTAAAGTAGTAGAGAATACAGAAATAATGAGATTACAACTCTTTTTTAATAACAAGCCAGAAGCAGAGATAAGGGATATTTTAAAAAAGCATGGTTTTAAGTGGAGTCTAAAGAATAGTTGTTGGCAAAGACAGCTTACAAACAATGCCAAGTATGCATTAAATCAAATTATAAAACAGCTAGAAACAATTATAGATTAAAAATAAAATATAAGATAAATTTAGTTATTAAGGGTTGACTTTTGTACGTAGATATGTTAAAATTAATTACGTACAAAATGAAAGGAGGTTTAAATGTCACCGCGTACAGGCAGACCAACAGATAATCCCAAAAAAGAAAGGCTTGAACTTAGATTATCTGATGATGATATAATAAAATTAGAATATTGTTGTCAGCAGACTAAATTAAGTAAAGCTGAGATTTTAAGACAAGGATTAGATTTGGTATATCAGAAACTAAAAAGATAAGAGTTGTGCCCCGACCAAAGTTTACAACTCTTATCTATCAACAATATAGAAAAGTATTGATAACTCTTATTGTATCTACTTTTCTATATTAAGTCAAGAAAATTCCAAGAAATAAAGTACATTGAAAATTAAAGAACCAGAAAGGAGTATTACAATGCCAAGTTATATCCTAGATGGAAAGCGTTATGTACTGGAAAAAAGGAATCTATTATGTGAAGTATATATAGGAAATTCCAAATTATTAGTTGATCTAAACTCTAAGACAATACGATTATATTATCCAGAGGGAAAAGTATTTCTATTGGATACTATACAGGATATAAGTGGTCAACATGAGCTGAAAGTTTTATCCAAAAAAGAAGCGTTTCTAATTATGAATCAGTATCCAGAAGGTATCCAAGAAAGTGTATATATACGATATTTTGGAGAACCAGAGGTGCTATAAATTATTTACATGAAAAAGAATTCTTCTAAATATGATCCACTTAATATCATGAAGAAAAAAGATGGAGTAAAATGTTTCTAAGAAAACTATACTAAGCAGATCATATAAATGAAGTTCTCTTTTATAAATTCTATAATATGATACAATATAATAAAACACTAATAACAAATTAATAACAACTTAACCTTGAAAGCCCTTATTTTATGCCAAAAATAACTATTATCATTTTAAATTTTACTTAAATTTGCTTTATCAACCTGTTTAAAGTTATTTATCTGCCTGTTCTAAAGGTGTTTTACATCACTCTTGACTTTCTATAAAAAATATGGGTATACTAAGATAAGGTACATAGGAGGGTAAAGTTGAGAACGATTATTGATACAGCAAAACGATTATTATTTAAAAATATAGCGTGTCTGCTGCTGTTGGAATTACTTTATAAAGCAGGGTTTTTTATGATTATGATTCCTGTATGCAGGATAGCATTTCGGATTTCATTAAGATTTTCAGGCTTTAGCTATTTAACTTTAGAAAATATAGCAGCATTTTTAAGAAATCCTGTGACAGTAATTTCCTTAGTTTTGATTTTGGGATTAGCAGGATTTTTTTTATTGTTAGAATTTATAACTTTAACCATTTACTATGACTTTTGTGAGAAAGAAAAAAAACTCTCTCTTGAGCAAATTCTATTTCCAAGTATTAGACGAATGATACAGTTATTAAAGCAAAAAAGAAACATAATACTATTAGGAGCAGCATTAGTATCTAGTATGTTTATACTCTTTCCACTTTTAGCAGCATTATTAACTCAAATGAAAATACCAAACTATATTTTTGTATCTGCTTTGACTAACCAGACATTTAAAGTATTTCTATTAACCTTTCTAATATTAGCCAGTCTAATTTCTTATCATCAATTATTTTTAATGCCTCTTATGGTATTAGAGAATAACTCTTTTAAAAACGCATGGAAAAAAAGTGGTTATTTAAAAACAGGAAAACATAGAGAAATATTTTTTATTTTAATGGTATGGAATCTAATTTTAATATTACTTTATCTAATTTTATATTATACTATATTATTTTTAGCAGCTGTCATTACGTATAGTGTTACTAAACGGGAAATAGTTTATATAGCATTTATTAAAGTTTATGAACAGATAAGTTTTTGGGTAAGTATATTTGTTGCGGTGATAGCAGTAGAAGGAAATATCTGTATTATAACTAGTCTTTATAATAAATATAGGGATAGGACTATTTCAAATGATTGTTTCATTAAAATATTACAACAAATGGAAAAGATCCAAGAAAAGGAACAAGAATATTCGAAAAGAAAACGAGTTACTTTTAAAAATCAATACAGGAAAATTTTAGCTATTTCAGGAATTATTATGATTGGAGTTAATATTGGATATATTTATGATTCTGTTCGAAATGGTTCCACTCTAAAAAAGGAATCTCTTTTAGGAATTGCTGTAACAGCTCATAGAGGGGCTTCTGCTGATGCTCCAGAAAATACAATTCCTGCCTTGGAAAAGGCAATAGAAAGAATGGCAGATTATGCAGAAATTGATGTACAGGAAACAAAAGATGGAGTAGTAGTTTTATTACATGATTCCAGTTTAAAAAGGACAACGAATGTATCAAAAAAGATATGGGATGTTACTTATTTAGAATTGTTAGGATATGATGCAGGTTCTTGGTTTTCAAAGGAATATGAAAAAATAAAAATTCCAACTCTTTCCCAAGCATTAGAATTATGTAAGGGAAAAATTAATCTAAACATCGAAATAAAAGCAAGAAATAAAGATCAAAGTCTAGTAGAAAAAGTAGTCCGTTTAATAGATCAATATGATTTTGAACAACAATGTGTCATTACTTCTACAAATTATAGTGTTCTTACAAAAGTAAAAGAATTAAATCCTAAAATAAAAACTGGTTATATTTTAGCTATAGCATATGGAAATTTTTATAATAGCGAATATGCAGATTTTTTTAGTGTAAAATCCAGCTTTATCAATGAAAATATGGTACGTCTATCACATCATCTTGGAAAAGAAATTCATGCTTGGACAGTAAATACAAAATCAGAGTTAGAGAGAATGAAACAACTAGGAGTAAATAATATTATTACAGATAGACCACTATTAGCAAAAGAAATTTTATACAAGGAAACAAAAGTAACGTTTTTAGGATTATTTAAACAATTATTAGAAATAACAGAGCCATAGTAAAAAGGAGTTGTCACATTAAGAAAATTAGATACAAAATATTGTAAAAATTAATAATATTAATACTATATCTTGTATATTTAGTTCTTAGTGAAACAACTCCAGTATATCTAACGAAGTACTAATAAGGTGTCATAACCTTGACGGCTGAGTGCATCTGCATAACTTTGCCCTTCAGCACGAGTCTTAAATGGACCAACAAATACACCATAATAACCATCCGTAATAGAGATTGCAGGACTGTAGCCAGATTCCTGAAGTCGTATTGTTAAGTTAGCGGCATTATTATAATTGCGGAATAAACCAGTTTGCACATAGTATAGTTTATTTTCTGGAGAAGGAGGTGGAGTTGTGACAGGAGGTGTAAGAACACCTTCCATACCACTATTTGGCAAGTTCGTTCCATAAAGTGTTTTATAAATCCCATTTGCGATTGCATAAACGATTTCGTCAAAGTTTCGATCAAAAGTCGCATTATCAGCATCCGTATTGATAAAACCTGCTTCCACCAAAAGAGCAGGCATTTGAGTTCTTCGAAGGACCGCAAGGTCTTTTCGAACAGAAGTTCCAAGATTATTAAATCCTGCTGCCTCCAATTCACGATTAATTTCTTGTGCCATTTTTAATTTTGTTCCACTTTCATCAAATAAAAGAGTTTGTACGCCAGAATAGGTATTAGGGATTTGGCTAGAATTACGATGAAGGGAAACAAAAAAATCTGCTCCAGCCTCATTTGCAATCTGTGCTTTACGAGCTGGAGAATCGTAGATATCAGAAGTACGTGTATAACCAACATCTACTCCATTTTGAGCTAAAAGTTCTCCAATCGCAAGTGTTAGATCTAAATTATCATCTTTTTCTCTGCGTCCTTGATAAGTTGCCCCACTATCATAACCGCCATGACCGGCATCGAGATAAACAAGTGCCATAAAAACCTCCTAATGACTGTATGTTTATTTTATTTTATGTATAAAATAAAAAAATGTTTCCGCAAAGTATTTAGAAATGAAAAGAAAAGAAAGCATTTGACGTTTTGAGTGCTTTTATGATAGGATGATATAGTTGTATTAAACAGTATGGAGGTCATTATGAAAATAGGATTTGACTCAGTAAAATATATTAACGAACAATCTAAATATATTTTGGAGCGGGTAAAAAGTTATGATAAACTTTATCTTGAATTTGGAGGAAAGTTAATTGGAGATAAACATGCAAAGAGAGTACTTCCGGGATTTGATGAAGATGCGAAGATTAAACTTTTAGAAAAGTTAAAAGAACAGGCAGAAATGATCATATGTGTCTATGCAGGAGATATTGAACGAAATAAAATCAGAGGAGATTTTGGAATTACTTATGATATGGAAGTATTTCGGTTAATTGATGATCTAAGAAGCTATGGATTATTATTAAACAGTGTAGTAATAACACGCTATAGTGGTCAGCCTGCGACTAAAGTATTTATGAATAAATTAGAGCGTAGGGGGATTAAAGTCTATACGCATGAAGCGATTGCGGGATATCCAGCAGATGTAGACACGATTGTAAGTGAACAAGGTTATGGAAAAAATTCTTATATTATAACAAAACGACCAATTGTGGTTGTCACTGCACCAGGTCCGGGAAGCGGAAAGCTTGCTACTTGTTTAAGCCAACTTTATCATGAACAAAAACGTGGACATTCAGCAGGATATTCTAAATTTGAAACTTTTCCAGTATGGAATGTTGCACTAAAACATCCCCTAAATATTGCCTATGAAGCTGCAACAGTAGATTTAAAAGATGTCAATATGATGGATTATTTTCATTTTGAAACATATCAGAAACCAGCTGTAAACTATAACAGAGATTTAGAGATGTTTCCAGTAGTAAAACGCATTATTGAAAAAATTACAGGAAAAACGGCTCTATATCAATCTCCAACGGATATGGGTGTCAATCGAGTTGGATTTGGAATTATAGATGATGAAGTGGTAAAAGAGGCATCCAGACAGGAAATTATTCGAAGATATTTTTCAACCGCCTGTGATTTTAAAAAGGGGTTAGTGGATGAAGACACTCTTTATAGAATGAAACTTTTGTTAGAAGAGGTAAATTTAAAAGAGGAAGATAGAACTTGTATAGAACCAGCACGTTCCTATGCTAAAAAGCTACATGAAACATTAAATACAGAGGAGCAGCCAGCGGTTTTGGCATTAGAACTTCCTGACAAAAGAATTATTACAGGAAGAGGAAGTTCTTTAATGGAGTGTTGTGCCGCTGCTTTATTAAATGCCACTAAAGTACTAGCAGAAATTGAAGATCCTGTTCTTTTGCTTTCTCCTGAGGTAATTAAAAGAATTCAGGATTTAAAAGAAAATAATCTCCATGCAAAAAAAGTTACACTTTCTGCAAACGAAGTACTAATTGCATTAAGTATCTGTGCAGTAAATGATACACAAGCATCAAAAGCATATCAAAAACTTCCTGCTCTTTTTGGAAGCCAGGCTCATTGTACAGTAATGTTGACCAAAGATAACGAACAAATCTTAAAAAAATTAGGAATTGACGTTACATGTGATCCTGTATATCCATCTGAAAATTTATATTATTAGAGGTTAGTTACATATTCTGAACTCTATTTATTTCCAGACGTGCCCTTGCCAAAAATAAAAGAACGTTGTATAATGTACACCAGCAAAAGGATCTGATAAAAGATTAGGAAGAAAGAAGGATCGTAATATGACAAAAATTGATATTATTTCTGGATTCTTAGGAGCAGGAAAAACAACATTAATTAGAAAACTATTACAAGAAGCATTCCAAGATGAAAAACTGGTCTTAATTGAAAATGAATTTGGAGAAATAGGAATTGATGGAGGATTTTTAAAAGACGCAGGTGTAGAAATCAGAGAAATGAATTCAGGATGTATTTGTTGTTCTCTAGTGGGGGATTTTGGTACAGCGTTACAGGAAGTATTAGAGAAATTTCAGCCAGATCGTGTGATTATTGAACCATCTGGTGTTGGAAAATTATCCGATGTTATAAAAGCAGTGAAAGATGTAGCAAAAAAAGTTTCGGTAACATTAAATTCATATACTGCTGTTGTAGATGTTAAAAAGTGCAAAATGTACATGAAAAACTTTGGAGAATTCTTTAATAATCAGATTGAGAGTGCACAAACAATCATATTGAGCAGAACACAAGATGTTAAGGAAGATAAACTAGAGCAGTGTGTAAAGGAATTAAAGGAACATAATAATCATGCAACAATTATTACAACTCCATGGTCAGAATTAAATGGCAGTCAAATTCTTTTAGCTATGGAAAAACAAGCTTCTTTGGAAAAAGATCTTATGGAAGAAGTTTGCCATGAACACGATCACGAAGGACATCACCACGACCATCATCATGAAGAAGATCATTGTGAATGTGATCATGAAGGGCATCATCACGATCATCATGAAGAAGATCATTGTGAATGTGATCATGAAGGGCATCATCACGATCATCATCATGAAGAAGATCATTGTGAATGTGATCACGAAGGACATCACCACGATCATCATCACCATGCCGATGAAGTTTTTACTAGCTGGGGCATAGAAACACCTCATAAGTATAATAAACAGGAATTGACGGATATTTTGCAGACACTTTCAGAAACCGATCGATATGGCATTATTCTGCGTGCAAAAGGAATGGTTGCCGGAACAGACGGAACATGGTTATATTTTGACTTTGTTCCAGAAGAATATGAAATTCGTGAGGGTGCGACTGATGTTACAGGAAGACTTTGTGTAATTGGAAGCAAATTAGATGAAAGTGAAATTGCTAAATTGTTTCACGCAGCAGTATAGTCTTAACAGAGATTTTTGTAAACAAAGGGAAAGAGGAAAAAAATATGGAAGTACCTGTTTATATTGTCAATGGATTTTTGGAAAGCGGAAAGACAAGTTTTATTCAGGAAACGATGACAGATCCCGACTTTTCCGATGGAACAGAAACTTTATTGATTGTCTGTGAAGAGGGAGAAGTAGAATATGACGAACAAGTATTAAAAAGATGTCATACAAAGTTAGTAGTATTAGAAGAGGAAGAAGAACTGAATGAAACGTTTTTAAAACAATGTCAGAGCACGTATAGACCAGAAAGAGTAATGTTAGAATTAAATGGAATGTGGAGTTTAGAAACATTGTTAGAAGAAGAGCTTCCAAAATCGTGGGTATTAGTTCAAATTATTACAACAATCGATACCTCTACTTTCTCTAACTATTGGAATAATATGAAGGCTTTGATGGTTGCTCAGTTTAAATATTCAGATACCATTATTTTTAACCGCTGTGAGGAAAGTACAGACAAATTATTTTTACGCCGATGTGTAAAGCCAGTCAATCGAAAGGGACAGATTATCTATGAATCAGCAGAAGGCGTTACGGATGATGCCGGAGAAGAAGCTTTGCCTTTTGATTTAGAAGCATCTGTGATTGAAATTCAAGAGGAAGATTATGGACTTTGGTATATGGATGCGATGGATCAGCCAAAGAAATATGATGGAAAAACAGTACGATTTTTAGGAATGGTATATAAATCAGAAAAGCTTCCAAAAAACAGCTTTGTTCCGGGAAGATTTGCCATGACTTGCTGTGCAGATGATATAGCTTTTATGGGAATGATTTGTAAAGTTGGAAAGGATAATAAAGGACCACTCACATTAGAGGATCTAAAGAACCGTCAATTTGTTACTGTGACAGCCAAAATACGGTGTGAGTTTTATAAAGAGTATAGGGGGAAAGGTCCTGTTCTCTATGCTACTTCAATCGAACAGGCAAAGGAACCAGAAGATAAAGTAGTTTATTTTACTTAAAAATATAACAGATATAAGGAGTGCCACTTGTACTGAAAAATTAATCAGTTTGTGACACTCCTTTCTTTCAAAAACTTTTTTATAAGAACATTGTTTAAAAATGAAAAGGAAGAATAGATGAAATCATTAATTTTAGCAGAAAAACCTTCTGTAGGAAGGGATATTGCCAGAGTACTTCACATAGATAAAAAGGGAAATGGATATTTTGAGGGCAAAGATGCCATTGTAACTTGGGGGTTAGGGCATTTAGTAACATTAGCTGAACCAGAACAATATAATAAAGCATATCAACAATGGAAACTAGATGATCTTCCAATGTTACCAGAACCGATGAAGTTAGAAGTAATTCATCAGACAGGAAAACAATTTCACACAGTAAAAGAACTTCTTTTTCGAAATGATATAAAAGAAGTGGTAATTGCTACAGATGCAGGAAGAGAAGGAGAATTAGTAGCCCGTTGGATTTTAGAAAAAGCAGGTTGTAAAAAGTCAATAAAGAGACTTTGGATTTCTTCTGTCACAGATAAAGCAATTAGGGAGGGCTTTGCAAATTTAAAAGATGGACATGCTTATGATATGCTCTATCATGCAGCACTTTCTAGGGCAGAGGCAGATTGGTTGGTAGGAATGAATACAACAAGAGCATTGACCTGTCGCTATAATGCGTCTTTATCTAGTGGGCGGGTACAGACACCGACATTGACCTTAATTGCAGAACGACAAAATGAAATAAAAAATTTTTCACCAGTATCTTATTATGGATTAAGTGCCAAATGCAGTCAGCCCCAGATTTCTTTTATTTGGAAAGATACAAAAGAGAAAAGTAGTCAATGCTTTAATAAAGAAAAAGTAATGGCATTAAAAGAGAAACTTTCTGGAGAAATGGCAGAAGTGGCAGAGATTCAAAAAAGTCCTAAAAAAACATATTCTCCACTCTTGTATGACTTAAATGAACTACAAAGAGATGCCAACAAAAGGTTTGGATTTTCTGCAAAGCAGACATTAGATATTATGCAAAGACTCTATGAAACGCATAAAATTTTAACATATCCACGAACAGATTCCAGATATCTTCCTTCTGATATTGTAGATACATTAAAGGAACGACTAGAAGCCTGTGCAGTTGGACCATATAAGGCTCTTGCCATGCCACTTAGGACCATGAAATTTTCAAAAAAGGCTTTTTATATTGAAGATTCAAAAGTAACCGATCACCATGCGATTATTCCGACAGAACAGACAGTTATTTTGACAGAACTGTCAAATGACGAGCGAAAGATCTATGATCTAGTTGTACGTAGGTTTTTAGCGGTTTTTTATCCGCCTTATGAATATGAACATACATCGATCAGACTACGAATTGGAAATGAGGACTTTTTTGCAAAGGGAAATGTAGTAAAGCAACTTGGATGGAAGAGTATTTATGAAAATAAAGGACAAAGTTTAGAAGAAGAGGAAGAAGCAGGAGAACTTCCAGAGTTATTTAGTGGACAAAAACTAAATATTAAAATAGAAATGACAGAGGGAAAAACAAAACCTCCTGCTCTTTATAATGAGGCTAGTTTACTTACCATAATGGAACAAAAAGGTTTGGGGACAGTGGCAACTAGAGCAGATATTATCGAGAAATTGTTCCGCAGTTTTTTGATAGAAAAACAGGGAAAGGATCTGATTGTTACATCAAAGGGAAAGCAATTATTATCCCTAGTACCAATCGATTTAAAAAAGCCTGAATTAACAGCACAGTGGGAAAAAAAGTTAGTTCAAATTTCACAGGGGAATATAAAACGAAACGAATTTATGAAAGAAATTCGAAGTTATACAATAGACTTAGTGACACAGATTAAAACAGGAGAGGGAACATTTAGACATGATAATCTTACAAATCATAAATGTCCTGACTGTGGTAAACCAATGCTTCTAGTAAAAGGAAAAAATTCAGAACTGTTAGTATGTCAAGATAGAGAATGTGGCTATAGACAGACAATAGCAAGAACCAGTAATGCCAGATGCCCAGTCTGTCATAAAAAAATGGTTTTACGGGGAGAAAAAGAGAAACAAATCTTTACCTGTAGCTGTGGCTATAAAGAAAAGCTTGCTGCATTTGAAGAGAGAAGGAAAAAAGAAGGAGTAAAGGTTTCTAAAAAAGAAGTAGAGTCCTATTTAAAAAAGCAAAAACAAACAGAAAAAGAATCGATCAATAACACATTGGCACAGGCACTTTCTAAACTGTCACTTGAGAAGAAAGAATAAGATTCTATTCTTGACGCAAGAGTGTATTTTGATTATAATATATTGGATATGTTGGACGAAAAATTAAAAATTCCATCGATCAATTTTAGAAGAAAGAGTGAGTAAAAATGGTAAGAAGCATGACAGGCTTCGGTCGATTTGAAACAGATACAAAAGAAAGAAAAATTACAGTAGAGATGAAAGGAGTGAATCATCGATATTTAGAACTTTCTATAAAACTGCCGAAAAAACTCAGCTTTTTTGAGGTTAGAATAAGAACTCTATTAAAACAGTACATCAGCCGTGGTAAAGTGGATGTTTTTATTACTTATGAGGATGTGAGTGAAGGCAGATCATCTGTGCATTATAATAAAGATTTGGCAGCAGAATATTTTCTTGCATTAACAAAGATGGGTGAACATTTTGGCATTGAAAATGATGTAGGAATTTCTTTATTAGCACAACTACCAGAAGTATTTACTTTACAAGAACAAACTCAAGATGAAGAAGAATTATTTGAATTTGTAGAACAAGTAATAGAAAAAGCAGCTAAGCAGTTTGTAGAGATGAGAGAAAAGGAAGGAACTCACTTAAAAAAGGATATCCTTTTTAAATTGGATGGAATGATAAAGTGTGTTGAGCAAATTGAAGAGCGTTCTCCAAAGGTCTTAGAAGAATACAAAAAAAAGCTTTCTGATAAAATAACAGAATTATTAGGAGACGTTTCAATAGATGAAACAAGAATTACAACAGAGGTTACAATCTTTGCAGATAAAATTTGTGTGGATGAAGAAACCGTTCGTTTAAAGGCACATATAAAAAGTATGAAAGATACTTTAGAAGATGGACTTAATATTGGAAGAAAACTAGATTTTATTGCACAGGAGATGAATCGAGAAGCAAATACAATTCTTTCAAAAGCGAATGATTTAACGATTACAGAGCTGGCAATTCAATTAAAGACAGAAATAGAAAAAATTAGAGAACAGATTCAAAATATTGAATAGTGAGGAAATAGTGAATAGACTTGTTAATATAGGATTTGGAAATGTAGTAAATGCCAATAAGGTAGTAGCAGTAATTCGACCAGAAGCAGCACCAGTCAAACGAATGGTGCAAAATGCAAAGGATATGGGAAGTTGTGTAGATGCAACATGTGGAAGAAAATGCAAAGCAGTGATTGTAACACAAACGGGACAGATTATTTTATCAGCACTACTTCCAGATACCATTGCAGGACGTGTCAATCAAATAGAATAAAGGAAGGGATAATACTATGTTACATCCATCATATACAGATTTAATGAATGAGGTAAATAAAGGAGTAGAACAGGGAGAACATCCTGTAGTAAATAGTCGGTATTCTATCGTATTAGCAGCAGCAAAGAGAGCGAGACAACTAATTGATGGCTCAAGACCTTCTGTAAATTGTGTCTGTAATAAGCCACTATCGATCGCTGTTGAGGAGCTTTATGAAGGAAAAGTAAAAATTATGTGTGAAGATGAGGAAGTTGCCGATTAAAATAAAAAAATTTTTTGTTTGATGAATAATTTCTTTTCTCCTAGAAGATACTATGGTTGTTCAATCAATCAGAAATAGAATGGAGGGAAATTATGACAGACATTACAGAAATGGAACTTCAGAATCTAAGACATTTAATTCAATTTAGTGAAACGGACATGGAAAAATACAATTCGTATGCACAGGCTGCAACTGATCCAACTATTAAACAGTTTTTTCAGAAATCAGCACAGTCCGCAGATCAAAACAGACAGACGTTTCTTCAGTTTTTAAAGTAGGAGGAGTTCAAAATGCAGGAAAAAGCGATGGTATCCGATGCGTTAAATTGCATTAATTCAGGATTAAAAGCATATGGTGAAATGATTACTCAGACAGAACATCAGCAATTAAGACAGACACTCCAGAAAATGAGAAATGAAGCAGAAACTTGTCAGTATGAACTCTTTACAATCGCAAAGAGTAAAAACTACTATGAGCCTGCTCAGATGGCGAAAAATGAAGAAATAAATCAGGTAAAGAATTGTATATGCGGATGTAATTCTGTAAAATAGACTTTCTTTCTCATAAAGCAGAGTATTAAATGAAAAAACGTAGGGTTCTGCTCGAATATAACAGTTTTAGACTGTGTTTTTCGTACAGATCTCTACGTTTTCTTTTCTTTCAATTTTTTATCCATTATATTTGATAAAAAAAACAATGAATATTTCGTTAAATTTTAATTTATACTTGAAATTTGTGAAGAAATTGGTTAAAATGGAAAAGGACAAAGTTATAACAAAGTTATAAAATTGATTAGGAGGAATAAATCATGGCAGTAAAAGTAGCAATCAATGGTTTTGGACGGATCGGACGTCTTGCATTCAGACAGATGTTCGGAGCAGAAGGATATGAAATTGTCGCAATTAATGACTTAACCAGTCCTAAGATGTTGGCACATTTGTTAAAGTATGATACTGCTCAGGGCAGATATGAAGGACATACTGTAGAAGCAGGAGAAGATTCTATTACAGTAGACGGTACAAAGATCACAATTTACGCAATTAAGGATGCAAAAGATCTTCCTTGGGGCGAACTTGGAGTAGATGTTGTATTAGAGTGTACTGGATTTTATACCAGCAAAGAAAAATCTCAGGCTCATATTGATGCAGGTGCAAAGAAAGTTGTTATTTCCGCTCCAGCAGGCAATGATTTAAAGACGGTTGTTTACAGTGTTAATGAAAATACTTTAACAAAAGAAGATCAGATTATCTCTGCTGCTTCCTGTACAACAAACTGCCTTGCTCCTATGGCAAAGGCACTCAATGACTATGCTCCAATTCAGAGTGGTATTATGAGCACAATTCATGCTTACACCGGAGATCAGATGATCTTAGACGGACCTCACAGAAAAGGTGATTTAAGAAGAGCACGTGCAGGTGCTGCTAACATTGTTCCAAATTCTACTGGTGCAGCAAAGGCAATTGGTCTTGTAATTCCAGAATTAAACGGCAAATTAATCGGTTCTGCACAAAGAGTTCCAGTTCCAACAGGTTCTACTACTATCTTAGTAGCAGTTGTTAAGGGAAAGGATATCACAAAAGAAGGCATCAACGCTGCAATGAAAGCTGCTTCTTCCGAATCTTTTGGCTATAATGAAGATGAGATCGTTTCTTCTGATGTAATTGGTATCCGCTATGGTTCTTTATTCGATGCTACTCAGACTATGGTAAGTAAACTCGATGAAGACACCTATCAGGTACAGGTAGTTTCTTGGTATGACAATGAGAATTCCTATACCAGCCAGATGGTAAGAACCATTAAGTATTTTGCTGAATTAGCATAAGAGTAGTTCAGACTCAATTTTAGGGGTCCGGTCTAGTATGGACCGGGCCTTTTTGTTTTGACAAAGTTTAACAAGGTGTAAAAACATAAAGGAGGCCCATATGTTATTAAATAAAAAGACAGTAGATGATATTAATGTCAATGGAAAAAGAGTATTAGTACGTTGTGATTTTAATGTACCACTTCAAGAGGGAAAGATTACAGATGATACTCGTTTGGTAGCAGCATTACCAACAATTAAAAAGTTAATTCAAGATGGTGGCAAAGTGATTTTATGTTCCCATTTAGGAAAACCAAAGGGAGAGCCAAAGCCAGAATTATCCTTAGCTCCAGTAGCAGAAGCTTTAACAAAGTTATTAGGTCAACCAGTAAAATTTGCAGCAGATGCAAACGTTGTAGGTGAAAATGCAAAGGCCGCTGTAGAACAGATGAAAGATGGCGAAGTGGTATTATTAGAAAATACTCGTTATCGTGCAGAAGAAACAAAAAATGGGGAAGCTTTTTCTAAAGAATTGGCTTCTTTATGTGATGTTTTTGTAAATGACGCATTTGGAACAGCACATCGTGCACATTGTTCAAATGTAGGTGTAACACAATATGTAGATACCGCTGTGGTAGGTTATTTAATGGAGAAGGAAATCAATTTCCTCGGAAATGCTGTCAATAATCCAGCACGTCCATTTGTAGCTATTTTAGGAGGATCAAAAGTTTCTTCTAAAATTTCTGTAATCAACAATCTGCTGGAAAAAGTAGACACTTTAATTATTGGTGGCGGAATGGCATATACTTTTATGAAGGCATTGGGAGAAGAAGTTGGAAAATCTCTTTTAGAAGAAGATTATATCGAATATGCAAAAGAAATGCTTGAAAAAGCAAAGAGTAAAAATGTCAATCTGTTAATTCCAGTAGATACTGTAGTAGCTAAGGAATTTTCTAATGATGCTGCCTATCATACAGTTGAACGTGGACAGATCGCAGCAGACGAACAGGGCTTAGATATTGGAGAAAAGACCTGCAAGCTCTATGCAGATGCAATTAAAAGTGCAAAAACAGTTGTTTGGAATGGACCGATGGGTGTATTTGAGATGTCAAACTTTGCAAAGGGAACCATTGCAGTAGCACAGGCATTAGCAGATATTGATGCAACTACTATTATCGGTGGTGGAGATTCTGCTGCCGCTGTCAACCAACTTGGATTTGGCGATAAGATGACTCATATTTCTACAGGAGGCGGTGCATCCTTAGAATTTTTAGAAGGAAAAGAACTGCCAGGCGTTGCAGCAGCAAACGATAAATAGAATTTTATAAGGAGAAAAACATCATGGCAAGAAGAAAAATCATTGCAGGAAATTGGAAGATGAATAAAACTCCAAGTGAGGCACTAAAGTTAATTGAAGAACTTAAGCCTCTTGTAAATAATGAGGATGTTGATGTTGTTTTCTGTGTTCCGGCAGTTTCTTTAACAAAAGCAGTAGAAGCAGTAGAAGGCAGCAATATTGAAATTGGTGCAGAGAATATGTTCTATGAAGAAAGCGGTGCATATACCGGTGAAATTGCCCCGAATATGTTGACAGATATCGGAGTAAAATATGTTATTATTGGACATTCTGAACGCAGAGAATATTTTGCTGAAACCGATGAAACCGTAAATAAAAAGGTACACAAGGCATTTGAGCATGGAATTACTCCAATTATTTGTTGTGGAGAGTCCCTAAAACAGAGAGAACAGGGAATTACAATTGATTGGATTCGCCAACAGATTAAAATTGCTTTTCTTAATATCAATTCAGATCAGGCAAAAAAGGCTGTTATTGCTTATGAGCCAATCTGGGCAATCGGCACAGGAAAAGTAGCGACAACAGAACAAGCACAAGAAGTTTGTGCAGCGATTCGTGCCTGCATCGCAGAACTATATGATACCGAAACGGCACAAGAAATTCGAATTCAATACGGCGGAAGTGTTTCTGCATCCAGTGCACCAGATTTATTTGCACAGCCAGATATTGATGGTGGTTTGGTAGGCGGCGCAAGCTTAAAACCTGATTTTGGAAAGATTGTAAACTATAATAAATAAGTAAAAGAAGGCTGTATCAATATGCAGTATGTATGTTGATACAGCTTCTTTCATTTGAGATTGTAAGAAAATGGAGAACTTATAGAAAAATGAAATTTACTTTTTGCCCTGACTGTGGAGAAAGATTAATCAAAAAAGAAATTGGAGACGAAGGACTTATGAATTATTGTAAGAACTGTCAAAAACCAATATTTGATCTATTTAATACCTGTATTATTACTCTTATATTAAATGAGGAAGGACAAGTAGCACTACTTCGGCAAAATTATATATCAAAGGAGTTTTATTGCCTTGTAGCAGGACATATTAAATCAGGAGAAACAGCGGAAGAAACTACTTTTAGAGAAACACAAGAAGAATTAGGAATAAAGCTGCTTCATACCAAATTTTTAAAAAGTTATTATTATCAAAAAAAAGATATGTTGATGTTAGCATTTATTTCAAAAGCAGCCTCAAAAGAGTTTCATCTTTCTAAAGAAGTGGATGCCGCAGAATGGATTCCTATTTTACAAGCAGAAAAGTTATTGAGAGAAGGCAGCATTGCAAAACAAGTTGTACTTGATTATTTAGCAAATTTGTGTTAAAAATGAAATGAAAGAAAGGATAGGAGGCAGATATGAGTAAAAAACCAACAGTTTTGATGATTTTAGATGGATATGGATTAAATGAAAAGACGGAAGGAAACGCAGTAGCATTAGCAAAAACTCCGGTGATGGATAGATTAAAACGAGAATATCCTTATGTTCAGGGAAATGCTTCTGGTCTTTTTGTTGGATTACCAGATGGACAAATGGGAAATTCTGAAGTTGGACATTTAAATATGGGTGCAGGAAGAATTGTCTATCAGGAACTTACAAGAATTACAAAGTCTATTCAAGATGGAGATTTCTTTGAAAATGAAGAATTGTTAGCAGCAGTTTCTAATTGTAAAAAACATCAGTCTTCTCTTCACCTATTTGGATTGCTTTCTGACGGTGGAGTACACAGTCATATAGAACATTTGATAGCACTGTTGGAATTGGCAAAACGCAATGGGTTAGAAAAGGTATATTTTCATGCCTTTTTAGATGGAAGAGATACCGCTCCAACGTCTGGACTTGGTTTTTTGGAGACTGTTTCTGAAAAAATGAATTCCCTTGGTATAGGAAAGATTGCTACAGTAAGTGGGCGTTACTATGCAATGGATCGAGATAATCGTTGGGATCGCGTACAAAAGGCATATGCAGCATTGGTTTATGGAGAAGGTCTTCCAGCAGATTCTGCATTAGAAGCAGTAGAAGCATCTTATGCAAAAGATGTAACAGACGAATTTGTTGTGCCAACAGTAGTTCTGGAAAATGGTGCTCCAGTTGCTACAATTAAAGATAATGATTCTGTTATTTTCTTTAATTTCCGCCCAGATCGTGCCAGAGAAATTACAAGGGCATTTTGCATGGATGATTTTAATTCATTCGAACGAAAAGGCGGAAGAATTAAGACAACATATGTTTGCTTTACTGACTATGATCCACAGATTCCAAATAAAAGAGTAGCGTTTCGTAAAGTTTCAATTACAAATACATTGGGAGAATATTTAGCTGCAAATGGAAAAACACAGGTTAGAATTGCAGAAACAGAAAAATATGCACATGTTACATTCTTTTTTAATGGTGGAGTAGAAGCACCAAATCCTAATGAAGATAGAATTCTTGTTCCTTCTCCAAAGGTTGCAACTTATGATCTACAACCAGAAATGAGTGCATATCAGGTAAAAGATAAGTTGGTGGAAGCAATTTGTGGTGGAAAGTATGATGTAGTTATTATTAACTTTGCCAATCCAGATATGGTAGGTCATACGGGAGTTTTAGAGGCAGCAATTAAGGCCATAGAAGCAGTGGATGAATGTGTTGGAAAAGTTTATGAGGCATTACTTTCGGTTGATGGACAGATGTTTATTTGTGCGGATCATGGCAATGCAGAACAGTTAATTGACTATCAAAATAGAGAACCATTTACTGCACATACTACAAATCCAGTTCCATTTATTCTTGTAAATTATGATACAGACTATACATTACGAGAGGGAGGATGTTTAGCAGATATTGCACCTACAATGTTAGAAATGATGGGAATGGAGCAGCCAAAAGAGATGACTGGAAAGAGCCTTCTAATCAAGAAGAATTGAGATTTTACTTGAAAAGTGATATAGTTTATGGTAAAATATCGAAAGCGTTGTTTTAGAAGGTATAAGATTGAAAATTAAAGTTTTTAATCTGCAAGTTTGTGTCTGTGCGACATCCACAAACTTGTTATAGATAAGTCGCACAGAAACGAGGAAAGAAATGGCGGCATTACGAGTGATTGTAACAATACTGTATGTTCTTATCTGTGTAGCATTAGTAGTTGTAGTATTGATGCAGGAAGGAAACTCAGAAGGATTATCTGGAGCAATCAATGGAGTTGCAGATACTTATTGGGGCAAGAATAAGGGACGTTCGATGGAAGGAACTTTAATGAAAGCGACCAAAATCTTAGCAGCTTTATTTATTGTACTTTCAGTTGTTTTAAATTTAGGCTGGTAACTGATTAAAAGAAAAACAGAGTTAATTTTCAGATAGAGGCTGTAACAGAGTAGAACAAAAGCAGGAAAGAAAAAAGATAAATTTCGGACTGACTTTTTATACTCTTAACAGCCTCTTTTTATTATTTTATATAGTATGGAGGATTTTTATGGAACAGGAAGAATTAAAGAATAAAAAACAAATGTTGTTAACATTTATGAAAGAAAATACGTATCAGCCAATGAAATTAAAAGAGTTAGCAGGTTTTTTTCAGATTTCAAAACAGAACCGGGAAGAATTAAAACAAGTGATAAATTCTCTATTAGCAGAAGGTATGATTACAGTTGATGAAAAGGGAAGGTATCGAATAGAAGGATCTGAGAAAAAGGAGGGAACTTTTTGTGGTACTAGCCGTGGCTTTGGCTTTGTTTCTATAGAGGGAATGGAAGAAGATGTTTTTATTCCAGAAAGTGAAACAAATGGGGCACTGGATGGAGATATTGTACAGGTACTTTTATTAGAAGAGAGTACAGGACCTAGAAAAGAGGGAAAAGTCTTAGCGGTTTTAGAGAGAACTTGTAATGAGGTAGTTGGAACATTTGAGGCAAGAAAAAACTTTGGATTTGTAATTCCAGATAATTTAAAATTTGGGCGAGACATTTATATTGCAAAAGAACATATATCAGGTGCAGTAGACGGTAGTAAGGTTGTTGTAAAATTAACAGACTACGGAGATTCTTCGAGAAACCCAGAAGGATATATAACCGAGATTTTAGGGCACATCAACGATCCCAAAAGTGATGTTTTATCAATCATAAAAGCTTCAGGAATTCCGACTGAGTTTCCAGAGGAAATAGAAAAAATGCTTCGTTTTATTCCTTTAGAAGTTTCACAAAAAGAATGGGAAAATCGTTTGGATTTAAGAGATCTGCTTACCGTAACAATTGATGGGGAAGATGCAAAGGATTTAGATGATGCGGTGACTTTAACAAAGGAAAATGGAATTTATCATCTCGGTGTGCATATTGCAGATGTCACCCATTATGTCAAAGAAAATTCTCCTCTCGATGAAGAGGCAAAAAGAAGAGGAACAAGTGTTTATCTGATTGATCGAGTGATTCCTATGTTACCACATCAACTTTCAAATGGAATTTGTTCTTTAAATGAAGGATGTGATAGATTGGCTTTAAGTTGTTTGATGGAGATTGATGAAAAAGGGACAGTATTGGGACATCAGATTGCAGAAACAGTAATTTGTGTAAATCGCAGAATGACTTATACCAGTGTAAAAAAGATTTTAGAAGATAAAGATCCTGAAGAATGTAAAAAGTATAAAGAATTGGTTTCTACTTTTGAATGTATGAAAGAACTTGCAGACTGTCTAAGACAAAAAAGGAGAAAAAGAGGTTCGATTGATTTTGATTTTCCAGAAAGTAAATTAAAGTTGGATTCTAATGGGAAACCAATAGAAATTGAACCATATGAAAGAAATAAAGCGACAAAAATTATTGAAGACTTTATGTTAATTACCAATGAAACAATAGCAGAAGATTTTTACTGGCAGGAGTTACCGTTTGTCTACCGTAGTCATGAACAGCCAGATTTAGAAAAAATTCAAAAACTTTCTGTCTTAATTAACAATTTTGGATATCATATCCATACTGGGGGAGAGGACATGCACCCAAAAGAACTTCAAAAACTTTTGGCAAAGATTGAGGACTCTCCCGAAGAAGCCTTAATTAGTCGTCTTACACTACGTTCTATGAAACAGGCGAGATATACAACGGATTGTGTGGGTCATTTCGGACTGGCAGCAAGATATTATTGTCATTTTACTTCTCCAATCAGACGATATCCAGATCTACAGATCCACCGAATTATAAAAGAAAATTTACACGGAATGCTACAGGAAAAAAGAATTGGACATTATAACGCTATTTTGCCTGAAGTTGCAAAACAATCTAGTCATACAGAAAGACGTGCAGAAGAAGCAGAAAGAGAAGTAGAAAAATTAAAAAAAGTAGAATATATGAGTGAATTTTTAGGAGAAACATTTGAAGGAGTTATTTCTTCAGTAACTTCTTGGGGAATGTATGTGGAGCTTCCAAATACTGTAGAAGGAATGATTCGAGTAGCAGATCTGACAGATGACTATTATATTTTTGACGAAAATCACTATACTATGACCGGAGAACGGACAAGACGCTGTTATAAATTAGGGCAGAGACTAAAAGTTATGGTTGCCGGAACAGATAAATTGCTTCGAACAATTGATTTTCTGCCAGTGATCGAGTAAAATAAAAGACAGGCAAGCAAATTTATCAGGGGGACTTTCTATGGCAAAAACATCTAAAGACAATGTACGCATGATAGCAAATAATAAAAAAGCTAGATTTGATTTTTTTATAGAAGAAACCTATGAAGCAGGGATTTCCTTACATGGAACGGAGGTAAAATCTCTGCGAATGGGAAAATGCAGTATTAAAGAAGCGTTTGTTCGAATTGAACAAGGAGAGGTATTTATTTATGGGATGCACATTAGCCCATATGAAAAAGGAAATATTTTTAACAAAGATCCACTTCGAGTAAAAAAAATGCTTTTGCACAGACAAGAGATTCGTAAACTTTTAGGGCAGATTAAACAAAAGGGATATACATTAGTACCTCTTATGGTGTATTTTAAAGGAAGTTTAGTTAAAATACAGATAGGCTTGGCAAGAGGAAAAAAGTTATATGATAAACGAGAAGATATTGCGAAAAAGGATCAAAGACGAGAGGCTGAAAAAAATTTTAAGGTAAAAAACTTATATTAAGAGAAAGTGATATATATTATGGTATATAACATAAAATACAGCACAGAAATGAGGATACTATGAAAACCCATACGAAGAAAGTAATCGTGATAGGACATAAAAATCCAGATACAGATTCGATCTGTTCTGCAATTACCTATGCGGCACTAAAAAGCAAGATAACAGGAAAGGAATATGTTGCAAAGCGTGCAGGACAATTAAATCAAGAAACAGAATATGTATTACGTCGGTTTAACGTCGCTGCCCCAGAATATATTGAAGATGTAAGAACTCAGGTAAAGGACATTGAAATCAGAGAAACCGAAGGAGTCAATGAGACTATTTCGTTAAAAAAAGCATGGACTCTTATGAGAGAACAAAATGTTGTTACTCTTCCAATTACAAAGGAAGAGAATTTAGAAGGATTAATTACGATTAATGATATTGCAATGTCATATATGGAAGTCTATGATAGCCATATTTTAGCTGATGCGAAGACACCCTATGAAAATATTTTAGAAACTTTAGAAGGAAAAATGTTAGTTGGTGATAAAACGGCAAGTTTTACAAAGGGAAAAGTCTTAATTGCGGCTGCAAATCCAGATCTGATGGAGGATTATATTGAAGAACACGACTTGGTAATTTTAGGGAATCGATATGAATCCCAACTTTGTGCTATTGAAATGAAAGCAGATTGTATTATTGTTTGTGAAGGAGCAAAAGTTTCTCTTACAATTCGAAAGCTTGCAGAAGAGAGAGGATGTACCATTATCAGCACTCCACATGATACTTATTCTGTAGCACGTCTGATTAATCAAAGTATGCCAATCAGTCATTTTATGATCCGAAATAATCTGATTATTTTTCGTACCGATGCGTTTGTAGAAGATATCAAAAATGTTATGGCAAAAAATAGAAACCGAGATTTCCCAATCCTAGATCATAGAGGAAAATATCGTGGGATGATTTCTCGAAGGAATCTCCTCAATATGCAGAGAAAACAAATTATCTTAGTAGATCACAATGAAAGAAGTCAGGCAGTAGATGGAATTGAAGATGCAGAAATTTTAGAAATCATCGATCATCATAGATTAGGTACAATTGAAACAATGACACCAGTATTTTTTAGAAATCAGCCGCTTGGTTGTACTGCTACAATTATTTATCAAATGTATCAAGAAAATGGAGTTTTTGTAGATTCTACAACAGCTGGGTTATTATGTGCAGCAATTCTTTCTGATACATTGATGTATCGCTCTCCAACATGCACTCAGTACGATAAAAAAGCAGCCGAAGAACTTGCAGAACTTGCAGGATTAAATGTAGAAAAATTTGCTTTAGAAATGTTTGAAGCTGCAAGTGATTTAAAAAGTAAGAGTGCAGAAGAAATTTTCTGTCAGGATTTTAAAAACTTTACCGCAGGAGAAATTCGTTTTGGAGTAGGGCAGATAAGTTCTATGAATAGGTTGGAATTATCTGAATTAAAAGAAAAGTTGATTCCTTATTTACAAAAGGCATATGAAGAACATGAAACAGATATGATATTTTTTATGCTTACTAATATTATAGAGGAATCTACAGAACTTCTCTATATAGGAAATGAGGCAACTGAATTAATAGAACGAGCATTTCATGTAAAACAAGTAAATGGAACATATCAGTTAAATAAAGTAGTGTCAAGAAAAAAACAGCTTATTCCAGCACTAATGGGAGCAATGCAGCAATAAAGAAAGAGTGGTATTATACCACTCTTTCTTTATTGTTTGCAAAAGTGGAGCTGAGGGGAATCGAACCCCTGTCCGAAAGCCAATCCACTGTTCTTCTACTATTATAGTCCATTCTTTGACATTCCCTCTGCCGAACGAAAAAGGACATTCTTTCGGTTTTAGTAGCTTCATTCTTACGCCTATATACTCAAAGCTTTATATATATCGTTTCCTACAAAGTCGATGCCTGAGTTTAATGTGTAGGTGCACTAAGTCAGACAGCTGCCATTAGGCAGCGAGTGCTAAATTATCTTCAGCGTTTAATTTTAAGTTTGCCATTTAACGCATTGCATACGAATAGCTTCACCAGCTTCAAAACCCCCGTCGAAACCAGTACAACCCCTGGTTTTTAGTTTTACTTAGATGGATTTATTATATAGTACAAAAAATAAATTGTCAAGCATAATTCCGTCGTTTTTACGAATCTTTGTTATAATTGGAAAAGTCGTATATGATATAGAAAGTAAGGGTTTTTTATATTTTAAGATGTGCAACCGCTAGTTGCGAAAGTTTCAAGAGTAGTTGATAGAGTGCCACAGAAAATTATAGTATATTTTTGGCAAGGAGGTAGAGTAAATGTTGTCTGAAAAAATATATACACTCAGACGCAAGAGCGGACTTTCACAAGAACAGCTTGCGGAGAAAATTGGAGTTTCAAGACAAGCGATATCAAAATGGGAAGGAGGACTATCGACTCCAGAATTAGATAAGCTTAAAGCGTTGAGTGAATGTTTTCAAATTACAATAGACGAGCTTACTGGAAATCAGGCTATAAGTGCTTTTGACGATACAATAAAGGAGAAAGAAAATCCAGTTTCCTGTAAACCAGAAGAAAGTAAAATGGGTATTTGTCTTTGTATAATAGGTGCAATTTGCCTTATCCTATTTGGTATCTTAACAGTTATACATCCATCGTCTGTTAAACAGATAAATGAATCGTCAATGATTACTTTAAACGGAACAGGAATACTTATTACTTTATTTGTGTTACTGATGATATTAGGAATTATTATGATTTTCAAGAAAAAATAAATTTAGGGAGGTATTTATAATGAAAAAATATAAACACCTAGTCTATCTTTTTGCTGTACTTGCGATACTGCTTTCAAATATCATGTGTGCTACAGTTGCGTACCATTATTGTGCTCTTGAGTTAGGAGGACAATACGCAGGATATAGTGCCCCAGCTAATATTGCTTTTTTGCTATGTATCCCATATGGGATTGGAATTATAATATGTGTTATTTTAGCTTGTTTTTTTAATAAAAAGCATTAAAAATCCTTATGAATCAAAAAGGGGACTATTTTAACCAAAATAGCCCCTTTTTATTTTTTATAATCTGTTCTGTCATCTTGACAAAAGATAAAAAGAACAGCGATACCAATCTTGAAAGGAAATTAGAAAGATGTATAAAATTGAGGAATTCGGAAAGTCTTAGAAAGAGGGAATTAAAAATAAAAGAAAGGATAAAAAAGGATAAGAAAACATGGAAAAAGAGAAGTTATGTTTTTTTGACACAAAACCATATGATAAAGAATTTTTCGAAAAATATAATAAAGATTATGGATTTGAAATTCAATTCTTTGAAGAAAAACTGAATTTTAGAACAGCAATTATGGCAGCAGGAAGTAAGGCAGTATGTGCTTTTGTAAATGATACATTAGATAAGAGAGTAATGGATACTTTGGCAGAATGTGGAGTAGAAGTGATTGGAATGAGATGTGCAGGCTATAATAATGTAGATTTTAAAGCGGCATTTGGAAGGATTCATATTGTACGAGTTCCAGCATATTCCCCTTATGCAGTTGCAGAGCATACTATGGGAATGTTATTAATGCTCAACCGAAAACTTCATCGGGCATATAACCGTACAAGAGAATATAACTTTAGTTTAAATGGATTAACTGGATTTGATCTACATGGAAAAACAATCGGAATTATTGGAACAGGAAAGATAGGAAGAATCTTTATAGATGTCTGTTTGGGTTTTGGAATGAAAGTGGTTGCCTATGATCCCTATCCTGTACAGGGAAGCAATATTACTTATGTATCCTTAGAAGAACTTTGTAGAACATCAGACATCATTTCATTACACTGTCCACTTACAAAAGAAACTCATCATATTATTAATCCAGAAACTCTTTCTCAGATGAAAAAGGGGGTTTATATTATTAATACTTCCCGTGGAGCTTTAATTGACAGTGAAGCTTTACTTTCTGCTTTAAAATCAGGATTTATAGGAGCCGCCGGATTAGATGTATATGAGGAAGAAACGGATTTTTTCTATGAAGATGTTTCCAATCAAATCCTTCAAGATGATATTTTAGCCAGATTAATTTCCCTTCCTAATGTTTTAGTGACCTCTCACCAAGCATTTTTAACAAAAGAAGCACTTGGCAATATTGCAGAAACTACATTAAAAAATTTAAAAGATTATTTTGAAGGAAAACCATTAGAAAATGAAATTTGTTATCATTGTTCTAAAGATAATTCCTGCAAAAGAAATCATAAAGAACGTTGTTTTTAATAGAGAGCAAATTTAGGGAAAATAGAGTAATTGAAATAAAAAAAAAAGTATGGTACTATGAAAAGAACAAAAAAGGAATGACGTCTGAAAAGAAAATTGATTTCATACAATAAGAAAAATGATTGGAGGAACAATATATGCAAAAAAAACGATGGATTGAAGTAATATTTATCTTCTTATGCTTTGCATTAGTCGGATGTGGAAGGACAGAAAAAAAAGAGAAAGGAACTCAAAATGATCCCTCTTTACCAGATATACAACCGAGTGAAGAACCGACATTGACACAAGATGCCCTAAAACAATATCAATTTCGTCTACCACAGCAGGGGGATATAGTAGCAGAATTTGTTATTACTGATTTTGGTTCAATTTTTGTAAAGCTTTTTCCAGAAGATGCACCATTAGCTGTGGAAAATTTTGTAACACATGCAAAAGAAGGATATTATGACGAAACTTCTTTCCATCGTATTATCGATGATTTTATGATTCAAGGAGGAATACCAAAGGAAAGTTCAGATGGTGGAGAAAGTATTTGGAAAGAGGCTTTTGAAGATGAATTTTCCAATCGGTTAAATCCATTTCGTGGAGCTTTGTGTATGGCAAATCATGGAGCAAATACAAATGGAAGTCAATTTTTTTTAGTACAGGCAGATGCGAATAGTGTAATAGAATTAAAGTATTTATTAGAAGAAGGACAGGATATGACTTTACAGGACTATTTTGAAAACCAATATGGTATTTTGCTTTCTGATAAATTAATAGAGCAATATATAACGTATGGTGGAACTCCATGGTTGACAGGATATCATACTGTATTTGGTCAGATTTTTGAAGGATTTGATATTTTAGATAAGATTGCAGCAGTTCCGGTTTTTGGAGATCAGCCACTTGAACCTGTAGTGATAGAAACGATTCGAATTATACAATGGGAAACCAGTACAGAGTAGAAAAAAGGGAAAGGAAAGATAACAAGATGGATAACCGATATGAAGTAGATGGTTTTTTATTTGAAATACCAACAGAGTACGAAAAGGCAAAGAAAGAATATGAAGCAATTCGATATATTAAAACAAAAACAGATCTAAATAATACAGCAAATATAGCAAAATTATATAACAAACTTTTGGAAAAGCAAAATTTTATTACACCAGTTGGTCTTTCTTTTTTAAAAGAATTGAGAACAAAACTTATACAATCCCAAATCATTACAGAAAATGATTTGCAAAAAATTATAGTAAAAAGAGAGAGACCAAAACAGAGCAAGAGTTTAGAAGCTTTTCAACAGGCAGAGGACAAAAAATATCAGTCGCAAGTATTTTTACTCAATACAAAACTAAGAAATACAAAATTGGTTTGTGGATTTTTAATTGCTATTGTTATTGCTTTATTTGGATTGACTATCTATTTTCGTAATAGTCCTACATATGATCAGGAAATGCAGATTCAAGATAAATATGCAGCATGGGAACAAGAATTAACACAGCGAGAAGAAGCATTAAGACTACGAGAAGAAGCACTCAAAAATTAAATTTTAACTGCAAGTAGATAAAATAATTCATAAAATATACACAAAAATTTGATAAAATCTAATTAGGTAGTGAAAGATAAAAAGACAAAAAAGGAGTGGAAAATGGAACGATTAAAAATTCTTGTAGTCGATGATGAAAGTAGGATGAGAAAACTGGTGAAAGATTTTTTGTCACGTAGTAATTATGAAGTTTTAGAAGCAGAAAATGGTGAACAAGCAGTTGATTTATTTTTTGATGTAAAAGATATTGCTTTAATTATTTTAGATGTTATGATGCCAAAAATGGATGGATGGCAAGTGTGCAGAGAAATACGCAGAAATTCAAAAGTACCAATTATTATGTTGACAGCAAAAAGTGATGAAAAGGATGAATTACTAGGATTTGAATTGGGAGTAGACGAATACATATCAAAACCATTTAGTCCAAAGATCTTGGTAGCAAGAGTAGAAGCCATTTTACGTAGAGCAGGACAAACAGAAGAGGAATGTCTGACAATTGGAGGAATTACTGTAGATAAAGCGGCCCATCAAGTAAAAATTGATGAAAAGCCTGTGGAGCTAAGTGTAAAAGAATTTGAACTTTTAACGTATTTTATTATGAATCGTGGAGTTGCACTTTCCAGAGAGAAGATTTTAAATAATGTTTGGAATTATGATTATTTTGGGGACGCCAGAACAATAGATACTCATGTTAAAAAGTTACGTAATAAGATGGGAGAAAAAGGAGAGTATATTAAAACAATTTGGGGAATGGGTTATAAATTTGAAGTAAATTAGATCGAAATGAGGCTAAATATGAAACATTCCATTCGCTTAAAAGTTACTTTGGCACTTGTTCTATCTTTGACTTTGGCAATATTTTTATGTTGGCTTTTAAATCGTGGTTTTTTAGAAGACTATTATCAATATAGTAAAATAAAAATGTTAGATGCCGCCTATCAAGAAGTGTATTCTCTGTTTGTAGAATATGATGATTCAAAGGTTATATCAGATGAATTACAAGAAAAATTAGAAGAGATAGGAATGAAAAATAACGTAAGTCTTTATTTATATCGGGGATATAAGATGTTGTTTCGGACAGGAACAATAAGAGAAGCAGAACGAGTAACAGTAGCACTAGGGGCTTATCTACTCGATCCAGTTTTATTACTTGGAGAACAGACTACAAGGTTAAAGTCTAAAAATGGGTATGACATTTATAAAATTTATGATGGTGGAAAGGAAAATAGTTATATTGATTTAATTGGTTTGCTGCAAGATCGATCTTATGTGATATTTTTGCGTTCCAATTTTGAAAGTATTCAAGAGAGTGCTCAAATTGCGAATAAATTTTTAATGTATATTGGAATTATTGTAGTGATTGCAGGAGCTTTAGTGATGTTTCTTATTAGTCAAAGCTTTTCGAGACCGATTTTAGAACTGGCAATTATTGCAAAACGAATGTCAAATTTAGATTTTGATGCAGTGTATCCAGTAAAGACACAAGATGAAATTGGGGAGTTAGGCAGCAGTATTAATATCCTTTCAAAAAAGTTGGAAACTACAATATCAGAATTAAAAAAGGCAAATAACGAATTGGAGTCAGATATTCAAAATAAGATTCAAATTGACGAAATGAGAAAGGAATTTTTATCTAATGTTACACATGAATTAAAAACTCCTATTGCTTTAATTCAAGGATATGCAGAAGGGTTGCAAGAAAATATTAATGATGATCCAGAAAGTAGAGAATTTTACTGTGAAGTTATTGTAGATGAAGCTATGAAAATGAATAAAATGGTAAAAAAACTGTTATCTTTAAATCAGATTGAATTTGGGACAAACCAAGTAAATATGGAACGCTTTGATTTGACTGCTTTGATTAATTCTGTAATAGCATCTACAGATATTTTAATAAAACAAAAAGATATTAAAGTAGTATTTCAAACACAAGATCCTATCTATGTTTGGGCAGATGAATATATGACAGAAGAAGTAGTAACAAATTATATTAGTAATGCAATCAATCATATAGATGAACAAAAGGTTATTGAAATTCGAATTATTCATAAGCAAGATATTGTTCGAGTTTGTGTCTTTAATACAGGAGAAAAGATTCCGCAACAGGACTTAGAGAAAATATGGATTAAGTTTTATAAAGTAGATAAAGCAAGAACAAGAGAATATGGAGGAAGTGGAATAGGGCTTTCTATTGTCAAAGCAATTATGGATGCTCATAATAGGGAATGTGGAGTAATAAATCATGAAAATGGAGTAGAATTTTGGTTTGAATTGGATGCAGGGGTTAATTCCTAAACTAGACACTTGTGTTATCTTTTGATTCGTGCTATGATAGGAGTAGTTGAAAAAAATATAGAGAAATAAAGTTTTTGGAGGGAAATAAGTTGAAAAAGCGTTTTTTATTGCTAATAGGGACAGTATTCATAACAGCATCTTTATTTGGATGCTCAAAGATCTCACCAACAGAAGAACAAAATGATATGATTGCACAATATTTAGCTGGTATAATTTTAAGAAACGAAGTAAACTATACAGAAAAATTGGTGACACCAACACCAGCTCCATCACCAACTCTTAATCCAACTGTAACAGAAAAACCAGACAATACAGATACTAATCATACAGATAGTAATAAAGAAGATTCAAATTCACAACAAACTCAACCTGTTTTAGATTTTACACAAGTAATAGGAATTGATGGGTTAAAGTTTAGCTATGAAAAATATGAAAGAATTAATGAAATTTTTGATGGAATTCAAAATATAAATTCCGGAGATGGAAAACAGCTCCTTATTATATCTTTTAAAATTGAAAATACAAGTACACAGCCAATTACCATTAATCTGGGAGATAAAAAGATCAATTATGAATTAGATTTGGGACAAGATAAAAAATTAAAACCATTATTGACTTTCCTAGAAGAAGATCTTCGTTTTCTTAATACGACAATAAAAGCAGGAGAAAGTCAAACGGGAGTTGTCTTATTTAGTATAGATAAAGATCAGAAGATGGATTCTGTAAATGTAATTATTTCTGAAAACTCTAAAACTACAACGATTGTACTAAAATAATGAAATCTATGTTAAAAAATGGACAATTTGAAAGGATAAGTTTTAAATGGACGCAGAATATATTGAAAAAAAGAGAACTAAATTTTTAGGACTGCCTTTTTGTTTTGTTACATATACAATAACAGAGGAAAAAATAAATATCCGAAGTGGATTTTTAAATATTGTTGAGGATGATGCTTATATGTATAAGGTACAGGATGTTCGTCTAACCCGCTCTTTTTTAGAGCGGATTTTCCGTTTGGGAACAGTGACTTGTTTTACAGGAGATAAGACACATCCTGAATTAAAATTAGAACATATCCGAAATGCAGCAGAAATTAAGGATTATCTAATGGAAGCGTCAGAGGATGCTAGAATGAAGAGAAGAACGATGCACACTCTTAACATCGATGCAGGAGAAATGGAAGAGGAAGAAGAGGATGAGGATTAATTTTGTCGTAAAATAAAAAAAGTTGTTGACAAAGAGAAATAATTATGGTAGACTACAAAAGCTGTCGAAAGAAAACAATTTGATTTTTCTAAACAATTTGAAAAGTTAAAAAAGTTGTTGACAAATCAGAAAGACTATGCTAGACTATATAGGCTGACTG
>CAMUMG010000018.1 GCA_947089905.1 uncultured Lachnospiraceae bacterium
GTTCGTGAAATATTAAATTTCACGATCTCCATATTTTATTTATTGTTACAAAATTTTATAGTTAAATATAGGAAAATTGAACAACAAAAATTACCATTTATTTTTTGTTACAATTTTCTCTCTTCTTACAATATATTAATGAAAGGAGTTGATAGATATTTTTCAAAAACAAGATTCAAAAGAACAATTAAGTGAAAGGGAAATCCAAAGACAACTAAAAGATGAGTTAAATTATTTAATGGAGCAACAAACGAAATGGAAAACACAGATCGATCCTATAACAATCTTTTCCCTGGAATATTTAATTCAATCCTTTTGTAAATCAATGTTATTTAATAAGTCTGAAGAACCAAATTTTAATTGTATGAGCGAATCAAATTCTTCAGAAGAAAAGCCTTCTAAAGAGCAGCGTGAACAAACGATTCACCAATTACGGGAAATATTTGATGTTTTATTTGAACAGACATTAGAATCTTCCAATTCTGATCCTATTATGATTTCCTCATTGATTCACTTAACAAATGTTTATGGAAAAAAAACTATTCCAAAAGGATTTGAAACAGATGAATTTTTAGATCGTTTTTATGAAAAAAATTCTTTAGGACCATACCGAAATAGTCATAAACCATTTTATCGATATTTCACTCAATGGAAAAAACGAAATAGTGGCAATCTAAAGTTTCTTAAACGGAAAGCCTATTTGACAACTGCTATGATTATTGTTTTTACTATTAGTGTCTTTCATCATTCTATCTATGTACAAGGAAGAAAAGAAGTATTTCAAGTACAGAAATACAACGAAGATTCTATTTTATTTCAAAAAGAAATTCTAGAATTGTTCAAGCCGCCATTACAAAACTTGAACAGTAAATTGAAATTTAAAAAATCTGTAAATTCAACCAAAATCCCTAAAAAATATCACAATAATATCTATTTACCACTACAGCTTTTCAAAAGTGGCTCATACAATTACCAATTTTACGAAGTAAATAATGATAATCAGGAACAACTATGTATTAAATTTATTTGTAAGAACACATCCAAATGGCTTGATCTATCTATATGGTTTGGTATATCTAGTTTAAAAATAAACTATACTTTAGGTAATATTGATATACTACAAGAGGATATTTGTTATTGGAACAATGCACAGATCTATCTAAATGAGAAAAGCAACATCACTAATATCTTATTTGAAATTGGTTCAAACTTTTATATTGTAAACAGTAATATACCAAAAAAAGAGTTAGTAGAAATTATTAATCAAATGGAGGAATACAAATGAAAAAATTTTTTGGAATATTAACCACAGCTCTGGTTTTAATCCTTTTTCCATGTACATTTACAAAGGCAGGAGAATTAAAGGAAGTATTTATTGAAGGTGTAGAAGATATGTCTGTAGAAGAAGCATCTGAATATATTGCAAATTATATTGGTATCCAGCCTTTTAACTTAGATGAATTAACAGGCATTACTTCTATTGCCTGCGATTCTAAGGGAGTTAGTGTTATAATTAATACAAGATCTAATTTAGGTGTCGCAGAAGAAGTAGGAGTCAAAGAGGTTTATATTCAACATCGAAAGGAAGGTTCTAATACCTTTGGAAGTATTATGGTTTGGGACGTATGTTATACTCATAACACAAATGATACTTTATATATGGTGGGCTATAATGTAAAAGATCCTGTTATAGGAGAATATTATAGAGGAAAGCAAAGCCATTATATTATATATAATGGAGTAGAATATTCTTATTATACTTATACTGCTGAAGTTCATTTTACTGGGAAATAATATTTAACATGTTTGATTGGGGCTGTTATATCTGTTACAGCCCCTAACTTATACTATTTTTATTCTTCATTTAAACGACTTAATCGAATTGCCTGATCTGCTGCAATCAAACTGTCAATAACCTCTTGTAAATCTCCATTCATTACTTCATCTAGTCGGTGTGTCGTAAGTTTAATTCTATGATCGGTACAGCGACCCTGTGGAAAATTATACGTACGGATTTTTTCTGAACGATCTCCTGTTCCTACTTGACTTTTTCTTTCTGCTGCTTCTGCAGCATGTGCCTTTTCTAGTTCCAGTTCATACAATTTTGCTCGCAGTACCTTTAATGCTTTATCTCTGTTTTTTAACTGAGATTTTTCATCTTGACAGGAAATTACGATTCCAGTTGGAATATGTGTTAAACGTACTGCAGAGTCTGTAGTATTTACACACTGTCCTCCATTTCCAGAAGAGCGAAAGACATCAAAACGACAGTCATTTAAGTCTAAATCTACATCTACTTCTTCTGCTTCTGGCATGATAGCAACAGTTGCTGTTGAGGTATGAATTCGACCACCGGATTCTGTGACTGGAATTCTTTGAACTCGATGTACTCCACTTTCATATTTTAACTTAGAATATGCGCTCTGTCCATTGATCATAAAAATTGCTTCTTTACAACCACCAATTCCATTTTCATTATAGTTCATCATATCCACTTTCCAACGTTGTGTTTCTGCATACTTTATATACATTCTCATCAACTCTGCCGCAAATAAAGCAGCTTCATCGCCACCAGCACCAGCCCTAATTTCTACAACAACATTTTTTTCGTCATTTGGATCTTTTGGAAGAAGCAAAATTTTAAGTTCTTTTTCAATTATTTCTAAGTTTTGTCTGCTCTGTGCTAATTCTTCTTTTACTAAATCTCTCATTTCTTCATCTTTTTCTTCATCTAACATTGTTAGACTATCTTCTATATCCTGTTTTGTTGTCTTATATTCTTTATATTTTTCTACAATAGCACCTAGATCATTTTGTTCTTTCATTAATTGTCGAAAACGCTTCTGATCATTGGTCACTTCAGGATCTACCAGTTCATTTTGAATATTTTCATAACGTATCAATAAATCTTCTAATTTATCGAACATAATGTTCCTCCATGCTTCACTCTAATTTTTTGATTTAGCATAGACTATGCGATCCAATCCTGCATAATCTTTTTTTATTTGAATGTGTTCATAACCATATTTTTTAAATAATTCTTCTATAGCCTTTGCCTGATTCGAACCAATCTCAAAAAATAAATACCCTCCTGATACAAGATAGTTTCCAGCGTCTTTTAAAATTCTTCGGTAAAAATCTAATCCATCCTCACCGCCATCTAAAGCAAGTACTGGCTCATGATCTCTGACTTCTGGCATTAGAAAACGGATTTTTTCATGTTCAATATAGGGAGGATTAGAAACAATAATATCAAATCTTCCTTCTACTGGTGCAAAAAGATCTCCGTTTAGCCATTGTACAAAAGTTCCTAACCTCTCCCCATTTTTTTTTGCAACAGCAAGGGCCTCTTTGGAACAATCTACTGCTACTGCCTCGGATACTCCATAGAGTTTTTTTAAACTAATAATAATACATCCTGACCCTGTACAAAGATCTAATACTCTTTTCCCTTTGCAGATTTTTCCACACTGTTCTACTAAAAGTTCTGTTTCCTGCCTTGGAATTAATACATTCTCATCTATAAGAAATTCCAATCCCATAAATTCCTGATTGCCTATTAACTGTTGAAGTGGAATCCGGCAGGCACGTTTTTCTATTTGTTTTTGATAAGAAGTTAAGATTTGTTGTGGTACCTCTTCTTGTTCTCTACTAAAAAACTCTATTCGTCTAAATCCAGTCACAAACTCTAATAAATACCAAGCATCTAGTTTTGCCTCTTTAATTCCTGCTACATGCAGTGCTTTTTCTCCTTGAATCCACAAATTGCGATAGGTCATATCTAAAAACGAATCTTTCCTTTCTTTTTATCCTCTTTTTTTGGCTCTTCTTTATAGACAAAAAATTTATCTAATGCGTCTAAAACCTCATCCTTATCCTCTTCCTCTTGTAAATCCTTTGAGTTCTCTTTTGCCACTGCACTCTCTGAAATCGTTTCATTAGAATTTTTTGATTTTATTTGTAAACGAACAATTTTATTTGTTTTCTGATCCTTTTGCTTTGTTTCCATCTCGGCTAAGTAAGCTCTCCAATCAAATACTGCGCTTACCGATGCAATCGCCACTTCGATCATAGAATCTTCTGGCTCTTTGGTAGTAAGCGACTGCATCCACTTTCCCGGTCGGCTAAAAAGACTTAAAAACAAAAAACGGAGCATTTTTAAAAATTGTATTCCTTTTGGATCTGAGCTTTTTTTGATTTCTGTGATACTATCTTCCATATCTCCTGCTGCTTTAATTAATTCATATGAAATTCCAGAAATAACAGGAATGAGTAAAAGTCGAAGCATCATTCTGAGTATCGGAGAAGAAACGCGAATAAACATAAATAAAATAACACTGACTACCATTACAATTAGTAAAAAACTCGTTCCACACCGTCTGTGATATTTAGGTTGTTTTCGAACATTTTCTATTGTTAGTTCCAAACCATTTTCTAAACAATTAATTGTTTTATGTTCTGCTCCATGATACATAAAAACTCTTTTGATATCTTTGCTCTTTGAAACAACAACTACATATCCAACAAATATAGCAATCCGTAACAATCCTTCCATTATAGTCAAAATTGTTTGAGATGGAATAACTTGATTTAATAGTTGCGAAATAAAATAAGGAAGCATCATAAAAATCGCAACTGCAAGAAAAATAGAGATTATAACCATAAAAATGGAAGCAATCGTTTGATTCTTTGTATTGTCTGACGATGTTTCTTTGTCTTTTGTATCTTCTTCTACAAATTCTGCTGAATACATTAACGTTTTCATTCCAACAACTAAAGATTCCACAAAAACTACTACTCCTCGCAAAATAGGAAGCTTAAAAATAGGAACCCTTTCCCCAATGGAATGATACTCATCAACTTTTACAGCAATTTCATGATCCGGTTTTCTGACTGCTACAGCGTATTTTTCTTTATTTTTCATCATTACGCCCTCTAAAACAGCCTGTCCGCCTATTCCAGACGACTTCATCTTAATCCTCTCTTTCTATTTTAGACGGTTTTATCGTGTGACATTTTATTAATCAAAAATAGGCTGAGATTAAAAACCCCAACCTAATTTTATACTCTATTTGGATAAATTTATTTATTTCCCAAACCGTATTTCCTATTAAACTTATCAATTGCACCACGAGCTGCTGCTGCTTTTTGCTGACCTGTATAGAAAGAATGACATTTTGAACAAATTTCTACGTGAATTTCTGGCTTTGTAGAACCTGTTACGAATTCATTTCCACAGTTGCAAGTCACCTTTGCTTGATAGTACTTTGGCTGAATTGCCTCTTTCATGTTTTTCACCTCTCACATTCCAAATTCCTATGATAGTCTATCGATATTCGATAAAACTGATTCATCCTTGATAAATAGCTGTTTTATTATAGCATAGAAGATTTTAAATTGCAATAGTCAAATTGTAAATACTCGTGAGAAACGCATGGATATATTTTTATTAGAAATCGGAAAACAGATATCCAAAAATCTTCCTAATTATTTTTGGATATTCTGCTTTTTAAATTTTTATTCATGCGTTTGTTTTGTGTAAATACTATGAGAAATGATTCGATCTTAGTCTAATCTCACCATTATTCTTTCTTCTGTCTCCTTATTATTGTTATAATTAGACTTATATCTGCTATTATCACTAGAATATTTAAAATCAATTTATATTTTTTCATATGTGCCTCCTATAATAAATATGGTAAAAGATTATTTTCAAAGAAATCCAATAATACACCAATATTCTTTGTATCACGCCACATAAAAAAATTACTTTCATATCCCTGAAACCAATATGCAATTTCTCTATTTCGGCGTGGATCACGTGTAATATCACCTACAAACACCAACCAAAACGGTAAAATTTCTTCTGAAAGATGACTTTTTTCTCTTATAGTGTGCATAAGTCCTGGAGTAAAATATTTTGCACTTCTTTCATGTGCATTTCCTCGACCTGCTGCTGGTTCCGTTGTTTCAATCCAGCCATCTTGTCTTTTTATTTCACCAAATAAAATTTTTCCGTTTTGTTGATTTCTAATAGCAAAATCCATTGTAATTCCCCATTTATATTTCGAAGAACCATCTGCATTATACATATTGACGTTATAAATTGCGTCTAAATCTTCTTGTGGTAATTCATATGTAGAATATATGTCTGAAAAGTCCTTTGGATGCTTATCAACAATAAACTGCCCAGGATAAACCACATTAAGTGTATTTTTTAGGGAATTATGAAAAATATCCTCTGTTTTCAATGCTTTCGCGCCACTTACAGTTTGCCAATTTGCCCGTTTTCTTAATTCGTTAGTTGCCATAATTTTACCCTTTCTACTTTATCCCATGAAAAAGATCTTCTAGTGAAATTTCAAGACCACTTGCAATTTTACTTATATTCTCCAATGAAACATTTCTTTTACCGCTTTCAATAGAGGCAAGATAAGTTCTATCCATATCTATTTGAAGTGCAAATTTCTCCTGACTTAAATTACGAGCTTGCCGTAGTTCTTTTATTCTTTTTCCTAATTTTTCCTTAATAGTCATTTTACTCCTCCCCTATATAATAGTATTATCATCTATTGTTACTTTTATATCAACGGACTATAAGTAACATATACAATTTTGAACAGTCTTTATATTGACTATAAGTAACAATCGTAGTATAATGATATTATTATCTGAAAGGAGAATTTATTATAATGCCAAATGGATCTGTTCCCACAATTAGTGGTTACTCAAAATACAACCCTGAAGCACAGCGTAGGAAAAAAATCAATCCGTTGACTGAAATCTATCCCAGTTTACCACAAAAAAAATATGATATAATTTATGCAGATCCCCCTTGGGATTATAGTGGAAAAATGCAATATGATAAATCAAGTATCAAAACAGAGAATATAGATTTTGAAAAAAACGTATTTATAAGTGCAGCAATTTTCAAATACCCAACATTGAAACTAAAACAGCTTATGGAACTTGATGTTAACTCCATTGCGGCAGATAACTGTATTTTGTTTATGTGGACAACAGGACCTCAGTTTGCAAATTCTATTGAATTAGGACAGGCTTGGGGATTTGAATATAAAACTGTTGCGTTTGTTTGGGATAAACAAGTTCATAACCCTGGACGGTATACTCTTTCACAAACAGAATTTGTATTAGCTTTCAAAAAAGGAAAATTTCCTACACCGAGAGGAGCAAGAAATGTTAGACAGTTAGTTTCTGTTCATAGAGGTGAACATAGTGAAAAGCCTGAAATTGTTATTGAAGGTATCACTAAAATGTTTCCTACACAAAAGAAAATCGAACTGTTTGCACGAAAAAATTATGTTGGGTGGGATAACTGGGGACTTGAAATTCCTAATCATAAAGTAGAAATTATTTCACAAGGCGAAACAAAAGAGCAACAACATAATATTCAGGTATCATTAGATTTAAAGTTACCCTAATAAACTTCGGTCATATCACGTAAAAGCACTATACATTTTTACGGACGGCTTTCTGCATAGTGTGATAGTTTCAATGTATTAAAACAAAGACTCCCACCGCCTAAAAAGGCAGTGGTTTTCACTTCTTTTTGTATCACTGCTTAGAAAATGTCTTTTTTACTAATTGAATTAGTTCTTCATTCGTTTTTGTCTGTACAAACATCTGAATAATACGTTCTACAGATTCCTCTGACTTCATACTGCCAAACGCCTTTCTCATAAGAAAATTTGCTTCGGATTCTTGGGCATCTAACAACAGATCATCTCTTCTGGTACTGGATTTTGGCAGATCGATTGCTGGAAAAATTCTTTTTTCGGAAAGACTGCGGTCTAATACCAATTCCATATTGCCTGTTCCTTTAAATTCTTCAAATACAACATCGTCCATTCGGCTTCCCGTTTCTACTAATGCTGTGGCAAGAATCGTAAGACTTCCACCTTCTCTCATATTTCTTGCTGCCCCAAAAAATTTCTTTGGCATATGCAGTGCTGCTGGATCTAAACCACCAGATAAGGTACGCCCACTTGCCTGTACTGTCAAGTTATATGCTCTTGCTAATCTTGTAATACTATCAAGCAAAATCACTACATCCTTTTTATGTTCTACTAAACGTTTTGCCCGTTCAATTACCATTTCAGAAACTCGTTTATGATTTTCAGGAAGTTCATCAAAGGTAGAATAAATAACTTCCACATTCTTTCCCTCAATCGATTCCTTCATATCTGTCACTTCTTCAGGACGCTCATCAATTAATAAAATAAGTAAATACATTTCAGGATAATTTTTTGTAATTGCACTTGCAATTTGTTTGAGTAAAGTAGTTTTTCCTGCCTTTGGTTGGGAAACAATCATACCTCTTTGTCCTTTTCCGATCGGAGAAATAAGATCTACCATACGCATTGCAGGACTGCATCCGGAAGTTTCCAGATGGATTCTTTCATTTGGAAAAATAGGTGTGAGATCCTCAAATTTCGGACGTTTTAGAACTTCCATTGGATTCATGCCATTGATTGAACGAATATAAAGAAGAGCACTGAATTTCTCATTTTGATTTCGAATTCTGGTATTGCCGACAATAATATCTCCAGTTTTTAAATTCATCTTACGGATCTGAGCGGGTGCAACATAAACATCATTATCTCCGGGAAGAAAATTATCACATCGAATAAATCCATATCCATCTGTCATAACTTCTAAAATTCCTTCTTTGGTTTCTTTACTGTCTAACTGTTCCATATCTGTTGGAAGTTTTTGTCCCGGTATCAAAACATAACGACTAAAATCATTAAATCCACTTTCCATTCGTGGCTCAAGTCTTCGCATTGGAACAGGTCCAGAGCGAAATTGAGAATTTAGCTGTCCCTGCTGCCCATTTTCTACTTTTCGATATGAAGACTTTCCAAACTCTGGTTTTGAATATTCTGGTCGATTGTACTCACCTTTTCGTTCTGCCGTTTTATCTTGTAGTTGTATTCCTTCTTCTTTTTCTTGTATTGGTATTGTTAATTTTGATTCAGCTTTTATCTCATTTTGTGGCTCTATTTGTTCTCTTTCTATGTCTTGTGTTGTTTCTATTACACTTTTTTCAACTGTTTTGGAAATACGTCTTTTTCCTGTACTTTTTTCTGGCTTTTCTTTTTCCTTAGCAGCTTCTGTTATTTTCTCTGTCAATTCTTTCTGTTTGGAATCTCCAGTTGGCTTATGTTTCAAAGCTGCATTACTGTCTTCCTGTTGTTCTTTTTGATCTTCCATCTCCATTTGGATTAAAGCGTCAATTAATTCCTGCTTTTTCATGCCTGAAGTCCGAAGTCCCCTCCCTTTTGCAACCTCACGTAAAGCTGCAACTGACATACTACTGTATTGATCTTCCATATACAATACTCCTTTTCTTGTAATTCAAGATTTGATTCATAAACGATACTGGATTTCTAATCAGAAATGATATAGAGTTTTAAGGAACAATTTCATAATCTGACTTACGATATTTTTATTATACACTAATTTACCAACAATTGCAAATCATATTTTTTCTGTTGATTTCCCTTAATGCAAGTGATATGATAAGTTTTAGAGGTTAATAGAAATGGAGGATGAATTATGACAACAAATGAAAAGGCATTACAACTTCATGCACAGTGGGAAGGAAAGATTGCTACAACTGCAAAATGCAGTGTAACCTCGAGAGAGGATTTAGCACTTGCCTATACACCGGGAGTTGCAGAACCATGTAAAGTAATTGCTGCAAACCCAGAAGCTGTCTATCAATATACAATCAAATCTAATACTATTGCAGTTATCTCTGATGGAAGTGCTGTTTTAGGTCTTGGAAATATCGGAGCATTGGCAGCTATGCCAGTTATGGAAGGAAAATGTGTATTATTTAAAGAGTTTGGAGGAATCAATGCTTTCCCAATCTGTTTAGATACTCAAGATACTGAAGAAATTATTCAAACGATTGTTCATATTGCACCGGCATTTGGGGGAATTAATTTAGAAGATATCTCTGCTCCCCGTTGTTTTGAAATTGAAAGTCGTTTAAAACAGCTACTTAATATTCCTGTCTTTCACGATGATCAACATGGTACAGCGATTGTTGTACTTGCTGGAATTATAAATGCTCTAAAAATCACAAAAAAATCCAAAGAAGATTGTAGAATCGTAATTAACGGAGCTGGTTCTGCTGGAATTGCGATTGCAAAACTTTTATTGACCTATGGATTTCTTCATATTATTCTCTGTGATCGCTCTGGAATTCTACATAAAAACAGCCCAGACTTAAATTGGATGCAGAAACAAATTCTATCTTCTGTTAATTTAGAGGGAAAAACAGGAAGCCTAGCTGATGCGATGAAAGGATGCGATATTTTTATTGGTGTTTCTGCTCCAAATATTGTATCCAAAGAGATGGTTTCCTCTATGAATTCAGACTCTATTTTATTCGCTATGGCAAATCCTGTTCCTGAAATTCTTCCTGATCTTGCAAAGCAGGCAGGAGCTCGTATTGTTGGAACTGGTAGATCAGATTTTCCAAACCAAGTGAATAATGTTATTGCATTTCCGGGAATTTTTAAGGGGGCCTTAGAAGGGCACGCCTCTCAAATTACAGAGGATATGAAACTCGCTGCGGCGCAGGCAATTGCAGATTTGATTTCGTTAGAAGAATTAAACGAAGAAAATATTTTGCCAATGCCTTTTGATCCAAGAGTCTGTGCAGTAGTTTCCGATGCAGTAAAGCGTTATATCAAATAAATCATATTCTCAGATCCATCGGAAATCAATCGTTTATTTATCAGGAGGGAAAATTTATGTTAGAAAAAACTTTTGTAATGCAGCCAGAAACAAGAATGTTATATAAGCTGATTATTTTATACATCCTAGATAAAGTTGACTTTCCGATGACAAATGTACAGATTACAAATTTCCTTTTAGAGAAAGATTACACTACTTATTTTAATACACAACAAACTCTTTCGGATTTGGTAGACGATGAGTTTATTCGTCGGGAAACACTAAATAATACTTCTATGTATCGTATTACCAATTCAGGTCGAGAGACTCTTTCCTTTTTTGAGTCCTCTGTTTCTTTAGCAATTCGAACAGAAATTGATCAATATATTTCGGAAAATCGATATAATCTTCGAGAAGAAGTTTCTGCACCTGCAGAATATTTTGAGATAAAACAAAATGAATATATTGCCAGACTTCAGGTTTTAGAACGTGGACTAGCAATCATCGATCTCAATTTGATCGTTTCTTCTAAAGAAGCAGCTGATCATATCTGTACTCAATGGAAGAAAAAAAGTTCTGATATCTATGGCTATATCATTTCCAGCTTGCTTTTTAAAGAAAAGCCAAAAGAAAAAGAATAGAAAGAAGGTTACTGCAAAATTATCTTTTAAAGTTATTTTGCAGCAACCTTTTTTGCTAGTTATTATTCTTACATTTTTCTTTTATAATCTCAACTGCTTTTTGTAATTGATTATCTTCCTCTTCTGAAATTACTACTTTTTTACTTAACTCTTCTGCTAATTCTATCTCCACATCTGGTGTAATTCCAATACCATGAATATTTCTTCCCTTTGGTGTATAGTAATAGGCAACTGTCATTTTTACAGCACTTCCATCATATAGCGGAATTACAGATTGTACAATTCCCTTTCCAAAACTCTGTGTTCCTACAATTACTCCTTTTTCATAATCTTGAATTGCACCAGCAAAGATTTCAGAAGCACTTGCACTATTTCCATTAATTAAAACTGCAAGTGGAAGATTAAATTCAACTTTATCAGAAGTTTTCTCCTCTCGCTGTCCATTTTTATCTTCTGTATAGACAATTAATCCCTCTGGCAAAATACGATCTAACATAGCAACTACTGTTTCTAATAGTCCACCCGGATTATCTCGAATATCAATTACTAAACCTTTCATTCCCTGATTTATTAGACTTTCCACTGCATCTAAAAACTGTTTTGCAGTCACCTCGTCAAATTCCATAATATAAATATATCCAATATTATCTTTTAACATTTTATATTCTACTGTTGGAACCTCTACAGTATCTCTTGTAATTTTTAAAGAAAGAGGACTTTTTTCTCCTTCCCGCACTACTTCTATCTCTACTTTTGTACCCTTTTCTCCTTTCATCTCACTGACTACTTGACTAATATCCACACCTGTTACTTCTTTTCCTTCTACTTTATAAATAATATCTCCTGGTAACATTCCTGCTTCATATGCAGGTCCATTTATAAAGGGTTTTACAATTGTGATAACTCCCGTCTTTACATTTTGGCTGACTAATGCTCCAATTCCACAATACGTACCATTTGAACTTTCCATTAGTTCATTATATTCTTGTGGAGTATAATAACAAGAATAAGGATCATCTAAAGCATAAAGCACAGAACGTAAATACCATGTTTCATAATCTTCTTCTGTCACTTCCCCCATATAGTATCGATCAATCAATCTTTTTATATAATTGACCTTTTTATTGAGTTCACTTTTTGGTTCTGACTGATTAGATGTGTTATCTAATTGCTGTCCTGATACTACCCCAGAGTTGTTATCTTCCTTTTGTTCTACCTTTTTTAGATAGAATGAAAAAAAGACTGTAAATACCAGCATGGAAATCATAACTCCAGCTACTACTCCAGATGAAAACTTTTTCTTCATAAAAATCTCCCTTTCAGTTTCCTTAAACTTACATTATTTACTATAGCTTATGTAATTTAGTGGATCAACATACGTTCCATTTACAGATACTCCAAAATGTAGATGAGGTGCTGTACTAACTCCTGTTGAACCAACAAGGGCTATGGTTTCCCCTTGTTGTACATACGTTCCTACAGAAACTAATAATTTAGAACAGTGTAAATAGGCAGTTCGTAGTCCATTACCATGATTAATAATAATATAATTACCATTTGTTACACTATAAGATGATTTTTCTACTGTTCCCGCTAGAGCAGCTACAATAGAAGCACCTAAATTTCCTCCAATATCCACTCCTCTATGATAGGTACTTGCTCCTGCTGTCGGAGCATTTCGCTTTCCAAATCCAGAATAGGTTCTTCCATCACCCGGCAGCGGCCAGATCATATTATCTACAGAAGTAGTATCCGATTTTATAATATTTTGTGCATTATTTGCTGCTTCTTCCTTTTCTTTTCTTTCCCGTTCTTCTTTCTCTTTTCTTAATCGCTCCTCCTCTTCCTTTCGCTTTCGTTCCTCCTCCTCAATTCGCCTTTGTTCTTCCTCTTTAATTTTATCAATTTCTGCATTAGCACTGGTGATCTCTTCTGCATAAGTAGCTAATAAATCATCTGTAATTCCAATCTTTTTTGTATACTCTTTAATTAAATCCGCTTTATCTGAAATAAGTGTTTCTACAGTCTGTCGATCGAAATCCGCAGCCTCTTTTAATTCACTGTAATTTTGCAAATCTAACTCTAAACAGGCTTCTTTATCTGCTACTAAAAGTTTTGTCTGTGTATAGCGTTCCAAAAGTTTATTATCGTATTCTGTAATTTTAGAAAAATATTCTACCTGATTTAATAAGTCAGAAATACTTTCAGAATGAAGCAAAATTTCCAGATAATCAGTGTTCCCATTTTCATACATATACTGAATTCTTCGTTTCATAATATCATATTGTTCTGCTTCCTGTTTCTTTGCTTCATCTAAATCTTTTTGTGTCTGTTCTAGCTCTTTTTGTGTTAAAACAATATCCTCCTCCAATTTTGCAATACGAAGATTAATATTATTTAATTCCATATCTAACTCTTCAATATACTTTAAAATATCTTCTCGCTCTCCCTTTAATTTTAACAGAGTTTCTTGTGTCTTTTTCTTATTCTGTTCTAGTTGAGCCTTTTTATCTTGAGCTTCTTTTAACTTTTCTTCATATGTCAAAGAAGCCGCTTGAATTTTTGTTTCTTGCTTTATAAAACTCGGACAAAGTGTAGCAAGTGGTTCTCCAAAAATCAAAAGTCCACCTAAAAGAAAAGTAAACATACGTCTTTTAGCAGTTTGAATATATTTTCTCTTCATTTTTTCCTCCTCTAGCTTTAACCATTCATCTTTTTTAGTTGTCTTCGTACTGTCAGATAACTTCCAAGAAAACCAATTCCCATTCCAATTCCAAAAGAAATCGGAATTAACAGATGAAATACTTCCCCTGCAGATAAAAAGCTAAAACTTTGGAATGTACTATTAAACTTTTCTGTAATCATTTCAATAATTCTATAATATAATAAATATAAAAATGAAAGTGGAATTGCTGCTCCAATCGCTCCAATAAAAAGTCCCTCTACTACAAAAGGTGCACGGATAAAAAAATCAGAAGCCCCAATTAGCTTCATAATTGAGATTTCCTCTTTTCGAACAGAAATTCCTGTTGTCACAGTAGTGCTAATTAAAAATGCTGCTACACATAACAAAATAACAATAATCGCACCAGAAATATAGGTGACAGCTCGGTTGAACCCATTCAAAGACTTTGCTAACTCTTCTGAATTATTTACACTTCGAATCTTTGGTAAGCTTTTTAAATATTTTACCATCGTTTCCTGCTTTGAAATATCGTCTAAATAAATTTCAAAAGAAGCAGAATTTTCTAAGGGATTATCATTTTTAAAAGTCGCTACTAATTCTTCAGATAAAAACTTCTCTTTACATTTTTCCCAAGCTTCTTCTGGTGAAACATATCGACAAGACTCTACCTCTGTCCTTGTTCGAATGGTTGCTCCTAACTGTGCAATCTCTTCTTCTGTAATTCCCTCTTCAAAAAAGACTGTAATTCCAACCGATGTTTCTGCTGATCGAATCATAAATTGTAAATTTGATAAAACGAAATAAAAAATACCAAATAAAAAAAGACAGGCTGTCATTGTTCCAATCGACGCTAAAGAAAACATTCGATTCCTTCTTATGTTTTTAAATCCCTGTTTTGTACTATAACAAATTGTGCTCAGTTTTGGCATTTGCGTATCCACCTCTTTGATTATCACTGACCATGATGCCATTTTTCATCGTTATTACACGTTTTTGCATTGCATCAACAATTTCACGGTTATGTGTTACAACAACAATGGTTGTTCCTCTCCGATTTACCTCTTCCAATAAGTGCATAATTTCCCATGAATTTTTTGGATCCAGATTTCCAGTCGGTTCATCTGCTAATAGGAGAACTGGATTGTTTACCATTGCCCTAGCTAGAGCAACTCTTTGCTGCTCTCCTCCTGACAATTCATGAGGATAATTTTTATGCTTATCAGAAAGCCCCACCATAGCTAACATCCTAGGTGTCTGACGTCTGATTTCTCGAACAGGTGTTTCAATTACACGCTGTGCAAATGCCACATTTTCAAATACAGAGCGATCTGCCAACAGTCTGAAATCTTGAAATACAATTCCAATCGTTCTACGATAACGGCTTACCTGCCAGCGTCGCAGTCTTGACAGATCTTTTCCTGCTACAAATACTTTCCCTGAAGTCGGTTTAATCTCTTTCATCATCAGTTTAATCAAAGTAGATTTCCCTGATCCACTACTTCCAACAATAAATACAAATTCCCCTTTTTGAATTTTAAAGCTGACATGATTAATTGCTGGAATTCCCTTTTGATATTCCTTAGATACATCATGAAATAAGATTACCGGAGCTTCCTTTTTAAGTTCTTCTTGTAAATGATAAGAATCGGTCATTCCAATCTACCTTTCTAAATTCTGTTTTCTCATTCACTCTATCATAAAATTACAAGAAGTGCAAGCAACTCCACAATTTCGTCACAAAAATACCGAGGTGATGCCGATTCATCAGTAAAATTATGTATCCGGCAAACTCCTCGGTAAGTAAACTTTTAATACTCTATATTCTCCATATATTTCATATACTTCACAACCATCAATGCGATTTTAAAAGTAATTGCGTCTTCAAAGACACGTAGATCTAAATTTGTACTCTTTTGCAGTTTATCAAGACGATATACCAAAGTATTTCTGTGAATATAAAGCTGTCTTGAAGTTTCAGAAACGTTTAAACTATTTTCAAAGAATTTATTGATTGTTGTTAGAGTTTCTTCATCAAAGTCATCTGGTGACTTCCCGTCAAAAATCTCTCGAATAAACATTTTACAAAGTGGCATTGGTAATTGATAGATCAGACGTCCAATTCCAAGGTTATTATAGGCAACTACATTTCTTCCACTGTAAAAAATCTTTCCGACATCCAATGCCATCTTCGCTTCTTTATAGGAACGAGATACATCTTTTATCTCATGAACAATTGTACCATAAGCTACATGTACTTTTGCCATTGCCTCTGTATTAAGCATATCTAAAATAACACGGGCAGTCTTATCTAAGTCTTCATATCCTTCTGAAGGTTTTAGTTCTTTTACAAGGATAATATTTTTTTCATCTACTGCTGTAATAAAATCATTCTTCTTACCAGAAAAAAGACTACGTACTGTTTCTAGTGCATTGGTATCCTTCTCATTTTTTGTTTCGATAATAAATACAACTCGTCTGACTTCGGTTTCAATATGAAGTTTTTTTGCACGATTATAAATATCAACTAAAAGAAGATTATCTAATAAAAGATTTTTGATAAAATTATCCTTATCATATCGTTCTTTATAGGCAATTAACAGATTCTGAATCTGAAATGCTGCAATCTTTCCTACCATATATACATCATCACTGTCACCTCTTACCAAAACGACATATTCTAGTTGATGATCATCAAATACCTTAAAAAACTGATAGCCTTGCAGCACCTGACTATCTGCGGGAGAGTCTACAAATGCAAGAACTGCATTTTCATACTCGTCTGCATTACTAATCGTAGAAGCCAGGGATTTCCCTTCGGTATCCATCACACAGATATCTATTCGTGTAATCTGCTTTAATCCTTCGATTGTATTCTGAAGAACCTGATTTGAAATCATATTTCATCCCAACCTTTCTTTTCATTCCTGACATGGTTTTATTTTAGCACTAATTTGGTGAAAAGTAAATAAATTTTAGAAAAAATTAAATAAAAATTTGGTTATATCATAAAAAATTTTATAATCTATATTTTGTTTATTGACTAAATTAATTTATATTTTTTATGAAAAAATGCAGTTTGCTTCGGTTAAGAAACAAACTGCATTGTTATCATCTCTGCGAAAAATTAGTGAACAATAATCTTCTCAGTTTCTTTATCAAAAATGTGCATCTTTGATAGATCCATTGCAATCTTAATTGTGTCACCCGGTCTTGCAGTAGTACGCGGATTAACTCGTGCGGTAATATTAAATCCATCTACATCAAAGTACAAGAATACTTCTGCACCAAGAAGCTCATATACTCTTACAGTAGCCTCAATTACGCTTTCAGGAGAAGAATTTAAGAACAGCTCTTCGTCTTTTACATCCTCTGGGCGAATTCCAAGTACAACTGTCTTATCAACATACTTTCCTTCAATTAATTTCTTTGCTCTTGCTTCTGGAACTTTAATGGAATTAGAACCAAACATTAACAGAATGTCTTTTCCCTGTTGTGCTACTTTACAATCAATAAAATTCATCTGCGGAGATCCCATGAAACCTGCAACAAAGAGGTTTACTGGACGATCATAGAGATTTTGAGGAGTATCAACTTGTTGGATTAAACCATCCTTCATAACAACGATTCTAGTACCAAGAGTCATAGCCTCTGTCTGGTCATGAGTTACGTAGATGATAGTAGTTTCCAATCTCTGATGAAGCTTAGAGATCTCAATTCTCATCTGTACACGAAGTTTTGCATCCAAGTTGGATAACGGCTCATCCATTAAGAATACCTTTGGATTACGTACAATCGCACGTCCCATAGCAACACGCTGTCTTTGACCACCAGATAATGCCTTTGGCTTACGATCTAGAAGTTGTTCAATTCCTAAAATCTTTGCAGCTTCATGTACCAGTTTGTCAATCTGATCCTTTGGAGTTTTTCTAAGTTTCAAACCAAATGCCATATTATCATATACTGACATATGAGGATAAAGAGCATAGTTCTGGAAAACCATTGCGATATCTCTATCTTTTGGTTCAACGTCATTCATTAACTTGTCTCCGATCCACAATTCACCGCTTGAAATCTCTTCCAATCCTGCAACCATACGAAGAGTTGTAGATTTTCCACAACCAGATGGACCTACGAAAATGATAAACTCTTTATCTTTTACCTCAAGATTAAAATCTTTTACAGCGACAAATCCATTTGGATAAACTTTGTTGATGTTTTTTAATGATAAACTTGCCATGTCTGCTTCCTCCCAAATATTCTTCCTAAATAAACAAACTGTACTCCTCTTCGGGAGTCGTCTATTTTGTCCATACCCCTATCATACACTATTTACTGTTTAAAAGCCATATCTTATTTTACTAAATATGGCTTTCACATTTTGTATACTTTGTATATCCGACAAAATTATAAGAACTTTTTCTCATAAAAACGACCAAATTTGAGTTTTCTACTGTTTAATTTCAATAAAACCCTCTCCCATAACTTCCCTGATATCGCTGACAATCACAAATGCTTTTGGATCTATCTGATTTATTATTTGAATCACTTCCACAATTTCCTTTTTGCCAACGACACAAAGCAACATCTTTTTTTCAGAGTTTGAATACATTCCTTCTGCATTTAATCCAGTTACCCCTCGCCCTATTTTTTGTAAAATCTCATCTGCAATCTCCTTAGCATAATCGGAAATAATATATGTCATCTTTGCAAACTTCATTCCCTCTAACATCCCATCCGAAACTTTGGAGGTAATATATACAGCAATAACTGCATATAAAGCTCTGTTGATTCCAAAAACAAAAACTCCCATCAAAACAACAATTCCATCTACAACACTGAGCAATCGAGGGACGGAATAATATTTTTTCTTTTCATGAATTAACATACACAATAAATCTGTTCCGCCAGTCGTTGCCATAGCAGAAAGTACAAATCCAATTCCTGCTCCTCCAACCACACCACCAAAAACGGAAGCTAATAGATAGTCCTCTCCAACCATACTTTTTACTGGCAAAACATATAAAAATATTGTAAGTGCAATCGCTGCAAACAGTGTTTTACCAAGAGCACTTTTTCCTAATATTCGATAGGCAAATAAAAACAGGGGAATATTACATATTAAATTTGTCATCCAGACTGGAGGACCAAAACTAAAAAATCTTTTTGTCAGATCCTCAACTGCAATTCCAAGGCCTGTTACTCCTCCTGTCACCATATTCATCGGATCATAGGCAAAATTGATAGAAGCTGCCATAAAAAATGTTCCAACTAAAATTAATATAATATCTCTTTTCTTTATTTGATAAAATCCATACATTCTATTCTCCCATCTATTTAATTTGATAGTCTCCACGTACAAATACGATAAGTTCTGATTTTGCTGTAATCCCAGAAGAGGAGGCAGGAGAAAAATAAAGGTTGTAAAGAACAATCGAAGTTTCTTTTTGAAATACCTGTCCACTGCTTAAATTAAGTAACCCTGCTGTTCCAATTACTGTTCCATTTCCGCTATAGACAATCATTTCTGTTCCTGCAAAAGCAGTTATTGTCTTTCCCTTTGCCACTGTAACTTTTCCATAAGAATTTTTTTCTGCGCCAAGTTCAGAAAGCCTCTGATCTAAATAACTTTTTGTAATTAATGGATCTCCTGATGAACCTGGCTGAGAGGAAGCAGCTCCTGCTTTTAAACCTGCCTGAAATAAAATTATTCCAAATATAAAAAGTGCAGTTATAAATAATGCCACAATTCCAACTTTTCTTTTTTTTACACAAATCTTCATTTCTGCCCTACTTTCTCTGATATCTGATATTCATAGATCTTTTGTTTCGCCTTAATTATCTCAGGAAGGTAAGCAGAATTAGTGTGTTCTCCCGGAAGTAGTTGTGCGGAAACATCTGTCGGTTTTAACGCTTCATAAGCTTCCAAATATGGTATAACGGACTCGATCTCCTGAGAAAAAAAGCAACCCAAATCTGCATACATCTGTTCTATCTGTTGTTTCGTTTTCCGTATCGTAACAGGCTCTTTCATCTTATCCTTCATAGAATCCGAAAGCTGATAGAACTCTTCTGCTCCATCTTGAATTGGAGTCAAAAAAGAATCGATCCAAGAAGCTGTTACTGCTGCATAGCTATCTAAATGGATATCCAAAAATTCTTCTATTAAACTTGCTGCAAATTTTTCTGCCTTTCCCGGAGAAAAATGATCGGAAATTGTTTGCAATGTTAGCATTTGAGGAAGAAATGATTCTTCTGCCTGCATCTGTTGATATAATTCATTGGACATTGTCACTCTTGTCGTTTCTGGAATTGTAAGTAATAAAAGACGTTGATCTTTTATTTGAAATATTTCTAATATAAATTTTTCCAGTCTTCCCTCTTCTCCTCGTTTCATCCAAAGTTTTATTACATGATCTGGAATGTTGGCTGCACTTCCTACTGTTAATTGTTCATTTTGTTTTTGTTTAATCTCTATGGATGCCTGCTTTATTCGTTCTAAAACATCTTCTGGTACTCCATACTTTTTTTTAAGGAATGGAAATCCAAAAAGTATTGTAAAAGTAAAAATCCCCATAACTATTAATATCATAAGACTGCGTCTGACTGATCTTGCCATACTATCCTATTCCTCCATACTAATAACCCTCTAGTCTGTTTTCTTTTTCTGAGCTTTTATTATACATCACCTCCAAATGTTGCGCAAGGCGTTTTCTGATAAGAATAGTTAAGAGATTTTTTAGTAGAAATCTAGGTTATAATAAGGTATAATATTGAAACAGAGAAGCATTGTTTCAACTTCTGATTTTATGTGCACATTTGTGCACAAATTTATGGTATAGCGGAACTATATCCAAGAATGTTATCAGCATTCTTACTGCGGATTGAAATTCAAATATAAAAGGAGAATAGCATGAAACGACCTGCCGTTGTCTTAATTACAGGTTCTTCCCGTGGAGTGGGACGTGCTTGTGCAATAGAGTTTGCCCGACTGGGTTGTCTAGTTGTGATTAATGGTGCACATAACAAAGAAGCACTTGAAAACACAAAGGCGCAGATACATGCCTTTGGTGGTCAATGTATAGCAATTCTTTCGGATGTAAGTACTCCTGATGGAGCACATAACTTTATTTCTAATGCGAAAAAAACTTTTGGTGAAATCGATATTTTAATTAATAATGCCGGTATTTCTCATATTGGGCTACTTACTGATATGACATCTGACGACTGGAACAAAATACTGCATACCAATCTATCTTCTGTTTTTTATTGCTGTCAGGAAGCTCTTCCCTCCATGATTCGTAAAAAATCCGGTCGAATTTTAAACATTTCTTCGGTATGGGGAATTTGTGGTGCTTCTTGTGAAGTTGCCTACTCTGCCACAAAAGGGGGAATCAACGCCTTTACAATGGCACTTGCCAAAGAACTTGCCCCAAGTGGCATCAGTGTCAATGCCATCGCTCTTGGAGCAGTTGATACAGAGATGAACGCATTTCTTTCTACTGAGGAAAGAAACGCATTGATAGACGAAATTCCTGCTGGTAGACTAGCAAAACCACAAGAAGCCGCCCAATTTATTTATGAAATTGCAATGCAGACTAGTAGTTATATGACAGGGCAAGTCATACGTTTTGACGGTGGCTGGATCTGATTAAAAATATTTTTCTTGACAATATCCTAAAAATGAAATATAATCCTTTTTAAACTTTATCGGAGGGTGCTGTAATGAACGAATTTGTCTTTCTCTTTATTCAAAAAGACGACGATCGGCAGCGTCTGCGACCTTGAGTAATAACTTATGGGAGCAGACGCTTTTTGTGCTGCTCCCGTGTGATAGATAGAAAAAGCCGCATGGGAAATGATATTCTCATGCGGCTTTTTTTCTTAGAAAGGAGGTGATCTTATGGGACAGATAGACGCTGTCCGTATGGATGAAAGAAACATTTTAGTCAATCTATCCATTTTAAAAAAGGAGTATAAAATTTATGAAGATACAATCTATTTCAGGACAGCTTTCAACAGAATTCTTTCAAGAAAGTATATCTCCAAAAGAATTGTCCAATCACCTCGGCGAATTAGTCACACTTCACGGAAGTATTTATAAAATCCGCAAAATGAGTGGATTTGCTTTTATTTTATTAAGAACTCCAAGGAAAATCCTCTCATGTGTCTATGGAGAATTTTCAGACTTTGATTTAAAATCAATCTCTGAGGAATCCTGTGTAAAAATTACCGCTATTGTTCATCCTGAGCCACGTGCTAAACAAGGATTTGAACTCCGTTTAAAAACATTACAAATATTATCCTCTCCTGCTGAAAAACTTCCTATTGTTATCCATAACAAAGAGCTTCCTATCTCTTTAGAAACGTGTTTGGATTATCGCCCAATCTCTTTACGCAATGAAAAAACTAGGGCAATTTTTCAGTTGCAGGCAGGAATTTGTTCTGGAATACGCCACTTTTTGGATAGCTATGAATTTACAGAAATCCACACTCCAAAATTAGGAGCATCTGGAGCAGAAGGAGGTGCAACACTATTTACTCTTCCCTATTTTGGAAAGAAAGCTTGCCTTGCCCAAAGTCCACAGTTTTATAAACAAATTCTTACGGGTGTATTTGAACGAGTTTATGAAATTGCACCTGTATTTCGTGCAGAGAAACATGATACCTCCCGTCATCTAAACGAATATACCAGTGTCGATGTAGAATTAGGATATTTAAAAGACTTTTCTCAACTTATGCAGTTAGAAACGGCAATGCTTTCTAGTATTTTTTCCTTTCTTTCAGAAAATTATAAAGCTGAACTGGAGTTACTTTCTATACATCTTCCTAAAATAACCCAAATTCCAGCGATTCGATTTTCTCAAGCAAAATCATGCCTAAATTTTCTCTCATCTGAAAAGGAAGATCTTTCTCCAGAAGAAGAACGATTGCTCTGTGAAAAAGTTTATCAAGAAACTGGAAGTGAGTTTATATTTGTTACACATTATCCAACGAAAAAACGTCCCTTTTATGCTATGGAAAATCCAGAAAATAGAGAAGAAACACTAAGTTTTGACCTACTATTTCGTGGAATGGAAATAACCACAGGTGGACAGAGAATTCATTCTTATAAAGAACAGCTTGAAAAAATTAGACGACTTGGTATGGATGAAACTATTTTAAAAAGCTATCTTATGATCCATCGTTATGGAATCGCTCCCCATGGTGGATTCGGTCTTGGTTTAGAACGTTTTTTAACTTGTCTTGCACAACTTCCAAATGTGCGCTGTGGTTGTCTATTTCCAAGGGATATTCATAGACTGACACCATAAAACATTTTAAGAAAAATTTTTTCCTGCAGTCATTTGAATGGCTGCAGGATCTAGTTTATTTAACTGAATCCGTTTTAATTCCATATTAGAATGAACATACCGATTTAATGTAATATTTACATTGGAATGTCCCAAAATTTCACTCAAAGATTTCACATCTACTCCTATTGCAATACAGTTAGAAGCAAACTGATGTCTAAGAGTATGAAAATTTCTGGACTTTAATCCACACTCCTTTAAATATCGATGAAATCGTTTCTGATAGGTTCTAGGATCCATATAATGTCCCGCTTCTCCTGTCAGTACATAACAAGCTGGATTAGATAGACGAATTGTATAGAGTAGTCTCTGCATAGACAATGTCAATGGAATATCTCTTAGAGAAGATTTACTTTTAGGAATATCAATTAAAATTTTGGTTTTTGCTCCATATGGATCCTTTGATGGATCTGCCACTTGAATTCGTTGTAAAGTCCGACGAACTTTCAAATAACTGTTTTCTAAATAGATATCCCCCCATGTCAGTGCACAAATTTCTCCTAGCCGCAGTCCTGTATACAAACAAATATAGATTCCATATGCTCCAAGATCCTGCTTACAAAAAATATATTCCTCCAAACATTTTTGTTCTTCTGCTGTAAAAAGTTCCATTTCATTTAAAACAAGTTTTGGTTTAGAAATCGTTCCATAAGTCGTATCTATATATCCCATCTGTTTTGCAAACCGTAAAATTGATTGAAGAATACATGCAAGTAGCCGAACGGTACTTGGCGCAAGCGAGCCTTTTCCATCTAATCTACCTTCTTTCCATTTTTTGTATAAATATTGTTCTAACATAATTGAATTTAGATCTTTTAGTTTATATTGTCTTAAATCAGGTAGTAAATGGATTTGTACTAAAACACTATACTTGGAATAAGTAGACTCTTTTGTTATTACCATCATATTTTGTAACCAAATTTTAGCTACCTCTTCAAACGTATACTCCTTATCTGCTTCCAATTTTTGAAAAGTTGTTTTCATAATTTCCTCCTTTGTAAGTGTAAATCGCTTCAGATACGTCTTATTATCGAATTTTCAAAGGAGAAACTCAATGGCAGAAGAATCCATATTCAAAAGAATTTTCTTATTTCCTTTTCTAAAAATAAAGATTCTATCTTTTTCATCTCTCCTGCTTTTGTCTCAGGAAGAACATGAGTATAAAAGTCTAATGTCATTCGAATACTACTATGTCCTAAAATCTCTTGTACAATTTTAGGAGGTATCCCATTTTCTAGTGCACGAGTAGCAAATGTATGACGTAAAGTATGTGGAGTAATATGTCCAAAACCTAACTCTGGCTCTTCTTTGTTAATAGATACTACAATTCTATCTAACTGTTGACGGATATGTTGTCCAGTAAAAGGCTTTCCATCTTGTCTGGTAAAAACTAAATGTTCTAAACCTGAAATTGGATTCCAATTTTCTTTTTTAACAGTCTTATCGTAAAGCTGAATTTGTTTTATTTGTTCAAATAGTTTTGACAGTCGTGAAATCATTGGAATTACTCTATAACTACTTTGTGTTTTAGGATTATCTTTAAAAAACTTACCATCTCTTGTATTTTTTAATGTACCATCTATTATAATTTCCTGATCTTTAAAATTTATATTTTTCCATTCTAATCCACATATTTCTCCAATTCTCATTCCTGTAGAAAGTGCAGTAAAGATAATCCCTTCAATCTCATTTCCTTTTCCATAACGAAGCAGTAAATTTTGTTCTTGTACTGTTAATACTCTTCGTTCTCTTTTTCCAATCACCTTTGGTAAAATTGCCTGTTCTACTGGATTTTTATCTAAATATCCATTCCTATAAGCTTGCCCAAACATAGAATTAAGTAATGCTCGAAGTAGAGAAATTGTAGCTCCTGCATAGCCATCTTTTGCCATCCTATTATAAAATAATTGAATTTTTTCTCCATTTATTTTTGTAATCGGTTGATTTCCAAACTCTGACTGTATATAATATTGATACATACACACATAACTTTCCAAAGTTCCCTGCTTTACAGTAACAGATTTATATTGATAGAGCCAAAACCAAAACCACTCGTCTACTGTACATTGATCTGAAATTTTTCCCTGAACTCTTTTTTCTGTGGGAAGATCTAAACCTAAATAAATCGGTTTCTCTTTCTTTTTACTGATTCTTTTTCCTCTGTTTTGTTCGTGCATTGTTTCTTTCATCTTTTGTACTTGTTTTATCATTTGCATCCTCCATACTACGATTGTTTTTAGAAGTAAATAACCTAATTTACTGTTCACCTAGCATTTTTTAACGTAATACCATTCAAATTTTATAAGCTTTTTGAATAAGATACAAGTAAAAAATACAATATCTGAAAATGGTATCAAAAAAGTCAAAAAAATAAAGCAGAATGAAATTCTGCTTTACTTTTAAAGTAAATTTTATACTGTCTTTTGTTTCTTAACTAACAAATTAATAGTTACACCTAAACCTAGCAATACCCAATATACAGGTGCTACTGTAATACAAGAATCATTGGTCAATCCCATTACCATATATCCAAATGTTCCTGCCATAATTCCAACTCCCGCCTGTGTTAGAGGAGTATCAAAATTACATTTAAAATATAATCGAATTCCAGAAATAAAATAAATTAAATAAAATAGCAAAAATGCAGTTAAAGAAACTACTCCTGTTTGTACTGCAATCTGTAAATAAAGATTATGTGGCTTTGTCAGTAATTGTTCTCCATATCCATAATTATATAGATTGACATAATCTCTTTGTGGATATACAAATACAAAACTTTCTGCACCAGCTCCAAGAAAAATATACTTTTTTAATAATGGAAACGTATGTGCCCAAATAAAACCTCGATTTGTAGCAAAGTTTTCTATTCCTCGAAATGCCGGTTCATCCATAATAATCTTATCAAATTTGCCATATATATTCCAATAATAATAAGAAGCATCGTTTTCATAAAGTTGATTTGCAAAATACCAACTCTTTCCATCTATAACTACAGAAAAGCCTAGCACCCCATTTAAATTAACTGGAGTAATTATAATTCCTAAAAATCTTTCATCGATCACTGACCAAGTTAAGGTGTCTGCATTAAAATCACATTCTAAGATGTTATCTTCTTGATCTTTTATCAAAAATTCAAAACTATTTTCACTTAAATTGGAAGAAATTTTCATCTTATTTCCTTTGTATGTAATTTCCACACAATCATCTAAGGTTTGAATTTCTGATAAAGCAGGTTCTTCTGTTTTTGTATCTCGAAATAAATTCAAAATAGATTCCAAATAGGCATTATGATTTACTGCATTGATTATTAAGAAACCACAGACAATAATTACAGCTCCTCCTACTGGAATATACCAACGTCGAAATAGATATTTTCGAAGCATAATAATAAGAAAACCTGCTGCTGCTGCAATTCCAACCAATCCTGCTTTCGATTGAGAGCCAAACATTCCAACTAATATTCCTGCAATAGCTACCAAATAAGCAACTATTTTCTTCCAATTTCTACAAAAACTCAATAAAGTAACAAAAACAGGAACAACCAATGCAGTATAAACTCCTACATAATTTGGATTATATAAACTCATATACACTCTTTTTTCTCCAAATACTGCCTGAATTCCTGCTCCTTTCATATTAGCAGGATAAATTAAACTAAGTCCTGCTGAAGTAAGCCAAAAATCTTTTCCAAACGCTTGGGAAGCCCCCAACACCCCTAAAAATATAGCACTACATAATAAAGCATTTAAAATAATAGAAACATCTTTTTCTGTTTCTACCATAAGATAAACATAATAGACAACTACTGCATATCCAAGTAACACCCAAACACTTTCAAACTGCTGAAAAATTCCTGTAAATCCATAACTGCGATATTTCGAAAAAATTGTTGACAAAAATGCTAATGCTGCATAAACAAAGATGGGAATAAATATTTTATGAAAAGATAGCTGTTTTTTCATTAAAATAGAACGAACGGCAACAATACAAACCATGAAAATTAACATAATAATAAACCATTGTTGCTTCCAGTATAAAAAATAATCATCTGCTTTTTCCTGAGCAGCAAACCAAGTATAATTTTCCAATTTAGTAGGATATTCATGATACCTTACAATCAATGGAAGTATTGCTACTACAAAAAGAACTGGAAGTAAAAGCAGGTATCTTGCCTCTGGTGAACGTGTTGTCTGTTGAGCAGAACCTTTCTTTTTTACATTTGATGACATATTATCTTTTCTCCTTTTATTGTATATACAAATTTCTAATCGGATGCCAAAAACGAACTGCTCTTATTATACCCAAATAATTTTAACATCGCAAGCTTTTTTCAATGAATTAACGATCAAAAGAGGATACTTTCGAAAGTACCCTCTTTTGATTATATATTAGATTATTGAATACTATAAATATTTTCTTCTGTTAAGTATTTATATGGGATATTGATTTCGTTTGCTGATCCTATATAAGAATTTTTCCACTGATTATATTCGTCTGCATCTATTGGTTTTTCTAATTTATACTCACCATCTGTCATAACATAATATACAATTCCATCTCCATCCACATCAACCTCTTGTGGAAACAAATTTCCGTCAGAATCTTTTTTAGCATATTCTTTATCCCAAGCATCTACCATTGCAATTAAAATATATTTATCTAGCTCTGGCTTATATTGATATAAATGATAAGGCCAAAAATCATCATAAGTTGCTGCCATTCCATGATTATGTGATGCGGCTGCTTCTACTACTCCATTATCATAAAAACTAAGTGCTGGATATTCGACCAATTCTTGCTCAAATGTATTAGTCTGTGGATCAAAATCATATATTATTGTTCCCATTCCAGCATTATAACTAGAAGTATATTCAATGATTAACTCATCTTTTCCATCAAAATCAATATCATAAACTGCAAAACGATTTTTTGTTTTATCATAGTCTTCAACAAAATTACAACTTGTTCCATCTGGATAGACATTATCAAAATAAATACCTTCTAGTGCTGAAATATATGCCGCTTTCATTAATTGTATATCCTGTTTTGAAGTATCTTCTTTTTGTGCCCAAAAGAAGACTCCCTCATAATAAATAAGAGCATTCTCGGCATCTATTTGATAGAAAAATTTTCCGAATGGGTTAAATGAAATATCTTCCATTATTTCTAGCTCATAATAATCAAAACCTATTGCCGCAATTCCTAGATCCTCACCTATACTTAGTTTAAATGATTCATCAAATTCTCTTGCAGTAACTAACTCCTTATGATATTGCTTAACAGAATACTTTTTCTGATCTGCCCCTGACTGCATAGAATTATTAGTGTATTCTATTGTTGTTCCAATCAACCTTTGGATTTCTTCTTGTGATAAAGCATAGATTCCAGGTGTCATATATCTTGTTATAGTCCAATTTCCATAAATGAAATCTTTCCCTCTAATAACACTTCCACTTTCAAACCAAATTTCTTCCTTTTGTGTCAGAATAAAACCTCTTTCATTCTCTGATGGCAGTAAAGTTAATTTTATTCTTCCTATAGGAAAATCTTCGCAGTTTTTTTGCATAGTTACTTCTGTTTTTCCATCTATAATATTCGTTGTCACTGATTCAAAGTAATAATCAGGGGAATCGGAAATACTGATATAGCAATATCCATCTTTATATTGAACAGAATCTTTATCTTTTCCTAAATCTTCTGGATTGATAAGATATTCGTCTAATGTTTTTCCAAAAATTTGTTTAACTCTTTGGTTCACCTCATCATAGCTAATCTTAATATAAGGGATATTCTCATTATACTGTTTGCTATACTGAGAAATAATCTCTTTATCTGTATTATTTGTATAGCTAGCAAACAAATACTCTTCCCAAAAGTTAATATCCATTTCCTGTTCATTTGAAAAATTCGGTATTCCTAAAGAAACTATCTTTAAATACTCAATATCTTCTTCTGTTAATACAATTTGCTTATTATCTGTTTTATTATCCTTTTCATTTAAATCTATAGTATCATTTTCTATATTATCTTTTTGATTATTCTCAAGTAATCCCTCTGTATTGCTTTGCTTAGAATCCTTTGGTACTGTCATAAAAGCAAGTGTGCAAAATGCCACTAATACTATAATGAAACATAAAATAATAATACTACTCTTTCTCTTATACATAATATTCTTCACCCTCCTTTCTGTATTTGACTCTCCAAATGCTAAACCTACTGTAAATCCACTTTGTTTCTCTGCAAAAGAAAGTAAAGTTTTAGCATAAGACTTTTTCTCTTCCGCTGCTGCATAAAGTAAAGTAGTTTCATCACAGAACATTTCCATATCTTGGTTCATTTTATAAACTGCCAACCATACAAATGGATTCCACCAGTGTAAACAAATACACAAAATTCCTACAAGCCGAATAAATGGATCGTGGTGCTTAATATGTGTTTTTTCATGTTTTAGTATATGAGATTTTTCTTGTTCACTTAAACCATAAGGCAGAAAAATCCTTGGGAAAAAAACTCCTAATACAAATGGAGAACGAATATTTTCACATAACCAAACCTTTCCCTTTTCACGGACTGCAGTAAAAATTCGACGTTTTATTAATAAATACTGTACTAAATAAATACAAAAAACAATCCCTGTACCTATCAAATAAATACTTGTAAGTAACTGAATTCCTGTTATCTTTAGTGATTCTATATTTTTAGGAGAATCTAGTTGAGTATTTTTTTGTATAACTGGCATTACTGTTTCTTGAGGCTTTTTTGGCAACTCTTGAGATGGTAATATCTCTTTTGAAATATTATTAGAAACAACTTGTTGTGGTTTTGCTACATGAGAATTTAACACTTCTACTTCTGGCTGTAAACTAAATGAAGTTTCAACAAAAATGGGACATAATAGTCTGATTCCAACCAGTATCCAAAGACAATAGCTATAGATTTTTGGATACCTTTTTAAAAAGGAGCGTACTATTAAAATAATTACAATTAATACACAGGCTTGCAAACTCATAATCCAAAGCCTACTAACGATTGTTGTCACTTTTCTCCCTCCACTCCATCAATAATCTGTCGGATACGCTCTACCTCTGATTTTGATAATTTTCGATCTTTTAAAAAAGATGCTAAAAAATTAGGAATATTTCCTTTACTGGTACGTTGTAACAATTCTTCTCCTTCCCATCGATCCACCTCTTCCTTTTTAACTAATGCTGATACAATCGTATTTTCACTCTTCACAATTTTTTTATCTATTAACTTTTTAATTACTGTATAAGTAGTAGATTTTTTCCACCCCAACTGGTTATTGCAAAGTTTCACTAAATCTGGACTGGCTATTGGTTCATGCTCCCATAAAATACTTAAAAAACGATATTCACTTTCAAAAATCTTCTCCATTTTCAGTTTTTCCTCCTTTATTACTTCTTTAGTCTATCATAATAGTCTATACTTAGTTTATCATAATAGACTACGATTGTCAATCTATGTTTTCATTTTAAATTACAAATAATATTTTCCATATATTGAGAAATAGAAATCTTAATGCGCCATTGAAATTTTTTTGCTTCAGAAAACATGAGAATATAATGAAAACTTATTAAAAAGTTAAGGAGGAAGAAAGAAAATGAAGAGTTTCTTCAAAAAAATCGCCCTCGTATTGACCCTTGCTATGGTGATCGGTTTAGTGCCAGTAAACACTGCAAGTGCAGCGGCTACACCAGGATTAAAGTATTCTAGCAAGATTCTCTATGTCGATGGAGATGCCAGCGGTAAATATGATGATTGGTGCTGGACACCATCCCAAAATACAAAGGGTTATGATGTTTCTTACAATGTAAAAAGTGGAAGTAATTTAATTGAAGTTGCAAAGAATGGTAAAATTACAGCAACTGGAAATGGAGTTGGAAAGGCAGTTGTAGAAGTAACCTATACAAGCCAGAACAGCGGAAGTTCCAAAACTGCAAACTTTTCCGTTTATGTAAAGAAAAACGCATCAAAAGTAAAATTAACAAACGCAGTTCAAAAGCGTTTAAGCCAAGCACTTTCTGTTGGTGATGAAGTTACTTTAAAAACTGCTAAAACTGCTTCTGATTACAAAACAGGTAATTATGGTTTAGATAATTATACAAAAGTAATCACAGATAAGATGAGAGTCCTTTCTAGTGACGAATCTATTGTAAAGGTAGAAGGATTCAAATTAACTGCAGTTGCAGCTGGAACAGCTACTTTAACCGTACAATCCTATCAGACAGAAGGAAATCTTGTTACTGCTGAACAGGAATACCAGATAGTTGTAGAAGAAAACTTCTCTGCACAACAGTCTGCATGGAATCAAATTTTAGTTACATTTAAAGATCATGAAACAGCAAATAATGCAGTAGAAGCTACAAAGCCTTCTTTAAATAATGCAGGTGCTGCTGTTACAGAAGCAAAAAATATTATTAAAGTTTATAAAGTATTAAAGGATACAGATAATCAGGAAGTTTCTGTATTTATCGGAAGTTTGAATGTTGCTGTAGATTCTAATGTTGCAGCTGTAACCATGTTCGACGAATTAGAAGAAGATACAGAATATGTAATCCGTTATCAAGACAAAGAAACTAGAATTAAAACAACCAAATATGTTGCTAATGAATTAGAAGTTTATGTTAGTGGCACAGAAAAGCTTACTGAAAGTTCTAGTAAATCTACTTTAGATTATAGAATTTATACTACTGGAACACAAGGTCAGAAAGTAGATATCTCTGGATGCAAATCATATGAAGGATGGAAAGCAGGCGTTACGATTGAAGATTTGAATACTGCTGAATATCATGCTGAATATACTTTTGATCAGTCTACTCCTGCTATCTGGTTCTATACTGCACAGGCAAATTATGGAGTAAGATTAAAAGCTGTTTTTGATGACTGGTTCAATGTTGTAAATGGAAAAGCAAATTCACTTAGTGATGAGGTTATCATTACTCCTGGAGATACCAGTGTAAAAATCGGCTCTCTACTTGATTGGGGAGTTATTAAGACCGGTGGAAATTACGGTGTTGATGATGCTTATGCAGTAAAGAGTTTTGCAGTTTCTGATGACGAATATGGTCTTGCAGTAAAAATTCAAGTTACAGAATACGGTGCTACTTCAATTAAACGCAATGATGGTAGTTCTAGTGATAAATTTACCTTTGTATCATCTAATGATGATAAATTAGCAGTAAATAAAGAAACAGGTGCATTGTATCCTCCAAAGGATGCAGCAGATGGTATCGTACCAGTTTATGTATATTATGATGATCAGTATGTTGGTGTTTGCCCTGTTCGAGTTTATGCAAAGAGAACTTTAACAACATTCTCTGCTTCCTTAAATTCTTCAAAATTATCTTATAATCCAACTAAGGATGTAGATGATAAATTAGTTCTTACTTTAAAAGCAAGCGATCAATTAGGTGCTATATTTAATAATAACATGATTTTCGAAGCTGAACCTTATGGAGATACTGCAAAGAATTACATTACAATTGATAATCAAACAGCTGATAATAATGGAACACACTTTGACGTTAGTGGATTAGCTTCTCTTCCAACCTCCGTTACTACAATTCGTATTGTATGTACCGCTACTTATGATAAGGGTGGAAAGAATGAAAGAGTTATGAAGTATTCTGTTACTCTTAGTGCAAAGAATACAAAAGATTCCGAAGTTAGAAGCTATTCTCTTGTTTCAAATGCAGCAGACGGTATTATGGATATGATTATTGATAATAACCCTAATAATCCAGGAAATAAAGTAGATGCTAAAAAAGTTAGAATTTCTGCTTTTAGCTATGATAAAGATGGATTTAAAGTAGAACACTTACAGCTTGCTACTGCTGAAGAAGAACCAAAAGATCTTGTTGACTCTCAAGCTAAGGTTACTTTAAAGAAGGGTAATGATATTATCAAAGATAATGTTTCACTTGAAGGTAGAGATATTATCTTTACTACAGTAAATCTTTCTGAAATCCAAGTAGTTAGTGGCGGAAGTATTGAAAAGTTAAGTAATTCTATCCAAAAGGTAGAACTTGGAACTTACGTTGCAAATCTGTTCATTGGAAATAAGGACAATAAAGCTGTATTCCGTGCAAGTACACCAATCGTTGTCAAAGATAGTCAACCTTCTGTTGTATGGAATTGGGATAAAGTTTCTACAGTAGAAACTACAACAGGTGGTGCAATCGATAAGTGCTTTACCTTTAAGTATGATGCAAATGGAGATGGAACATTAGAAATTGTCAATAGCTCTATCTATACTGGTTATGTAGAAAAGGATTTAGCTGGTAATTATACTGGTAAGATCGCTTACTCAGATGACTGGGATATAAGAGGCTCGAAGTTGACAGTTAGACAGGTAAGATATTTAGTTGAATTAGATGGTCATTTCTATGAATTAATTGTTCCTATTATGAGAACTATTACAATGAACGTAACACAATAACTTTTAAAAGACCATTCTCTTGGAGCTGTTGCAAATGCAACAGCTCCTTTTTAAAAGCACTGTTCTAATTTTCTGATTTCCTCTACTCGCATCTGAGGTAAAACATGTGTATAGAGATCCATTGTCATTGTAATACTACTGTGCCCTAAAATTTCCTGAACCACCTTGGGAGTCATACCCTGTTCTAATGCACGAGTTGCAAAGGTATGTCTAAGTATATGTGGTGAAATATGCCCTATCTTTGCTTCTGGATGTTCTTCATTAATTTGATCTGTAATATGATTTAATTGTTGTCTTATATGTTGTCCTGTAAATGGAATTCCATTCCTACGTAAAAAAATTAAATTTTCCAATCCTTTTATGGGTTTCCATGTATCTTTTTCAGCGGTCTTTTCATAATATTGTACATCCCGAATCCGTTCAAACATCTGGCTTGCCTTTGGTAGCATGGGTATAATTCTTCGACTAGATCTTGTTTTTGGTGAATCCTTAAAAAATACACCTGTTCTTGTATACTTTAAAGTTCCATTTACATAGATTTCTTTCTTTTTTAGATCAATATTTTTCCATTCTAGTCCTGTAATTTCACCAATTCTCATTCCTGTGGTCAAAGCTATTACAATAATTCCCTCAATTTCATGTCTATGGGCATATTGCTGTAATAATTCTTGTTGATCAATCGAGAGTGCTCTTGGTTCTTTTCCCGCAGTTCCACGTGGTACTATAATAAATTCTGCCGGATTTTTTTCAATCTTTCCCATTCGATAAGCCTGTTTAAACATAGATCCTACTAAAACATGGATTAAGGCAAGTGTAGCATCAGAATATCCAGAACGAGACATTTCATTATAAAAATACTGAATCTCTTCCCCACAAATTTCTGTAAGAAGTCGATTTCCAAATCTAGGGCCTACATAATACTGAAACATACATTCATAACTTTCTAAAGTTCCTTTCTTGACTGTTACCGATTTATACTCCTCAATCCAGAGATGATACCATTCTTCTAAAGTTAAATGCTCTTTTTGTTGAAGTATCTTTAACTTCTCTGTATCTGTAACAGGAATTTCCTGTGAATATACTAATAACTTTCTCTTCTTACTAATCTTATTTCCTAATCTTTTCTTTTCTTCTTGTTTCATATAGTAACTCCTTTCTTTCTATTACTAATTTACACCATTTTCCAATCTTTCATACAAATTAGATATATTTTGTTAAAAAAATATATAGAAATAATATTTTCCATATATTGAGAAATAGAAATCTTAATGCGCCATTGAAATTTTTTTGCTTCAGAAAACATGAGAATATAATGAAAACTTATTAAAAAGTTAAGGAGGAAGAAAGAAAATGAAGAGTTTCTTCAAAAAAATCGCCCTCGTATTGACCCTTGCTATGGTGATCGGTTTAGTGCCAGTAAACACTGCAAGTGCAGCGGCTACACCAGGATTAAAGTATTCTAGCAAGATTCTCTATGTCGATGGAGATGCCAGCGGTAAATATGATGATTGGTGCTGGACACCATCCGAAAATACAAAGGGTTATGATGTTTCTTATCACGTAAAAAGTGGAAGTAATTTAATTGAAGTTGCTGAGAATGGTAAAATCACAGCAACCGGAAATGGAGTTGG
>CAMUMG010000019.1 GCA_947089905.1 uncultured Lachnospiraceae bacterium
AAACAACAGGAAGCTTACAGGCTGCCATCGAAGAAATGCAGACAAGGAAACGCATCAAAGAAGAAATCCTTGCACAGGAGCAGAGAAAACGGGAAGAAGAGCAAAGAAGGAGGGAAGAGGAACAGAGGAAACGGGATGAGGAAGAAAAAAGAAAAGAAGAGGAACAAAGAAAGGTTCAAGATTTACAAGAGATTCTTTCTTCCCAGCCGGAGGAAACAGAAAAAGAATTGGAGAAAGTTCCTGTTTTTCAAGCAATAGAACAGACAGAAGAAACGTTAGAACCATTTGAAGCTGTAACCAGAGCAGAAGAGATGGAGCCATTTACGGCAGAGCCAGAAGTGATGGTAAAAGTCTATGTTCGAGAGAGTTTTTTAAAAGAGTTTCAAGACTTTTTAAGAAAAAATTATATTCGATTTGAGGAGGAATAAGGATGGAAACAGTAGGAGGAAAGATTTTTCAAGCGATCCCTGCCATTATGGGAGAAATCAATGCAGTTGGAAAGAATAAAAAGAATCTCCAACAGGGTTTTATGTATCGTGGGATTGACGATGTGATGAACGCGATCAACCCAGCATTAGTACATCACAAAGTATTTATTGTACCAGAGATTTTGGAGCAATCCAGAGAAGAGCGGCAGACAAATAAGGGAGCAAATCTCATTTACTCCATCTGTAAGATGCGATTCCGTTTCTGTGCTGAGGATGGAAGTAGTGTAGAGGCAGTCACCGTAGGGGAAGGAATGGATAGTGGAGATAAAGCCACGAATAAAGCGATGGCGATTGCGTTTAAATATGCCTGTTTTCAGGTCTTTTGCATCCCAACCGAGGAGATGAAAGATCCCGATTCGGAAAGCCATACAGGAGTAAAGGGAAAGAAGCAGGAACAAAGAGAACTAGAAAATACGTTAATTGATGAAACAAAAATCGCAACCATCCGGAATACGATTATGAAGAAAGGTGTCAGTGAACAGTCTGTTTTAAGCAGGTATCGTCTACAAGACTTTTCTGAGATGAGTTTTTCTGCATGGAATCAGGCAATGCAGCTCCTTGAAAAGTATAAAGATAAATAAAGAGAGGTGAATCATTTGAATTATATTTCAGAGATCAAAGCATTTTATGATCGGCTCGAACTAAATTCTTTGTCTACACCAGCGATTGCATTATGGCATGGCTTAATGTACATAGCAAATAAATCTGGTTGGCAATCGGAATTTACGGTAGCTGTATCCATCCTAACATCTAAGACAGGATTAAATGCACAAGCTATCAAGAGGGCAAGAAATGAACTGGAACAAAAGGGGCTCATTGTATGGCGATCAAGAAAAGGAAATCAGTCAGCGGTCTATCAAATGATTTCTTTGCAGTACAAAAAAGGGGGCGATTTTGAACCACAAATTGAACCGCAAACTGAACCACAAATTGAACCACAAATTGAACCCATTAATAAACATAGACTATACGAAAGAAAAGAAAAAGATGCTAACGCATCCAAAAAGAAATTCGTTCCGCCATCGCTGAAAGAAGTAGAAATGTATTGCAAAGAACGAGGGAATACGGTAGATGCTGCACAGTTTATAGACTTTTATGCCTCGAAGGGATGGCTTGTGGGAAAGGTCGTAATGAAAGACTGGAAGGCAGCCATACGAACTTGGGAGAGAAACCGAACTACAACCTCTTTCTCGCAACCAAAACAGTCACAACGAACAAAAAACAAGTTTAACGACTTCCCGCAGCGAGAGTATAGTGAGGCTGAATTTTTAGAGCTAGAGCGTAGACTATTGCAAAAATAAAAGAGCCTTGACCAAAGCCAAGACCCCCCATACAGAAATCCATATCATCTTTATTGTATGGGGGATTGGCGAAAAAGTCAAGAGGAAAACAGAAGAAATTTCAAACTTTATTTTTCTAGCGGTTTCTTCTGTGAGAGAAGGGAGAATTAGGATGCAGTTACAACTAAAGGAAACGAACCGTCTTGATTTTTGTGAGCTAGGAAGATACCAAGACTTCGAAAACTGGGAAGAGTTTAAGAAATTCTTTTGTAACGGTTCAACAGAAAATCTAAAGGAAGAGAATCATTTTCTTTTTCGCTGGGATATTGACGAGCATTATAATATTTGGACAGGAGAGAAAGAGGGGTATGAATTAAGGCTGTACTATATCGATCAAAGGTTAGGAGAATATCATAGCTGCGTGATTGAACAGATTACAAAAGAGGATCTGCCAGAACTAAAAGCCTATCTACAAAAAAGTTGGAAGTATCTACAGAGCATTTGGCAGCCGTTTTTATATCAGGAGGGAATGTGAAATATATCGCAAGTTGGGGTGGAGGAAATGGGAGATTGGATAAAAGTATCACAGCAGTTACCACCAGAAGAAACAGTTGTTGAAACAAAGATTGACGATGGAAGATATTGCAGAAATGTACAAAGATTGAAGCGAAAAGGATGGCTATGGTTCTATCCTGATGGCAGTATGTATGTTTATTACACGCCTACACATTGGCGATATAAGGAGGTCGGAAATGGATAGATTGACAATACAAGATGGAAATATAGGTTTTGTAGACAGTAGTCAATTACCTAGTTATGCAGCGTTGTATGAGAAGTTGAGAAAGTACGAGGATTTAGAGGAACAAGAGCGGTTACTGAAATTGCCTTGTAAGGTAGGAGATATGTTGTATATTTTAACAGAGGATAGTCCAACTGGATTTGAAGAAACAAAGTGTCAAAGTATAGTTTTTTATTCTAAAAGTAATTTTGTAGTATACGCTCCATGCCAATATGATGATTGGGGAAATGCAAAATGGAAATTAAAAAGGAAGGATTTTGGTAAAACTGCTTTCCTTACAAAACTAGAAGCAGAGCAGGTGTTGGAAGAAAGGAAGAATTATTATAGAAACAGTAACGTATGATCCATATCCGAAGGAGGTCGGTCAAGAATGAGCAAATCTATTTTAGTGATAGATACACCAGAAAACTGTCAGGAGTGTCCATTAGAATTTGATGCAAAAATGGTAGGAGTAAATAAAAATAGTAGACTTGAAATTTTACTAAATGCCAATATATGCAGAGGTTGCGGGAGGCAAAATTTTGATAGGAATAGAAAGCCGGATTGGTGTCCGCTAGAAGAAATAAAGGATAGTGATAGAGAAGAACTTCGGCAGTACCGAGCAATCGGCACAGTCGAGAGATTTCGACAGCTTTCAGAACAATTTAAGCCACATACAATAGATGAAACGTCATGTCCAGAACGTCATTGTAATAAATGTGACAAATATAGGAAAGAAGCTGAAAGATATCAGGCAATCGGCACAGTCGAGGAATGTCAGGAGGCAAGAGAAAAGCAGAGGGCAAGGAAGCCGATTGGCAGAAAGGAATTAAAGGATTTTTCTGGACAAATCTATTCGCTTTGTGGAAAGTGTCCAAGGTGTGGAGCAGAAGAACTTTTATTTGTTCATACAGCTTATTGTCCCAAATGCGGACAAGCCATTTTGTGGAATTTTGATTAAATTGGAAGGAGAATCTTATGAAGTACAGTGAATCGATATCCGAGTTTTTAAAATTTATGCGTACTGTTCATCAGGAATACAATATCGCTACATCACAAGAAGCGGATGCAGAACAGGCGACACAGGACTTATTACATCGGTTGGAACTAGACGAGGATGGTTCTGAGGAAATGATAAAGATTGCAGTCGCTTTAAGAAAGATTCGAAGAGAACGTAGGGAAGCAAAGGACATTTGTATTTGTTTGAAGCCTTTAATCGAATGGCTGCCAGCCAATGGGACCACGTTGCGAAGTCTGGAACGACTTCTTGGAGAGGTAAGGAAGGCAGAAAAATCGACGGAAAACAGGGAATATAGAAATAGAACCTCTATCCTTGAAGAAGCTTTAAAAAAGCCAGAAGAAGTTACAGAAGAAAGAATTCCTTTGATAAAAAATATTTTGTTGCAGGTCCATAATATAGGTGGATGTGATGCAGAGGATCTTTATTCAGAAGGTTGGGATAAAGCGGTAAGTGTAGTCATTGGAATCATAGAAGAAGAAACAGGAGTCAGGATAGAGGAAGTATTGGATTAAAAGATTGATATAAAAAGAAGAAAGGAAAATTATGAATAGGTCAAAAATAGAATATGTTGATCATACATGGAATCCCATTACAGGTTGTCGGCATGATTGTCCTTACTGTTATGCAAGAACTATGACAACAAGATTTGCAGGCGATGTAAGACTAAATAAAATGGCAACACAAGAGTATCATTTAGTAGCTGCTGCGGATGCTAGTCAAGAATTGTATGTTTTAGATCAACCTATGTTAAATGAAACAGGAAATCCATTAGTTTATCCATTTGGATTTGAACCAACATTACATCGTTATCGTATGGATATTCTAAATAAATTAAAAATGGGAAATAATATTCTTGTAGGAGCAATGGCAGATATATTTGGAAAATGGATACCAGATAATTGGATTAAGGATATCATAACTATCTGTATCAATAATTTTCAACATAATTATCTTTTTCTTACTAAAAATCCAGAGAGATATAAAATCCTTGATTCCGCCGGATTTCTTCCAACAGATAAAAATTTATGGTATGGTTCGACCCTTACAAAACCAGAGGATAAATACTTTACATCAAAAGTACATAATACTTTCTGGAGCATAGAACCAATTCATGCACCGTTTCGACTCTTAAAAAGAGATAGTACTTTTCCTAATTGGATTATTGTAGGAGCAGAAACAGGAAGACGAAAGAATAAGATTGTTCCTAAAAAGGAATGGATAGAAAATATTGTAGAGGAGTGCGAAAAAGCAGGAATACCTATATTTATGAAAAATAATCTGCTTCCGATTATGGGAAAGAAGAATATGCGACAGGAAATTCCTTTACAATTACAAAGGAAAAAGATTAGCCCCAAAATGGAAAGTAGATTATATGATATATGTTGTATATGTAAAGAACATAACAAAAAGAATGAAATGATAACTTTATGTGCCCGTTCAAAGAGAGGAGAACAACCAAAACAGTATGGATTTATGTGTCAAAAATGTTTTCGAGAGAAGTGTGAAGAATATGGAATCAAGATTCCAGAACTAGAAGGATTAAAGAAAAAATAAAAGAGAGTGCTTTCGCAACCCTCTCAGCAGACAGATATAGTATACCTTATTTTTGGTAATATATCAAGTAAAAAATGGAGGGTGAGATAGTATGAGAAAGATTGATACAAAAAAGATAGTAGTTCTTTATACTGCAGGATGGAGAAAAGAAGAGATTGCTGCGGAAATGGAGATAACACCAGAAATAGTAGAGGAAATTTTATTATGTAATCAAAAAGAGAAAGTATCAAAAGAAGAAAGAAAAGACATAAAAACACATATTATCCTTACAACTCAAGAATTAAAGCAAATTTATGAGAAAGCAGCAGTGATTGGAGCACAGGAAGGAATAAAAACATTTGAACAAGAAAGAAAAAAGGAGTATAGTCACAAAGCAGATAAAAGACTCCGAAATACAAAACTCTTGCTTCGAAATTACCATATGTTAAAAGAACATACTGAAAAGTCTGTTTTTGGAAGAGTACAAATGAAAGAATCCGCATTAGATATTTTAGAATCAATGATGTCTTTATATGATAATGAAGTTATTATTGAAAGTATCAAACGTAGTGCTACTAGGACAGCGATTATTGTTTCTCATATCGAGACTATGTTAGGATTATATAAGATATACTGCGAAAAGTCAGTAAATCCAAAAATTGACCAAAGACGATATGAAGTTATATGGGATATGTATCTAGCAGATCAACTTCTTACTGCTGAAGAAATTGCAGATAAGCAACATATTTCAAAAGAAAGTGTTTATTCGGATGTTAAGATTGCTATAGAACGACTTGCAGCATTAATTTTTGGGGTAGACGGATTGAACGTTCAATGAATACTCCATTTACAAAAAGATTACATTGACATTATAATATAAAGGTGATAAATTTGTATTTGTAAAATTCTAAATCAAACGTTGAAGGAAGTCTAAGACTATTAGGCTTCCTTTTTTCATGCCATCCTTTTGACAGGATGTGTGGAGCTCCCTCAAAAATAAAAAGGGAGGCATAACATGAACTACACTTTAATTATATTATTAGCGTATGCAGTAATAATGTTTGGAATAACAGTGTTTATAACAAAAAAAGAAAATAATATTGAAAGATTTTGTGTTGGAAACAGAAATATTGGATGGGGAGTATCGGCATTAAGTATAGCAGCTACATGGATATGGGCACCAGCACTATTTACATCAACAGAAAACGCATATACGAAAGGCTTTGCAGGGCTTTTTTGGTTTTTGATACCAAATGTAATTTGTTTAATATTATTCATTCCTTTTGCAAAAAGAATAAGAAATGAGATGCCAAAGGGAATTACCTTGTCTGGTTATATGTATAAAAAGTATCATTCTAAAGCTGTAAGAAATACATATCTATTTCAACTTGGAGCATTATCGACATTATCTACTGGTGTACAACTGTTAGCAGGGAGTAAGATTCTTAGTAGACTTACCAAAATACCATTTATAGTTATGACAATAATTATGGCTATAATTGCTTTTTCTTATTCTCAGTTTTCAGGTATAAAAGCTTCAATATTAACTGATGCCATTCAAATGGTATTTATGTTAATTATAAGCATTTGTTTTGTAACTTTTGGTATAAAGAACAGTGGAGGATTAAAAATACTATCTACAGGTTTAGAAGGTATTACAAAAGATGCTAGATATTTGTTTTCAAAGAGAGGATGGGAAATATTTCTCGATTTTGGACTTCCTACAACAATAGGACTTATATCAGGACCATTTGGAGATCAATGTTTTTGGCAGAGAGCATTTTGTGTTAAAAAAGATAGGATAGGAAAAGCTTTTTTTGTAGGAGCATTATTATTTGCGATTGTTCCTTTATCAATGGGAATACTCGGTTTTATTGGTGCTGGTATAGGATATGATGCAAAGGATACAGGATTAATTAATTTTGAACTAATAAATGTCTTATTTCCAATGTGGGCAATCATTCCATTTCTATTTATGATTGTATCAGGACTATTATCTACGATTGATAGTAACTTATGTGCAATATCATCTTTGACAACAGACATTTTTAAAGAAAAGACACTCAGAAAAACAAAGCTATCTATGATTTTATTATTAGTTGTTGGAATTCTTGTAGCGAATATACCAAACTTGACAGTAACACACCTGTTTTTAATGTATGGAACACTAAGGGCTGCTACCTTATTTCCAACAATATTCACTTTAAAAGGAATAAGGCTAAAGCCGCAAAGTATAGTGATAGGAATAATTTCTGCTTTAGTAATTGGATTACCTGTTTTCGGATATGGAAGTATAAAAGGGATTGCAATTTATAAGACAATGGGAAGTCTTTTAACAGTCATTTTATCTGGGGTAATATCTTTAATATTAAGTAAAAAAAGGAGTACAAATTATATATAAATAATATTTGACAGTATCTATTTATAGGCTGTCATTTTGCTATTTGCAGATAGCATATCATACGTTAATTGTTCCTCCAATAAATCAAATCATAGGAGGATACAAGTGTGGAAGTAACTAAAATGAAGCTAAAGGATCTTATTAAACCAGAAAAGAATGTCAGAATTCACACAGAACAACAGATGAAGGAATTTCAACGTAGTGTAAAGATGTTTGGACAAATTCGACCAATTGTTGTTGATGAGAAGAATGTTATTTTAGCGGGAAATGGTTTATATGATGCACTCATTGCAATAGGAAAAGAAACGGCAGATGTATATCAATATAATAATCTTACTGAAAATCAAAAGAAGAAATTAATGATAGCAGATAATAAGATCTTTAACTTGGGATTTGAAAATCTGGAAACATTTAATAGTTTTCTGGAAGAGTTACAGGGAGATTTAGATATACCGGGTTTTGATGAAGAGATATTAAAACAAATAGTATCTGAAGCAGATGATATTACAAATAAAATCTCTGAATATGGCATCCTTGATGAAGAAGAAATTCAAAGCATGAGAAAAAATGCGGAAAGGAAAGAAGAACAGATACAAAGAATAGAATCAGAGCAGCAACCAAATCAAGCACTATTACCAATGCAGCCAACTTCTGAATCTATTGTAGATAATGAACATGAGGATTTTAATAAAACAAAAAAATTTGCTATCTGCCCAAATTGTGGGGAAAAGATATGGCTATAAGAAGACTTACAGCTAGTATTAATGTAGTAGAAGCTGCAAAGATTAGAATTAAAAATGTCTTCCGAAATGGTCTTCCTGTTTATATGTCCTTTAGTGGTGGAAAAGATAGTTTGTGTTTATCTCAGCTTGTAATGGAGTTAATACAGACAGGAGAAATTAATCCTACACAACTTATTGTACAATTTATTGATGAAGAAGCTATTTTTCCATGTATGGAGGATAAAGTAAAAGAGTGGAGAAAAAAATTTATGCTAGTTGGAGCAAAATTTGAGTGGTTTTGCCTAGAGGTTAAACATTATAATTGCTTCAATGAATTATCCAATGATGAAACTTTTATTTGTTGGGATAGATATAAAAAAGATGTTTGGGTGAGACAGCCTCCATCATTTTCTATTCAAAATCATCCATTGTTACATTCTCGTATAGATACATATCAAGATTTTTTGTCAAGAATATGTGCGGGAATTACAATAACAGGAATTAGAACAGCAGAATCCATTCAGCGTTTAGATAATATAGCCACAATGTCAAAGGCAGGAAGGTCTATGACAAAGAGGCATCAGGTATTTCCAATTTATGATTGGAGTAATAATGATGTATGGCTATATTTATTAAGAGAAAAGGTTGATATACCAGAAATTTACCTGTTTTTATGGCAAGCTGGAATACCAAAAGGACAACTTAGAGTTTCACAATTTTTTTCTGTTGATACTGCTAAAAGTCTTGTAAAAATGAATGAATATTATCCAGAGCTTATGGAAAAGATAGTTCGTCGTGAACCAAACGCATATCTTGCAGCTCTATATTGGGATAGTGAAATGTTTGGAAGAAATACTTTTGTTAGAAAGAAAAATGAAAAGCAAAAGATAGAAAAGGATTATAAGTTTGCTCTTTCAAAATTGCTTTCTGATATAGAGAGTAATTTCCAAACAAAACACAAAAGATATGTGGCTAAACGATATAGAAATTTTTTTCTAAGTGTTTCTGCTATTGCAAATAATGAAGATTACAAAGCAATTTATGAGAAACTTATTTCAGGAGATCCAAAACAGCGTTCTCTTAGAGCATTATATAAAGAAATATATAGAAGATATATTACAGAAGCTAAAAAAGGAAGGAAATGCTAAATGGATAATAAAATAACTAAACCACTAGCAACACTTCAGTGGATAGATAGAAGTATTGTAAAACCCAATGATTATAATCCAAATAAAGTATCAAAACAAAATCTGGAATTACTAAAACAATCTATATTAACGAATGGTTGGACATTGCCAATAGTAGTAAGACCGGATTTTACAATTATTGATGGATTTCATCGTTGGACCGTTGCAGGGGAAGAGCCATTGAAAACTTTACTTGAAGGAAAAATCCCAGTTGTTATTGTTGAACATAAAGATAAGGCAGGAAATATTTATGGAACTGTTACTCATAACAGAGCTAGGGGTACACATTTATTAGAACCTATGAAAGCTATAATAAAAGAACTTATCAATGAGGGGAAAACAGTAAAAGAAATTGGAAAACAACTTGGTATGCGACCAGAAGAAGTGTTTCGGCTTTCCGATTTTTCAAAGGAAGATTTTCTTAAAATGATGATTAAACAGAATGAGGAGTTTTCAAAAGCACAGTTTATAACAAAGATTTAATAAGAAATATCCATGAAAGCCACAGAGGAGTATAAGCTCCTTTTTTTATTTTCACGATTGCAAAACGAATAAGAGGGATGGTGATATGCCAAAGGCGTCGAAAGAAAAAATAATTGAAGCCGAAAAGCTATTTAATGATGGTATGGCGATGGTGGAAATTGCAATAAAATTAGGAGTTTCTGATGGGACTGTTCGCAGTTGGAAGAATCGATATGGATGGGACAATAAGTCCCAAAAAAACAATCGCAACGTTGCAAAAAAAGAGGACAAAAAAAATGCAACGTTGCAGAAAAGAAAAAAGGGTGGTCAGCCGGGAAATAAAAATGCAAAAGGCGGTTCAGGTAATCCAAAACCAAAATCGCCTCCAAATGTGACAAAACATGGGGGATATGTGCCTGTATTTATGGATAGTCTGGATGAAGAGGAACAGGAACTCATTGCAACAATTCCAAAAGACACAGAGCTGCAACTCATGGAGCAAATACAACTTTTTTCAATACGTGAAAGAAGATTACTAAAAGCAATCAATAAATATAGAAGACTGCAAAGTGAAGTGACTATTGCAGATGTAAGCCGTTATGAGGATAAGAGATCTTTCAAAAATGAGGAAGAAGAAATTGAGTATAATAGACGTCAAAAGCTGAAAGTTGAAAAGGAAGAGATTCTTCCGGGTAAGTCTTATAGTATACAAACGCATACTACAAACAAGGATATGATTATAGCAAGACTAGAACAAGAACTTTCTACTATTCAAGGCAAAAAGACAAAAGCCATTGAAACATTATCGAAGTTTAGGATAGAAAAGGCAAAGTTAGAAAATGAAAGTGCTGGAAATGAAGTAGTGGATGATTGGATTGCGGCTGTTCTGGAAGAAGATGAGGAAGATAGTGATGAATAAGAACTCACAAGCATTAAGAAAACATTTCTTCAAGCAGAAAATCCCGATATATAGAAAAAATCCTGTCTTATTTGCTAAACAAGTATTATTATTTGAACCGGATAGTTGGCAGAGAGAAGTATTGATGGATTTGGCACAAAGCCAAAAGATAGCAATTAAATCCGGTCAGGGTGTTGGTAAGACAAGTATGGAGGCAGTAGCCCTTTTGTGGTTTTTGACTTGTTTTCCTTATCCAAGAATAGTAGCAACAGCACCTACAAAGCAGCAGCTTCATGATGTTTTATGGTCCGAAGTAGCGAAGTGGCAGGAACGTTCTTTTTTTTTAAAGAATATTCTTAAATGGACAAAAACATATATCTATATGGTGGGCCATGAAAAACGTTGGTTTGCTACGGCAAGAACTGCTACAAAGCCAGAGAATATGCAGGGATTTCATGAAGATAATATGCTTTTTATCATTGACGAGGCTTCAGGAGTTGCTGATTCGATTATGGAGGCAATCCTTGGTACTCTATCTGGAAAGAATAATAAACTGCTGATGTGTGGAAATCCAACAAGAATTTCAGGCACATTTTATGATGCGTTTCATTCTTGTAGCTGGATGTATCAACAGCATACAGTATCGTCAGAGGATAGCAAAAGGACAAATAAAGAGAATATCAAATCATTAATTGAAAGGTTTGGTTATGATAGTAATGTAGTTCGTGTACGTGTTCGAGGATTATTTCCAAAACAAGAAGATGATATTTTTATCGCTTTAGAACTCATTCAAAATTCGATCGAACTAGAAATAGAAGAAAGAAATGATATTCCATATCGAATTGATTTTGGAGTAGATGTAGCTCGTTTTGGAGATGACGACACTGTAATTGCTACGAAGTTAGATCAAGAAATACCAAATTTATTTATTCGTCATGGTCAAAATACAATGCGTACGGTAGGAGATATTATATATTTTTATCGTAATTTTATGGAGCAATATCCAAAGTATGAAGACTATATTTATATTAAAATAGATGATACAGGTGTCGGAGGTGGTGTAACAGACCGCCTAAACGAATTAAAGGCAGATCCAGAAGAACATCTGGAACGAATGGTAATTGTACCTGTCAACTTTGCAAAGAAAGCACCAAAGACCAAAACAGCTAGATTTTATGATGATATTGTAACTTGGATGTGGGCAAATGTACGGGATTTGATGCAAAAAAAAGAATTAAAATTACCAGAAGATTTAGTGTTAGTCGGAGAATTTTCTACTAGAAAGTATTACTTTCAGTCCAACGGTAAAATAAGATTAGAAAGTAAAGAAGAATTAAAAAAGAGAGGACTAAGATCACCAGATCGAGCGGATGCGGTTGCATTAGCTTGTATGCCAGTATACAAAACAAAATAAGTAGAAGGGAGGACATAACCTTGGATGAGGAAATAAAGAAATCGGAAGTCCAAAATAGAGTAGTAATTAAGGCAATTACAGGTTCTTCTGCTATAGAAAGCCGAATAATAGAAGATGATGAATTTCAAGGAATGTATGAAGATGGAACTATCTTAGAACCACTTTATAATCCAGAGTTACTTACTCGATTACCAGAATATAGTGATATCCTACAACAATGTATTGACGCTTATAAAACAAATATGGTAGGTTTTGGAGTAAATTTTGATTATGATATTGACGTAAAAGAAGATGAAGAAAGAAAGATTTCTTTAAATAAAGAATGGATGAGATATGAAAACTTTTTCCGTTTCTGCAATTTAGATGAAAGTTTTACATCTCTTATGAAAAAAGTCATTGATGATCGAGAACGTATAGGATGGGGAGCAATAGAAGTTATTGAGGATGGCTCTGGATATCCATCTGGATTAGAACATATTCCTGCTTATAAAATTCGGTTATGTAAGAAGGAACGAAATGCTATCCCTATTACTACTAAAATTCAGAATGAAGATGGAAAAGAGATAGAAATAACTATATTAAAAAAGTTTCGAAAGTTTGTTCAAATTGTGGAAAATAAAAGAGTATATTTTAAAGAGTTTGGAGATTCACGAACCTTGAATTGCGAAACAGGTCTTTATGAAGAGAGTACTCTGCCTGAAAAAAGGGCATCCAGTATTCTTTTTTTTCGTATTTATTGTCCTTATACTCCTTATGGATTACCAAGGTATATTGGTCAACTACTAAACATACAAGGAAATAGAAAGGCAGAAGAGCTAAATTATACATACTTTATGGATGGTCGTCATATGCCAATGGCGGTTATTGTAGAGAATGGAAAACTTACATCCACATCTATTGATTTACTTACTGATATCAAGGGAGATAGAGCAAGGCATAAATATCTGATTCTCGAAGCAGAAGGTCTGGAAAATGAAGTTCAGATAGGAGATGAAGATACTAAAAGTAAAGTTTCTATACGAATTGAAAAGTTGGCAGAAATGTTAGAGAAAGATGGATTGTTCCAAGAGTATTGTAAAAATAATCGAGATAAGATCCGATCCGCTTTCCGACTGCATCCGATTTATACTGGAGAATCACAAGACTATACAAGAGCGACCGCAGATACTGCTAGACAAGTCACAGAAGAACAGGTCTTTCAACCAGAACGCAAAGAACTTGCCTTTCAGATTAATAATACTTTAAAGAGAGCGTTACAAATTAAAGAAGTTAGCATGAAGTTTGTTGCACCAACAATTTCTAATCAAGTAGAAATTGCACAAGCAGTATCTCCTTATGTTATGGCAGGAGCAGCAACGCCTAATATGTTAATTGATGCGTTAGGGGATCTTCTTGGGAAATCCTTTGAGCCATTTCAAGGGGAGTGGGCAGACAAGCCATTACAGATTCTTCTAAAAGAAATGGAATTACAGAAGGCAGAGGAAGAGAATAAGAGTTCAAACGTTTTAAGAGAGGATATACAAAAATCTGATAATCTAAGTCAAATTATTGGAATCTTGAAAACGCTACAAAGTACTATTGGGGAGGCGTTGGATGTCACTTAAAAGAAACGTCTTGCAAGAAATCAGTCAAACACTTGATGTTATTTTGAAAAAAATTGATCAGGAGAATAACGACTATCTTTCTGGTATGGGATTGGATAAGAAACAAAAAAAACTCTTATTAGAAGAGATGGAAAACTTCGAGAAGAAATTACAAGCTTTTTGGATTAGACAGAAAATAGAATATCTGAAAATTATGAAGAAACTTCCAGAACTGATAAAAAAGGATTTAAAGAAAGTATATAAAGTGAAAAAGGCTATTCTTTCAGAAGAATATGAAAATCAGTTAATAGAAATAATAACTGGTTTTATTTTTGTCAATGAAGAAGCAGAAATTGATCAATTAGCTGCATTATATCTCTCTTTTTCTAATTCCTTTTTTCCAGAATTTGCGAAGTTATGTGCATGTTCTGTGAAAAATTCAAAATTTGAACCAAATCAAGGTTTATCTCAAAGGGCTATAGATTGGATAAACCAACACAAAATTAAATTTGCAACCAAAGTCAACCAAACAACACAGAATGCGATTACTCAAAGCTTAAAAGAAAGTCTATCAAAAGGAATCGGCACACTTTCAGCAGGAAATAAGTTAGTATCCGATGTGCCGAATTATTTTAATCAAAGCACACACAATGAAAAATCCAAAAAATTATCGAAGATTATAGATGTCAAAACATATAATATGCTTTATCAATCCATAGAGCAACAACAATGTTTCGAATTTTATCGTGCTAGACGAATTGCAAGAACAGAAACGATAAGTGCAATGAATGCAGCAACGTTAGAGGGTTGGAGACAAAGTAAAGTAGTACAGGGAAAAGAGTGGTTATGTTCTTGTGATCATCGTTCCCGTTTATGGCATAAAGAGGCGAATGGACAAAAAGTAGCCTTAGAAGAATCTTTTATTGTAGGAGGAGAAAAAATGCTGCATCCGGGAGACTCTTCTTTAGGAGCAAGTGCAGAAAATGTGATTCATTGCCGTTGTACAATGAAAAGCATTTTAAGTTATCAAATGCGGAGGTAAAAGATGGAGATTAAGACATTTGTAACAATGCCAATTACCAAAGTTGATGATTCGAATCGAATTATTATTGGTATAGTGTATAAGGCTACAAAGGAAATTGGAGAAGATGGCAAGCCTAAAGACAAAGAAACCATTGATACACATGGAAATTGGGCAACCGAAGCGGAGGTAAAAAAGGCATGTCATCACTTTAATAAAAAATTACAAAGTAAGGATAAAAAGATCGCAAGAAAAGTTGGAGTAGATAAGCAGCATAACGAAAAGACAGGTTATGGAATTGTAGTAGAAAGTTATATAGCAATGTCTGATATTCCAGAAATTAATGCTAAAAAAGGGGACTGGGTTGCTGCAGTAGAAGTCACAGATGATATTTGCTGGAAGCAAATCGAAAAAGGGGAAATAGAGGGCTTTTCGATTGGAGGAACAGCCAAAATTATGAAAGGAGAAGAAGATGTGGAGAAAAATAATGAAATCTGCAAAACAAGTAGAGATTATACCGGGGGAAATGATTGAAATGGATATTGATACTATTTCTTTGGTACATAAGGGAGCAAATAAACAAAAGATTCAGATTTATAAAGAAGAATCAGAGGATACTACAGAAGAAGAGGATGAAAAGCAAGGTCTGTTTGAAGTATTAAAATCCTATTTTGCCGGAAAGGCTCGAAAAGCAGAGGAAACAGGAAAGAAAACTCAAAAAACATTTGCGGGTATGATGGCAGTTAACGATATTACAGAAAATATGTGGAGAGCCAATGATACACTACGAACTGTTATGAGAGATATTATGAATAATGCAGAAATAGTAGATAAAAAGGCATCCCTTCTACAAGCGATTGAGGAATATGCTACTTATATGAAAAGTAAAGTCAATACAACTTCCACAATTGCAAAGGGAGATCCCTTTTTTGATATACCAGAAACAGAAATTGAAAAAAAGAAGGAGGAAAAAGGGTTGAAAAAAGAGGACATTGCAATCATTATAAAAGAATCCTTAAAGCCAATCAAGGAACGTTTAGACAAGATCGAGAAAGCAGAAGAGGATAGTGAGGCAGAGGAATCTTCAAAGGAACAGGAGGATATTGCAGAAGTCATAAAATCTGTTTTTAAAGAAAATTTAGAATCCATTGAGAGCAGATTAGAAAAAGTAGAAAAATCAAGAGGAATTGCTCGTAGTTTAGAGGGTGAAGAACAGCAAAAAGGAAAAATTGAAAAAGAATCCAATACATTTGATGGTTTTTTTATTTAAAGAGGGAGAAAGAAAATTATGAATAATCGTACTTTATTATCAAAAGCAGCCGTAGATACTTCTACATTAGGAACGGGCGGTCGAATGAATCCAGAACAGTCGAAACAGTTTATTACGTTTATACGAGATTACTCTATATTTTTACAATCAATAGACTTTATTACCATGCAAAGTACCCGTAGAACATTAGAATATGGAGATGTTTCCAGACGAAATATGAGAAAAGCAAAAGAGAATAAAAATAATCCGGAAACTGGAAACTTCACAACGGAACAAAGAGAACTTAACGCAGTTGGAGTAATCATGCCATATGATATAACATTTCAGTTTATGAAAGAAAATATCGAAAAAGGAAATGTCAATACGACACTTGCTAAATTATTTGCACAACAGTTTGCCAATGATACAGTTGATTTGGGCTTTAATGGGGATGAAAGTTCTGAGGATGATTTTATTAATATTAACAATGGTTGGATTACTATTGCAGAACAGGACAAAAATACTCATAAAGTAAATAGTGCTTCTTTTGATACAAAAAGAGCATTATTTAAAGGATTGCTTGGAGAAGTACCAAGTAAATACTTTCAGATGTATCAACGAGAGGATAAAAGTTTGATCAAGATTTTAGTTTCTACTAATGTAAACCGTGAATATAAAGAAGAGCTTACAGAAAGAAATACAGCTTTAGGAGATAGCCTTCTAATTAACGGTAAAAATGTGGCTTATGACGGCTTTGAGATTATTCCAGTTGGTTTTTTGACAGACGATATACAAATGGTAACTCCATTAAAAAATTTAGCATATGGAGTATATGGTAAAACTATTGAAACATATCATCAGGTAGTACCTCGGCAAACACGTCATGAGTATACCTTACTTGCTGATTTTGACTTTGAGATACATAATCCAGATGTAGTGGTTATTAGTAAGAAACGTTCTTGATAAAGTAAGTGATAGAAGGAGTAATATATGGGGAAAAAGATAGTAGAAAATCATAAAATAGTACCAGAACAAAAGAATAAGAATATTGTAGAGGAACTGATACAGCAGCAAAATACCACATCAGAGTTTAGTTTTGTAGAAAGTGAAGAAGCAGAAGAAAAGAAACCACAAGAGACTTTTGAACCGAAACAAGAAACAGAGATTAAAGAAGAGGCTTTTGAACCGAAACAGGAAACAGAGATTAAAGAAGAAGCATTTGTCAGAATCATTGTTCTTACAGATGCGGCAAGTTATTTAGATTATGGTATTCGCTATTTAAAGAATGAATCAGTTCAAATTACAGATTGCAAGGCATATGAACGACTTATGAAAACAGGGTTGTTTGTATGCCTTTCTAAATGAGTGCGTATGTGTCAGGAAAGGATTTAAGGGATATAACAGGAGATTTTGTAGGAGTAATTTCCACTAATGACTTGGAAGAATTATCTGAAGCAGCATTAGAAAATCTTTTAGCAGCAGGAAGAGAAATGATTGATGCCTATTGTCAAAAAAGTTTTGATCAGGAGGGAGAAGTTCCCTATATTGTAAAATTGGTTAATGTACAGTTGGTATCTGCTATTTTATCCGATCCTAGTAAAACGACAGAAAGCATTGACGATTATTCATATGATAATAATCTAAATGCTTTTTCCTATATCCTTTCTCGACTAAATTTTTTAAGAGTTGGAGAAGAAACCATTTCTGGTAGAAAAAAAAGTATTCGGGTGCAGGTGGTGTGAATGAGTTATGGAAGAATGTTAATTCATCGTTGTGAAATCAGAAGATATGTTGATAAAACCCGTGGAAATTATACTAAAAAAGTATCGCAAGTTTTATATCCTGCCGGAACACACTGTCGCTTTGTACGAAAAACGTCTACAAGTATAGAAAATACGAAAGATCATGGTCGAGTGAAAGTATCGGTTTTTTATATTTTATATTTACCCAAACAAGTCCAAGTACAAAACGGAGATTGTATCATATGGTCACTCGATCCAAAGCATCTATATAAAGTACAAGAACCATATTCTCCTTCCAATCGATTCAATTTAGTCACTGTTTTGAAAGAGGGTGAAGCATAGTGGAAGATGGTCTTTTTATTGAAGATTTGAATAAGTTGGAGCAAAAATTACTAAAGGTTGCAAACAAAGAACTTTCACAGATTGTACAAAATATTCTGGAAACATTAGGAGAAGTAATTCTTAACACAGCAAAGGATACTTTAAAAACAGATACCCGACCACATGTTAGATACGAAAAAAAGACAAGAACAATAAGCAAAGGTCAAAATAAAGGTAAACAAAGAAATTATCTAAAATTTAAAGGGACAACTTCTACAAATGTAGTAGATACTGGTTCTTTATGGAATTCCTTATCCAGAGGTAGAAAAAAAAATATTTGGCTATATAGTGGTTCAAAGGGAAAGTTTACTCTTTGTGTTGGTTCAGGATTAAGCTATGCAAAGTTTGTGAATGATGGATATACAATACGAACACCACGTTGGATTCCGGGTACGATTGATAGTAATGGAAAATTTATTTATCAGCGTGGAGCAAGGACAGGAATATGGGTAAAACCAAGAGTTTATAAAGGAGTAAAGTTTTTTGATATTGGATTTGAGGAAATGAAAAAGGAGGCATCCGAAGTTGTCAGATACGAACTTGAACGATTTGCATCCGAATTTAATAGATAATCCATCGCCGCAGAATTCCGTTTTTTCTGAAATTGTGAAAGAAGTTTTTGGAAATATCACTCAATACGAAACAGATGTTCCTGAAAATTTTGAACGACCTTGTTTTTTGTTTATTAATCCAGATAAAAATACTTCGACACAGGAATTAACTGGAAGAATTTATAAAGTTACAAAAAGCTATGAAATCTATTTTTTCGCGAAAGAAACAGAAGAAAAACTTTCTGATGTGGAAAGCTTAACGGAATATAAAGATCGATTTGTGGATTACCTGATGGGGTTAAAGAAGATTCCAATTCCTAACACAGATCGATTTTACACCGTCGAAAGAGTAGCAGCAGATACCGACGATATCAATTCGATGGTGGCGTTTATGATTGAAGTATCCAGAATATTACCACGAGATTTGCGGCGTCAGGTCGTTCCAAAGATTGAGAAAGTGGTAAATAAAATAAGTATAGATGGGAAAGGGGCTACTAAGAATGAAACAAGTTAGTCAAAATCCATTTAATGTAGAAGAAATTCGTCAAAATTCAAAGGAGTTGTTCGGAGTATATCCAGAGGTAATTGACGGAGCACTCTCTTGTATTGAAAGGAAACAAAAATATACTTTAGCAGAAGTAAAAACTGCTATCGAGCAATTTCAGAAAAAGGAGGTAACATAATCATGTCAAGTGGAACATGGAAACCGGGAGAAACAAAAGAACGTACAGGAATTTATAACTGGTTTGTCTCTTTAGCAAATTCCAGAATCAGTGCTACGAAAAAAGGGGTAGTAGGAATTCCGATTAAAGCAGATTGGGGACCGTGTAATCAACTTACTATATGTGAAGATGATGCAGAGATTTTATCTACATTTGGAACAGGTGGGACAGTCTATCTAGCACGTAGGGCAATTATGGGAAGTAAAAATTATAAACCGTATAAATTACTTCTCTATCGCATGGCAACGCCAGAAGCAGAACGTGCGACTGCTACGATTGGAAGTGTAAAATTAATTGCAAAGTATACAGGAAGTCGTGGAAACGAATTTCAAGTAGCAATTACAGAGAATATTCAGGAAGAAGAAAAAGTAAATCTGTGTATTTACGAAGGCAGCATGATGAGAAGTAAATATACAATAGGCAAAACGAACATAGACAATTTAATAAGTCTAATAAATCAGGATAAGGAATCCTTGATCACGGCAGTAAAGACAGGAGAGGAAAAACTAGAACCAACAGCAGCAATTCATTTTTCTGGTGGAGTATCTGGAAGTGAAGTAAAAGTCGAAGATTACATAAAAGCATTAGCAGCCTTTGAATCGGCTTATCTAAATACATTAGCATTAGATGGTGTATGTGATGAATCAGTTTTAACAATGTTAAAAAGTTGGCAGAATCGAGTTTGGAACTCAGGAAAAATGATTCAGGTAGTGATTGGAGGAACTCATGAGCAGGATAAAGATCCGGCTTTAGGTAATTTACGTTCCAGAACTTGCGATTCTTATGGTGTGATCAATGGAATTGTAGGAGGAATTGATTCTGCCGGAAATCACTATTGTTCTGCCGAAATGGCGGCACAGATTGCGGGAGCGGTTGCTGCTCTACCATTAAATAAATCTATTACTTACAAAGAATTAAGTGATATTGTTGATGTTACGGTAGAGTTGAGTGATACACAAATTCGGGAGGCTATACTTGCAGGATCTTTTGTTTTATTTAAAGATATTGATCCAGAAACTTTTACAGCAACTGTAAAGGTGGAACGAGGAATTAATACATTTACTAGCTTTACAGAAGAAGCAGGAGAGAAGCTACGTAAAATTAAGGCAATCTCTACAATGGCAGCGATAGATTACGATATTAGTCAATATGCCATGAAGAATGTAATTGGAGAATTGGATAATGATGCAGATGGAAGGGCAACTTTAATCAGCGGAATATCTCAGTATTTAGAAATTTTAGCGAATCAACATGTGATTAGTTCTGACATTTTGGTTGGATTAAGTGAAACACTTACAAGTGAAGGAGATATTGTATACATGGAAACACAAGCCTTTACTGTGGATAAGATTGAACAAATCTTTAATAAAATCTACTTGTAAGAAAAGAGGGGGTAATCAATGGATGATACAAGAGTATTAAATGGATCTTATGGAGAATGTCTAAACGATGGAAAATGGTTGACAAATATTTATAAAATGACAGCCGATTTGGAATTATCTTATGGGGATGTCAAAATGTCAGGAAGTCGATGGACAGGGCAAAAGTTATTAGGGATTAAAGGGACAGGAAGTATTTCAGGATATAAAATTACATCTGAATTGGTACAGAACGCTGCAAGGATTACTAATGACCGAAAATCCGAATATGTTACTGAGTTGATTTTCAAAATAGACGATCCAGAAGCTTTTGGTTGTGAGCGAGTACGACTAAAACACGTAAAGTTTTCAAAGATTCCTGTCGTTGGTTTTGAAGTAGGAGCAATCGTAGAAGAAGAATGGCCGTTCTCATTTTGGGGTGTGGAATGGTTAGATACAATTACTGAAAATTAAGGAAAAGCAATTTGTTGTTTTTTGAAAGGAGAAAAAATGAAAGAGAAATCAGAATTTGAAATTTTAGATGAACTACCGAATGATGCTTTTATTCAATCAAAAGAATTATCAGATGAAGAATTATTAGAAAAGCTATTAGGAGCACCACAGGAGGCAACAAAGCAGGTTTATATGAAACGTTTTGATGCCTACTTTACAGTTAAGGCAATTTCATCAGAGGAGTATACCAAATTAGAAACTAGGTGTAAATATCCAGTTAAAAATAAACGAACGCATCAGATTGAGGATAAAATAAATCAGGAAATGTTATCGAATCTCCTGATTGTTACTGCTTGTGTAAAACCAGATTGGAATAATCCAGCACTATTAAAGAAATATAATACAGAAACTCCGGCAAAAGTCATTCAAAAACGCTTATATATTGGAGAGATTGCCCAGCTTACAGAGGCAATTATGGATATTTCCGGCTTCGAATCAGGAATAGAAGAAACAAAAAACTAATTGAGCGAGGTGGAGAAGCGGCTATAATCCATCGACTACTTCAAGAAAGTCATTATACTTTGTTTCCAGATGAGATTTATAGAAAGCCTCGCAAAGTAAAAGAGTTTATGTATGCTTCCTTTGAACTTACCATGGCAGATAGAGATAAGATGTCTAAAAAATTAAAGAATAAATAAAACTAGGGAGGTGAGATGATGAAGTTAAGTGCGGTTTTAGAGTTAAGAGATCGGTTATCTGCACAAATGGAGAAAGCAGGAAAAAGTGTGTCTGCTATGACAGAACGAGTAAACGAATCCAGAAATGCAATTCAAAAGATAGCAGAAACACAAAATATCCATCTTTCTGTACATAGCAATATATCTGAAACAATTTCCGCAGCAAAAGCATCGATTACCTCTCTTAAAAATACGATTGCAGAAAAAGAACTTTCTTTACAAACGAAAGTGGATTTAGATGATATTGGAGAAGAAGCCATTGCTGCCAAATTAAACGAATTAGGAAGTTTCTTAAATAAAAATGCTAATAAAATAGAGCAATATAATAATCAACTTACTATTTTAAGACAAAGACAAAAAGAATTTACAGAAAGTACAAAAGGCAGCGTAAAGCTAGGTGTAGAACAGTCTATTGAAAGCTTAGAAAAGAAGTTAGAGGATATAGAAGCAGCAAAGAAACAATTTGCAGAATGGCAACAGATACGTTTAGATTATAACGATTTAGAGTTAGCTCGCTCTGAACTGTCTACATTAGAACAGGCAGTAAAAAATCTAAATCGTACTAATATAGCAGTTAGGGCTTATCTTGACTTTAAAACGGATGCACTAAAACAGATTTATGATCTAGATCGAAAGATTATTACTCCGATTGTAAAACTGAAAGATCAAGCTACAGAAAAAATCCGAAATATCAAAAGTAAAGCAAAGATTTTAGCACAAGAAAAGTTTACACCTGTCATTTCTACAGTGGATAAGACAAAATCGGTGATAGCATCGGTTCAGACGAATCTTGCAAAAGTGGCTGGGACAGTGGCATATCCTGTGATTAAAATAAAAGATACTGCTACAAATATAATAACTAAAATCAAAAATAAACTGAAAGTTTTCTCAAAAGAGAAGACAACCCATAAAGTAAAGTTAGATGCACAGCAAGTATTTAATACAATAAAGACGATTCAGGCTAAACTTTCTGGTCTTGGAGCAAAAGCAGGAAAAGCATTTGCAGGAGTAACAACGAAAATCGCCAAAGGTTTAGCTATTTCTGTTGGAGCAGCTTCTACAATAATTGGTGGAGTTGGAGCAGCAAGTATTAAGACAGGGGCACAGTTTGAAGCAAGTATGAGCCAAGTGGCGGCGACAATGGGAATGTCAGCCAGCGAAGCTAATTATAGTAATAAAACCTATGCGAAATTGGCGAATACAGCTAAAAGGATGGGGGCAACTACAAAGTTTTCTGCTTCGGAAAGTGCAGAGGCTCTTAATTATCTTGCCTTGGCTGGTTATAATGCAGATCAAGCCTGTGAGGCTTTACCGACTATCTTAGATCTTGCAGCCGCTGGTGGGATGGAGTTAGCGGCTGCCTCAGATATGATTACAGATAGTATGTCTGCTTTGGGAATTGCTGCAACTGAAGAAAATTTGACTGCCTTTGGGGATCAGATGGCAAAGGCTGCTCAAAGAAGTAATACCAGTGTATCCCAATTAGGCGAAGCTATCTTAACAGTAGGAGGTACAACAAAAACACTTGCTGGGGGTACAACAGAACTTAATACCTTACTTGGAATTATTGCGGATAATGGTACAAAAGGTTCAGAAGGTGGTACAGCACTTCGAAATATTCTTCTCTCCCTGCAAGCTCCAACAGATACTGCTGCGAAACAGTTAAAAGCTTTAGGATTAAGTGTTTATGACGCAAAAGGGAAAATGCGTCCGATGAATGAAGTTTTAACTGATTTGAATTCGTCTATGCAGCATATGACCGATAGACAAAAACAAAATGTCTTATCTACTATTTTTAATAAAACAGATTTAAAATCGGTTACTGCTTTACTTTCTGGTACAACAGAGGAGATATCTAATATTTCTTCTGTATTAAAGAAAAAATATCATCTCCAATTAGATACACAAGATATTAATCGATTTTCCGAGCTACTCAAGAAATCGAATGGGGAAATCGAAGTAGCAAATGCTTTTATAAATGAGTTTGGGCTTAGTTCACAACAGGCAGAAAAAGCAGTAAAAGACTTAGAAAAGTCTATTCCACGCTTTGATTTATTATCGGGATGGATTGAGGATTCAGATGGTGCAATGGCAAACATGGCAGAAACCATGTCCGATAATTTACAAGGGCGTATCACAGAATTTAGCTCTGCATTGGAAAGTGTTAAAATTTCTATTTTTGAGGCTTTAGGAAATAGTAACTTAAAGGATCTGGTAAAAGAAGCAAGTGGTTGGATTACTGAGTTAACTAAGGCAACAGATGAAGGTGGTATTAACGGCTTAGTAGAGGCGGTCGGATCTGTCTTTGCAAAGGTAGTTACAAAGATAACCTCTTTGACACCAAAGATCGTACAGGCTGGTATTGGACTAGTTAGCAATCTAATTTCTGGTGTAAAAAGTAATTTGCCACAGATTACAAAAGGAATTGCAGATACAGGAGCAGTATTCCTTGAGGGCATCTTACAACTAATACCAGAACTAACCCTTCTTGGGATAGATAGCATCGACCAACTGGTGGAAGGAGTTATAGAACAATTACCTCGATTATTGGATTGCGGAGCAGAAACAATTATAAAGCTCGCGGAAGGAATTGCAGAACAATTACCTCAATTATTGGATTGCGGGGCAGAAGCAATTATAAAGCTCGCAGAAGGAATTATTAATAGAATACCAAAATTGGCTCATACAGCAATTCAGCTCATTCAGTCTTTATCTAATTCGTTATCGAAGAATATGCAGCCGATTTTGTCTGCGGCTCTTAAAATACTGAAAGAGTTAGGGAATGGAGTTATAAAAGCTATCCCTATTCTAGTTCCAGTAATCGTTCAACTTATTCAAAAGTTTGCTAGTTTTATAGCGGAAAATTTAAGAAGTATTGCAGAAATAGCATTAACAATTTTAATGGCATTAGTGCAAGGACTTACAGAAGCAATTCCAACTTTACTTCCAGTCGTGATACAGATTATAACAGAGTTAGTCGGATTTATTAATGAAAACTTAGATATGGTTATCATAGTAGCTCTGGATATATTAATGGCATTAGTAGAGGGATTGATAAATTCTATCCCAGTTATAATACCAGCAGTGGTAGAAATAATAGAACAGTTTATTCAATTTATGTCGGATAATCTACCACTCATATTAGAAGAGGGACTAGAAATTATTCTTATGTTGGTTCAAGGGATTGTAGATAATATACCACAATTAGTTGATGGAGCAATACAAATCATTACTAGCCTAACAACATTTCTCAAAGAAAATTTTCCTCTCATTTTGGAAACAGCAGGGAAGATTGTTGTAGAATTGATAAAGGGATTAATTGAAGCAATTCCGCAACTGGTTGATGGGGCACTTGAATTAGTGGATGCAATCTGGAATACAATTAAGGATACAAACTGGTTACAACTTGGTGTAGATCTTATAAAAGGGATTGGTAATGGGTTATTAGAAGGTATAAAGGCAATCGGTGAAACAATAGGAAATGTTGCAAGTTCGATTGTAGATAAGTTTAAAAGCTTTTTAGGAATTCATTCTCCATCTACAGTAATGAAGGCAGAAGTCGGAGTTTATGTTGGTGCTGGGGTTGCAGAAGGTTTAAAAGAAACGAAAGCGACACTTAATAAAGAAGTAGAAAATTTAGCGGATGATATGACAGTAACAATGGGGGCAAATTTATCAAAAATCCAAACTCCTATCTTACAATTCGTTCAAATAGAAGGGTTAGCACAAGAAAATATTTTAAAGACACAAAAAATAATACCTTTTGAGCTACTAAAATCAACTAAAAATCCAAAACAACCAAAAAAGTTTTCTAAAGAAAATCCGATCTATCAAAATTTAGAAATTGCACAACCTATTACAGATACAAAAGAAAACTATTCTTATTCTTCTGTTACAGAAAACAAAAATCAGAAGCAAAGTATTAAAAAGTATTACATTGAGAAAATAATCGAAAATGTAACGATAACAGGAGAAGCGGATGAGGATAGACTTATAAAGAAGATAATGGATAGACTTGCAGACGATATTGATGATACAGAAGAAAATATGGGAGAGGAGGAATGTGGTTGATCTACAAGATTTCATTTGAAAACTTAAAAGAAAGTATGATCCTTCCAGTGAATCCTTCCGAACCCGTTATCAGTGGTGGAGGTACTTCATTTTCGGATATACAAGTCATAGAAGGAGGAGAACGTACTATGATAGGCAGCAGTCAACTGCGTCAAGTATCGTTTTCCTCTTTTTTCCCTAGAGATTATGATCCATCTTACTGTATTCAAAAGGATATTCCTCAACCATGGGAAGCCGTTAAAAAAATTAACGCATGGAGAGCTTCTGGGAAACCAGTAAAACTTTTAATTACTGGTACAGATATCAATATGTATGCGACTATTCGTAAATTTGATTATCGAGAAAAAGGCGGAGAACCCGGAGATGTTTATTATGATATTGAATTTAAAGAATTTGTATTTATAAAAATCAGAGAGATTTCTAAACAAACGAAGGTACAACAACAATCAAATCGACCAGAAACATCTGCAACTGCAACTACTTATACTGTCGTGAAAGGAGATTGTCTTTGGAATATTGCAAAAAGATTTTATGGTAATGGCAGGCAGTATACAAAAATTTTTAATGCAAATAGTCCACCCATTAAGAATCCAAATTTAATACATCCGGGACAAACATTTATTATTCCATGAAAGAACAATATAAAATTGCTGTAATTCAAGAAACCTTAACTTCGTGGATTGAAGAGGCAGTTGTCACTATGGCTTGGAGTGGCAACAAACAAGAGGCATCTCGTACTTTAACCTTAGAAGTTGTTAAAGTAAAAGAAAAAACTGATTTTTCTATAGGGAGTTCTATTATTATATATGATGCAAATGATAGGGAGTTAATGCGATATATCATCACGAAGAAAGACAAGACTAGAAATAATAATACAATAAAATATATGGCCAGAGATATCCGCTGGTGGCTGACAAGAAGTACAATGGACAAGAAATTTGAGAATATGACTGCTAGTGAGATTTTTATAAGTCTTTGTAAAATGCTAGAGATTCCTACAGGACCTGTTACAGATACGAAAGTAAAGTTTTCCGTTCTTCATTTTGTGAAAAAAAATCCTTGGGATATTATAATTACAGCATTGACAGAAACCAGAAAACGGAGTGGAAAACGATTTATTGTCCGTGTTAAAAATGGAAAGTTAGAACTTGTTGAAAAGGCAACTCAAACGATGCAGTGGGTAATCGAACAAGGAAAGAATCTGCTTGATGCTTCCTATTCAGAGAGTATAGAAAGTACCTACACACAAGTACAGGTGGTAGGCAAGGATGCAAAGGGAAAAGAAATTTCTATAGTCAAAAAAGATGTTGCAGCTCAAAAACAATATGGTGTAATGCAAGAGTATATTAGTCAAAGTGATAAGGTAACACAGGCAGAAGTAAATGCGATTGCGGTTCAAAAATTAAAGGAATTATCCATTTTACAAAAAAGTGGTTCTATAAAGGCAATAGGAATAAATGGTGTAGAAACTGGAATTGGAATTTATGTTATTGATCACGAAATTGATTTAGTAGGTAGTTTTTATGTAGAATCAGATAGTCACCAATATAAAAATGGATATCATGAAATGAGCCTTACATTGGCATGGACAGATGAATTGCCAGAAATAGAATATGAAGAAACAAAATAAAAAAGAGGTGGATAATGTGAGTGAAGCTGCAGCAAGGATTTTAGCAGCAATAGCTAGACGAAATAATAAAAATAAAATAGATACAGGAATATTATTAGGGACAGTTACTAAGCTTTCTCCCTTTACAGTAAAGTTTGACGATATTAGTTTTGATATAACAAATCTACTTATAAATCATTCTTTATTAAAACATAAGAGAACGATTGCCCAGTTGCCAGACATAGAATATAAAAAGGAAATACAATTAGAACCTGATTTTAAGATAGGCGATAGAGTAGTAGGAACAGCAACAAGTGGTTCTCTCTATATAATTTTCTGTAAGGTGGTGCAATCATAAATAATATGGGAATTTTACCTTTTGCAGTAGGACAATTAGATAGTAATATAACAATACAAACCTCAGAAGATAAGGCATTAGGAAAATCAACATTTCGATTTGATTTTAATAAAAAGGAATTTGTAACAGATGTGATGGGAAATGTAATAAAAACAACAAATGCCGAAGAGATGTTAGAACAGGTAGTAGAAAAGATATTACATGACCGTAGATATAAAAATCTTATCTATCCAAATTATTATGGAAATGAGATTGGATTCATTTTAGAACAAGATGATCCATTAGAGATTGTGGAGTGTGAATTAAAGAGAGTCTATACCGAGGCTTTGATTTATCATCCTCTTATTCAAAGGGTAGATAATTTTTCCTTCCATAATGAAGGAGATAAAATATTTTGTGAATTTGTTATTTATGGAGTAGATGGATCTACAATAAAAAAAACAGAGGAGTTAAACTATGTCAATATCTTATGATTTTTTAGAGAAAATAAAAAATGGATCTTTAGATGTCATAGAGTGGTTGGCAAGTCAAGATGAAGAAACAATTCGAGAAAGAGTATATGACTTTGTTCCAAAAGATTTAGATATTTCCGTTGGAAGTTATGAATATGATGCCATCGAACCAACAATTACAGAAATCGCAGTAGCGTATTTTATGTTACGAAATGTAATTTTACTTGCCTTTCCTCAATATTCTTCAGGGGAATGGCTCACATTAGCAGCAGAGGCAAGAGGAGTATATCGAAAACCAGCAACAAATGCAAATGGTTTTTTAGAGATTTTAGGAGTTGCAGGAACAGTAATTCCACTTGGAACAAAATTTACGAATGTAATTCCGATTGGTTCTGATTTACCAATTAAATATTATACAACACAGGATACTGCTACGATTGGAGAAGAAGGAAGTTGTCAAGTAAAAGTAATTGCAGATGATGCTGGTATGATTGGAAATGTAAGAGAAGAAGAAATTTGCTTGAATATTACAGATATACCAAATCTTACACTTGTACATAATACGAAGGCATTTACGAATGGAACAGACGAAGAAAGTGATGAATCTTTACTGGAAAGATTATTAGAAAGAGTAAGGCATCCAACGGGAAGTGGAAACAAAAATGATTATCGACAGTGGGCAAAAGAAGTAGCAGGAGTAGTAGATGCAGAAGTGATTCCTTTATGGAATGGACCGGGGACAGTACAGGTAATTATTGTAGGTGTGGGTGGAATACCTATTCCGGACATTATAAATGAAGTAAAAGAGTATTTAGATCCATCGGATCATGAAGGGCAGGGAATTGGAAAAGCACCTATCGGAGCAGTTGTAAATGTAATTACGACTGGAAATTATGCAGTTTATATTGACATTTATGGATTGGAATATAAAAGTGGATACAATCTAAATCTTACAAAAGTGCCTATTATAACAGCTATTAAAGATATGATAGAAGAAATAGAGATTGGTGGATTAGTGAGAATACACGATGTAGAAGATGCGATACGTCACGTTACAGGAATTAGAGATTTTAAAGAGGTATTATTAAATGGGAAACATTTTAATGTTCAAACGCCATCACATCTAAAGGCGTCTGTTGGAGAGGTATATTTTGATGGAAATTGATCGTTGCGAAAAGATGCTACAATATGTGGAAACATACTATAAAGATAGTCGATTTTATATGGCTCAAAATAATGCAAAAGGTCAAGAATTTAATAACATGAATGTTATCATTGAGGATTTGCAAAGTCAGTTTTATCCACAAAAAGCAACTTGGGGGTTGAAATTATGGGAAGAACTTTATAAACTCGAACCGATTGGAACGATCGAAGAACGTAGAATTCGTATTTTATCTAAAATGTCTACCTTTCCTATCATCACACCAATTGCTTTAGAACGACTGATAAAAGGAACTTTAAATATTGATGCTGCAATTTTAAGGAATATAGAACCTTATACTTTTCAAGTAAAATTTCATTATGAAGATAAATATATTTCCCTAAAAGGAATAAGACAGATAATAGAAGAGTATAAAGAGGCACATATGGCATATCGTTTATTAGGATATTCAAACAGCAATTTTTCAGTAAATGTTATAAATATAATCAGTAAATTTACTATAAGAAACGAATGTTATCCTCGTGCCAATCTTCCATATATAAAATATAATGGTATAGCTCACTACAGTAATGCTGAACGAATTGCTCTTTATCCTATACGATTACACATGACATCCGAGAGTTCAACTCGGATGTTTTTCTTTCCAAAGATTCAGATGAGAAATATATTTCATGTACCAATCCATCATACCGAAACAAAAGTTGGATATGTGCAGGAAAATAAACTTCATACAGGAATAGAACAAGCGTTACAAATTAAGCTGCAAACACCAATCTTGCCACGCTATGAGGTAAGTTTAAAAATCGGCAAGCACCCAAACCGCTATGACGGTAAGACGAAGTATAACGGCAAAAGTCGTTACTATGTAGTTATTGAAGAAAACTTATGAAAGGAAGATAGTGATGAATATTTTGATGACCAACCGAGGGCGGGAAAAGTTATGTAAAGCACACGCAGGAGAGATCGAACTTCCAGCCGTTAAATATATTGCCTTTGGAACAGGCGGAGTAGACGAAAATCGGATACCAATCCCCGTTACAGGGGAAGAAGTTGCATTAAGAAAGGAAGAACATCGCATGGAACTAACCCATCACTTCCCACTGCCAACTACCTGTGAATATCTTTCTGATTTGGATAAAACGATTTTACCGAATCA
>CAMUMG010000020.1 GCA_947089905.1 uncultured Lachnospiraceae bacterium
AAACAACAGGAAGCTTACAGGCTGCCATCGAAGAAATGCAGACAAGGAAACGCATGAAGGAAGAAATTCTTGCACAGGAGCAGAGAAAACGGGAGGAAGAGCAAAGAAGGGAAGAAGAACCAATCAAGGTTCAAGATTTACAAAAGATTCCTCTTTATCATGTAGGAATTTTTCCAGAATCCGCATTTGAAGCAACAACACAAGCAGAAGAGATGGAGCCATTTGTGGCAGAGCCAGAAGTGATGGTAAAAGTCTATGTTCGAGAGAGTTTTTTAAAAGACTTTCAAGAATTTTTAAGAAAAAATTATATTCGATTTGAGGAGGAAAACAAATGGAAGCAGTAGGAGGAAAGATTTTTCAAGCGATTCCTGCCATTATGGGGGAAATCAATGCAGTCGGAAAAAATAAAAAGAATCTCCAACAAGGTTTTATGTATCGTGGGATTGACGATGTCATGAACGCAATCAACCCTGCATTAGTACATCATAAGGTGTTTATCGTGCCAGAGATTTTGGAACAGTGCAGAGAAGAGCGGCAAACAAATAAGGGAGCAAATCTAATTTACTCCATCTGTAAGATGCGATTCCGTTTTTGCGCTGAGGATGGAAGTAGTGTAGAGGCAGTCACCGTAGGGGAAGGAATGGATAGTGGAGATAAAGCCACGAATAAAGCGATGGCGATTGCGTTTAAATATGCTTGCTTTCAGGTTTTCTGTATCCCGACCGAAGAAATCTCCGATCCCGATGCAGAAAGCCATACAGGAGTGAAGCCAAAAGGAAAAAATCAAGAACAAAAAGACTTAGAGAATACGTTGATTGATGAAACTAAGATAACCGTGATTCGAAGTACGATTATGAGGAAGGGTGTCAGTGAGCAATCCGTTCTAAATAACTATCATATACCAAATTTTAAAGAAATGACATTTTCCATGTGGAATAACGCAATGCAGATCCTTGAAAAGTATAAAGATAAATAAAGAGGGGTGAATCATTTGAATTATATTTTAGAGATCAACGCCTTTGAACAATGGACCGAAACTCACTACTTGCCAATCCCATCGCAGTTGCTATGGTATCGATTGATGTCGATTTGCAACAAAGCAGGGTGGAGTGAGTGGGTGACAGTAGGAAACCAGCGTTTGATGGCAACCTTGCAAATGAGCCGTGAAGCTTCTTTTATTAAAGCGAGGGATGAACTGATTAAAGCAGGGCTGATCGAATATCAAAAAGGGAAGAAAGGCTGTCCCAATAAATATCGAATGGTATCTTTTACTTTCAAAAACGAAGTACAAAGCGTAGTAAAAAGCGTAGTACAAAACGTAGTAAAAAGCGAAGTACAAACGGAAGTAGAAAGCGTAGCCATATATAAACTAAAACAAAACGAAACAAAAGAAAAAGATGCTAACGCATCCAAAAAGAAATTCGCTCCGCCATCGCTGGAAGAAGTGGAAGCGTATTGCAAAGAACGAGGGAATACGGTAGATGCTGCACAGTTTATAGACTTTTATGCCTCGAAGGGATGGCTTGTGGGAAAGGTCGTAATGAAAGACTGGAAGGCAGCCATACGAACTTGGGAGAGAAACCGAACTACAACCTCTTTCTCGCAACCAAAACAGTCACAACGAACAAAAAACAAGTTTAACGACTTCCCGCAGCGAGAGTATAGTGAGGCTGAATTTTTAGAGCTAGAGCGTAGACTATTGCAAAAATAAAAGAGCCTTGACCAAAGCCAAGACCCCCATACAAGAAATCCATATCATCTTTATTATATGGGGGATTGGCGAAAAAGTCAAGAGGGGAAAGGAGAACTAAGATGCAGTTACAGTTAAAGGAAACGAATCGTCTTGATTTTTGTGAGCTGGGAAGATACCAAGACTTCGATACATGGCAAGAGTTTAAAGAATTTTATTGTGATGGAGCAGTAGATACCCTCAAAGAAAGTGAGCATTTTCTAATTCGTTGGGATATCAAAGACCATTATGACTGCTTTGGAGAAAAAGAAGGATATGAACTATGGTTATTCTATCTAAACCAACAGTTAGGAGAATATCATTCTTGTGTGATTGAACAGATTACAAAAGAGGATCTGCCAGAACTAAAAGCCTATCTACAAAAAAGTTGGAAGTATCTACAAAGCATTTGGCAGCCGTTTTTGTATCAGGAGGATTTATGAAAATAACGTTGGGAAAAAATGATTGGAACGAGATCGAAAAAATTAATCAGGATTTGAAGGAAGAAAAAAAGATACCTTTATTGATTACAGAAAAGGGAGAACGATTTTTTTTAGAATTTACTTGTGAAGATGTAGCAAAAGCGAATGCGTTTATTAGGATGTTTCTAAATCCAAACATAGAAAGCAAAGAAGAATTAAAGGATATATTTGGTATTACAACTAGATGTATCAACTATTGTTATGGCGATTCCAAGAAGGAAGAATTGAAAAGGTATTTACAATCCTTTCTTCAGGGATTGGAACGAATGTAAGAATAGCAGGATGGAAATTAAGTGGAAAGAAAGTAGGAGTACATTTGAAGCATTATTGCAGATATTGCTTGCACTGCATCGGACAAGATACGACGATTGGAGTTTGCGAAAAGAAAAATGAGATAATCAAAAAAACAAGTATTCGAGATGCTTGTACTGATTTTTGCTTTTGTGAAGTAGACGCTTTTTATTATAACCGGTCGGAAAATCCAGAGGATGCAAAATATAAGCCGAGAGAACCAAAAAAGAAAGAATGTGATGGTCAAGTATCGTTAAAAGATGTTTTCTTTTTTGAAGAGATAGGTTAAAGAAACTTTCAAAGGAGGTCGGAAATGGATAGATTGACAATACAAGATGGGAATATAGGTTTTGTAGACAATAGTCAATTACCTAGTTATGCAGCGTTGTATGAGAAGTTGAGAAAGTACGAGGATTTAGAGGAACAAGGGCGGTTGCTGAAATTGCCACGTTCATTGGGAGATATTTTAGATTCTAATCCTTCCACAAGCAGGCGCGAGGATAAGATGGCAGAAATGGAGGAGAAGAAGTGAAACTTACAACAAACGAATTGCAGATTATCGAACGGTTGTTATCTAACCGATTAAATACAGATTTTGACCCTGATGTTGATGAATTATGGCATAAGGTAAGAAAAGAGATAAACGAAAGAAATCATCAGTTTAATAGGGCATTGGAATGGAGTGGAAACAATAAATAAGAAATATCAAGAAAGCGAGGGCAAAGACAACATACCAAAAGAGAATCGATTAAGGCATTTGCAACGGTGGGTAAACAACAGAATTATCTTTCGTACTTGTGAAAAGTTTGAGGAATATAAAAAGAAAGTAATTTGATTGATTTTGAAGCGAAGCAGGTATTGGAAGAAAGGAAGAATTATTATAGAAACAGTAGCGTATGATCCATATCCAAAGGAGGTCGGTCAAGAATGAGCAAATCTATTTTAGTGATAGATACGCCGGAGAATTGCAGAGAATGTAAATTTTCTGAGTATCAAGGAATCGTATGTAGAGCGATGGGATTAAACAAAGCTCATAATAATGCAGACAATAAGCCAGATTGGTGTCCGCTAGAAGAAATAAAGATGAGTAATGACTTGATTAGTAGATGTGTATTATTAGAAGAATTAAATAGCTTTCAAATGAGTATTACAGGTCATTCCAATTCTATCATAACAGCAGTTATAAACGAATTTAAAAAAAGTATAACAAAAATGATAGATGAACAGCCTATCGCTTATAATATGGAAAAAATGATTCAGAAAATGGGAATATACAAATCACAACAGTCAGAAAAAGAAATGTTAAGCGATAACGGTAAATGGCTTGTAAAAAGAGTTATCGAAGAATGTATCAAAATTGTCAAGTCTTGCGGTGCTACAAATAAATAGATTGGAGGGTATAAGATGACGGAAAATGAAGCAATAGAACTTTTAAATATACATAAAAGCACATTGGAAAAAGGTGGATATATTGGAGGAAAAGATGCTATATTGGAATACGATACAGCAGTTAAAGCCCTTGAAGAAGTCCAGCAGTATCGAGTAATCGGCACAGTCGAGAGATTTCAGCAGCTTACAGAACAATTTAAGCCACATACAACAGACGAAACGTCATGTCCAGAACGTCATTGTAATAAATGTGACAAATATAGGAAAGAAGCTGAAAGATATCAGGCAATCGGCACAGTCGAGGAATGTCAGGAGGCAAGAGAAAAGCAGAGGGCAAGGAAGCCGATTGGCAGAAAGGAATTAAAGGATTTTTCTGGACAAATCTATTCGCTTTGTGGAAAGTGTCCAAGGTGTGGAGCAGAAGAACTTTTATTTGTTCATACAGCTTATTGTCCCAAATGCGGACAAGCCATTTTGTGGAATTTTGATTAAATTGGAAGGAGAATCTTATGAAGTACAGTGAATCGATATCCGAGTTTTTAAAATTTATGCGTACTGTTCATCAGGAATACAATATCGCTACATCACAAGAAGCGGATGCAGAACAGGCGACACAGGACTTATTACATCGGTTGGAACTAGACGAGGATGGTTCTGAGGAAATGATAAAGATTGCAGTCGCTTTAAGAAAGATTCGAAGAGAACGTAGGGAAGCAAAGGACATTTGTATTTGTTTGAAGCCTTTAATAGATTGGCTGCCAGCCAATGGGACAACGTTGCGAAGTCTGGAACGGCTTCTTGGAGAGGTAAGGAAGGCAGAAAAATCGACGGAAAACAGAGGATATAGAAATAGAACCTCTATCCTTGAAGAAACTTTGGGAAAGCCAGAAGAAGCCACAGAAGCAAGAATTCCGCAGATAAAAAATATTTTGTTGCAGGTTCATAACATAGGTGGGTGTGATGCAAAAGAAGAGGATCGGTATTCGAGAGGCTGGGATGAAGCGGTAAGTGCAGTCATCACAATGATAGAAGAAACGGGAGTTAGCATAGAAGAGGTACTAGACTAATAAAAAGAGCCTTGGCAAAAAGCCAAAACCCTTATCTATAAGAATGACCAATGTTATTGTAAGGGAAAAAGCAAATCATGTCAAGGAGGCGGTAAAATGAAACAGATGAAAGTTTCAAAACAAAGCCAACAGGAAGTACGTTTTGTTGTACTGTCACAGGAAGATATCCAACAGATAGCAATATTAGCAGCAAAGGAAGGAGTTGCTGCCTACAAAAAGGAACAGGAAATTCGGTTATCCGAACAAACAGAAAAGGTACGAAACAGTGCCAAGATGCTATTACGACATTACCGAAAACTAAAGCGAATGGAAGATACTTCAATTTATGATATAGATACCATAACAGATCCTACTCTATCAGAAATTTTTGAACATATTTTAGATGAGTGTAGAAGGGGAGAATTTCATCTCTCTTCTATAAAAAAGAATCGTTTAATTACAGGAATCATTTTAAACCATGTGGATGTTCAACTGGAAAACTATAAAAAAGAATGTAGTCGATCCAATATTCCAGATATACAACGCAGGTATCGAATCGTAAAAAGGATGTATCTTGATGAAACTCCAATCAAGGCAGAGGAAGTAGCAGAAGAGGAGAATATTAATAAGAGTAATATATACCGAACATTAGAAAGAGCATATGATGATTTAACTGTATTATTTTTTGGTGTGGAAGGGCTGGATATAGCTGAATATAAGAAAAGAAGATATACAGAGAGACAAAATAGGATACAGGAAAACAGAAAAATGTATGCGAAAAAGATGCACTAGACTTGCAAATAAAAAAGTGTTAATATGGTATTATAAAAATAGAATGATATAGTTTCTAAAGAGATATAAAAAGTTTAGAGCAAAATAAAATCAAATAAAGAATAAAAATAAAGAGAACTCAGTACAAGCCAGCATGGGGCTATACTGGGTTCTTTTGATTTTTAGGAGGTGAAAGCAAATGTGTTACAAAAGAACTTAAAACCAATTCGAACCAAGGAGGAAGCAAGGGAACGTGGAAGAAATGGTGGTATAAAATCTGGAGAAGCCAGAAGAGAAAAAAAATCCATGCGAGATACCGCAAAGACTCTTCTAGCGATGGAAGTCGTTGGAGAAAACAACAAAAAAAACCTTCAAGCTTTTGGTATCCAAAAAGGGGATCAAAATTATCAAACGGCAGTGGTTGTTCGGCTCATGCAAAAAGCATTAATGGAAGGTGACACATCTGCTATTCGACTAATTGGAGAACTGACTGGTGACTTGAATCGATTTGGAGTAATTCCAGAAGAAGAAACAAATATTGTAGAGTTGACCTATCCTACAATTAATCTTCCTGATAACGGAAGAGATAACAGAAGAAATTATGAATTAACTCCCCAAGCAGGACCACAGACCATGTTCATGGCATCGTCTGCGGATATTATCATTTATGGTGGTGCAGCAGGTGGTGGTAAAACGTATGCCCTGCTGCTGGAAGCTCTTCGACATAAAGATGTTAAAGGATTCGGTGGGGTAATCTTTCGGCACAATTACAATCAGATTACAGCAGAGGGTGGATTATGGGATGCCAGTCAAAAGATATTTAATCAAGTCCCAGATGCACATGCGAGAAAATCTCCAAAATTGCATTGGTGGTTTGAGGGAGGAGCAAAGTTGAGCTTTGCGCACATTGAAAGAGATGAAGATTTGAAGTCATGGCAAGGAACAGAAATTGCTTATATTGGCTTTGACGAATTGACACACTTTTCCAAACATCAATTTTTATATATGCTTTCTCGAAACCGATCCACTTGTGGTATCAAGCCATATGTGCGATGTACCTGTAATCCCGACGCGGATTCATGGGTTGCAGAGTTTATATCTTGGTGGATCAATCCCGATAGCGGATATCCAATTCCAGAACGAAGTGGTCAAATCCGGTGGATGTGTATTTTAAATGATACGATCTATTGGGGGGATTCTCCAAAGGAACTAGCAGAAAAACATTCGATTGATGCACAAGACTGTAAAAGTGTTACCTTTATAGCTAGTCGTCTGGAGGATAATAAAATTTTGATGGATAGCGATCCGGGATATATGGCAAACTTAAAGGCTATGATTGAAGTAGATATGGAACGACTTCTAAAGGGAAATTGGAAAATCAAGGTTTCCGCAGGGCGATATTTTCAAAGAACGCAAGTCCGTTTAATTATTCAGATACCTAATGATATTGTTTTATGGTGTAGGGCATGGGATTTAGCAGCTACAAGTCAAGATGAAAACGGTAATGCTGATTATACAGCAGGTGTTTTAATGGGTAAACGAAAGAATGGTACAATAGTTATAATTGATGTTATCAATCAGCAAATAAAGGCTGGAGATGTAGAAAAATTAGTATACAATACATCACTGATAGACAGAAACAAATATGGTTTTCAATATATCATAAGAGTTCCACAAGATCCAGGACAGGCAGGAAAAGTTCTTGCCAGTCAATATGTCAAGTTACTATCTGGATTTAATATTAAAACATTGCCGGTAAGTGGAAGTAAAGAAGTCAGAGCAACTCCATTTGCTGCTCAATGGCAGAACGGAAATATTGAAGTATTACTTGGTGAATGGAATGATTTCTATTTTTCTCAATTAGAATCTTTTCCAGAATCAAAACATGATGATATGGTCGATGCGAGCTCAGATGCTTTCTCTGAACTGACAAATGATAATTTCGATATCAATGCGTTATTATAGAAAATACGAAATAGTAGGAGATGAACAGGTTTGGGGGAATACCAAAAATCCATATTGGATCAACAGTTAAGGCTTCAAAGAGGAGCTGCAATTATAGAAGGTACTCAAAATCAGTTTCGAAAAGATGGATATACCAATCTGTTGAATAAATATGGTACAAAGCAGGATAATTCTACAGCATATCAGTATAGTCAAGAAGAGATAACTGATGATCTGGAACTGACACGACTATATGAAGGAAATGGTCTTTTTGCCAAAATTATAGATCGACCTTCAGAAGAGGCAGTGAAACATGGACTAGATATTGACTATGGAGATGAAAGAATTTCGGAATATGTAGAAGCTAGAATGGATGAATTAGCATTCGAAGATAAATTTGCCACAGCGGAGAAATGGGCAAGATTATATGGAGGATCTATTCTTGTTATGCTCGTAGATGATGGAAGAGGATTAGAAGAGCCTATAGATTGGCAAAATGTGAAAAGCATTGAAGAACTTAGAGTATTCGAAAGGGCAGTTGTTCAACCAGATTACACTTCTCTACAATCTTTCCACTTTCTCGATACAGCCGAAAGAAAGAAGGCTTTTGGTGAACCAGAATATTATCAAGTATCCAGTCTATATGGATATTTCACGATACATCGATCACGATGTTTGGTATTTAGAAATGGACATCTTCCAGAAAAGACCTCTAATGCTATCTACCGTTATTGGGGAATTCCCGAATATGTTAAAATAAAACGAGCTTTGAGGGAATGTATCACTTCACACGAAAATGGTGTGAAGTTGTTAGAACGCTCTGTACAAGCAATTTATAAAATGAGAAATTTAGCGAATCTACTTAGTACTGCTGATGGGGAAGATAAGGTGTTACGAAGACTTGAAATTATTGATATGGCAAGGGGAATTTTAAATTCTATTGCTATTGATACTGATGGAGAGGAATATGGTTTTGAAACATTGCCACTTTCAGGGGTAAAAGATATTTTAGACTCCACCTGCAATATGCTATCAGCAGTAACAAACATTCCACAAACAATTCTTTTTGGTCGTTCTCCTGCTGGAATGAATTCTACTGGTGATAGCGATATGGAAAACTTCTATAATATGGTAGAGGGAATCCAGAAACAGAACATGAAAAAAAATGTGAGAACGATTATTGATTTAATCCTCCAGCAAGGAAAGATAGAAGGAAAAATAACAGAATTACCTAAATATAAGGTTAAATTTTCTGCCTTATGGTCAATGTCAGATACAGAGAAGGCAGCAGTTGATCAAACAAAGGCACAGACAAAGTATACAAAGGCACAAACAGCTCAACTATATATGGATAGCAATGTTCTTGATCCAAGTGAGGTGCGAAGTTCATTAACATCTGAAGGAGATTTTGAAATAAAGGAAATTTTTACAGAAAGTAATCCTGAACTAGAACTTCCAGAGGATACTTTTGATCTTGGGTCAGAAACTATTCGAATCACAGAAACAAAAGGAAAAACGGATATTCAAGAAGAGAATATTATAAATATTACAAACATAGAAGAAAAGATGGATGCTAAAAAAGAAAATATCCATTTCAAAGATTTCAAAGGACAAGAGGATTATAATGGTAGACTGATACAAATTATTAGGAAAACAGAAGAAGAAATTTCAGATGAGGCAAAGATTTCAGCAGCAGCGGTTCTTATTCTTATGAATGGCAAGATTTTATGTGCATTAAGAAGTAATGGAGAAGGAATTTGTGGACCAGGTGGACATATAGAGAAGAATGAAACACCAGAAGAAGCAGTTATTCGAGAAGCACAGGAGGAGTTTCATATCACCCCAATTAATCTTCTACCTTTAGGTGAGTATAAAGCCTCTTCTAAACAGTATCTATCTTCTAAGTTATATTTTACTGATCAATTTTTAGGAATTCCAGAAGCAGATGGGGAAGAAATGATTCATGCTCAATGGCTGACACTTAAAGAGCTACAACAAAAACAACTTTTTCCTCCCTTTGCAGAATCTATCAAAATGCTAATAAATCTCTTGACTGCTAGTGATTCTAATGTTACGATAACGTTAGAAATGGATGGGGGAACTGGAAGCGGAAACTTTGGACATGGTGGTAGACCAGGAAAACTTGGTGGTTCTTCGGAAGGTTCTGAACAGAAGGTTGACTATAAAGCAGCTAGAGAATATACAAAGGTTTTAAAGGGTGTCAAAACGGTTGGTGGTACAATAATAAGCAAAGTTACTGGTCATGCAGCATATCGTATGAAAGAGAGAGGATACAGTACTGATGATGTAAAAGAAGCAGTTACAGGTGCTGGTATACAATATCCTGGAAATAAAAAAAATCCGAATGCAGAATGTTATCAATATAAAGGCTCAAGAATAATTGTATCATCTGATGGAGCAATAATTTCAGTAATACGATTGGAGGAATCTAAATGAAAGTAGGTCTGAACAAAAGACAGCTTGAATTTCTGAATGAAAAATTTGGAATATCTAAGGAAGATATTCTCCAAATGGATATACCACAATGGAATGAAGTTAGACTAAACTGTTTTGAAATCGAAACAGACGAAATTCTTGATTTTGGTAAGACTGGAAAAGATTATGATGATTGTGATACAGAAGATTATCTATTAGCATCCTCTATTATTGATTTACCATATGAACTATGAGAACAAATAATATTTACTCTATTCGATTAATAAATAAAAATACATAACAATAAAAAATAGATAGTATAGCAGTCTATGTAATTTAACATAGGCTGCTTTTTGTATTAGAGGTGATATAGATGGATGATTTTATTTTACAGCAATTAACTGCGGAAAAAACCAAGAAACGCTTTGGCAGTCATAAAGTTTTATATAGCAAATATGATCCTAAAATGCCTATATCTGCGGAAAGAGAATATATCCGAATCACAAATGACTATCTAAGAATAGTAAAAGAGGAACTGGAAAAAGAACTTCCAAAATTGAAGGAAATTTATCAGAAGAATCAAGATAAAGATGAATTAAAGAACTATCGAAATGATAATGCAATCGATCTTTTACTTGCTATATCACAAATCTTTCAAGTCATTAAGAATAAAATTCTTGTAAGAACAACTGGATTTGGACTTCGAAGAAAACTAGAAACATTAGCAAATATGACACGTAAATTGACCGTTAAGGAATGGAAGAGAGCGGTTAAGGCTACTCTTGGAATTGATATTCGAGAGGATTATTATTTAGGAGATTTTTATACAGAAAAACTTAAAAAATGGGTTAGTGCCAATATTGATCTTATAAAGACTATTCCAGAAAACTCTTTAGAAAAGATGAAAGATCTTATTTATGATGGTTTTACCTATGGCAAAACTACAACACGAATTGTAAAGGAACTACAACAAGTATATTGTATCAGCCGAAAACGGGCTGAACTCATTGCTAGAGATCAAACAGCAAAACTTAATGGTCAAATTCAAAAGGCTCAGCAAATGGATGCAGGAATACAGGAATATATTTGGAGTACTTGTGGAGATAACAGAGTAAGGAAAAGTCATAAAGAATTAGAGGGAAAAAAATTTCGTTGGGATGATCCTCCAAAAAATTCGGATGGAAGGAGATGCCATCCTGGAGAAGATTATCAATGTCGTTGTATTGGAAGACCTGTATTTAATCAAAATACAATTAATCTTCCTATAGAAAATAGTGGGAAAAATAAGTAACAAGAAAATTTTATTAAAATAGTTACCAAAAGTGCTGAATGAAAGATTCAGATATATTGATAAGAAAAGAATAAATAGTATATGAAAATGAATACAGAAAAAAGAAATACAAGATTATATTCAATTTGGCGAAATATGAAAACAAGATGTTACAATAAGAAAGCACCAAAATATAAAACATATGGAGAAAAAGGAGTTAGGATATGTAAAGAATGGAAAGATAGCTTTGATACTTTTTATAATTGGTCCATATCACATGGATATCAAGATTCACTATCTCTTGATCGAATTAATCCGAAAGGAAATTATGAACCTTCAAATTGTAGATGGGCAGATGCTACTGAACAAGCATGTAATAAAACAAATTCTCGAAAGATTACTTATAAAGGAAAAGAAATGAATATTTCTGAGTTAAGTAAAAAAACAGGAATTGCACGTAGTACACTTTATAAAAAATCAAATGAGAAAATCAAACAGATGGTTAAGAAAACAGATAGTTATGAAAAAATAGAACTAAAGTTTGATAAGAAGTTTAATAAGAAAGAGATATCCAATATCCTTTATAGTTCAAAAGAAATCGAAGAAAAGAAAAGAAAGGAGATTATTCATCAAGTGAAGCACACATATCGAATCGATAGTATCCCTGCTGGAAGTACTTACTTCAATGAGCAGGGATTTTTACATGATAATCCGATTGTCACATCGACGGGGATTTTTGAGTATGCTCTACCAGATGGAGGGATAAGAAGAGAACTTAGATTGCCTGAGTATGTATTTGAAAAAGAGTCATTAGCTTCTTATATTGGAAAACCTGTTATTATAACTCATGAGGCTGGAAGTATTGATAAGAACAATGTTATGAACGAAATTGTGGGAACGATTTTAAGTGAAGGCTATCGCGATAAAGAAGATGTTCGATGCAAAATTGTGATACATGATATAGACAAAGTGAAGAAAACACCATATCGAGAATTAAGTCTTGGATACAGTTTAGATCTATTAGAGGAACCTGGTATATGGGAGGGAGAACCTTATGACGCAATACAGACCAATATTCGTATTAATCATCTAGCAATTGTACCAAGTGCAAGAGCGGGAGAACAAGCACATCTTAACCTTGATAGTAAAAAGGCTACAAGGATAGAAGATAGAAAAAATATAAAAGGAGGAAAAAAAGTGATGAAAAAATTGAAAGTTCATAATGACAGCATAGATATGACACCAGAAGAACTTATGGAAGCAATTCAAAATTACAAAGCAACTCATTCTAACAGTACAGAGCAAACTACTTCAGTTGCAGACGAAGAGGAAGAAGATGAAATAGAGGAAGAGACATTATCAAAGATTCCTGCTGCAAAAATATCAACAGAACAGAAGAATATTAAAGAGAAGAAAAACGAAGATATTTCATCTCTTATTGAAACAATGGAAAAATTACTTGCTACATTAAAAGAAAATACAACATCAAAAGCGGAAAGTGAAACTACTACAGATGAAGCTAGCACAGAGACAGAAAACACTTTATATGAAGAGCAAACAGAAAAGAAAAAGGATAGTTCAAAGGATACATCGCAATCTATAAATGCCGATTCAGCAGATGATATTTTCTGTCAAAGATTACATATCTGTCGTATAGGAGATAAAATTCATATGGATGGATTAGAAAATAAGTCTATCTTAGAGGGGAAAAAAGCAATTATAGCAAAAGTTCTACCTACTATACATTTGGATGGAAAAAGTAAAGCCTATATTGATGCCGCTTATGATTTAGCAGTTAGCGAAATAAATCAAAGAAAAGATGTAACCTATCAGAAAAATCAAATGATAGCTGTAAATAGAGTAGATAGCAATAATCATCAATCAATGGCATCTTCAGCGAGACAACGAATGTTAGATAGAGAGGGAGGAAAAGCATAATGGCAGCACAAACCAATTACAAATATAGTACTCCAAAAGGAATTCCAGGTGGAAAAGTGGATCTTTCCTTTGATGAGGTAGTCACAAGAACAAATGAAGCAGAAGATGGAATTCTCAAATTTGGTATGGCAGTAGCATTTGGCACAACACCAGGAGTAAATGTAACAATTCCTAGTACCAATACAACAGCAGAAAAAATTGAGGGTGTAGTTCTTTCTCATCCAAACATAGAACAGGATGGAAATGGAAAAGTAATTATTCGAAAAAATATGTCTGTAGGCATCTTACGAAAAGGGCATATTTGGGGCAGAATTGCAAGTGGTATTACCCCTTCTTATGGAGAAAGGGCATATGTATGTGTTTCCGAAAAAGATGCAGGTACTTTTACTAATGTAGCAGACAATGCAGTAGATATTGGAGCAATTTTTGGAACTTCTGTAGATAACGGTATTGCAGTCATTATTTTAAAATAAGAAGGAGGAAGAAAAGAATGAATCAACCTTATAATCCTGATCTGCCATCTACTGGATACGACAAGGCAGATCTAGCAGCGTTAAAGGCATCGAATATTACTCCTGCACTGGTAGCATTTAAACAGTGTAGATTTGATGACGCAGAAGATGCGTCTATTTTTTTTGCAAGAGAATTAGATTATATCAAGGCAAAGTCCTATGATAAAATTTATCCTGAGTTTACTGCACTAAATCATTTTCCGATTACACATGAAGTTCCAGAAGGTGCAGAAACGGCAACCTATTATAGTTATGAAAAGACTGGTATGGCTGCTATTATCAGTAATTATGCAACTGATCTTCCAAGAGCAGATGTAAAAGGGAAGCCTTCTACTGCCCAAGTAAAATCGTTAGGTTCATCTTATGGATATTCAGTACAAGATATGAGAGCAAGCCGTATGGCAGGAAAATCTTTAGATACACGTCGTTCTGAAGCAGCTCGCTATGCCATTGATAGAACAACTAATGCAATTGCTTTTGTAGGAGATAAAAAGCATAATCTTATAGGGATGCTATCAGAGGAGAATAACATTCCACTTTTTACTCTTAGTACAGTTGAAGTAGATGGTGTTTTATATACTGATTTCAAACATAAATCTGCTTCTCAAATTTTAGATGATATCAATGCGATGTTTGCGTATCAATCAAAACTTACAAAAAATGTAGAAAGAGCAGATACACTGGCATTACCAGCTTCTGTATATATTGATATTTCTACTCGTCAAGTTCCAAATACAGGTTATACAGTACTTCGTTTCTTAAAAGAAAATGCTCCTTACTTAAAAGATATCTTTTCTGCTCCAGAACTAGAGGATGATGCAGAAGAAACGAATCCATACGAAAAAGGGGTTATGTTATTATATACCAATTCGGCTGATAAATTTAGTTTAGAAATCCCAATGGCATTTTATCAATATCCATTACAAAACCGTAACTTAGAGGTCATTATTCCTTGTGAGGAACGTGTAGCTGGTATTATTTTATACTATCCTCTATCTGCACTTATTGCAGTTGGAGTATAAGAAAGGAGTATCCAATAATGAAAATCGAAAATATTTCAGGAAGCAAGATTATTGGCATTGGAGATATTACTGTTCTTCCAGGAGAAGTAAAAGAAATTCCAACTGCATATGAAACCAGTCCAATCTTAGAAGTTTATAAGAAGTGTAAACTAGCAAATATCACAGGAGAGGCATCTGCACTAGGAAAGAAAACAATAGAAAAGAAATTAGCAGAGGAAGCAGAGACACTTCGTCAAGTTCGGCTTGCATCTTTAGAGGGTATTAAAGAAGAAGAGCTTGCGAAACTTGCAAATGAATTAGGTATTCATCCGGCAGAGTGCAAGGACCAGACAGATGTTTTAAAGAAGGTAAAGGCAGCATTGAAAAAGTAATGGGGTGAAAAATATGGATGCACTTGAAATCTTTCGTCTTGTAGCAACAGAGTTTTCTGATATGCCAGATGAGGATATAAAGAATCCAGACACTGGAAATATAATGCAATATGGTGTCAAATCTTTTCTTTTACTTTACTCAGATCAGATTTCAGAAAAACGTTTCGGAAGCTCCTATCAGAAAGCATTAGCATATTTAACTGCACACAAACTAAAGATGAATGGATATGGAGATTGCAAAAACGGAAAAATTGCAGATTCCCTTCGAGTAGGTTCTTATTCAGAAGGAGAAACATCTATTAGTTATACAACAAACCAACAAGCTAATCTCCAGATTGATGCGGAATATGCACTTACCGTATATGGTCTGGAGTTTCTTACTCTTAGAAGAAATGCAATTATTCCTATCGTATCTGCCGGAGAAAGGGGTGACTACTATAGGAAGTAAGATATTAGATAGAATGACTATAGATGGAAGAAAGTTTGAAAAAATGCTAAAAGATTTAGAAGAAAATGAGGTTCGTATTGGTTTCCAACATGGTGAAGTTATAGAAAAAGAGGAAATAGATATTTGTGATGTAGCAGCATGGAATGAACTTGGTACAGTTAATATGCCATCTCGCCCATTTCTTCGAGAAAGTGTAGATGAAAACGAAGCGAAGATCAATAATTTTCTACAATCAAAGAAAAGTGAACTTATAAGGGGAATATCCGCAGAACAGATTCTAAAAGAGATAGGGATATTTCAGAAGGATCTTATACAAGAAAAGATTACAGAAGGAAGTTTTGCACCAAATGCGGAATCTACTTTAAAGAAGAAAAATTCCAGCAAGCCATTAATTGATACTGGAAGGATGAGGCAATCTGTGAATTATGTCATAAAGAAAAAAGAAGGTAGCGATGGATGAATTTTTTGAAAAAACCATATCTATTAAGACGCTACTCTAAGCCTAAAATTGTTCGAGGATATTCTTCTATACCTTATAAAGATTTAATAGTTCCAATGGATATACAAACATTAGAGAATGAAGTTATTACTACACCCGATGGAAGTAGATCGATTCAAAGACTAAAAGTGTTTTGTGATAGCATCATATTAGTGGAAAATCAGGAAAAACAGCAAAAAGCGGATCGTATATGGTTTCAGGATAAATGGTTTGAGTGTAGTTCCAGTCGTCTTAGTGAAAATACTCCATTACGACATTGGACAGCAACCTTTAGAGAATGTTTAGATGCCGAATCTGAACCAAATTCAGGGAGTATAGAAGGAAAGGATAGTAAAAATGAATTTGGAGGAAGTGAAAGAAGTACTTTATGATATCACTGCTTTGTTCTTTCAGAAAGCAACAATACTTTGGAGCGAACAGATTAATACAAAACCATTCTTACCATACATTACCTTGAAAGTTGGCAGTATTCAAAAAACAGCATTTCCACTCATAGATGAAGATGGAGGAAGATATTATCCCTGCCACACAACAGTAGAATTCAATCTATATACAAAAGGAAAGCCTATTATCCTTGGAGAAGATAAGGTTACTAGCAATTATATAAATACTGCTACCTCTGATTTGATGCAGTTTTTTCTTTTTGTTGAATCAGAATCTATTACAGATAAGATGGCAGAAAAAGGTATTGAAGTTACTTTACTTCCTCCAATAAGAGATTTAACCGAATTACAAAATGATAGCAAATATCGTTACAGGGCTATGGCAGAAGCAACCGTAACTTTTGTTGAGGAAGCCAATGGTTCTTATGGAGTAAGTGGTATGATCGTAACTACAAATAGTAGTGGAGGAGGTACACCAGAAATGGCAAAGGAATCTATAAAAATAATAAAAGAAGTAGAAATAAATAAGAGAACAAAAGGAGGTAAAATTGTGCATGAAAAATCATCCACTAGATGATATTGTTAAATGTAATATTGAGATTTCTAGTCCTGTATCTAAGAATGCAACCTTTAATCGTATACTTTTAGTTGTTTCAGAACCAAAAGTATCTAGCGAGAAGGTTATAGAAAAAGTCACTGCTATTAGAAAAGCAGATGAATTATTGGACTATGGTTTTACCACAACGGATGCTGCATATATAGCAGCATCCGTTGCTTTTTCTCAAAATCCTTCACCAGATGAATTGTATATTTGTATTCGTAGGATTACGAGTAATGAAGATGAGAATGATATTTATGAAGATATGACTACAGTTCTTCTAAGAGCGAATAGCGAAACGGAATTTTATGGTATTCATATCACAGATTTCAAAGATCCAACTGATATACAGGCAACGATTGCATGGACTGAGGCAAATGAAAAAATATTTGCTTTTGAGTATAATGATTATGATAACTGTCCTATAAAAAGTTTTTCCTACTACCGAAGTTTTGGAATGTATGTTGGTGATGCAGATGGTTATAAAAGCGATGAACAACCAATAGAAAATCAATATGCTGCTTTAGCATGGATGGCAAAGTGCTTTGGATATGATCCTGGAACAGAAACATGGCATCTAAAAGAACTTGCTACAATCGTTCCTTCTACACTGAGTACAGATCAGAAGAAGAAACTGGAGGAAGATCATATTAATACATTCCTTAGATATGCTGGAAGTAATTGCACAATTGGAGGTTATACACTAGCAGGAGAATGGATTGATGTAATTCGATTTCGAGATTGGCTGAAAGCAGAAATGCAGATGAATGTATTTAATGCTTTAAAAGCAAATCGTAAAGTCCCATATACAGATAGTGGTATTGGATTAATTGAAGGAAAGATGGAAGAGACCTTAAAAAAAGGACAAGATATTGGTGGGATTGCATCAACAGAGTATGATAAAGATGGAAACGAGATACTCGGCTTTACAGTAACTGTTCCAAGAGCCTCTGATCTTACAGAAGCGGAACGAAAATCACGAAAGCTGAAAGGATGTTATTATACAGCAAGATTAGCAGGGGCAATTCATGCTGTTGAAATTGAAGGATTTCTAACCTTCTAAGAAAGGAGTACATAGACATGAGTAAGATGACAACGTACAATCCAAGAAAAGTGACCTGCTCGCTTGGTAATCATATTGTTACTGGATTTGCTGATGACAGCTTTATATCTATTGAACCTGCAGGAGATGGAACTTCTTATGTAATAGGTGCAGATGGGGAAGTTGCCCGAAGTATTGATCCATCTAAAGTTTATACAATAAAAATTTCGTTACTACAGAATTCGGGAAGCAACTCTTATCTACAGAAAATGTATGATAAAGATGTAAAGAATGGAGATGGCATATTTTCTGTAAATATTAATGATTTACTCGGAAAACAAAAATTTGTAAGTGGAATTGCATGGGTGACAAAACCAGCATCTTTTGCAAGAGGAAAGGCACAAGGAAATCGAGAATGGGAATTGGTTGCAGCAGACGGAGATTTTAAATAGAAGGAGAAAAAGATGCCAATGAAACAGATAGAGCCAATCGTAGAAAAAGTTAGCGGAATGAAATTTTATATTACACCTTTTGCTGCATTTAAAGCGGCAAATCTTACTGGGGAGTTAGCATCGGTGCTAACTCCTCTTTTAACTTCTCTAGCACCTTTGGCAACTGGGAGTAGTGGATTATTAGATTTAGATATAGGAAAAGCAGCAGAAGCAATAGCAAGTTGTAATAGCTTGAATGGAGATAAGTTAGAAAGATTGATGCAAAAACTATTAATTGGTGGAAATATTGTAGTGGAAGCACCAAATGAGGAAGGAGAGATTGAACCACAAAAATTAGATTTAGAACTTGCAAATGAAATTTTTTGTGGAGAGGTACAAGATATGTTTCTTTTATGCTTTCATGTTATCAAATTGAATTTTAATGGTTTTTTCAAGAAAGCTGCCGACCTATCTGGGAAGGAAAGAGCGGCAGAGAAGAAGACACCAAGAAAAATCTTGTAAAGTATGGTAAGTTCGACTACACACAGTTTAGCGAGTTGGAACTTCGATGTTATATTCTTATTAAAGCAAGACTGGCTTCCATGTATGAACTACAAAACATATATACATTAGATCAAGTATTGAAATTATATGCGTTGTATGAAATGGAGCTAGATATAGAAAAAGGAAAAGCTGCTGAACTGGAAAGGAGAACTTAAATTTGACAATTCGAGATTTAGTAGTAAAATTTGGATTTGATGTTGATCGCAATAGTGAGAAACAGGCAGAAAATAGCATTAAGGGAATCAAAAACTTAGCTACAAAACTGCTTAGTGTAATTAAAATTGGGTTTTCGATTGCAGGAATGGCATCGCTTGCAGAGGCTGCTGCTGATGCGGAAGCTTTAAAATCACAGTTTACACAAACATTTGGAGAATTAGAAATAGAAGCCTCTAATCGCCTAGAACGGATTGCCGAAGATACAGGAATTATGGTTAATCGAATGAAAGGAAGCTTTTCTCAAATCACTGCCTTTGCAAAAACAACAGGAATGGAAACCTCGGATGCTTTAGAACTTGCAGATCGGGCCATGGCAGCGGTAGCAGATTCAGCAGCATATTACGATAGATCTCTTGAAAATGTTACAGATTCTTTACAATCGTTTTTAAAAGGAAATTTTGAAAATGATGCAGCTCTTGGATTATCATGTACAGAAACTACTAGAAATGCAGCAGCAAATGCCTTGTATGGAAAGTCTTTTAAAGATCTAGCAGAGGATCAAAAACAACTTACTTTGTTAAAAATGGTAGAAGATGCCAACAGGGCTTCTGGAGCATTAGGACAGGCAGCAAGAGAATCAGACACATGGACAAACCAATTAGGAAATCTAAAGCAATCATTAACAGATTTAAAGGCAGCCGCTGGGAGTACCTTTCTAAAACCAGCAGTTAAGGTTTTAAAAGTATTAACCTCATTAGTTCAAAAAGCCACTAAAGCAATACAAAGTCTTACAAAAGAAAATGGTTTACTTACCAGAGCAACAGAACGATATCATGCTTTGGTAAAGAAGTTACAACCAGCGATTGATCGAATGACTGAAACACTCTCTAAAGGACTAAATAAAGGTATTCAAGTAGTTAAAAGGGTTATTGATAAACTTGGAGGTGTAGAAAATGCTCTAAGAATACTTGCTATTGTTGCAGCCGCTTTCCTAGTTGTTATGAATTGGAGTAAAATTGTATCTGTAGCAGGAACATTTCTTAAACTATTATCTAAAATAGGAAAGTTGTTTTCCTTTGCAAATCTAAAAATATTAATTTTGGTATCGATCTTTGCTTTTTTAGCACTTCTTGTTGAGGACTTTTTTCAATTTTTAGCAGGGAACGATTCTATTCTTGGTACAGTATTCGATCAAATGGGAATTAGTGCAGATCATGCTCGTCAAGCTATATTTGATGCTTTTAGAAAGATAAAAGAGTTTCTACTAAATGTATGGGAATTTTTAAAAGAAGCGGCAGATATTGTTTTTAGAAATATTAAGGACTTTATTTTAAAATATGGAGAACAAATTAAAGAGGATTTTGAAAGAATATGGGGACTAATTAAGACCTTTCTAAGTGGTATAGGGACATTCCTTTCCCAGTTAGTAGAAACCATTTTTGGAGATATTTTTTCTACAGTAGATAGCTCTTCTACAAGTACGAAAGAAAAACTGCTTTCTATTTGGCAAGCAATAGTAAATAAATTGTCAGCAGTATGGAATGCTTTATACGAAGCGGGAAGTGAAGTTTTTCATGCTATTGCCATAGTAGTTGAAACCATATTTGGATGGATACAAAGTTTTTGGAATAACTGGGGTTCACAGATACTAGCGTGGTTTAAGGTATTATGGGATAGTATTGGAAACATTTTAAATGATTTTTTAGAAATCATAAAGGGAGTAGCAAATTTTATCAAATCCGTTTTTACTGGAGATTGGCAGGGAGCATGGACTGCGATTCAACAAATTTTTACGAATGTATGGGATGCGATTATAAATTTTGTTACGTTTATTTGGGATACAATAAAACTTTTGTTCTCGATGGCACTAGCAGCAATTAAGTCAACTTGGGAAACAATCTGGAATGGAATTAAAAGTTTCTTAGAAGGAATTTGGAATGGAATAGTTGACTTTGTGAAAAATACCTTTGAAATGATTTTATCTGGTATTACCACAACAGTGAATAATATCAAAGAAGTAATTATAAATGGTTTTACAAAAGCGATTGATTGGATTAGAAGTCTGCCTTCTCAGGCTTTACAATGGGGCTCAGATATTATTCATGGAATTGTAGATGGTATCACAGGAGCTATTGGTAAGGTAGTAGATGCCGTTAAGGGAATAGCAAGTAAGATTAAAAGTTTTCTTCATTTTTCTACACCAGATGAAGGACCATTAACTGACTATGAAAGCTGGATGCCAGACTTTATGAATGGTCTTGCTGGATCGATGCAAAGTAGTTCGGGTGTAATTAATGAAGTAATTCAAAGTATTAGTATTGCAATGAAGGAAGGATTTATACAGGCGTTTGATTCTATAAAGCAAGTTGCTGAAACAGAAATGTCACAGATAATAACAATTATAGAAACTGGTATGAATCAATTTAGTAGTATTCTTCAAATAATGCTTCCACAAGCACAGTTATGGGGTAAAGATTTTATGAATGGTTTAAAAGATGGGATGATAAACGAAATGGGTGTTGTAACAGGAGCAGTCCAAAATGTAGCAAAAACGATCCAATCGTTTCTTCATTTTTCTGTTCCAGACAAAGGACCATTAACTGATTATGAAAGTTGGATGCCAGACTTTATGAGAGGACTTGCTAAAGGTATTGGGGATAATGAAAAGATAGTATTAGATAAAGTGAAAAATCTTACAAACCATATTATGATTCTTACTCAAGCAACAACTGCACAGGCAGCTACAGCAGCAAATAGTACAATTCAAAATACAACTTCTAATATGACACAAAATGTAAATATTAATAACAGTTATAGTGGGGGGAGTATAGAAACACAGAAAAATGTATCAAAAGCAATGAAAAAATCAGCAGTAGATACAACAACCTATCTGGCGAGAGGACTCGCCTATGCAAGGGGGTGACGAAGTGGCAAAGAGAAAATTAAAACCAGTTACGATTGCAGGTATTGAATTTGATGCTTTGCTTGACACAACAAAAACTCTATCTGCTACAATTCCGACCTATCCAGTTGAGGAAGGATTTCCTGTTTCTGATACCATTATTCTTGAGCCACTTAGTATCCAAATGACTTTGTATATCAGTAATACTCCTGTAACATGGTTATATCGTCATGGTAGTTCTATGGATCGAGTAAATAGGATCTGCGAGCAATTAGAAAATCTTTGGTTAGAAAAAAAGCTAGTGAAGATTGTAACAACCGATACTATTTATCAGAATATGGGGATTACAAACATCACAATAAAAAAGTCCAAAGAACTTGGCTATGCCAGAGAAGTATCATTACAAGCACAAAAGGTTCGTATTACCAAACGACAAACTGTAACAATACCAACCTATCTTTTAAAATCAGGAAAAACACAGACAAATGCAGGAACAGCCTCAACCTCGACAACTTCTTATAAATCGAATGTTACTCATAATATAGAAAACACTTCAAAAAAGAATTCTGTAAAAAGTGATGCAAAAAAGAAGCAATCTATTTTATATGGAGTAGCGAGTGGATTGAAGCTAATTTGAAAGGTAAAATTTATGTTATATATCAAAGTACCAGATCAAAATGATAGTATGTCAATGCTCTCAATTAATGGGATAAAATATCTACTTCGTTTTACCTATAATGAAAAGTATGATTATTGGAGTTTCGGATTATATGAAGAAGAGGAAAAACCAATTATTGCTATGACAAGGATTGTTCCAAATTTTCCAATCTTTCATGCGTACACTGATACAAAACTTCCAGATGGTATTTTTGGATGTATTTCTGAGTTAGATACTGTTGGAAGGAATGCCTTTATTAATGAAACGGCAGAGTTTATTTATATTCCAAGGGTAGAGTTGGAGGAATAGAAGATGGCAAATGAAAATTTTAGAAGAACCTATACTTTAAAATGCGGAAAGATGGGAAGTAAAGGTTTTGAGATTGGAAATACAAAAGACACTAAAGAAACAGTTTTACATCTTTCATTTAGTGTTGAAAAATCGGATTCTGAAACTTCTAATACTGCCAAAGTTCAAATATGGAACTTGTCTACGAAAAATCTTAAGATACTTGATACAAAAGACTGTATGATAGAATTGAAAGCTGGATATAACAATCATAATATCTTAATTTTAGCAGGAAATATTACCAGTGTTGTTACCACTTCTGATAATGCAGATCGACTAACAGAGATAGAAGTTGTAGATGGTAGAGTAGAATTACGGGATACTTTCCTTACAATATCTTTAAATGGAAGGGTTAATTGTAAAGAAGTTTATCAGTATATTGCAAAACAAATGGGAATTCCTATTGTATTTGCAAGGGAACTTTCCTACCGAACCCTGTCAAGCGGATTTTGTTTTGTTGGAAAAGCAAGGTCAGCTTTACAAAAAATCGCAAGATATTGTGGTCATGCTTGGAGTATTCAAAATCAAATTTTACAGATTACAAAGATAGGAAGTGCACTCACAAATAAAGGATATCTTCTTACTAGCAATACAGGACTAATTAGTATTCCAAAAAGAATCACGATTGGATCTAATACAAGTAAGAAGGAAGCTCAAACAGGATGGGAAGTAGAGTATTTTCTAAATGGTGCAATCGGTATCAATGATATAATACAGTTAAAAAGTAATACAGCGAATGGATATTTTCGAGTACATAAAATCACATTAGATGGAGATAACATGGAAGGAGATTGGATAGCGACAGCTCAACTTTTAGAAATTAAGACATAATAAAGTGAAAATAAGAGAGAAGGAAGAGAAGATGTTACAGGAATTTGTTCAACAGATCGAGGAAACAGCAAGAAATGTTATTGAGGAAGTTCATACACTACTTCCAGGAAAAATTCTTTCCTTTCAATTAGATAGTAGCACAGCTACAGTACAACCACTTGGTAACTATATCACATTAGATGGTAAGAGTTTATCATATCCTATTCTTACAAAGGTACCTGTAATCTTTCCTTTCTGTCCATCAGCAGAAGTAGGAATACTATTTCCTATAAAGGAAGGCGATAGTTGCCTGATTCTAGTATCAGAGATAGAATTGGAAAACTGGAGAAGTGGAGTAGAATCTGAAGCTTCTCTCCGTTTTGATTTGACTAATGCAATAATCCTTCCAGGATTACAGCGGGATACAATTCCTTTTATTGCCAAAGCAATCGAAAATGACGCTGTAATATTTGTTGCATCTGGAACAGAAGTTTCTCTATCAAAAAAGGGAATCAATGTTATATATAATGATGCCAATATTTTAATATCTGATACAGAGATTGAAGTTACTTTTGGTTCTACAAAATTGCGAGTATCTAAAAAGGGAGTAGAGATAACAGGTGATTTAAAAGTAACAGGAACGATTTTTCATACCGAAACTATAAAATTAGTAGAAAAGGGGGAATAAAACATTGATATTTTATTAGATACTTTTGGAGACATCTTACTTTCTTCCAAAGGAGATTTAATTTTAAAAAATTCGGTAGCACAAAAAATACAAATCAAATTATTATGGTTTACTAGGGAATGGAGATGGAATCCAGAAGAAGGATTACCTTACTTTGAAGGATTATTTTTAAAAAATCCAGATATAGATTCATTTGAATCTCTGATTCGTGAAAAGATATTTGAAGTAGAAGAAGTAACAGAGGTGAAGGAAGTAGTAATAACATTAGATACTCGGACAAGACAAGCATATATTTTATTCACAGCAAAAACAGATCAGGAAACGATCAAGGAGGTAGTAACAATAACATGTCAAACTATGGAGTAACAGAGAAAGGCTTTATACTAAAACGGATAGATACTATTTTAGAAGAACTTCATACAGAGTTGACAGAAGGATTTGGTATAGATACCAGACGATCAGAATCCTCTTTTTTACAGGTACTTATAACTACCTTTGCTAGTCAGATCGCTCAATTATGGGAAACAGCACAAGATAGTTATTATGCAAAGTTTCCCGCAACAGCAACGAATATAAATTTAGATCATGCTGTGCAATATGGCGGAATTCGACGTGCTCCCAACAAACGTACTTGCTATCCATTACATTGTACTGGGGAGGATGGAATCTATGTTAGAGAAGGAGTTGTTGTTGCTACTAATACAATGCCAGAAGTTAAGCTATATGCAGCAGAAGAGTTTCAGATTACAAGAAAAAACTTTAATGAAGTACAAATCAAAGTGGCAGCAATTCAGAAGAATAGTGTATATACTATTACAATCAATGGTTCACAATTTAACTTTTTGAATATAGATGGAACAGAAGTTAGTATTTTAGAAGGAATTAAAAGTACAATTACAGATACTGCATATTTAGTTACAGTAGATACTGACAATAATACTTTAATAATAAAAGATACTCAAAAAGCAAGAGGAAATATTTTATTATTATCTGAAAATCTTACAACAAGTAGCGTAACAACGATTGCCAATTTTTATACACAAGATTATGGAAAAATCATGCTCCCAAACGGAATTGTTACAAAGATGATACAAAACATTCCAGGTTTTATTGCAGTTGTTAATAAGTTGATTCCCACTTATGGAAGACAACAGGAAACGGATATTGAATTACGACAATCTTATTTGGCAAAATCAGCACTAAGATCAAATACGATGATAGATAGTATCATTGCAGAGTTATTAAATAATGTGGCAAATGTAGAGTCTGTATCTGGATATGAGAATGATTCGGATTCTATCGATGATAGAGGACTTCCGCCACATAGTATAGAGATTGTTGTGGAAGGTGGAAAAGAAAATGAGATCGCACAAGCTATTCTTAGAAGAAAGGCAGGAGGTATCCAGACTTATGGGATGATAGTTGTTCCTGTACTTAGTTCATATGGTGATACACTTTCTATTAAATTTAATCGACCAGAATATTTGTATGTTTGGCTGAAAGTGACTTTACATGGAGATGCTAAAAAAGTACCAATAAATTATAGTTCTCTCACTATACAGTCTATTATAGAAAATAGAACGTCAATGGTTGCTGGAACAAGTCTTCTTACACAACTTTTACATGATAATATTTATAAAGTAGTTGCAGGAATTACATATATAGAGATAGAAACTGCCTCTTCTACTGATTCTTCTTATGTTCCATCAAATGAAGAATATAAAGCAAGAAATATCATTGTTTCCTCTCGCCAAAAAGTATTGCTTGAAGAAACCAGAATTGAGGTGATTTTCTGTGCCAATCCTTAAAGAATGGTTACAAGATCTACCACAACAGTTCAAAAATAAAAGAAAGATTACAATTCTTTTTAGTTCATTCGCAAAGCAATTACAAGAGCTAGAACAAGTCTTTGAAGATGTGAATAAAAATACAAATCCAGATACAGCAATAGGAAAAATATTAGATGATGTTGGAACGATTGTATCTTTATCAAGAAAAGAGGCAGGAGAACTTGCAGAAATTGGAGTAACAGAACCTATTATATCAGACGAAAGATATCGGCAAGTTTTAAAATATCGTATTTTAAGAAATACCAGTGAATGTACTTATAATGATATTATGGAAGGATTAGAGTATTTATATCATTATAATTTTAGATATCGAGAGGAAGAAGAATATCCGGCAACGATTTTTTTAGATTTACCAAACAAAACTTTAGATGCTTCCGACCTAGCTTTTTACCGAGGCTTATGTATTAAGCCAAGTGGAGTAAAAATTCTAGTAACAAAAAGATTTTATGATAAAGTAAACATACCAATTCGTTATGAATTCAATAAGATAAAAATACAAGAGATGTTTTACCCTCGTTCTAACATTCCCTTTTTAAGATATGATAACACAGCACAATATAATGGCACAGTCCGCTACGACAAATACAAATCTTCTGAACGAATTGATCTTTATCCTATCCGATTACATATAGCATCCGAGAGTTCAACTCGGATGTTTTTGTTTCCGAAAATTCGGATGCAGCAGATTTTCTCTTTGCCAATTCATACAGAAACAACAGTTGGATATGTGCAGGAAAATAAACTCCATACTACGCTACAACAGGCATTACAAATCAAGCTGCAAACGCCAATCTTGCCACGCTATGAGATAAGTTTAAAAATCGGCAAGCACCCAAACCGCTATGACGGTAAGACGAAGTATAACGGCAAAAGCCGTTACTATGTAGCAAAGATAGAAAACTTATGAAAGGAAGATAACCATGAATATTTTGATGACCAACCGAGGGCGGGAAAAGTTATGTAAAGCTCATGCAGGAGATATCGAACTTCCTGCTGTCAAATATATCGCCTTTGGAACAGGCGGAGTAGACGAAAATCGAATACCAATCCCCGTTACAGGGGAAGAAGTCGCGTTAAGAAAGGAAGAATATCGCATGGAACTAACCCATCAGTTTCCATTGCCAACTACCTGTGAATATCTTTCTGATTTGGATAAAACGATTTTACCGAATCA
>CAMUMG010000021.1 GCA_947089905.1 uncultured Lachnospiraceae bacterium
CTTTTTGGAATTTCAAGGTTGTTTTACTGTTCAGTTATCAAAGTACAGCCTGTCTATTTTTCAGTCAGCCTATGTATTTTAGCATAGTCCTTCTGATTTGTCAAGAACTTTTTTCTAACTTTTTAATTTTTTTAAAGTCAAAATTATTCTTTTATTTTCGACAGCTTATATATTCTAACATAATAAATTTATTATGTCAACTACTTTTTTGTATTTTTTTTAATACAAAACGGAGAAGGAGGGATTTGAACCCTCGCACCGCTATTAACAGCCTACTCCCTTTCCAGGGGAGCCCCTTCAGCCACTTGGGTACTTCTCCATACTCGTTATTGCAGACTGATACTGCATATAACACCCATCATTATAAAATTTATAAAAAGCTTTCACGGAGAAGGTGGGATTCGAACCCACGGATCCTTTCAGATCACCGGTTTTCAAGACCGGCTCCTTAAGCCTCTCGGACACCTCTCCAAACAAGGCTTGTTTATCTTACCATATTTAAAAATAAATGTCAAGCATTTTTTTAATTTATTCAAGAAAAATTCGAGCAACTTCTAAATCCTCTGGAGTTGTCACTTTAATATTTTGATAACTTCCTTCAAATAACAATACTGGCTTACCCAACATCTTTTCATAAACTTCTGTATCATCAGTTACAGCAATCGTATTTTGATTTAAAAGTTTTTCATAAGCATCTCGAATTTCAGAATATACAAATGCTTGTGGTGTTTGTATCAGACGTACCTTATTTCTATCTAACTGCTGTGCAATAGTTCCATCTTCTTTTACTAATTTCACAGTATCTTTTGATAAAACAGCTGCTGCACAGGCTTTATATTTTTTTACTGTTTCGATTGTCTTACAAACCAAATCATTGGTCAGCATTGGTCTAGCCCCATCATGAATCAATACATAATCGCTTTCTTTTAATGCCCTCAATCCATAACAGACAGAAAAATAGCGTTCCGTTCCACCAGCAATTACTTTTTTTACCTTTCTAAAACCAAATCTATCTACAATCTCTTCCTTTCGCTTTTGTTCTTCTCCTGTATTGACTACTAAAACTACATCATCTACTGGACTTTCTTCTAACACCTTTAGAGAATAGTATATCATAGGTCTTTTATTAATCTCAAGATATTGCTTTGGACAAGAACTTCTCATTCTGCTTCCCTGTCCTGCTGCCAATACAACTGCTGCAATTTTTTCCACGTCTTTAATCCTTCCTTTTTATCTTTGTCCAAGTCTTAAATTTGGTACTGCATTTAAGTCTAGTTTGCTGTACTTTCCCTTTTGATATTCGTAATATGCTGCAGCACCTATCATTGCTGCATTGTCTGTACAATAAATTGGAGAAGGATAATATAATTGAAAACCATTCGTTTGACAAGCAGTAAGCATTTGTGAACGCAAATAGGAATTCGACGCCACTCCTCCAGCGATTGCAACTTGATGTAGTCCATAATTTTTTGCTGCTAAAATAGTATGCGCAACCAATACATCGACTACTGCTGCTTGAAAAGATGCAGCAATATCAGCTAGATTAACCTTTTTTTGTTTCATCTGTGTAGTATTGAGATAATTTAATACAGCGGATTTTAATCCACTAAAACTAAAATCATATGGTGATCCCTCAATATGTGCTCTTGGAAAAGAAATCGCCTGTGGATCTCCCTCTTTTGCTAGACAATCTATCTTTGGTCCTCCGGGATAACCTAATCCAATTGCACGGGCTACTTTATCAAATGCCTCTCCAGCTGCATCGTCATGTGTTCTCCCTAAAATCTCATACTCTCCATAATCTTTCACAATTACTAAATGTGTATGTCCTCCTGAAACGATCAGACATAAAAATGGTGGTTTTAGTTCTTTATTTTCTATATAATTAGCAGAAATATGACCTTCAATATGATGTACCCCTATCAGAGGCTTTTTTGCTGCATAACTGATAGCCTTTGCCTCTGCTACTCCAACTAAAAGTGCTCCTACAAGTCCCGGACCATACGTTACAGCAACCGCATTCATATCCTCTAATGACATCTTTGCCTTTGACAACGCCTCTTCGATCACCTGATTTATTCTTTCAATATGCTTTCTCGATGCAATTTCTGGTACGACGCCTCCATAGAGTGTATGGAGAGCTATCTGAGAAGAAATAACATTTGATAAAACTTCTCTTCCATTTTTTATTACAGCCGCTGCAGTTTCATCACATGACGATTCTATTGCAAGTATTACAATATCCTTTTCCATCTGCTTTTCCTCTTTATTTTTGTATTAATAAAAATCCATTTCCGCACCATCGACAGTATTCCATCCAAGTATTTTCCACTTTCCGTTTTCTATACAGAGTAAAAATTCCTCATAGGTCTGTCCCATTTTATTATTTTGTAAAAATGTATATACTGCAATCAGTCTCTGTAACTCTTTTCCCTCTGATTTCCAAGTAATTGCACTGTCTGCCTTTTCAATCTGATATCCACGAATTTTTTTAGAAATATCACGATACTCTTGTATCTCATCTTTTAAATTTTGTATCTGTGTTTCTTTCGAGTTTTCCTCCAAAAGTTCACTGGCATATAATTCTCTAAGCTGATCGACTAATGTATCAAAGTCCTTATCCTCTATTTGAGTATCTCCATAAAACTGGCATAAAATACGACTATAAAACTTTAAAACTTCCCTTGCTGTTGGTGGATAATCTTCACCTAAATCTCTTTTTAGTAACTTGTTTAATTCACTTTCCTCGTAAACTGCCTCTGTTTTACCTTCATTTTCTTTCTTAATATTAATATAAATAAAATACGTAATAACCCCCACTGAAATAAGCATCATTAAAACTATAGTAGCAATCGTTTTTTTGTTCAGTATACGCTCTCTCTTCATACGCTCTCCTTTCCGGTTAAGAACTCCCCCTCTTATTCACTAAAGTCTAGGACAATACTCTTTCTGTCTTTTCCGGTTTTTGTATTTTTAAATAATTTGCTGGCTTCTCTTAAAAATTCCTCTGGATGGATTAAAGATGGACTATAATGTGTAAGCCAAAGTTCTTGAACATCTGCCTGCTTTGCCAATTCAGCCGCTTCATAAAAAGTCATATGCTTATATTCTAGTGCTTTTTTTTGTTTTTCCTTTTCCCCATACATTCCCTCACAGATAAAAAGATCTGCTTTTTTCGCTCCCTCTATAATCGATGCACATGGGCGACTGTCAGTACAATACGTCAATTTAATTCCTTTGCGTTTTTCTCCAAGAATCATATCCTGTGTAAAATGTCTTCCTTCAAAATCTAGTTCTTCTCCTTTTTGCAGCCTGCTCCAAAGTTTTTTTGGTACCTGATTTGCCTCTGCCTTTTCAGGTAAGAATCTTCCTGCTCTATGAATAATCTGACTATAACCATAACAGATAACATTGTGGTTGACACGAAATGCTTCTAATGTATATCCTTGTATTGAAATTTCTTCCTTTGGCTCTGTTAATTCCCGAAAGATAATTGGAAATGGCAATTCTGGTGCAATTACTCGTAGAGAAGTTACAACTCTCTCTAACCCCTTTGGTCCAATCATAGTAACCGGTTTTACTCTAGCTGCATTCCCCATTGAAAGCAATAAACCCGGAAGTCCACTGATATGATCTCCATGATAATGGGTAAAGCAGATCACATCAATATCATGAAAACTCCATCCTTTTTCTCTAATTGTAATTTGTGTTCCCTCTCCACAATCAATTAAAAGACTACTTCCATTAAATCGAGTCATTAAAGAGGTCAGCCACCGCCCCGGAAGCGGCATCATACCACTCGTTCCAAGTAAACAAACATCTAGCATATCTGTACTTCCCTTCTTTATTTAATTTAGTTTAAGTCTGCCCCTTTTTAACCATTGTATATCAGAAAATAAGTTTATGCAACCGCTTTCCAAGCAAATAAAAATAAAAAAGCACTGTAAATGCAAAGCATTTACAGTGCCTCCCTTGTATTCTTTTTTGTTATTGGGATTTTAAATTTTTCTATTATCTGGTCATAACATGTTTCACAAAGTGTAAATTGGTGACTTTCTAAATCCTTGTTCGAAAAATATCCCCAATCTTTTCTTGCTTCAAACGCGTCCTCTAATAAAAGTCCATTTTTTTTCTTTAGTTTTCTTCCACAGGCATTACAATATACCTCCTGATTGTCTTCCCGCTCCATCTACCGCACCTCCGTTATCCCTCCTAATCAAGATTATAACGGATCTCTTTCAATACTTCCAGTGGGAAGTGTTGTCAGTTTCCTTATCCTTTATCAGCCATAAAATCATAGCGTCCTCTTTTGGATGGCTATAAAATTGTTTTCTGATTCCTGCATCCTGAAAACCTAACGAGTGATATAGTCTTAGTGCTTCTAAATTTCCAACACGTACTTCTAAAGTAAATGCGTCTAGTCCTCGCTTTATTCCCTGTCTTAATAATTCCTCTAACATCTTTCTTGCAATACCACGTCTTCGATAATCTGGATGAACTGCCACATTCGTGATCTGTCCCTCCCCTGCAATACCCCAAAAACCACAATAAGCACAAAGTTTATTATCTATTCTTACTATTAGATAAAGATTTTCTGGACAAGCTGCTGCTTTTTTGAAACTTTCTTCACTCCATGGCTCTGAAAAGATTTCTTTTTCTAATTTTGCTACTTCTGCAACATCCTCCTGCTGCATAGATCTTAAAATCATACTACATCCTCTGGTTGTGACTGTTCTTTTTCTAATCGTTCTCTCTCTGCCTGAGCCATACGTAGATACACAGGAGTAAACTCTGCTGCAGATATAGTCTTTTTATCTGCCAACTGTTTTAATGCAAGTGCTCCTACTGCTCCTGCCCGTTGTCTTGCTATATGACAAGGAGCATAGTAATAAGGTATAGAAAGTAATTCTTTTAAAACAGCCTGGTAGACAGGTACTCCATCTCCCAAAAAGATCACTGGAGTTTTTTCTTGGTTTAACTGTTTGGAGAGTTCTTCAATCCCCATAGCAGACTGTTGCATTAAAATCTGAAATTCCCCTTGTTTAAACGAATAAATTCCTGTATAAACCTGGGATCTTCTCGCATCCATAATAGGACAGATCCGATCCGTTACCCCAAATAAATTATAGGCTATGGCATCTACTGTTGGTATAGAAATCAGAGGTTTATTCCATGCCAATCCTAACCCCTTTGCTGTTGCTGCTCCAATCCTAAGACCTGTAAAAGAACCTGGACCTGCCGATACTGCAATAGCATCTAACATGTTAGCATCAAGTTCTAACATAGATATAATGGTATCAATCATAGGAAGTAATGTTTGAGAATGTGTTTTTTTATAATTTATTGTATATTCTGCTAACATTCCCTCTTCTGACACTACTGCCGCAGAGGCTACTAATCCAGAACTATCAACTGCTAATATTTTCATAGTTTACTCCATTCTCTGTCTTTTCTTTACGATTCACATCAATTTTCCGATATTCAAAACCTTTGGTCAAATCTTTTTTAATCTGAATCTCAACTCTTTCTTTAGGCAGTAACTCTTTTATTTGATCTGCCCATTCAATCAAGCAAACTCCTTCTCCATAAAAATAATCCAGATATCCTATTTCCTCCATTTCTTCACTTTCTTCTAATCGATACACATCAAAGTGATAAAAGGGTAGTCTTCCATCTGTATATTCTTGAAGAATTGTAAAGGTAGGACTATTTACTTGCTCAGAAACATTTAATCCTGCTGCAAAACCTTGCGTAAAAACTGTTTTTCCTGTTCCTAAATCCCCATTTAAACAATATACCTCTCCTGATCTTGCAGTCATTCCTATTTGTTTTCCCAATTCAAATGTATCCTTCGTGCAAAAACTCTCTATTACCATCCATTTTATCCTTTCCATCTAGTAAGTGCCTATTTTAGTCTACATTTTTTAGAGTCTACTTCTTTACGAAGAATTTCTCGAAATATCTGTTCTTGATCTCCTAAAGATTCCTTTGGAAACAAGAAAGAACGAGTTAAGGATAAATAAATATAATATGCCTGTTTCGTTTCTGTCACTTTTATTACCTCTTCCCATTCAGTCAAAAGTTTTTCTGTTTCCTGACTAACTAAAATCCCCTGTTCATTTACTACATAGTTTAATGGTTTTAAAAACATAGGTGTCAGTTTGACCTGTTTTGCCGCCTTATAAAGTAGATAAATTGGGTTAATCACAGTAAATAAAAGAGCAATTAAAACTAACATCAGTCTCGCAAAAGAATCTTCCTTTCCAACCCCTGCAATCAATAAACCAATCGCTCCTCCACTTAGAACCAGATTGGCAATTCCTGCAAATCCATGATATCCATGATACATTAAAAAAGAATACATCGTTTTAATTGTCATTTGTACACTAAATTTAACCTCTTTCTCCATATTAATAACCATGCCTTTCTAACCTACGAATTTGGCTGTATAAAAACTTTGCACAACGATTTTGATTTCTTAAACTATAGCACAAAGCAAGAATTCTGACAATATAAGAAGATTTTTTATGTGTGAAAAAAATGATAAACCGCTTCTGCTGCACTACGATTCATTTCTGGTACTTGTACTAATTCTTCTATTGTCGCATTTCCTATTGCTTCTAAGGATAAAAAGTATTTCATCAAAGCCCTCCGTCTAATAGGACCAATTCCCTCAATTTCATCTAAAATCGACTTTATCTGTGTTTTGTTGTGTAAAGAACGATGATATTCAATCGCAAAGCGATGTGTTTCATCTTGAATTCTTGTAATCAGGCGGAATCCTTCGCTATGTGTATCGATTGGAATTTCTACATTATTAAAATATAAACCTCTAGTTTTATGGTTTTCATCTTTTACCATACCACATACTGGAATAACAAGTTTTAGCTCTGAAAGGACTTGAAGTGCTATATTAACCTGTCCACGACCTCCATCCATTAAAATCAAATCAGGATATCTTGTAAAGCTTCCAAACCTAAAATCCATATTCTTTTTTAAAAGTTCCTCACTTTCCTTTTTGGCATGAACAAATCTTCTGGTCAATACTTCATACATACTTGCATAATCATTTGGACCTTTCACAGATTGAATTCGAAATTTTCGATAATCTGCTTTTTTTGCCTTCCCATTTTCATATACTACCATAGAACCAACCGACTCAAACCCACTGATATTAGAAATATCATATGCCTCAATTCGCTGAAGATTTTCAAGATGAAGCCATTTTGAAATCTCCTTCATTGCCCCAAATGTTCTTGCTTCTTCCCTTTTTATTTTTTCTGAATCTTTTTGTAATACCATAGAAGCATTCTTTTTTGCTAACTCTACTAATTGTTCTTTCTCTCCCTTCTTAGGAATATGCAAATATACTTTTGTTCCTCGTTTCATACTTAACCATTCTTCTAAAAGTCCTAACTCCTCTGGCTCTTCTGATAACAATAACTCTTTTGGAATATATGGAGTTCCAGAGTAAAACTGTTTTATAAAGTTTGCCATAATCGCACTGCGTTTTTCTTTTTCTATGCCATTTAGATAAAAGTGTTCCCTTCCAAGCATTTTTCCCTCTCGAATAAAAAAGACTTGGACAACTGCTTCCTCTTGTGCTGTAGCAAATGCAATAATATCTCTATCTATACTATTTGTATCAGAAGCCTTTTGTTTTTGGGACAATTTTTGTACCGATTCTAACAGATCTCTATATTCTGCTGCCTCTTCAAATGCCAAATCTTCCGATGCTTTTTGCATCTTTTGTCTTAACTGTTCTGCTACAATTTCATAATTTCCATTTAAAAATTCCATTACCTGTTCTATCGACTTTTGATATTCCTCTTTTGTAATATATCCCTGACATGGTGCTTTACACTGTTTGATATGATAATAAAGACATGGACGCTCTAATCCAATTTCTTTAGGAAGATTTCGATTACAAGTTCGTATATAATATAATTTCCGAAGTAACTCCAAACTATCTTTTACTGCACTGCCATTTGGATAAGGACCAAAATACTTTGCTCCATCTTTTTTCTGCTTTCTCGCAATTAAAACTCTAGGAAATGTTTCATTTATTGTCACCTTAATATAGGGATATTCCTTATCATCCTTTAACATAGTATTATATTTTGGACGATGTTCTTTGATCAGATTACATTCTAATACTAACGCCTCTATTTCAGAATCTACCACAATATACTCAAAATGATCGATATGGGCAACCATCTGAGAAATTTTAGGAGTGAGATTTCTGCTACTTTGAAAATACTGGCGAACTCTGTTTTTTAGACTGACTGCTTTTCCTACATAGATGATTGCATCACTTTTATCGTGCATAATATAAACCCCCGGTTTTGCTGGAAGCTTTTTAAGTTCTTCTTCTATATCAAACATCTATTCACACCTTTCCCTAAAAAAAGGGCTGCTGCATGATAAATCTGCAACAACCCTCCTGCCGCCCTGTCTTAAACTCTGTCTTTTATAATACTTTTAAAAGAAACTCTGATATAGCTTCATCGATTTGTTCTAATACAGGCAAAATCTCTTGTTCCATCGCTTTTGCAATCGAAGTATCCTCTTTAGAGAGTAATGCCTGTTCTAATATTTTAATATGACTATTGATACTTTCCTTAGAGATTTTTTCTTCTTCCTCATTAATCAAATCCATTGTTCTGTTTAAAATTTGGATTTCCCAGTTTAAACCCTCTACAATCTTTTGCTGATATTCTTCTGTATCTGGTTTTTTGTCTTCCTTTAACTCTTCTGCCAACTGTGGTATAGCATAAATCAGTCGTTTGTTATACTCATAAAGTGTTTTTAATGCTTCAATCTGTTGCTGTCTAAGTTCATTATTTTCCATTACTCTTCTCCTTTATCTTTTTCTAAAGCGGGCGGTTGCTCTATTGACTGTCCTTTTATTTCATGATATATTTCCATAAATTCTTTTCCTGTAATCGTTTCTTTTTCAATAAGAAATTCCGCAATTCTATCCATAACTTCTCTATTTTCTGAAAGTAATTGATATGCCCGTTCATATCCTTTCTTTAACATCTCCATTACTTCGTGATCAATTTCAGCGGCTGTTGCATCTGCACAATTTAACACAGGGCGACCATCCAAGTAACGATTTTCAATCGATTCCAATGCCATGAGTCCAAATCGCTCTGACATACCACGTTGAGTAATCATCGATCTTGCAAGAGCAGTTGCTTGTTGAATATCATTAGCTGCACCATCTGTAATAGAATGAAATATTAATTCTTCGGCGGCTCTTCCTCCTAGATAGATCACAATCTGAGCGAGCAAGTCTTCTTTTGTACTCATAAACTTCTCTTCTTCTGGTGCCTGTAAAACATGACCTAACGATCCTTTTGTTCTTGGGATAATGGTAATTTTTTGTACAGGTTCTGCATTCTTTTCTAATGTTGTTAAAAGTGCATGACCTACTTCATGATATGCTACAATCTTCTTTTCTCTTAATTTCAAGATACGATCCTTCTTCTCTTTACCTGCAATCACCATATCAACAGATTCTAACAAATCATTTTGTGTTACGACTGCCCTTCCTTCTTTTACTGCTAAAATTGCAGCCTCATTAATAATATTTGCTAAATCTGAGCCGACTGCTCCGCTCGTAGTTAAAGCAATCGCATCTAAATCGACAGAATCGTGCATGAGTACATTTTTTGCATGTACTCTTAAGATCTCAACCCTTCCCTTTAAATCAGGGCGATCTACAACAATCTGACGGTCAAACCGTCCCGGACGCAAAAGTGCTTTATCTAACACTTCCGGTCGGTTCGTTGCTGCTAAAATAACAACTCCTTTTGAAGTATCAAATCCATCCATCTCCGATAAAAGCTGGTTTAAAGTCTGTTCTCTCTCATCATTTCCATAGTGTGAATCCCTGCTCTTTCCAATCGCATCAATCTCATCAATAAATACAATACATGGAGCTTGACTTTGTGCCTGTTTAAATAGATCTCTTACCCTAGAAGCACCAACTCCTACAAACATCTCTACAAAATCTGAACCTGCTAAAGAAAAGAAAGGAACTTTTGCTTCTCCTGCAACCGCTTTGGCAAGTAATGTCTTTCCTGTTCCGGGAGGCCCTACTAAAAGAGCACCTTTTGGCAGCTTTGCCCCAATTTGTGTATACTTTCCAGGATTGTGCAAAAAATCAACTAATTCTTTAATAGACTCTTTTGCTTCCTCTTGTCCTGCAACATCCTTAAAAGTAACTCCTGTTTCTTTTTCTACGTAGACTTTAGCATTGCTTTTTCCAACACCACCCATCATACCACCGCCACTTTTTGTAAGCATTCGAAATAAAAAGAACATAATGACATAGATGATAACAAATGGTAAAACATATGCTAATAAAATATCAATAATTGTTGTACTTTTATCTACATAAGGACTACCAACCGTAATTCCTGCTTTATTTAATCTCTCAATTAACTCTGAATCATTGACCATACCTGTATAATAAGTGATTCCATAACTTTGTTGATCATTGATTTTAGAAGGGTAAATTGTTATCTTTCCTTTATCATAATCTAACTTTACCTCTTTGATTCGATTATTTTCAATCATTCGCAGAAATTCTGTATACGTAACCTCTTGCGTTGTAGCAGCATCCATCTGCTTTGACATATAGGAGAAAAAAATTACTAAGACTAAGGCTGCGACCAAACAGATGATCCATCCTGATTTTGGTGATTTTTTATTATTTTTTTTATCTCCACCATTGTTCTGGTTTTTATTATCCATCCGTACCTCCTCCGCTTTTTTATTTTCAATAAGAACCATTATAATGTTAGTCTTACCATAAATCAAGCGGTTACTTTTGAATTTTTTGTGATTCATTTCATTTCTCTATAAAATTACTTGATCTCTTATCAAAAGAGTTGTATAATATAGCAAGATTTAGGATACATATATGTCATATCGCATTTAAAACCATTGTGTTTTCTATTGTCACCGAAGCAAAGACGTTTCGATGTTTATCGGCGACTAACGAGGACTACTTAGTTTTAAATGCTTTTTTATTTTATAAGGAGGATATTATGGGAGTAAAGTATGTGTTTGTAACAGGAGGCGTTGTATCAGGTCTTGGCAAGGGAATTACTGCTGCTTCGCTAGGGCGACTATTAAAAGCAAGAGGTTATCGTGTAACGATGCAAAAATTAGATCCTTATATTAATATCGATCCGGGTACTATGAACCCAATACAACATGGAGAGGTATTTGTCACAGAAGATGGGGCAGAAACGGATCTGGATTTGGGACATTATGAACGTTTTATCGATGAAAATTTATCTTTTGAATCTAATGTGACTACGGGAAAAATTTACTGGACTGTACTTTCTAAAGAACGCCGTGGAGATTTTGGAGGAGGGACAGTACAGGTAATTCCCCATATTACAAATGAAATTAAAAGTCGTTTTTATAAAAATTCGGATGTTGATGTTGTAATTATTGAAGTAGGAGGAACTGTTGGTGATATTGAAAGCCAACCATTTCTTGAAGCAATCCGCCAGTTTCAACATGAAATCGGAAAAGAAAATACTATGTTGATTCATGTCACTTTAATTCCTTATTTAAAAGCCTCTGGTGAAATGAAAACAAAACCAACTCAAGCAAGTGTAAAGGATCTACAAGGTATGGGACTTCAGCCAGATATTATTATGTGTCGCACAGAACTTTCGCTAGAAACAAAAATTCGTGAAAAAATTGCACTCTTTTGCAATGTTTCTTGTAGTCATGTCCTTCAAAACTTAGATGCCCAAACTCTTTATGAAGTCCCTCTTATGTTAGAAGAGGAACATCTGGCGGATGTTGTTTGTGCTTGTCTTAACCTTCCATGTCCACCTGCTAATTTAAGTGAATGGAAATATATTGTAAACTCATTAAAACATCCAATTCAAGAAACGAACATTGCTATAGTTGGAAAATACACACAATTACATGATGCCTATATCAGTGTTGTAGAAGCCCTAAAACATGGTGGAGCTGCACATAATGCTACTGTCCATATTAAATGGATTTCCTCTGAAACTGTTACCAGAGAAAATGTAGATGCTCTTTTAAGTAATGTTTCAGGTATTTTAGTTCCCGGAGGATTTGGGGATCGTGGCATTGATGGAAAAATTGAGGCAATTCGTTATGCTAGAGAACAGAATATACCATTTCTTGGGCTATGTCTCGGAATGCAGCTTGCAGTTGTAGAATTTGCCCGCCATGTCGTTGGCTATACAGACGCTCATAGTGCTGAATTAGATCCAAATACTCCCCACCCAGTTATTCATTTAATGCCAGATCAAAACGGAGTAAAAGATATTGGTGGAACATTAAGGCTTGGTGCATATCCTTGTACTTTGGAAAGGACAAGTAAAGCATTTCAAGTCTATCAAGCAGAAACGATTTTAGAACGCCATAGACATCGTTATGAGGTCAATAATGCCTATCGAAACGATCTTATCAAAAACGGTATGATGCTTTCTGGATTATCTCCAGATGGAAATATTATTGAAATAATTGAGCTGCCACAACATCCTTGGTTTGTTGCAACACAGGCACATCCTGAATTTAAGTCCAGACCAAATCGCCCACATCCTCTTTTTAAAGGCTTTATAGGAGCGGCACTCAAGTATCCTAAATAGAATTTACCTATTTTTTATTTCAGACAGGCGTTTAGTAGTACTATACTGTAAATCAGAAGCAAATTGACGTAAAAAATTTGCACAGTTACTCAAATAGTTATTTTCCATAGCTTCCTTGCGCCAGATTAGAAGATCTAGATTTACTACAGTAGAAAGTGGACAACTTCGAATACTCATATTATAGGAATCCACCATATCTAGTGGAATTGGTGACACCCACATATATGTTTCAGGAAGTCGTTGTAAAAGATCAATTTGACTGCCACGATCATATACATAGATTCGACGTGGTGGTATACCACGTAAAAGTGGATTAATATGTGCCATACTTAGAGCGAGACCTTGTTGATCTCCATGAACAATCTCAGTATAACGGTATAGATCCTCTTCATAAATTGTAGGAAGCGAAAGTAGAGGATGATCTGTACGCATAATAAGCATCATGGTAAAATTCATCAAAAGATCACAACATAGTCCTTTGCTTTCTAATTGCTGTCGGTAGTAATTTTCATAAAACGAAGGTAGACGGATAATTCCCAATGCACTTTCACCACAAAGTACCTGTTCAATAGCCTCATCTGTATTTGTTTCATGTAGACGTAGTGAAAGCTTTTGAGTGGAATTGAAGGTATGATCCATCCAATCAGATACAGCACGTACACAATAAGAAGCACGACATACAGAAATACCAATAGAATATACCTCTTCTGGAGTTCGTCCAATTTGTTCTAATTTTTCTATTTGTGCAACAATATCACTGGCACCAGCAACAAATCGTTCTCCTTGAAGTGTCAATTTCACTCCTGAAGATGTACGGTCAAAAATAGTGATATTTAATTCAGCTTCTACTTCACGTAACATATTACTAAGATTAGGCTGTGCACGAAAAAGTACACGAGAAGCCTTTGTAATAGAGCCCTCTCGAGCGATAGTAAGAATATCTTTGATTTGTTGTAGAGTCACAATAAAAAGATCACCTTTCTGGATCATATATTTTTTTATATGTTATGATATCGATTATATATTATCGCCAAGTTATGTTCAAGTGGTATTATAAAACAAGAAATTAGAAATTCATACTAAATAAGGAGGATTTGTCATGTCTGTTTCTGTTGCAGTACTTGGTGGAGGCAATGGCGGTCATGCTGCCGCCGCAGATCTGACTCACCGTGGATTTGAGGTTCATTTATATGAGGATGCACGCTTTGCATCCAATATGCAAAAAGTATTTGATACACATTGTATCACTATGGCCGGTGCTGCTGGCAATGCAGAAGTTACCTTGGCAATGGTAACATCCGATTTGGCACAAGCTATAGATGGAGTAAAGTATATCTTTGTAGCTGTTCCAGCCTTTGCTCATGATGTTTATGCAGAAAAGCTGACAGAAGTGGTATCTTCTGGTCAGATTATTACAATATTACCAGGTGGATTTGATAGTTTAATCTTTTGGAAAAAAATTAAAGAAAAAGGAATAAAAGATGTAGTAGTAGCAGAAACAAATACACTCCCTTATGCTACACGCCTACGTGGTGAAGGTGATACACTTATTATGAGTCTGTTTAACCCACTCAAAATTGGGGTGATGCCTGCTTGTAAAACTAAAGAAACAGTAGAGCAACTAAAACAATTTTATCCTCAGCTAGAAGCAGTGGAAACTGTAGTAGCCTGTGGTTTATCTAGTCTAAATCCTATTATTCATGTACCTGGTTGCGTATTAAATGCTGGTCATATTGAACGGGCAAAAGGCGATTTTTATTTCTATACAGAAGGCTTTTCTTCCTGTGTAGCCCGTACCACAGAAGCAGTAGATCGTGAACGCATCGCATTATTAAATCACTTTGGCTATGTTAGTGATATTGTAGCACATGGTGTAGGAGGTGCAATAATCACAGATGATATAGGTGAAGCAATTGCAGGAGATCCAAACTTTGCTAAGATCAAAGGTCCTGCCGATTTAAAAAATCGTTATTTTTCTGAGGATATTCCCTATGGTATTGCACCTTGGGCAAAACTGGCACATGCAATGGGTATCGCAACTCCACTGATGGACAGTTTAATTCATCTTGGTAGTGCACTGCTAGGGTTTGATTGCTGGGAAAAAGGACATTCTTTAGAAGATTTAGGTATTGCTGGCATGAATACTGAAGAATTGAAGAATTATTTGCAAAACGGTTAAATCATTCTTTAAAATAAAAATAATATATAGAAAGGAAAGTGATACCATGTCATTTCACTCAATTAAACCTGCTCAACTAGGTGAAAATTTATTTGATCTTATTGGAAAAGATTGGTTTTTAATGTCCGCTGAAAAAGAAGGTCGTGTAAATCCTATGACAGTAGCGTGGGCTACTATGGGAATTCTTTGGCAAAAGCCTGTGGTAATGTGTGCAGTACGACCAGAACGTTTTACACGTGAGTTTTTAGACGCATCTGATGTATTTAGTTTAACTGTATTCGATAAAAGTTGGAAAAAGATGTTGGGCTATTGTGGTACTGTATCTGGTCGCGATGAAGACAAAGTACAAAAGGCTGGATTGACTGTTGTTCATGAAGATGGTGTACCTTACTTTGAAGAAAATCGTATGGCTTTTTTATGTCATAAATTATGTGTTACTCCACTAGCTGAACAGGACTTTTTAGGTAATACAACCTTTACTGGTAAATGGTATGGTGGCGAAAATAATGCCGATGGTACTGGTGGCGGATATCATTTATTATATATTGCCGAGATTACTAATATTTTGGTGAAAGACTAAAATTATTACATATATACTAAAGAGCTGCTTTTGACAGCTCTTTTTTTATCCCTAATAGATTAAGATACTTCCTCTGAAAAACCTATATTTCCTAAAAGAGCAAGAAAACCACCTAAAAAAACAGCAAGATCTGCAAAGTTAAATACTAATTTTCTAATCGGTCTAGGCATTTTAGAAAAACGGAAGTAATCTACTACATATCCCAGTGTCAATCTATCATAGAGATTACTTAATCCCCCTCCTAAAATCAGACTATATGCCAATTTAAGATATCCCTTTCCCTGTCTTTTTTTAATCATTGCTAATAGTACACATACTCCTCCAAGTATTGCACTACTGATTGCAATTAAAAGATCTTTTTTGCCCTGAAAACAATTACCGGCAGATCCACTATTATGATGTTTTGTCAATGTCACAAAACCATTACAAACTGGTTTTTCCTCATGAAAGTTTAGCTTCTTTTCCATAAATCTCTTTACAGCCTGATCTCCTCCAAAGACAGCCGCTGCTAAAATAATATCTGTCATTCTTCCTTCCTTTCCCCGATATCTTAATCTTACCGGGCAACACTGTGAAATTGTATGAAGTCAATCTATAGTATAGCAATTAGAGGTCTTTTTGATTCCCTCTTATGGAAAATTTATCTTTTTTCTTTTATTTCTTGCGCTAACTTTCTATAATTTTTTTCTTCTTCATTATTTCCCAAAGCAAAATAACAGTCAGCCAAACGGTTTAATGCCAATTCAGCCCCATACTTTGCGGCCAGTTCTGGCTGTGTTTCATAGGCAGCATTATAATACCAAATGGTTGCCTCCTCATAATCTAAATTTTCTAAAAAATATTCTCCTAACTCAAAACATACTTCACAAGATGGTGGATTTAAGGCAATATTTTTTAAGCAGTGTTTAAAAAAAGACTCTTTATCTTTCTTAAACCTTGCACATCTTGCAAGTACACATTGACATTGTCGAATCTCCTCTTCAGAAATTCCATCCTTAGACAAAAGTTCCTGAAAAAACACCTCTGCTTCTAAAAAGTCGGACTTTGTTCCTGCAATAAAAAGTTCCTTTGCATACATCGTCTGTAATCGTTTCGACAACTTTTTTTCATTTTTTAATATCTGTTGAAAAATATGAAAATCCCTTCCTGAGTGATCTGAAATTGGGCAATGCTGTATTTCAACTTCACTATCATAAACAATAGGAGTCAGTCGTACCATTTCATGAATAGGCTCTTCCCAACAAAAGGTACGAAGTCGTCTATATAACTTTGGTCTATATTCCCGATTAAAATTATATGTTGTATTATACTGTAACTGATTTACATAATACATTTGAACAATCTCTATCTCTGGCAGTAGAGCCTGTTTTAACTGTAAGAAACGCTTTCTATTTTCCTCATCAATAACTTCGTCTGCATCCGCTACATAGATATATTCCTTTGTCGCCTTAGAAAAAGAAAAATTCCTTGCTTTTGAAAAATCATTTGTCCAAACAAAATCAAAAATCTGGTCGGTAAATTCAGCTGCAATTTCTTTGGTATGGTCTGTAGAACCAGTATCTACAATAATAATCTCATCTGCAATTTCCTGAATGGATCTTAAACACCTAGAAAGAACCGCCTCTTCATTTTTTACGATTAGACATGCACTAATAGATATCATATAATAATCTCCAACTCTGGCTAGAAAAATAGACTGCCCTGCTAAAATTTTTCTTTATCCTATTTATACTTTATTTTATCAGTGAATTTTATAAAAATCAATATATATTGATAGACTTTATTTAACTGTTTTATGATTTTTTATTTCTGAACCAATATATTTTTTTTAATCTATCATAAAATAATGCTCTTTTAAATAATTATATATATCTGGTAGAACTAATCTCTTTATCCTCTCGTAATTTTTTTCTTTCATACATTTTCGAACCAAGGAGGCACTAATTACTTCATTTTCTACCCCCCCCACATAATCTTTTTTCTAGGTATTTCACAAAATGAAACGCCAAATTTAGGTAAAATCCTTTCCATTTCTCTATTATACTGTTCCGTAAATGGATCTTTTGGTTCTTCTCCCACAAACCGTACTGATATATTAAATTCTTTTGCAATTACTCCCGCAAATAACTCCAAATCATCTGTCGCATCTAAATTTACATTTGGATGATCCTCTTTTTCAAAATAACCGGGTAATGTTTCTGTAGAAATAATATATCTCCCACTTGGAATTACTACAACATTTTCCAAATCAGAAACACCTATCTTTACCATTTCAAATCTATCCTTAAATGAAAAAAATGATTTATCTTCTTCTACTACAAATATATATAAAACATCTACTTTCTTTTTTGCTTCTTCTATCAGATATCTATGCCCTAAAGTAAAGGGATTACAATTCATAACAATCGTACCTGCATTATTTATATTCGATATTTTATATTTTTTAATAGAATCAACCCATTCTCTCAACTCTTCTGGTATTATAGTATTATTAATATCATCTCTTCCAAACAATTTTTTTCTTTCTTCTGTTACATCTTGCGTATTTTCTTTTAAAACTCCTTCTTGTACACAAGCCTGATACATTTCCTCTGCTACATATTTTGTCACTACTTTGTCACAATGCAAAAGTGTATCATATATATGATTTTGTAAATCTGAAACTTTTTGATATGCCTTTACCACACTATAAACTTTAATACCATTTTCTATAAATATTGATCTATCATTGGAAAATATTAAAATAATATCTCCTGTTTTATATATATTATTTCGTATGGAATAATTCATTCCTAACCAACTAAAAGCACAATTTTTAATATAGTAATTTATATTAATATTTTTTCTTAATATACTTCCTATTGAATTTTTATCTTCTACATAATTTCCTCTGATAATACAAGGACCAAATAAATATAGTATATGTTTAAATGTTTTTGGATTTCCTACTGTATAACGTTCATTTTGAATAATATTTATGTACTTACCAGAATAATCTTTATTTTGGATAAAACCATTTTTAATAATACTTTCGGTACTATTTTTTAATTCAAAAAACATCTCCTCATTAATATACTCTCTATCCCATGTTATCCTTTTACTTATATTTTGAGGAAAGGTTTGCAAAAGTTGTTCTCGATTACTTTTTGATAAATCAAATACAATACAAGATATACCCTTTTCTTGTAGCTTTGGTATAATATTATAGCTAATATCAACTTCAACTGCTCTCTTTTGTACTATATACTCTTTACATTTTATATAATCAAGTGCTAAAATAGGAATTTTTTTATTTTTTACAACAATATAAGGATTTTCTAAAAAACAGAACCATGAAAAAATACATTCTATTTCTTCTTTTAATTTACCTAAATACTCATAACAGTTGTACTGTTTATTCCAACTGAATTGTTTTAAATCTAATTTATAGATTATTGCACTGCAATTTTTAATATTTTCAAATAACAAATTATAATAGGTTGGTATTATCGCAATATCATTGTACATTTTAGTCCTATCTTGAAGAATTTTTTCTGCTTCTTTTGGGTTGGCATAGTTCCATGTAATATATTCCAAATTATATTTTTTATAAAAAATTTCTCTTACTTTCATACCTTCAAAAGAGAAATCACAAAAATAGCTATCTTTTTCTTTACTAAACATTTCTATTGTAAACGTGCTTACAGAAAAAATTTGGCTTTTAGGATATTCTGCTATAAGAATATCCCTAAAACCATCTTCTACAATAAAAATAACCTTTTTATAATGATAATTCCAAAAAATACTTTCCTCTATAATTTCTCTGATTATATCAAGAGAAACTACATATTCTGTTTTGTTATTGTTATATGTAATATATTCTTTTATCAACCTATCTTTATCATCGACAATCGGAACCGATAAAATATCTGGTCTTTCTTTTAATATTTTAACAGCTTCCTCTTCACATCCTACATTTACTCTAGTAAATTTTTTATTTATGACCTCTGTCCCTTTTAACTGATTTCTTCTAAAATCGCCTAAGGTAATGACACCGAGAAGTTTATCTTTACTTTCATTATATATTACATAAATAGTTGTATATGGATTTTTATAAAATATATCATAGAGAATGGAAGTATTAATTTCCTTTTCTTCCAACAATATCATATCCTCTTTTTCATGAATTGTATACATTTAGGCTTCTCCTATTACTTCATTTATAAATTTATTGTACTTCTATTATTATTTTATAATCTTTATAATATCAAAATATAACTTTTTAGAAGCTAAATCATTTGTTGAGCCAAAAATTTTTTCCTTTAGATAAAGTCTTTGTTCTTGCCATTCTTGTTTCTTCTCGAAGCCTTGCTTAATAGCGGAAAAAAGTTCTTCCATTGTTTCTGCCTTCTCGCCCGGAGTAATTTTATTATAATCAAAATAAAACTTTCTGGAATGTGTAAGGTATTCTTCCTTATCATAGGCAAAAAATACAAGCGGTCGATTCAGATACAAATAATCAAAGAAAATGGAAGAATAATCTGTTATCAACATATCAGCCTTTTTTAAAAAAATATAGGGATCATCTTCTGAATGTAAAACGATTATAGGATTTTTTCCCTTCTCTAATTCATGAAATTTTTTTTCTAACTTTGACTTTGGATGTAATTTAACACAGAGTAAATACTTATTTTCCAGTAGAAACCTATTTAATCTTTCAAAAGATATGATCTGGAAAAATTTTTCTTCACTATCCCGAAAAGTAGGCATATAAAAAATAATTCTTTCAAATTTTCCCTCTTGATAAAATTTGAAAAGTCTCTTTTCATCTTGTATTTCTTGTTTTGTCTTAATATTAGAAATCTTTTCTGACAATAAGCTATCATTTCTTGGATAACCAGAAGTTAGAACTCTTTTTGTACCAAATGCCGAAGAAAAAATAGGAATTAATTTTTTAGAAGTAGTCAATATATAATGAGAAGGTTTTTCATCTGACATACGGCGAAGAGCATATCTCCAACGATCTCTCCACTTCTTTGAATTTCTCACCTGATCAAAACAGTTATCTCGTTGTATTTTTTTCAACGGAATTCCATGCCACAAATTGATTTTAACTGCTCCTGCTGAAAGCCAAAAATTAATATCTTTAGAATAATTATCAAATATATAAACTTTTCCTCTCAAGCAACACCAAATTCCTTTTAGACTATATCTATAATATACTTCATATCCATTTTTTCTAAGCAGTCTTACAATCTCTTTTTGTTTTGTAATCCAAACGGCACGAATCCCAGTATTTTTTGCATTTTTATAAAGTTGACTGCAATATAAATAAAAATATTTCGGATTGTCAGCAAATCGATTTCCAAAAGTACTTCCAAATAACCAAAGTTTTGGATTTCTAGGAATTAGGAAGGATAGAAAATAAATTGGTATCAAAAATAACTGCATCCAATAACTTAAACCAAGCTTTACCGAACTCATATCCTTCCTCCACTCTTACCATTCATTTTCTTTTGTATTACCATTTTCTTAAATAAGTTTTTCTCTCTATCGGATCTAGTTTGCTAATCTTTGGATCTTCATAGTAAGAATCATTTTTTACATGGGTAGTTGAAACTTCTTCAAAAATGGCTCCATTTAGCGACGAAAAGGCATGTTTTTCTCCTCTTAAAACGGTTTGGATATCTCCTGCCTTCATTGGATGAACTCCATCGCTCATTTCTACCTGTAAATCTCCATATAGAAGCTGAAAAGTTTCTTCTTTTACTTTATGAATATGAGAAGGATGTCTTTGTCCGGGTAGAACAATAATTAATTTTTTACAGTATTCTCGATTGATCACATTGATAATAATTGCTCCAAATTGTCTAAAATGCTGCATTCCATAGTGATGAGAAAGTTCTACTTCAAAACTCTCTCCTAGTGCTATTCCTGCCTCATATAACATACCTTTTGCATCATGAATTACACTTCTTGCTAAATTGATATCGCTAATTTTCCTCTTTTCATGAAGCTCCTCATTTTGGCTGTAATCTTTGCTTGCAACTGTTCCCTCCTGAAATTCACCACTGCTCATTTGTCTTTCATGACATGGCATTGCAAAAAATACATCTTCCGTTGTTAATTCTGTTCCTACCTTTACATCGTGCTTTAAATAAACTCCTCGCATCAAAGAATTTAAAGAATCTATTTCTTCTTGACTTACATATTTTGTATTTTCTTTTTTCATCTGACACATATTTTTTGCATTTAATACAGCTTCAACCCAACGTTCTGCCTGTTCTGGATTCATAGAGTACGCATTTAAACGAATTGTTTCTGTGGGAAGTCCTACATGCCGCTCTAAAATTTTTGCACCTTTTGCAACAGCAAGCATCGGAACTGTATTATCGTTTGGATCTTCATGTCCAGAATAACCAATTGTGACCTCTGGATATCTTCGATTCATTCGATCAATAAAATCTAGCTGTAAATGTTCCATTGGAGCTGGGTATTCTGCTATACAATGTAAAAACGCAAATTGAATTTTTCGGTGGGTAAAAAAGTTATAAATTTTATCAATATCCGAAAGTGTCTTTCCCCCTGTTGAAATGATAAGTGGTTTATAAGTTCCTGCTACAGCATTTAAAAGTGGCCAGTCTAAGGAACTACAACTTGCTATCTTTAAAATATCAATGCCCTGATCCATACACCATTCCACACTACTTTCATCAAATGGTGTCACAATGGTTATCATTCCTTCTTCTCTAATTGCCTCTACAATTTGAGAAAATTGATCATAATTCAGACGGGTACTTAAAAACCGTTCTACGTGCTTGACATCTTTGCGTCCTATATAATCTGGATGAATAAATGTATCCAAGTTGCGGTATTGCAGTTTAACTGCTGCTTTGATATTATATTTTCTGGCGATTCTTCCCATTGCGTGTACTATGTCAATGCCATGTTCTACGCTTCCCTGATGGCTGTTTGCCATCTCGAAAATAAATAAATCATCAAACAGATTCCCTTCTGACATTCTATTTTCCTCCTCAAATTTTCTTTGGCACTTTTTTATACTTCCAATAATAACTGCTGCATCGTTGTTAATTTCATTCCCTTTATTTTTACTCCTCCCTCTGTAGCATCTAAAATTGGAATTTTATTTTCTAAACAAATTCGTTGTTCCATCCATTCTCGATACATATCCATACTTCGGTTAGTTGAAACTAAATTTCCATAGATATCCCTTACTTTCCGTAAATCTTTAGTATCTATAATCTTTCTCCCAGAAGTACCTTCTGCATGGGCAAATCCTTCTGGATACGATAGATCTAATCCTAAAAAAATAATTCTTTTACATTGTAGCGTAAGTCCCAGATCTAATGCTGTTGTACTTACGGAACCTCCTGTTTGTACCAATGGAAATCCATATTTTTTCGCATATTCTTCTGCCGGAGAAAATCCTTTTTGACACACAATATATTTTTTCCCTTGATACTTTTGTGCAAAACCATAATATGCTGTTGAAAGATAAAGGATTGGAATAGTTTCATTTTCTACTCCCGCAATTTGAAATAATACTCTACGATTTGCATCTGTTACCAAAACATAATCTGGACGGATTCCTGCTGTAATTAGCTTTTTAAATACTGTTCCTGTAGCTAATATAAGACTTTTTTTTCTCTTATCCTTTTCTTGAAGTTTTTTTAAAGACATATAATTTTTATCCAAAGAAGGTCCTGCTGCTATAATATAGAGATCTTTTTCTGCAAACTCAAAAGCCAATGAATCAATCGACGCATCCCCTCTAGCAGAGTTTTTTGCAAAATTGCCATCTAAAAGCAGTTTTTGATTTTGGATGGAACTTATTTGAATAAAACAATTTTCTAGCCATTTTCTTGCTATTTCGGAAGTTATATTTCTTATAGAAGGCTCAAAAATAATCAATTTTTTTTCTGTATCTAAAAAAGGAGATAGTTGTTTTGGCAATTCCTCTTCTAGTGGCTGATAATAAAGTTTAACTCGTTTGCTTCTTAGCATATCTGAAAAATCAGTAATAGACATTGCCATACGAAGAATAGAGGCATTACTTTCATATACTGACATTTGGATATATTCACTTTTTTCGTAAAAAGCACGAATGGCATATCCTAATCCTATTCCAAAAATCCCATATTCTGATATGGCTTCTTCTAACCACTCTTCTGCCAATAAAAACCCTTCCATAAGCGGGGAAGCATTACTATGTAAATACCATCGTCTATTTTCTTTTTCTACTGCACAAGTCCATGCTCCTGAAGAGGTATATTCTAATTGATATTCCTTTTCTTTTTGCTTTGGCACTCTAGGCTCTAAGATCTCTAAAAGTAAAGAAAGTTCTTGATATTGTACCCCTGTTACTTCTATTTCATCTCTAAGTTCACGAATTGCTTCCAGATTTTTATTAAAACAGTCCTTTCGCAATTCTTCTAGTTCCTCTATAACCTTTGAATTTCCTGCCTGTTGTTGTAAAAATAAAAGCCATGGTTTTACTTGTTGTTCTAATAAGTCTGCCAATAAAATATAATCTTTTTGTGTTTGTATTTGCAAAAGTGTTTCTAACATATTTGTTACTTCTGTTATATTGAGCTCTACACCATACTGCTTCCAATCTTTTGCAGAGATAAAAAGTAATTCTAAGATTTCTTCTAATTTTCGGTTACATTGAAAAAACAATCGTAATGCCCTGTCATAATTTAATTTTCTAAAAAAATAAATACATCTCTCTATCAGAAATAAAAGTTCTTTAATCTTTTCTATTGTTTTAGAAATTTCTGCCTTCTCTTTCATCATTTCCTCTATTTATGTTCTTCCATTAATCTGGTTAAATAGTTCATATCCAGCATCCGATCATCAATATAATAAGAAGCATTGGGTTTTCCAAAATGAAGCTCATGATAGTTTAATCCCCATTGATTTAATTGTTGTCTTGTCACTTTACCCCAATCAATTCCAGTTGTATAACCTCTTGCTGTATACAAAATAATTTCATTTCCATATTCATATAAACGGTTAATTAAATCGATCATTTCCTGATTTGGTTGGGACTGATCATATTGATTTTTTGGATGTATTTTTGCAATTACCCCATCAATATCGAATACAAATCTTAAACCACCCGAAGCAATTTTTTGAAATATTTCTTCTCTTTTTAATTTTTCCTCTGCCTGCTTCCATTCCTCTTCTGTATCAACATCATAAATATCCTCCATTTCATATCCATAGATAACTTTTCCTGTCATTGATCTTTCTTCTAATATAACACGTGGGCGAATAATATCAATAGAGGCATTCTGGTAATAAGCCTTTGGAAGTTTTTGTCTTGGCATATTATAGCACTCAGGAATATGCGATATCAGCGGTGTAATCTGTTTTTCCCCACTTTTTAACCACATTTTATAAGGAATCTCTTTTGCAGCCGTAATACTGCGTATACAATCACAATGATTATCTGAAACCATCCATTCGATCATACTGTCCAGATCCTGTATTCTGCGGAATGGACAGGTCGGTCTTAAATGCACTATAATATCTGCTTCATAGCCTTCGGTCTCTTTTAACCTAGTCAAAACATGATAAAAAACATCAATATCCGGTGAATTATCTTGTGCATATTCTAAAGGTCTTAAAAAAGGAACTTCCGCTCCATACATTTTTGCAATTTCTGCATACTGTTCACTATCTGTACTGACAATCACACGATTAATCCATTTCGATTGTTTTGCATGATCAATAGAATAGGCAAGCATTGGCTTACCATTCATCGAACGTATATTTTTATCTGGAACACTTTTAGAACCACTTCTTGCAGGTATAATTGCCAAAATATTCATAGAGAGCCAATTCCTTTCTTATGTTAATATTAATTTATTTTAATCTGCCTGTAATTCCTCTTTTGCCAACTTTAATTTCTCTTTTAAAATTTCTGACGCTTTTACTACTGATTCAAAAATTTTTCTGCTGTTTGTATAAGTAGTAAGAATCTCGTTATCTTCTATTTGTGTATCATCTTCTGTATAATAAAAATCATTCAGTTCCTGAACCGTTTCTACACACTCTGCACAAAACAACCATTGTAACAGTTCATATAAACTGGATTTCATAATTTTTTCATTTTGTTCTATTATTTTTTGGTTAATTCTAACTGCATTACTTGTAACACAATGTTTTATTTTATAGTCTAAAATACAATCATTACAATATTTTATTGTCTGTTTTGCATTTTTTCTTACTTCTTCTACCTCTTCAACCATATTATCAATACTATCAGTCATTTTCTGGAATAATTCGTCTGTTATACTAGAAGGAACCTCCTCAAAAAATTTGGCAGCGTCAAACTCCACTTTACAATATCGATCTATCGCTTCTTGAAGAGGAATATACTCTGTTCCCTCTATCTTTGCTCCTCCCTCTGTAGCATTTACTACAGAAATCAACTCTTTATTTCTTCTAATCATTCTCTCAAACCAATCAAGATATGCAATCCAATCATATCTGCTTACTACTTTATTTCCATCATTTCCCGGAACATGTCTTACAGATGAATCTTTAAAAGGCGAAATCGCTCCTCCGACATGGGAAACTTTTCCGTCGTAGGATAGATCCTGACCGACTAAAATAATCCTTTTACATCCCATACAAACTGCCAAATAAAACGCAGTGGTTGCTACACAGCCCCCTGTATCACCTACTAATGGAACGTTTAATCCACTTCGTCTGAAAAGTTCCAATTCTAACCTGCTATCACAATACCAAATCTTTTTTGCCTCATTTAATTTTAATACATTATGATTTGCTGTTAAATTGGTCAAAACAGGAAGTTTTTCAAAACCACATTCTTTAAAATGCCCTGGCCATTTCATAGCATCAATCGTTATTACAGCGTCAGGTACAATTTCATGTCTTGCCAACATTCTTTGTGCCGAATCACAGGCAATAATCAACGCATGTCCCTTTGCCTGCTTTAATAGATCCACATTCTTATCCAAAGAAGGTCCTGATGCTACAATAATAACTGGAACTTCTTTTGGCAGTGTTGCTACATAATCATTGATTAAAGCAGAACCTTTCATATATTTTAAATTACTAAACGTATTATCTACGGATTTTTTTCCTAATCTAACTTCTGTATTACGATTTAAAAGTGCTGAAAGATCTGCTGTTCTCTGAACCTTCAAATATTCCGAAAAATCCTCTTCAAATAATTGTTCATATTGTGGATGTTCACAATATACACGTCGTTTCAGCATCATCCAGTTTATATATTGATATAAAGCCCCTTGAAAATCTCCATACATCTCATTCCATAAATAAATTTCAATATGTGTATCTTGTATAATGGATACCAAATCAAAAGTTTCAAACGCATACTCTAACACTTCAATACTTGGCTCTACAACAAGTAAATGATCTTTTTCCTTTAATTTAGGCAGTAATGCTTTTAAAAAATAGCCATTTCCAAAACCGAACATTCGAATTAAACTTCCGTTTTCCCATGTAAACTGTTCTGCCCAACGTTTTGCCTCTTCTTCTGGTCGATAGGAACTATTCAAACGATACTCTTTTTGTTCTTTCTTTATAATAGTATATAATTTTGCATCCCTACTATTTTCTGTAATAAAAGTTAAGCTACTATCTTTTTGTTGTTTTGTATGAAATTCAGTTAAATATTTATATACTCTTTTATTATTTTCCTTTAAAGCTTCTATATTACTTTCCCAGTAACTCATACAGAATTCCTTCCTAATTCAAAATCTTTTTTCATTTCAGTAAGCAGTTCCAATAAGTCATACTGTAAAATATCTGCCAATAGTGTTTCATCTTTTTGTTCTAACGCTTTTGACATCTCTGTCAAAACAGAAAGAAGTCTTCCCTCTTCTAAATAATGTTGTCCTAGTTCGCCTTCTAGGGAAAGATGATTCGTCAATTCTAATAATTGTTTTAATATATCATCAAAATAGATAAATCTTTTTCGAGTTGAATGTTGATAAAATTTATCAATTACATCCTTTACCTGCTCTATTAATGAGGATAAAATATTTTTTGTTTCATCCATGTAGTAATCCCCCTAAAAATTTTTTAAATAACAATAGGGGAACAGTTATACAACCGTTCCCCTGATTTGCAACTAAACTGAATAAAATTACTGGAGAATTGA
>CAMUMG010000022.1 GCA_947089905.1 uncultured Lachnospiraceae bacterium
AATGGGACAAATAATGGAACGACAAATGGAACGAATAATGGGACAGGTACAAATGGGACAAATAATGGAACGACAAATGGAACGAATAATGGGACAGGTACAAATGGGACAAATAATGGAACGACAAATGGAACGAATATGAATGGTACAAATGGAACAGGCACAACAGGAAGAAGTACCACAAACGGAACGACAGCAACAAGAAGTAATGGAGTGGGAACAACCTTAGGTGGTGCAGCAGATGATGTAATTTCTGGAATCGGAACTGCAATTGAAGATGTCGGAAATGGCATTGTAAATGGAACAAACACAAGATAAACTAAAATTATAATAAATGAAACGAGGAGATATTTTACCAAAAAATTAATTTTAGTAAAATATCTCCTCGTTTTTAAATATTAGGTCGATAAATAGAGTAAAGATAACAGTTTCTAAAATTGTACTTAAATTCTTTCTCCTTTTTCATACCAACTCTTTCCGCAACCTTTTGAGAACGAATATTAAATTTGTCGATTACAGCTACAATACGAGGAATTTGTAGTTCAAAAAATGCGTAAGAAAGCACACATTTGACACATTCGAGTGCATAACCATATCCCCAATGATTTTCATCTAATAAATAACCTAGTTCAATTTCCATCCGGTTGTCAATTTCGTTGTTTTGAATACCACAACGACCAATTAATTTTCCAGTTTCTTTACTGAATACTCCCCAGTATCCATATCCATAAAAACTATAGACATTTTTAATATATGCCTTATGTTTTTCAATTTCAACGTTTAAATAATTATCAATATCATCAATAAATTCTCGAACTTTTGGCTGTTGATAGATTGTATACATAACTTTAATATCCTCTACTGTTAATTCTCGAATGAGAAGACGAGGAGTTTCTGCTATTGTAACAGGTTTTCCTTTAGAGCGAAGATAGACTTGATTTACAAATTTGTAGTCTACTTCTTCAAAGTTTTCTACTACAAAATTAACTTGACTTAAATCTTGATTTCCAGAATTAGGATTCATAAAACCAATCCTAGTCATTCCCGCAGCCTTTGCTGCTATGACACCAAGATAGGAGTCTTCAATTACTACACATTCTGACGGATCAACAGAAAGTAATTTAGCTGTTTCTAAAAAAATGTCTGGAGCTGGTTTTGGATTGGCAACTTGTGTTCCCGATAAAAGAACAGAAAAAACATTTTCAGAAGACAAGTTAGAGATTGCCGATTCAATCTCTTCTTTTGTAGAAGAGGAAGCAACTGCTAATAACATCCCATGATTATACAAATCAGAAATGAGTGTTCTTATCCCCGGAATGATAGAATAGCCCTCCTGTTTTAATAGTTTCTCTTTTGCTTGCCTATTAGCTTCAAATAATGTTTCAAGAGAAATAGTAAGATTGTAATCTTTACAAATGGTATTCATCATATGAACTACAGTAGTTCCAATAAACTGATTACAATATTCGTCTTTTAATTCCACTCCAAATTGTAAGAGAGCATTTTTTACAGCTCTCTTATGTAAAGGTTCGCTATCAATAATAACACCATCTAAATCAAATATAACCGCCTTTAACATTAATTTTTCCTCACTTTCTAACTATAACTGACTAAACTTATCTTATCATTTTTATATAAAATTTGCAATCACTTACTGGTTATTTTTAATGAGGTTTGTTATAATATAATTAGAAAAAGAAAGGGGTAATTTTATGCCATTTATTCAAACACAAGTAAGTATACCAGTAACAAAAGAACAAGAAGAAAAACTCAAAGAAAGACTAGGACAGGCAATTACAGTTCTTGGGAAAAGCGAAACATGGCTTATGATAGGATTAGAAGATAATTGTCGTCTATTTTTTCAAGGAGAAAAAACAGAAAAGATAGCATTTGTAGAGATAAAACTTTATGGAAAAGCAAATAGACAATCTTATGAAGAAATGACCAAAAGGGTATCAGATATTTTTGAAGAAGTACTTGAAATTCCAAAGGATAAACTTTACGTGACCTATCAAGAATATAGTCACTGGGGATTCAACGGCAGTAATTTTTAGATGCCGTTGAATCTTAGAGGGTTTTTTTAGAAAGATTAGCCTTTAAAAAAGTTAGGTAAAGAGAGTAATTTTTCAAAAAAGAGTCCAGCGGCGAACCATGCAGGTGCATAGTCAAAACGAATTACACCATGATAATTTAATTTTGCTTTACTGTAATCCCATGGACAGGCATGAAATTTTTTTAGTAAAGTACCAGTTGTAAATTCAGCAAAATAGATACAAATGGCATAGATACTGCCTCGAAGTGCTGTGGAGCGGTCTTTTAATCGTTTACAAATTGGGCTGAAACAGGCAGCCATACCATAGATTGGAAACATCCAAAGAGAGGTTCGACAAGACAGTTCCTTATCTTTGTGTTCCATTAAAGAGCCAATGCCTGTCCAAAGACATTCCATACACCAGCCACAGAAGCCGCATAATAAGAAATTTGTACCAAAGCATTTTTTCATGAGCCCCTGCCTTTCTGTCGGTTTAGTATGATATTTTGTTTGCTTATTTAGTATTTCCAGTGTGATTTTTCTTATACGAAAAATGGCTAGTAGTTCATTGGAAGTGGTATAAAAGATCATCTTAAGAAAGGAGTATTATGGAGATAGAAAGGAAATTTCGAATTCGTAGATTGCCAGAATCATTAGAACAGTATCCATATTTACAGATAGAACAAGGATATTTATGTACAAAACCAGTAGTGAGAATTCGCAAAAGTAATGAAGATTATATTTTAACCTACAAATCTAAAGATGTGAACACAAAAAATTCAACGGCAATTCAAAATAAAGAAATTGAATTACCGTTACAAAAAGAAAGTTATGAACATTTAAAAGAAAAAATCGATCATAAACTAATTATGAAAACGAGATATCTAATTCCATTATCTTTAGAAAGAACTGCAGAATTAGATGTTTTTTCTGGTCATTTAAAAGGGCTCATTTTTGTAGAAGTAGAATTTCCAACTGTAGAAAGTGCAGACACATTTCAGCCGCCAGACTGGTTTGGTGAAGATGTGTCTATGGATAAAAGATATCATAACACATATCTAGCACAAATAGATTCAGCACAAGAATTATTAGAAGGATAGCACAAAATTTTCCATAAAAGATTATAAATTAAAATTTCACTAATACGATGAGAAAAATTCAAATGAAAGTAGATTTGAACAAAAAGCAACTTGAATTTCTGAATAAAAAATTTGGAATATCTAAAAAAGATATTGTTGAAATGAATATACCACAATGGAATGAAGTTAGACTAAACTGTTTTGAAATCGAAGCAGACGAACTTCTTGATTTTGGGAAGACTGGAAAAGATTATGATGATTGTAATACAGAAGATTATCTGTTAGCATCCTCTATTATTGATTTACCATATAAAATATAAAAGGACCTGAAAACCACCGTTTTACTTATTGCCATCCTGAATCTCATCAAACCACTGATTGATGTGTTGGTGATTATAGCGGATGTAACCATAATTGTAGTAACAATAAGGAAACGGAGAAAAGAATTAAACCAAGATTACTAGACACCATTAAGTAATGATGTCTACAGTCAGGGGGTGTCGCTTTAATGAATAAAAATTCATAAAGTGGTAACCCCTTTTTATTTATCTTGGCTGTTTTAAGAGTTTTTTTAAGAGTTTTGCTTTTTCAATTTGTAAAAAAGACACACTTTAAAGTCTTGTATTAAGACTTAAAAAGTATCCACAATTATACAGAGAAATATGAAATCAGTATCATTTAAGTATCTTTTAAAAATTAATAGTTTTATATGATACGAAATCATATAGAAACCGTTTATTTATGCGGGTTTAGTAAGATGTAAATAATTACAAACGATACTTTACTAATAACACGATAATAACACAGTTATGGGAGTTTTTGAATCCACTCTCGTAACTGTTCTACTGTTTTATGGATATAAACTTTGTTATCTAAAGTTTTAGAAGTATGCCCCATTAAACGATCCTGAATGACTTCTGGAGTACCAATGTCACTTAACCAAGAAGCAAAGGTATGCCGACAGTCATGTAAGGTATATCTTTGAGATAATTTATAACGGGTACACACAGAATTAAATCGTTTCCTTATATTAATATAGGTTAGAGGAGTTGTACCAGATGTAAAGAAATAGCTGCCAGACTGAGAATAAAAATAATGCACAAATTCCTGAATAAAGGGATGGATCGGTAGGATTCTACCTTTTCCGGCTACTGTCTTTTTTCCGCCCATCATAGTAAGATCAGGAAAAGAAACTGCTGTCTTGGGAAGTTCGGTTAGTTCGGTTGCCCTCCATCCAGTATATAAGTAAATAAAAATCATTTTAACATCATCATCGTCTGTATGCTTACGTAATATATCAATATCACTTTCCAAAAAACGAACTCCATGTTCATCATCCTCTGGAATCTCGATTTTCACACCTTGAGAGGCATTGATCCGAGTAATTCCCGCACGGGAAGCAAAGTCATACATTTGATGAAATAGAGAAACGATAAGTTCTAAAGAAGCATGTTTGAGAGTACACTGATTTACAGTACGCTGCAAATCGACGGTAGTCAGATCCAAAAATCGTTTTGGATGGAGAGCAGCTATATTATTAAAAGCAGCCGTCGTACTGTTTCGAGAAGCAACAGAATAGGAGCGTTTGGAATGTTCGTATTTATCCGCAAAGAACGCCTGATAGACTTCCTCAAACGTAATATTTCTATTTTGGAGATCATAGGGTTCTTTATGATACTCCATTAGAGCTTCCATCGCTGTGATGCGATCTGGATATGTTCCTAGACAGTCATATATGTAATTCCCTTTTTCCGATAGTTTTGGATTTACACCAACCCAATAAGGATTACGACGATTTCCAGATAAAACACGAATGGTTCCATAGCCATTTGGTAACTTCATTTCCTGATGACGATGATTCCTTCGAGTCAGGTTGTTTGTTTTATTTGTTTCTTGACGTAATTTCATTATTCTATTTAAACTTCCTTTCTTATCTTTTTATATCTTAATAATTCATTCTATCATATCTATTTTATGAATAATCTCACTAATACTAAAATAACTTGAGTTTATACTACTTTATATGGATTATAACAATAAAACTATACAAAATTTTACAATAACTATTTTATTTAGTAATTACAATCATATTTGTATTTTCCCTTAAATAATTTTATAGTCAAATAGTATAAATATCCATAAAATAAAGATATCTTAAATCAAGGGGGATATTTTTATGTTGCTAAAAATTACTTATAATTTATATGAATTACGGATGCGGGCAGGATTGACACAACAACAGCTTGCAAATCGATCAGGTGTAGGCAGAACAACTATTAGTGATATTGAGGTAAAGGGAACACATCCATCAGTATACACAATATGTTTGTTAGCCTTAGCATTAAATGTAAGATTAGATAAACTAATTAATATAAAATTAAAAAAATAACAAAAAAAATTAGACAATTTGCCGGATTATCGGAGTTGGTTATGAAATCGCCTTTTGATGCAACATATTAGACGAAAGCAAATTACATAAGAAAAAAGGAGAAAGCCATGACAACATCTAAAGACAATCAATTTTTAAATGAAAATGTAGACAGAAAAAAAATTTACTACAGAGAAATTATGGAGATGTTAGAGAATAATGATAATCAAGAAAAAAGAGAACTTTTATATAGAATCCTATCTATCATAAAAATTCTCCCGACTTATGAATGTCAAAGAATTTTAGATTACTTATCAGAATTATATTTTTCTTGACATTCCAGTAAATTTTCTATTAAAGAGTGTACAACCTTCTTATGTCCAAGTGTAAGTTGGTTGTACATCTTTATTATTTTTGCCTCCTGAGTACCTTGTTTTGTTTCTCTATACCCTGAATATTCTTCTTTATCCCAATCTGTAAGATTTTCAGGAAGAACACCTAAAGCATCTGATAATTTTTTGAGCAGTTCTACATCAATTTTTTTTATATTTCCTGCCTCATACTTTTGTACTGTTGCTTCTGTAAGATCTACTCGATTAGCGAGATCTTTTAATGTTAAATTTTTTTCTTTTCGATATTTTTTAATATTATTACCAACTTTAGTACAAAATTGATTGCTCACTATTTACCCCCTTTTTTAATAATACTATTATTTTATCATATTATGATAGAAATGTAAAGATATTTTGCAAAAAACTTTCATATTATGATTGACATTTCTTTCTTAATATGATAATATACTTTCATAATATGAAAGAAAGGAAAACAATAATATGAATTTATCAAAACTCAAAGGCATAATTAGAGAACATAATAAAAATTATATACAATGTGCAAATTCTATAGGAAAAAGTGTAGCTTCTTTCAACTCTAAAATAAATGGTAAAGTAGCTTTTACAATCGCAGAATTAGAAGATTTAGGAAACTATCTTGAAATGACAGACAATGAAAAAATTGATGTTTTTTTACATTAAAAATATCATGACATGATAAAATTTATACATATATGTTTTTGAAAATATAAATAGAAAATAACGAGGATAAAAACAGAAAATGGAATCGAATACCAAAATTATAGAAGAGTTTTGTCGAACCTTACTAAGTCAGATACAACCAGTACCAAATTTTCCTGCTGGAAATATACCTGTAACAGAAGCAGCACAGATTATGCACAAATCTCCAGATTGGGTTAAGGCAGGAATGATTGCAGGATGGTTTCCAGTAGGTGTAGTGATAAAGAATGGAGTTAAGATTACTTCATTAAAACAATATCACGAAATAAAGGGAAGAGCAGAGTTTGTAATTTTTCCAAAAAAATTTTGGGAGATCACAGGATATCAATGGAAGGGTTCTGTATTTAAAGAAAGTAATCCATATTAAAAATAACATTTAAAAGAAGTTTTATATACAATAATTAAATAAACAGAGGTGAATCTTTTGAATTATATTTTTGAGCTCAATGCCTTTGAACAATGGGTCGAAACACATTATTTACCAATTTCATCACAGATCTTATGGTACAAATTGATGTCTATTTGTAACAAAGCAGGATGGAGTGAATGGGTGACAGTAGGAAACCAGCGTTTGATGGCAGCTTTACAAATGAGTCGAGAGGCTACTTTGATTAAGGTGAGGGATGAGTTGATTAGGGCAGGGTTGATTGAATATAAAAGAGGAAAAAAAGGCTGTCCAAATAAATATCGAATGATATCATTTACCCTCAAAATCGAAGGAAAAATCGAAGTAAAAACTGGAGCAAAAACTAAAGTAAAAAACGAAAAGATATATAAACAAAACGAATTAAAAGAAAAAGATGCTAACGCATCTAAAAAGAAATTTACCCCACCAACATTGAAAGAAGTGGAAGCATATTGTAAAGAACGAGAAAATACCATAAATCCTGTACAGTTTATTGACTTTTATGATTCTAAAGGATGGATGATAGGAAAGTCAGAAATGAAAGATTGGAAAGCAGCAGTACGTACTTGGGAGAGAAATCAAAAATCAACTTCTGGACAATTATCACAACGAACAAAAAACAAGTTTAACGACTTCCCGCAGCGAGAGTATAGTGAGGCTGAATTTTTAGAGTTAGAGCGGAGATTGTTGAAAAAATAAAAGAGCTTTAACAGAAAGTAAAAGTCCTTCTTAAATTATATAAGCAAGCGATTTTATTATAAGAGAAAAATGTCAGGGAGGTAAAAAATGCAGCCTATAGAAATTTCAAAACAAGCTTACTGTTTACAGAAAGGGGAAATGAATTTTGTTGTAATATCGCAGGAAGATATTGAACAAATAGTAAAATTAGCAGCGAAGGAAGGGATTACAGCATACAAAAAGCAACAGGAGGTCATGTTCTCTGAACGGACAGAAAAGGTACGAAATAGTACAAAAATATTGTTACAACATTATCGAAAACTAAAACGAATGAAGGATACTTCGATTTATGATATAGATACAGTAACAGATCCTACTTTATCAGAGATTTTTGAACATATTTTAGATGAATGTAGAAAAGGAGAGTTTCATCTAACTTCTACAAAGAGGAATCGTTTAATTACTGGAATGATTTTGAATCATGTCGATGTACAATTAGAAAACTATAAAAAAGAGTGTAATCGATCTGATATTCCAGATATACAACGTAGGTATCGAGTAATAAAACGAATGTTCCTTGAAGAAACTCCAAAAAAGGCAGAAGAAATAGCAGAAGAAGAGAATATTAATAAAAGTAATATATATCGAACATTAGAAAAAGCATATGATGATTTAACAGTATTATTTTTTGGTGTAGAGGGATTAGATATGACTGAATATAAGAAAAAAAATATAAGAAATAGAGAAGAAAAGAAGAAAATAGATGCGAAAAAGATGCACTAGACTTACAAATAGAAAAGTGGTAATATGATATTAGTCAATAATTCCATAGTATTATTTATTATAAAAGTATATAAAGAGCTGATTGTATATTAAACTTTTAATATTACATATAGTAAAATATATAGAGCTATCCTATTTATGGATAGCTCTTTTTAGTTATCATAATAAATGGGATTGATGAAAATAGTGATAGAATAGATCGAATTTGAAAAATCAGTATTGGAGGAAAAAAATGGGATTAACGATAAAACAAACAGAAATAGTATTTGATACCTCTACTATCCAAATTGGAAATCTTCTATATGCAAAACACTCTTCATGGAAAGAAGGAAAAGCAGGTTTTGTAACATCTGTAACGAAAGAACAGATTATTGTTCAGTATCATCCAAAGATCGGAAATGTAACAAATCATTTTTTCCTTCCAATCAATGAAGTAATTAAAAATGAATGGGAAATTCGATGGTCTATAGACTTGTTAGAAATATATAAATATACACCATCTACAAAGGATGAATCAGAGAAATTAGAATAGACAAAAGGGGAGCAGGATGAGTTTAGAAGAACTGATTTATCAAAGATTTATAAATACTAAAGAATTAATAAAACAATTAGCTACCTATACTAATAGACCAGCAATATTTAGTACTACTTCTCCGAAAAATAATCAGCAAGAGTGGGAAGGAGGAATACAATATCCAAAAATAGTCTATCAATTAGACTTACAAGCAAATAAGGAACAAAAAAGTGCTGGAATATTATTGATATTTTTGTATTGTCAAAATACAGATAAGGTTGTTTTAGAAGAGATTAAACTTATCATAAAAAATACTTTGAAAGATGTTTTATTAACACCAGAGGATGGAACGCCATATGCTTTTAATTGGGTTAGAACAAAAGGCTTTGAGGTAACAGAAACAATACCAAATAATCAGTTATTAATTGGAAGTAAAATTCAATTTGATATCTTAGAGTATTCTTCGCAAGAAACTTTAGATCCTGATCCAATTTTGGGAATAAATCAATATCTAAAAGAACTTTATCCAGATAGTATTATAATTGGGATAGATCATATAAAAACGATTACCCAAATATCAAAAGAGGTACCTGCTCTTTATTGCAGATTAATATCTGTAGAAAAGACAGAAGAAACAAATAATGTAGTTTGGATGGATATTAAAATTGCCATCCATTTTTTATGTCCTAATCATAAAGTACGCCTAAAATATGCTACTTTTATTATGAACAGATTATCTTTAGATAAAGAAATTATCTTATTAGATCGATCTCCAATGTTTTTAAAACATTTACAGATAAATAATCAATTAGATTATTTAAAAGATGGTCAAATCTTTATAACAGGAAGATACGGTTTGTTGCGATATCAGAAAGACTTACACAAACTGATTCAAATAAAAAATCAATATAGATAGGAGGAAAGATGTGCAGTTAGAGGAAGACAATTCTATAATAGTAAAGAATAGGATGAAAATAACACAAGAGGAATCTATTTATACAAATGAAGAATTGGCAAATCATGCAAATACTTTATTTCATATAAGTAGTGATTGTGTTATAGCAGCATTAAAGTCTGCTCACATTAAAGAATGTACCATTTCGAAAGCAAGAGAAATTGTCAACGTATTTCAGAGAAAGGAGATAAAATAATATGGCAGAAACTTATATGATTGGAGAAACGAAGGTAAGACCTGGAACATATTTTAATTTTCAAAAAAACGGAAGAAATGCACAAGCAAGTGTAGTGAATGGAGTAACCGCAGTTCTTTTTCGATCTGATTTTGGTCCTTTATGTCAGGCAGTAGAATTAAGTGTAGAAGATGGATATCAGGATACATTTGGGACAGGTCTTACCACAGATGCTATGAAGCAAGCTTTTCATGGTGGTGCAAAAACGATTATTGCTTGTAGGGTAGGCAATGGAGGAACACAGGCGACGATTTCATTAAGTGATTTGGAAGGAGAAACAGCAGTAATACTTACCGCCATTTATCCAGGAGAAAAAGATTTTACGATTACCATAAGAGAAAAGCTGACAGACAATACTGTGAAGCAATGTATTATTTATACTGGAACAACCGAATTTGAAAAAGTAGAATTTATAGCTGGAGAAGGAGAAGCAGCCGCCTTAGTTAAAGCATTTGTATCCTCAAAAAAATTTAAAGCACAAGTAGAAAACGGAAAGGAAACAGCAATTTTACAAAATGTATCTCAAAGTAAATTCCTTTCTGGTACAAATCCGCAAACGACAACCGAAGATTATTCGAATGCGTTTTTGCAAGTAGAACCATTTGAATTTAATACAATTTGTGTAGATACCGAGGATAGTGCCATTCATCTTTTATTACAATCCTTTATCAATCGTATTTTTAACGCAGGATCTTTTGTACAGGCAGTTGTTGCAGAGAAACATACCATAGAGTTGGAAACAAGACAGGCTCATGCAGCTGCCTTTAATGACGAAAAGATGAATTATGTGTTAAATGCTTATGTGAAAGAACAAGGAACAGAAATAGATGGCTATCAAACAGCAGCGCGCTTTGCTGGTCTTATTGGTGCATGTCCTTCCAATTCTTCCCTAACACATACTGTAATTAATGGATTTACAGAAATTTTAGAGCGATTGACAAACTCTCAGATTGTAACTGCAGAGAAAAGAGGCTGTTTGGTATTAACATATAATAGTCAAAAACAAGTTTGGATTGATAATGCTATCAATACTCTCATTACTCCAGCAGACAATCAAGATGATGGATGGAAAAAAATCCGACGTGTTAAAACACGGTTTGAGCTGATTCGCCGTATGAATATAACTTCAGATAATCTGGTTGGCAAGATAGACAATGACAAAAATGGACGTAGCACAGTCATCAGCCAGTTACAGACAGTTGGTGATGCAATGATTGCAGAGGGAAAGCTAATTGCATGTACAGTATCCGAGAGTGTGGTTTATGCTGCAGATGGAGATAGTGCATGGTTTGATATCAGTGTAGTAGATAAAGATTCTATGGAACATATTTATTTAACGTATCGATTCCAATTTGGTACAAATGTATAAGAGGAGGAGTAGAAAATGATTAATACAAGAGCTGCAGGAGATTCTCGATTTGCAAGGGCAGGTAAGGATGGAGCATTTTATAATTCGGATGGAGTATTGCTTGCTACGGTAGAATCTTTTACTTCGAATGTAAACTATAATAATGCTTCTTATTCTGTTTTAGGAAATGCACAAGAGTTAGAAACTGCCAATACATTTAAAGTAACACTTACTATGTCCCAGATTGTCGTAGAAGATGATATATTTATTCAAGAACTGACTGAAGCAATGGAAAGCCAGATTATGCCAGTATGGGATTTTCAAGGGACATTAAAAGGAAGAAATGATTCGGAAGAACGAATAGTATATCGAGATTGTATTCCATCTGGACAGATTGATTTACAGAATGTAACAACGGGTGATGTGATTAAAAGAGCATGGAATTTTGCTGTCAATCGACCGCCAAAGTTACAAAGTCTTCTTACGATTGATTAAGAAAAATAGAAAGAAAAGAGAGTGCAAATTTGTACTCTCTTTTTTAGATTAAATTTTAGGAGGAATTAAAATGGCACAAGAAAATAAAAAACAGGGTATCACAATAATAGATCAGGTAGAGCAACATAAAAAAGTGGTAGAAGAAATCGAACTAAATGAGGAAGAAACAAAACAGCAGATTCGAATTTATGAAGAAGATTTCATTCAAGGTTTGATTGATGCTGCTGGATATACCAAGGAAGATACACAACATATTGAAATTGCCCGTGGTGGCAAACTATATTTTGCATTTGACATTCGACCACTTTCTGAGGATGAGTATGATCGCTGCAAGAAGAAACATACCAAATATGTACGAAATAAACAGTTTGGAATGAAGTTACCGGAAGAAACCAATTCCGTCAAGTATAGAGATGCTCTGATTTATACAGCAACGATAGAAGAAGATCAAAAAAAGTTATGGGATAATAAGAAAGTTTGGGAATCTCTACGTGATAAGGGATTACAGATTATGAATGGATTAGATGTAATTGAATATTGCCTAAAAGCAGGTGAAAAGGATAAGATCCTGGAATGTATTGATGCTTTGAGTGGATATGAAACGGATTTGGAGGAAGTAGCAAAAAACTGATTCATGCTGGTGGGAAAGCTTGTTTGCTTCATCATATCTTTCAACGAACAGGCATCCCACCAGATGAATTTTATAAAAAACCATTAGGAGTACAAAGATTTATGCTGGCTTCTATGCGAATTTACCTAGAGTCTTCGAAAGGAGAGGGGAACAATGGCGGAAACGATCCGAATTGAAATTCCAATCGAAGGAAACGATAAAATAAATCTTAATCTAACAGTAACAAAGTTTGATAAATCAATACAAAAGGCACAAAAATCCTTATCCAAATGGGCAAAAGAAAAATATCAAATTTTATTAGAAGCGAAAGATAAAATTTCTCCCATTCTTTCAGTATTAAAATCAGAAATAAACTCTTTCACGAATAAAACATGGAAAGTTACTCTAAAGGCATTTGATCTTGTAACCTCTCCAGTAGAAAGAATTTTAAATTTATTAAAAAACTCTTTTTCTAAGATTAATACAACTCTTGAAATTAATGTTGAATTTACAGATATAATTAATATCTATAAAGAATTCGAAATGATAATGTCAAAAGTACAAGAAATTAATTCTGTATCCAGTGAACAGTTAGAAAAATTGACAAAGAAAATAGACACTACAACCAAGTTTATAGGAATCCAAGCAGGAGAAAATTTAGGTACAACATCTCATATTCTAACTGATAACCTTATAGCATTTAAAATGAAAGAGAATGATGTCTCTCCTTTAGCTAGTTTTTTTGATATAGGAAAAGAAATTTTTAATATAGGAAAAGAAGTTTTTGATGTAGGAAAAGATATAGGAAAAGATATATTAAAAGATATATTATCTGAAAAAGGAGAATCTGGTATATCGCTTATAGGTTCTCTTATAGGTAAAACAGGTAATGCAATGGTTAGCGGTTTTGGATTATTAGGAAAGCTTGCTAATATTGGGTATTCAAATTCTAATACTTCTCATGCAGGACTTTATTTTGGAACTACCACAGGAACATTATCTGGCGGGAAAGCAGCACTTGCAGGAGGAGGAATACTTGCAGGAGGAGTCACAGCCGGAGCGACTTTAATCAGTAGTATGACAGATTTATATCAAGCACAAAAGTCCACAAATCAGGAAGAAAAAAATGTCTATACAAAATCCGCAGCATGGAAAATAGAAGGAGTTACAGTTGGAAGCATAGTTGGAACAGCAATACTTCCAGGTGTTGGTACAGCGGTTGGGGCTGGAATCGGAGGATTGATTGGTTGGCTGAGAGGCAATAGCATCAAAAAGAAGTATGAAGAAAAGTACCAAGAAGATATGGAAAAAATGCAGCGAGAGGCAGAGAAGGCTCAAAAGGTATTTCAGGCAACAGGACTAGCAATCGAAGATGTGAAATTTGCTAACAAAGATTTGGAAAGGGCAATCGAAGATACCGAAGTATCCGCAGAACAATTTGCTCTTATGTTTCAAGAAGATTGTGCGAATGTAATGAAGGCTGCATTTGGAGATATTCGATTGTCTTTAAGCGAAGTACAAACTCTAGTAGAAAAAATTACTTTTGGGGATATGAAAGAGGAATTGGAGGAGTTTCAACTTGCTGTAACGAATACAGAAAGTTCACTTAATACCTTAAAAAGTAGTGTATCAAACTTGAAAAAAGAAAACTGGAAAGTCAACTTAGGAATGAAACTTTCTGAATCGGAAAAGGAAGGATATAAAAGTACGATTAATCATTACGTTCAAGCAGCAGAAGGGTATATAAAAGACAATCACTATGAAGCTACCGTAGCGATTGAATTATTAGTAGGAGAAAGCAGAGCAAACCGTTTTACAAGTGGGATAGATAAGATGTATACCGGATTTTATACTCAGTTAAAAGAAACAGGTACAGAACTACAACGGGTTGTTTCAGAGGCATTATCGGATGGAATCATTTCAACAGAGGATAAGATTACAATTAAAATTGGTGAAATAGAATATGAATTAGATGAAGCTTCTGCGATTGCAAAATTGTATGAGAAAATTACAGAGATTACAAATCAAGTAGCAGAAGCCAAAAGCGACAGTTCTCTTGAACTGCTACGAATAAAATATGGGAGTGGGAAAATAGATGCAGAAAGCTTTGCCAATATGCAGGAAGAGTTAAAGGCATATACAGAGGAAGAAGTAACTAGTTTAGATAGTGCTTATCAAAGTGCTTCTATTTCACTGAAATTACAACTAAATGATGAAACTTTGACGAAAGAGGAAAAGGAAGAAATTCAAAATCAATTAAGAGAATTAGAAAATTGGTATAAAGAAAATGTGAATCGTTTGAATAGAAGAGTAGAATCCTTTAACCTAAATATGATAGTAAACACATTTGGGAAGGAATTGGAGGGAATTTTGCCAGAGTTTCAGGGAACAATGGCAGAAAGATTGGAACAGGCAATCGAACTAGCAATTTTAATTCAGCCAGATATCTCAAGCTGGATGGTAGATGGAAAACTTACTGACCAGATGGTGGAATTGTTTGATTTAGATGAATTAGATGTAACAGTTGCTACGAATGTTGCTTCGTTGCTTCAAATGACAGCAAACTCCATTCCAAAACAAACAAAGCAACAGTTCCTACAATCTTTTAAAGACTTTATTCCGACAACAGAAGAGATTGCAAAAGCAATAGATTTTACGAAAATAGCAATAGATTTTACGAAAATAGGAGGGGTAGAGTATGATAAATTATTAGGAGGTAAGGGAGTATCTTTTAATCCTATACTTAATCCTATCTTATCTGGTACAGAAGTAGATTTTGAACAACGATGTCAAATGTACGCACAAATAATACATAATTTATTAAAAAATAGTAGTGTAAAAGAAGTGATGGATTTTGTTCATTCTTATATGCCAGACTTAGGAAATTTACGTACAGAATCACAGAAATGGATCTCAGAAGAGTATTCACAAGAATTATTAACACAGTGTTCTATGATAGGAACAATGTATGGAAATTCAATTACAACTGGAATGCAAGATGAGATTATAGATAATAGCCCATTATTGCGAAATTCGATTCATACAGCAATCGATAGTGCCGTTTCGGAAGCCTTTATGGTTACAACAAAGGTCAATCTGATACCAGTATATCATTTTTTAGGTAATGCTACATTTCCTATTCCATCCATTTCTAAAGTGGCAGGAAATTATGCTATAGGTGGTTATGTGAGTGGAAGACAACTTTCTTGGGTAGGAGAAGAAGGACCAGAGGCTATTATTCCTTTAGTTCCAAGCAGACGAAGCAGAGCAGTTGATTTATATCAAGAAGTAGGAAATATTTTAGGGATTGAAAATCATGCTATTGATGGAATAGTTGGTAGTTTTCAGACAGGAGAAAATTCTTTTCAAAAGATAGAAAAAGGGGATTCTTTTCCTACACAAATACCAATTCGTACCATAGAGCCATCTTATTATAAAGATACCCCGATTCAAGTGAATGTACAGATGACACCAGAAATTACAATCTATCGTTCTTTAGAAGAAGAGGATATCGAGGGAAAGCTTCAAAGAAATATGAAAGAAATAGCCAATGACTTAGGATATGAAATTGCCACAAAACTAGAACAAGTCTTTTCGAATTTACCATTAAAGCAATGTTATTAAAAAGGGGAGAAAAAGAATGATAGAAATGGATATTCGGCTTACCGAAGTGGGAGGAAGTAAAAAATCCTTTACGTTTCCTGCAAATCCAGAACGAATTCGGGGAACATTTGGAACAAAATATCAGTCATTCGACATCTTATCCAAAGGAAGTAGAAAGATACCAAAAGGAACAGAGGTGTCTGAAATTAGATGGGATGGAGAGTTTTTTGGAACTTCAAAGAAAAAAGAAGCGATAGTGAAACAAAAAGTATATCAAGATCCTAGTTTCTGTCTTACCCTTTTACAAGAATGGCAAAGGAAAGGGACTATACTAAATCTTATTATATCCAATACTTGGATCAATATGGATGTAACTATTTCTTCTTTCACACCAGAAGTTTATGGGGCATATGGAAATATCAAATATTCTATTTCTTTGGCACAATATCAGGATTTAAAAATTTATACAACAGAAGAACTTAACAGTACCTCTGTCACGAAAAAAACAGTTTCCAGAAATGAACCAACGACAAATACTTCACATTATACAGTTGTTAGCGGAGATACTCTTTGGGGAATTGCCATCAAAAAACTTGGAAGCAGTAAAAAGTGGACTAAAATCTATGAAACCAATATTAAGACGATTGAAGCAGCAGCAAAATCACATGGAAAGGCTAGTTCGGATCATGGACATTGGATTTATCCTGGTACAATCCTTTCTCTTCCTAGTTAGGAGGAACGTATGATTGATCTATCTAAAATAACATACCGCCTTATGATGATGGATGAAACCGAAAATCAATATGATATTAGTGATTATATACAAAATTTAGGCTGGGAAGAAAACGAGAAGGAACTTTCCGTTCGTTCTTCTTTTTGCGTTCGAAATGATAAAACCTCCAAAGGAAAACTGTCTTCTCTTCTGCGACCGGGATGTTTGATTGCTATTTTTGCAAGTGATGGAAAACAAAAAGAGGAAGTTGCGAGAGGCTATATCACAACATGGAATTTGCAACTACAAAATAATAAAGAGGATCTTCAATGTACCAATTATGATAGTTTATATTTTTTACAAAAAAGTCAAGAGAATCGATACTATGCCTCTGGAACAGGAACAAGGTCGATTGTGACGGAATTGTTAAAAGAATATAAAATACCAATGAAAGGATATCATGGACCAAATGTAACACATGGAAAACGAAAATATAATAATTCCTATGTCTCTGATATCCTTTTAGATATTTTAGAGGATGCACAAAAGAAAGGAAGTGGAATCTATCTTCTGCGTTCTACAAAAGGGTATGCGGATATAGTAAAACGAGGAAGTAATACAACGATTTATGTGTTCCAGACAAAAAATATACAATCTCTTCATACAAACATAAGTATAGCAGATTTAGTGACCAGAGTTCGAGTGATTGGTCAAAAAGAGGATAATGGAAAGTCGAGGATAGAAGCTACTTTAAATGGTCTTACCAAGTATGGAATCCGACAGAAAATCTATATCAGAGGGTCAGAGGAATCTCTAAAGGATGCCAAGTCGGCAGCACAGGAAATTTTAGATGAGAATGGCACAATAAAAGAAGATATTACGCTACAAGCTCCAGATGTGCCTTGGATTCGAAAGGGAGATTTGATTTATGTCATAGTAGGAGCAACCAAGAGTTATTATTATGTAAAGGGAATTCAACATGATTGTGAAAGTTATCATATGACAATGAAATTAGAGGCTGCTAAAATACAGACAATTTCTACCGAAAATCAAACGGAGAGAAAGAAGGAATTTAAGGAAGGCGATATTGTAAACTTTTATGGTGGGATTCATTATGTATCTTCCTATCCAGATGCGAAAGGATATCCAGCAAGGGCAGGAAAGGCAAAAATCACAAAGAAAAGAGAACAAGGTACACATCCTTGGCATTTGATTCATACCGATCAACATAGTAATGTATATGGTTGGGTGGATGAAGGAACTTTTGATAGATAGAATAATAAGAAAGAGTGAGAGGAATGGCATTTGGAGAAACAACAGGATGGAATAAACTGGCACATGTATTAGTAGAAAGAATGCGAAAGGAAAATGCAAGTCCTTTGGTTTTAGACTTTGGAGAGATTCAGGCAAATGAGAGTCTTATTACAAATACCTTTCCAACTTCTATTCCAAAAGGAGAGTATTCCATACTCCGATCGCTTACTCTTGGAAAAAAAGACGATTATTTAACTTATACCTCGGAAAAACCTCCTTTGCACACGATTGTAATTCCAGAAAAAATGCGGAGTATTGTACCAGGAGATAGAGTATTAGTTGCATGGGTACAAAGTGAAGCGGTAGTGATTGATATTGTTGTAACGTCATAAGGAGAAAGAGGATGACAAATATAGTAACTGTAGATGTTCCAGAGTTTACAGAAGAACTTTCAGAATATGATACGAAATATCGATATACGGCAAAATGGGATACAAAAAGAGGGGATTTTGTTCGCGATGGTGCAAATCGTATCGTAGCATGTTCAGGAGAAGAAGGATTTGCTCTATGGTGTTTTAAAGTTGCTCAAACCGAACGGTATGCCTGTCTGGCATATCCAAATGATATAGGGGTAGAGATAGAAGCAGCATTAGGGGAAGACAATAAAAAAATGGTGGAATCTATGGTAGAACGAACCATCACAGAAGCTTTAAAAATCAATCCCCGTACAGAGTGGATCAGTAATTTTGAATTTACATGGGATGCAGATGAACTACATGGTACATTTCTAGTAAAAGGGGTTGCTTGGGATAGTATATTTGAAATTTCATTATAGAGGGAGGTGAAAAAATGCCACAACCAGAATTTAAAAATCCAGAGTTTATTCAACACAATAGTGCAGAAGAAATTCATGCACGAATGATGAAAAATTTGCCTGAAGATATCGACGATATGCCAGCAGGATTTCCCTATGACTTTACGATGCCAGCCGCATTAGAAAAGGATGAATTTATCAATTTTCATTTAGTAAGAGCACTTATGATAGCATTTCCACAGTATGCTTGGGATGAATGGCTTGATTTACATGGACAACAGGTTCATATCATACGACATGAGCCAGAACATGCGACAGGGTATATTACGGTAACCGGTATGATTGGTACAAAGATTGCCGCTGGTACGATTTTTTGTACAGCAGCAACCGATTATGGACCAGCCATTGAATTTTCAACAAGGGAAGAGAAAATCATTGAAGAAAATGGAACAGTGACGATCGCAATTACCGCAGTAGAGGAAGGAAAGAATTCCAATGTAGCAGCAAATACCATTCACATGATGGCAAAGCCAGATAAAAATATAATATCAGTTACCAATCAACTGCCTGTTACAGGAGGAACAGAACGAGAAACCAATGATGATTATTATGATCGAATTGCTATAGAATATGAAAATAGTATGACATTCCTCGGAAACGATAGCGATTATATTCGCTGGGCAAAGGAGGCAGGTGCAGGAGATTGTATTGTGGTATCCAATTCTGATAGAGCGGGAATAGTTAAGTTAGTATTAGTAGATAGAAATGGTCAGCCAGCCAATGATCGATTGATCCAAAATGTTTATAATTATATTCTTTCCCCACAAGATCAAAAGAAACGATTACTTCCAACTGGCTGTGCAAAACTAGAATGTGTAGCAGCGACTACCGTTCCTATTACATATATTTGTACAGGACTATTATTTGATGATACGACTAATTTTGAACAAGTGAAAAAAGAATTTAGAGAAGTCATAAAAACAGTATATGACGAGGCAAAAAAGGATGGTATTTTAAGATACAACTTGGTTCGCTCTTTAATGACTGCGATTCAGGGAGTAGAAGATTTTACTACCTTTCTTATGAATGGAGATAGCATAAATATTCCTTTATCCCAAGAAGAGTATCCAAAAACAGAAATACTGGATTTTAGGGAAGGAGAACCGTGTGACAGAAAAAGAATTTGAGTGTTTTCCAACCAGTAAAAGTGCAAAAAGAATGTTATCCTATGTGACACCGGGGTTTTATGATAGATCTTATGTTGGAAAATGGTTATATCAAGTGATGGGATTAGAGTATGATGACGCTTCTATCTTAGTAGAGGAACTTCCTTATCAATTTTTCCCAGAAACAGCAACATGGGGATTACAGTATCATGAAATCAAGTGGGGATTACCCGTACGAACCGAGTTATCTTATGAAGAACGCCGAAAAATTATTTATCAAAAAAGAGATAGGAAGTCCCCTATGACACCATATCGAATGGAACAGCTTTTAAAGTATATCACGGATTTTAAAGTAAATATTTTTGATAGTAATAGGAACGGAGGATATATCATTTCGCATCCTAATCTTTTTTTGGTACAATTAATTGGAGAAGGAACAGCAGATACAGTAAAAATTAAAAAGCAACTCAATATGTTCAAGCAATCCCATACCATATATAAATTAATTGATTACATAGAAAAAAGGATAGAAATAAAAATACTACCACAAATACAGATGGCAATGAAAGGTGAATATTATCCCCGTTCTAACGTTCCTTTTTTAAGATATGATAACACAGCACAATATAATGGCACAGTCCGTTACGACAAATACAAATCTTCTGAACGAATCGATCTGTATCCCATCCGATTACATATAGCATCCGAGTTGAACTCTCGGATGTTTTTCTTTCCGAAAATTCGGATGCAGCAGATTTTTTCTTTGCCAATCCATACAAAAACGAGGGTTGGATATGCACAGGAAAATAAACTCCATACCACGCTAGAACAAGCATTACAGATCAAGCTACAAACGCCAATCTTGCCACATTATGAGGTAAGTTTAAAAATCGGCAAGCACCCAAACCGTTATGACGGTAAGACGAAGTATAACGGCAAAAGTCGTTATTATGTGGCAAATATAGAAAACTTATGAAAGGAAGATAACCATGAATATTTTGATGACCAACCGAGGGCGGGAAAAGTTATGTAAAGCGCATGCAGGAGATATCGAACTTCCAGCCGTTAAATATATTGCTTTTGGAACAGGAGGCGTAGATGAAAACCGGATACCAATCCCCGTTACAGGGGAAGAAGTTGCGTTAAGAAACGAAGAATATCGCATGGAACTAACCCATCACTTCCCGTTGCCAACTACCTGTGAATATCTTTCTGATTTAGATAAGACGATTTTGCCAAATAAATATATTTCAGAATTAGGGTTTTTTGATGAAGAGGAAGAATTGGTGATGTACTCTACTTTTCTGGAAAAAGGAAAAGACGATGATATGGAGTTCAATTTTGCCATAAAGGAAGTTTTCTAAAGGAGGAAAGTCGATGGAGAACTTACAACCCCTAAATCCACCCGATTTTACGGATAGAATTCCAAAGGTAGGAGAAGAGGATTATATCACAGCAGAACTTGAAAATCGGGTTAAAGAAGCATTATTGACAAATGATGCCTACTTAAAAGAAAAATTAGAAGAACTATCTAAAAAGTTAGGGATAGATCTGAATAACTTAATTACAAAAGATAGTGAGTTAAAAGAATTACTCGATAGTATAAACCAGAATTTAACTACACACGCCCAAGATTCCAATACACATATCAGCCCTGAAGAGAAACAAAACTGGAATCAAGCAGAAGCAAATCAAAACGCTTTTAGTAGTGTCAACGCAGGTGGAACCGTCATCCAAAGCAACGGAAAGACAGCACAATTTGCTCTTTTAGCTGGGACAGATAATGTTACAGTAAGTGGGGATAATGCCAAAAAGCAGGTTAAAATCAGTGTGTCAGGGGGAAATGCAGATACATTAGGAGGTCGTAATGCTTCCGATTTTATTGCAAATAAAAAACGTAGTCTGTCGATTACTGACTTAAATAATCCGAATTATCCAGAGCCTTATATGGCAAGTCTAAACGATGGAACAGGGATTGGATTACCCGCTGGCTGGTGGCATATCTTATATTTTAGACATCAGGATAATAATGGTTTTGGAACACAACTCGCTCTGCCACTTGATCGAAACGAAATGCCTCGATATCGCTGGTCTTCCAATACTACATGGCAAGGATGGAAGATTTTTATTACTTCCGATAATATTGGTACACAAGGAGTAAATGCTGCAGCAAAATTATGTCATGGAGGGAGTTTATTAGGAAGACAAATGACCTTTACTTGGTTAGGGCAAACAGGACAGCCTTATTGGGTATGGGGTGGAAATGAAGCAGAAAAGATGTATGTGTATAATCCATCTAATTTTAATGTAAAAAGAGCTTCTTATTTACAAACTCAAAATAAAGAAGGAGGATGGCATGGGGATGACTGGGTATTATGTTGTAAACATGACTTTTATGGAGATGGGTTATTTGGATTAGTTTGTGGAGATGGCTCAATCAAAGTAAGGGTAGATCATGCAACCTATGCACATACTGCTCCATGGAGTGGGATAAGTGGAAAGCCGAGTACATATCCTCCTGCTGGTCATAGTCATTCGCCAAATGATTTATCTAGTACTGTACCAATTAGTAAAGGAGGTACAGGGGCAACCACAGCGGACGCTGCTCTTACTAATTTAGGGGCAGCAAAGAGAACAAACACCGTATTGTATAATAGTGTTAGTATGGGGCGAAAAACAGGAACAACGATAGGAGAAGGAAGTACTACATTAGGGATAGAAAATGAAGCAAGTGGAAAAGCATCTCATGCCGAGGGTTGGAGTACAACATCCAGTGCTCCCTCTTCTCATTCAGAAGGGTTTCATACTCAGGTAACGATGGATAATGCCCATGCAGAAGGTGCTCATACCATAGCAAATGGAAACTCTGCTCATGCGGAAGGGAATACAACCATAGCAAGTGGATATGCTGCTCATGCAGAAGGCGAACATACAACAGCGAGTGGAAATGCTTCTCATGCTTCTGGAGGATATACAATCGCAAAAGGACAAAATCAAACGGTAGTTGGAAGACATAACAAACCAGATACACAAGATAACCAAGTTGCAAATCTGTTTGAAGTGGGATGTGGATATGATTCTAATAATTCAGCGAATGCTTTTCGTGTAACTTATAGTGGAGATGCCTATATAAAGACAGCTTATCATACAGGTGGAGCAGACTATGCTGAATTTTTTGAATGGCTCGATAGCAACCCAAATGCAGAGGATCGGGTAGGTCACTTTGTTACCCTACATCAAGACAAAATCCAAATCGCTAAAAAGGGAGATTATATTTTAGGTATTGTATCTGGTACTCCATCGGTAGTTGGTAACTCACCAGAAGACTGGGCTAAAAGATGGCAAAAGGATGCGTTTGGAAGGCTGTTAAAAGAAAAATCCAAATTCTTGAATTTAGAAGAACCTGGAAATAAGACAGAATCAATAGAACTAGAGCATCCTATCGCAGTAAAAGAATACAACAAGAATTATCCTTATATTGAGCGTAAAGATCGCCCAGAATGGTCTGCGATCGGAATGCTTGGAGTATTGCGTGTTTATGATGATGGTACTTGTCAAGTCAATGGATTTTGTAGTGTAACAGGGAATGGGATAGCAACCGCAGCAGAAAATGAGTATACCATCCTAGATGGTAAGATACAAAAAAGTTATCGGGTAACACGGCGAATTCAAGACAACATTATAGAAGTGATTTTCCGATAGGTTGAGATTGCGAAATTTGGGATATTGTGTTATAGTGAAAGAAGGATATCGTGTTGCAGGGTGACGTTGACCTCTATTCTACATAGAATGGGGGTGATGCGAATGAAAAAGAACGACAACTTCACATTTAGTGATTTAATGCAGTTCGGATTATTTCTCATCGCATTACTGACATTCATTTATATGATTTGTCACTAATGCTTTAGGCATAGAAAAACCACCCTTGGAACTTTGGCAGGTTTGAGGGTGGAATTTCTACCATCTAATTGGTCAACCCATCTAGTGGGCGGTATCCTTTGTTACTTTCACTATATCATAATTTCATTGAAAATGCAAGTAAGAGAGTGTCAAAAGATTGGCACTCTCTTTTTTATATGTAGGGAAGGGGGAAATCTTATGGATACACCCATTACAAGGGCAGAACATGAAGAGTTTTGTCGGAGGATAGAAGCAGAAAATAAAAGATTGGCAGATGAAGATAAACGACAGAATCGTCGAATTGAAAAGCTCGAAGAAAATGTACTACAAATTGGGGAATTGACCACATCCGTGGAAAAGTTAGCGTCTAGTATGGAAAGTATGTTAAAAGAGCAAGAAAAACAGGGAAAACGCTTAGAAGAATTAGAAGGTCGTGATGGGGAGATGTGGCGAAAAGTGGTGGGATATATGATTACTGCCATTATCGGCATTGTGCTTGGTTTTATATTTACAATAATTGGAATGTAGGAGGTAAGAATCGTGGACATTATGCAAATGGGAAGTGTAACAGCTATTGTTGTGATAGCTTATTTAATCGGACTTGGAGCGAAGAACATTTCCACAATCAAAGATGAGGCAATCCCTGTTATCGTTGGCATGTGTGGCGGTATCTTAGGTGTTGTCGGAATGTTTGTCATGCCAGATTTCCCAGCACATGACATTCTGAACGCTATCGCAATCGGCATAGTAAGCGGACTTGCAAGTACAGGCGTAAATCAGGTATGGAAACAGGCTAAGAAGTAGGAGTGGATATAGGATTTTTTAAAAAATTATTCTGCAAGTACGATTGCAACATTGAAAATAACAGGAAACAAAAATAGTAACAAAGGGGGTGCTTTTGGCACTCTCTTTTTTTATGGGAAGGAGAACCAAATGGCAATCAAAAATAGTAATGGTTTATTGGTACAATTTGCAGTCAATAAATTAGGTATACCTTATATCATGGGAACAAATGGGAAAGTATTTACAAAAGGAATGTACAACGATTTAATCAAACGCAATCCTTCTAACTGGTTTACTACTGCAAGACTTCCAAAAGTGCAGTCCTGCATCGGCATCAAGACAACGGACTGCCATGGATTGATAGAATGGTTTATCCGGGAGCAAACAGGAAGGAATTACGATGTCACCGCAGACTCTGCCTTTCAGAGTGCAAAAATCAAGGGTAAGATTGATACCATTCCAGAACAGGCAGGAATTTGTGTCAGATATCAAGGTCATGTTGGAATTTATATTGGTCATGGCTATGTGGTAGAAGCGAGAGGATTTAACTATGGTACTTGTATTACTAAGTTAAAGGATCGTAACTGGACACACTGGTATAAGCATCCTAACATCCAATATACCGACAAGCAGCTTTCAACGCCTACTAAGGTAACTCAAGCATCGGATAAGTATAGTGTCGTTTGGTTACAGATGCAATTAAATCGGCAGATTGCTGCAAAAC
>CAMUMG010000023.1 GCA_947089905.1 uncultured Lachnospiraceae bacterium
AGAATCAACGGATAACATCTGATTATTTATTGATTATTATATCATAGTTTTATCTATTTTTCATCAAAAATTTTCCATTTTATATTTTTTTTAGTTTTAAATTATTATATCTTTTAATTTAACCTTATTATTACTTATTTATATAAATATTTCCTTAATTGCTTACTTATATCGAATTACGTTTAGTTTCAAAATTATTTTAAAGATCAAAATATTAATGATAAATTATTACTTATTTTTTTATATAATCTATATTATTTTTTTGATGTTTTTCTAAAAAAAATTTATCTACTAGCTTTGTAATTTTTCCCTTCTTATTTTATTAATACAAATAAACTCATAAAATTTCAGTTTCAAATTATCTGAAAATCTAATATAGTCCCTCTACTATTAAAATCTCTTTCTAATAAATATCTATAAAATTTCTGTAATATTATTTTTAAGAATAATGTCTTCTATAATTTTTTTACTTTATTTATATATTTAATAGCATAATATTGTGTTATATTATTATAACTTAGATCTACTATCTATATAAATATAAACTATATTTTGTAATTATATTTTTCCAAACTTTATTTCTTACAAAACGTCTAATAATAATTTTGCTGTTTGGTTAAAAACCGTTCTAAATTTTATTTATTTTTGAATTACATTAAGCTATTTTTCTTACTATTTATACCCCAAAATCCAAATTTGCACCAACTATACTCTGCCCTTTGGTATCGTTCTTTTCTGTACTATCACTATTTTCCTTTGTAGCTTCTATAATTGTCTTAATATCTGTGTCATACATATAAACTATACCATCTTTTGAAGATGTTATCTTCTCATCTAAAAGTTGTTTTGCCTTATCAAGGGCTGTGTCTCTATGTTCTTTTTCTATTCTCTTTTCCTGCAATTTCTCCTGTAACTCTTCTTTCTTTTTTGCTATCTTTTCTTTCGATTTTTCAATCAGTTTTTCCGAATTTTTTCGTCTTTCTTCTCGGAGTTTTTCACTCATTTTATAACCATGTTCATTTCTAAGATAAGCAACATGACAGTATTTCCCGTTTTCATCTATATAACTATGCCGATATACAACCTTCCAGCCGCTAGCTTTCCAAATGCTGTTCGACAGCTTTGTCATGGATTCAACACCTTGAATCAATTCTTTCATTTCTTTTTCTTTTGCAGGATCATTCTGCATTTTTTCCAGTAGCTTCGGATTTATAGTCAACGTTTCTCCGTTTTTACCTGAAAAGAAAGTAGTTCCCACTTTAAATTCTACACTTGGAGCAAGCTTTGCCAATTTATTTACATAATCCGATGTTCTTTCTGAATTACTATTTTTTATTTTAGATATTTTTTCTGTTTCCTTTTTCTTTGTACTGTTTTCTATATTATTTTCTGCTATACTTTGTGTCATATAACTACTATAATTATTTGTAATCTCCATTCTATTATCTCCCTTAATAAAATTTAATTATAATTATAATATCTTAATTAAAGTCATCATCCAGTTCTCTATTGGTTTTTCATATGGAATCAGTACTATCTTATCTTCTGATTCAGATCTATAAAAACAGGAATATCCAATACCTACAAAACCGGGAAGTTTATAAAAGCCTCCAAAAACAATAAAAATTTCTCCTGCTGCATTGTTTGTATATAAAAAATTTTCAAAAGCTTCTCTGTCTATATAAACATAGTTATCATCATAAGAAATCATCTGATGCAAAACATCACTATTATTAAAAAAAGTAATATCTTTACCATCATATCCATATGTAAATATATTGTCATTTTCATTATATCTGTGATAGGAAATATTCTGTATCCATGTAATTATCCCCATTACACATATCATAGTAGCAACTAAAGTATTAACTACTGTAATTCGTTTATATGGTCTGTACTGGACAATTTTTTTAATTCTTCGCTGAATATTTTGGTACTCCCTATCTTCTATAAAAGTGGCAAACATATTAAATTTTTCACTTTCTGTCTGCAAAATCCTCATACTTTTTAATAAAAGCTGTCCATAGGTATATGCTCTCTCCTTGCTTCGTCTTATCGTTACCAAGTCACAGATTTCCTCTATATCCTCACGAAAGAGTTTTGTTCCTATTCTAAGTAGTGGATTAATCCATAATAATACCTGTAATATATCCCATAAATAGTAAAACAGTAAATGCCCTAATTGAATATGTATCTTTTCATGAAGCAGAATTGTTTGAATCTCCTTTATTTGATAACTTTCCAGTATGATTTCTGGCATAACGATTTTTGGTCTGAATACCCCTATCGTAAATGGTGTAACAGACACTTTTGTAACATAAATAACTGTACTGTCTATTTTTCTTTTTTCCATCCCTGCAACCAGTTTTTTTAACTTTCTTCTTTTGTCCGATAAAAAGATAGCATATACAAATAGAAAACATACATATAGCCAACATAACCATATACGATCCATACAGATTTTTGTGCACCATGAAAAAATTTTTATACCAATTTTATTCTCATAAAAAAATTTCATTTTACCCATAAACAGGACAGGAATGAACAAACCCCATATTGCAGCTTTTAGAAATATAGTATTTTTCAACACAGTTTTCCTCAAAAAAAACACAAGACCAAATACTATAAAAGAAATGGTTGCACATCGTACAAGCTGTATAACATAATAAACAGTACATAAATTGAAAAACTGTATTCCACTATCCAAAAACTTCTGTATTGTCATTTTTCATCCTTATCCTTTTGGATGGAATACTCTTTTTCTTTACATTGTTCTAACATTTCTTCTAATTCTCTAAACTGTTCCTCTGTTAGTTTTGTATTTTGTAACAACGCTGCCATTGCATTTTTTTTGCTACCTTCAAAATAACTATCTACAAATTTTTTGCTCTTTTCTTTTTGACATTCCTCCCTTGACTTCATAACAGAATAATGATAAAGCCTTAAATCATGCTCGTCTACTGTATAACTTAAAACACCTTTCTGACATAGGCGATTGATTAACACACGTACCATTCTGGGCGACATATCTGTCTTATTTTGTATTTTTTTGATAACCTCTTTAGCAGTTAAGGATGTATTACTTGCCCAAAAAACTTCCATAATCACCCATTCACTCTGACTAGGGGTTGTTTCTCTTTCCATACCTTCTTCCTCCTTTTTATTATATATCGAACGAAATTTCATTTTTGTTAATGTTTGTTCCCAGTATGTTTTAATAAAAAAAGTCCTATGTAATTCATTTATAAATCACATAAGACTTTCTTTCAATTATACTTTGTTACTGTCGCTAATTTGGTTTCTGACTACTCATCCTCCACCTTAAAATCCAACTAAAGACTACACATATCATAACACCAACAATGCCCATAATAAAAAACAACATCGCTGCTCCAGAACCTTTTTCTTCTCCAAAAAGCTGTACTAATAAGTTTTCTTTGGATTGTCCTGCCATAAATGGTTCAAACACTTTATCCACTAAAAACCCGCCGAGTAAATAGCCTACTGGGATAGTAAAAAATTGCAGAGTATTACGGCATGAATATACACGTCCCTGCATGTTTAAAGGAATCGTATTACGAAATATTACATCCATATTAGCATTCATAAATGGAATCATAATCCAGCCAAATATTGCTGCAACACACCATATAAATGGAGTATTTCCAAATGCAAGCATAAAATTTTCTGTACTCATTGATATGAAAAGAGAAACACATATCATTTTTACTCGATTTTTTGGAGCGGGAAAAAGCATTACAAATATGCTGCCGCATAATGTGGCAATACCGACACAACTGTTGACAGCCCCTAAAACAGTTTCTCCGCCATTTGATTTTGACAAAATCATTGCTGGAAGTGCCGCATTGTAGGCAGAGGCTACCAGATTAATACTTGCCAAAAATAGAATTAAAGTTAAAATCAATGGATTATACTTTAGCCACTTCAGTCCTGTATATGCCGAAGTCAATAAATTTTCTTTTTTCTTTTCCTCATATTGCTTTTCAGGAATCACTATAAACAACCAAAGTGTCAGAAATGCTATCACAAAAGTGATTAAATCTACTGCTATTACAAACTCAATACCTGCAAACGAAAATATCATCGTTGCTAGTATTGGTGTCAGTATAGAATTTAACGATTGTGAAAAAGAACGCAATCCACTGGTTTTCTGATAATATTTCTTTGGTATCAATAGTGTCGTTGCTATCTCACTCGCAGGTTGTTGAATCGTATTCATAAGACCGTTTATTGCATTTAAAATATAGAGATGACTTGTACTTAAACTGTCTGTTCTAATCAATACAAAAACTGCGATTGTACTGAAAGCGGCGATCAGATCACAAATTAACATGGTTCGTTTCTTATTCCACCTATCACTTAATGCCCCTGCAAATATACTCATTATAACATAAGGTGTATAAGAACATATCGATAAAAGTGCTGTTTTCAGTGCTGAACCACTCTGAAGATATAACCATAGCACCAAGGCATAACTCGTCATTCCACTGCCAAGTGTTGAAAGTGACTGAGTACTCCAAAGCATAAGATATGATTTCAATTCTTTATATTCTTTTTTCATAACTGACTTTGCTCCTTTGATTTTTATTTACTCAAAAATGCAAAGTCTGAGGACAAATCTATCCTCCATACAGAGTCCTCAAACCCTGCATGGAGCATAAGCAATAGCAAGTTTCATCTTTTTCCCCCTCTATCCAATTTTAAAAATTATAACATAAGAACTAAAATATTTCAATATTTTAAAAGAACAAATGTTTGTAAAAATTGAAAAATTTCTTTACGGAATTAAAAAAATTTGGTATACTTATTTCACAAAATAAGTTTGGAAAGGGATATCTTATGGCTGATACGATTTCAATTAATCCTATTTTAAAATGGGTTGGCGGCAAAAGACAATTATTGTCCGATATTATACCCTTGATTAATAAAGATTTTTCTACCTATGTGGAACCTTTTGTTGGAGGAGGGGCCGTCTTTTTTGCGTTACAACCTAAAAAAGCGATTATCAATGATTATAATACAGAACTTATCAATGTCTATAAAGTAGTAAGAGATTTTCCAGAAGAACTTATTTCTATATTAGAAGAACATAGTAAAAAAAATACCAAAGAATATTTTTATCACCTGAGAGCCTTAGACAGAACTTCGGACTATGCTAAGATGGATGATATTCAAAAGGCAGCAAGAATAATTTATCTTAATAAAACATGCTATAATGGATTATATCGTGTAAATTTGGCAGGACAGTTTAATTCTCCTTATGGAAAGTATAAGAACCCAAACATTGTCAATGCAGTAACGATACGGGCTATGTCAAAGTATCTGCAAAATCCAAATATTATAATTAAGCAGGGAGATTATAAAGAAGCACTGAAAGGACTTCGTAAAGGGGCATTTGTCTATTTTGATCCGCCATATATGCCAATATCTTCTTCCTCTTCGTTTACAGGATATACTCAAAACGGTTTTTCCTATTCTCAACAGACTGTATTAAAAAATGTATGTGATCAGTTAAAAGAAAAGGGAATCCCTTTTTTGCAGTCCAATTCAGACTGTCCCCAAATACGGGAATTATATAAAGGATATGATATTAAAACCGTACAGGCGAAAAGAACCATTAACAGCAATGCAAATAAACGTGGTGAAATTAGTGAGGTGTTAATTTCTTATGTCCCAGAATCAAAATAATTTATCTGCCAATGATGCTTGGAGGGCATTAATTGATAAATATAATATCTTAGACGAAGTTCAAACAAAAGGATATTATTGTATTAAAGCAAGTCAAATCAAAGAATTTAAAGAGCCGCGATTAATGGCAAAGTGGGACAGTACCGACTCTTTACCTGCCGTATTACGGGATCATAAATTAAACATTCTGCCAGACAGCAGAAGTTCTTATGTAATTAGTGATTTTCTTTTATATCAAAAAGTTCCAGAGTTAAAAGAACAGATCACTCAAATGCCTCATGTAGACTTACCAGATTATGAATCTATTGATATGAATACGATTCATTCAGAGGCAAATGCAGTTAATGTATTATTATTAACTGGCATATTAGATGATTTTTTAAATACAGATAGAAATGTTACTACTTTTAATGGGCGAATGGGAACAGGAGAATTTGATTTTGTAGTAGATACGACTAGAAATATAAAACAAAAAATTCATGTTCATAATGCCCAATGTGAAATAGACGGTGGATTTGAAAACAGTGATTCTGTTGTCATTATGGAGGCAAAGAATGTAATACATGAAGACTTCCATATCCGTCAACTTTATTATCCATATCGACTATGGAAGACAAAGCTAAACAAACCTATTCGGCTGGTCTTTTGTATCTACTCTAATAGGATCTATCGATTATTTGAATATCGTTTTAACAAATTAGAAGACTATTCTTCTATTGAATTAATTCAAACAAAAAATTACTCTTTGCAGGACACCAACATAACTTTAAATGATCTGTTAAAGGTAAGAGCAGATACCCCTGTTAAAACAGACGATAATATGAATTGTTCAAAAGTGCCGTTTATACAGGCTAATTCTATGGAACGAATTATCTCTCTGTTAGAAAATATCTATGAAAATCCAATGACTCGTCAGCAAGTTGCGAACCTGATGGATTTTGAATTGCGTCAGGCTGACTATTATTATAATGCAGGAAAATATCTGGGGCTATTTGAAAAAATAAATGAGGATAGACAGCCAGTTATTATATTAACATCTTTAGGAAATCATGTTTTTAAATTAAATTATAAAAACAGGCAGTTAAAACTGGTCAAATTGATTTTAGAACATAAAATATTTGCTGATTTTTTTGATAGTATCATTGAAACCAATTATATGCCCAATAAAAAAGAGATTGAACATAAAATGCGTACTCTCCATGTATGCAATGAATCACAGATCGTACGCAGGGCTAGTTCTGTATATGGCTGGCTTAAATGGATCTTTTATCTGACTAAATTATAGCTTCTTTTTTCCTGCCCTTTTTTAAAATTAATGGTTCATTTCTTCTACAAATTTTTTTGGCTTTACTGTCATTTCAGCCCAAGCAGGCCGGAAACCGCTCTTTATTGCATTTCGGGCAGATTTTATGTTAGACCATGCACAACAATAGAACGGAATCTTTCCTCTATCGATAATTTCACTGGCTAATACACTGGTCAAAGCTGTTGCAATTCCTTTTCGTCTATATTGTGGCAGTACATCTACTCCTATCTGCCACATTGTATCACAGTCTGCTGAACACGCAGCAAATCCAATCAACTGTTTTCCATCATAAGCACCAACTCCCAATACATCTAACTCTTTCCTTTTTTCACAAAGGGCATTGGACCATTCTGGTACATAAAGAGAAGTAAAGTCCTCTTTGGTAAGTATTTTCATATCATAAGGGCAGGTTTCTTTCGAAAGCTTTGTTATATCAGGTAAAAAATATTCCGCCATAAAGCAGACTTCTAAATCATATGGCAAAAACGCATCATTTAATACATACATATTTGGTGTTTCAAAACAATGCTCAATCGGATACTTTTCTATATATGTCCTGACGATTTCTTCATATTTTTTATCAATCGACGCCACAATATTACTTCCATACGAAATCAAATTACATGCAAGTGGTAATTCCAAATACCTTCTAGCATTGGAATTTTTCTTTGAATATACAATTACATTCTCTGTCTTACAAAAATCCTGAACACAACAATTTGCATCTATAGCAGATTGGAGCATCGCTGTCTGTAATATTTCATTATTGTTCATGTGTGCCTCCTACTTTAACTCATGCTTCCACTTTCCATTTTCTTTTGTATAGTGAAATTCACTGATGTCCTCTTCCAAAAAAACTCTTAGCATATCTTCCATATCCTCTGCTAGTTTTCCCTGTTTCATTTCTTCTATCGACATCCATTTCACTTCGCCTTCTTTTGAAGATTTTAACTTGCCATAAAATTTATTTGTTTTATAAAAAACTACTATATATCTCGATCCATCCTCTTGTTCCCAGTCTTTTGTACCGCAAATTTGAGGTTTTTCTATTGTAAGTCCTGTTTCTTCATAAACTTCTCGAATCACAGATTCTACAAAAGATTCTCCTTTTTCAATATGTCCACCCGGAAATGTAAGTCCGCTCCATTTGGGATTTATTTTATCTTGTACTAATACATTTCCTTTATCATCAAACACCATACACATATTAGTAAGTGTCACTATTTCTGTTCTTGCCATTGTAATCTCCATTTTCTTATCGTATTGAAATTTCATTTTTTTTTATTTTACAGCATAAATTCAGGAATCGATTTTTACTGTATTAAATTCGTATTGCTAATTCCAATGCAATCGTAGCAATTCTATCCTTTTCCTCTAATTTTGAATGATTTCTCAAACTTCTTACATCCCACTGCTCCGAATCCAAGTTATCTGCCGCATAGAAAAATTGTACTAATTCTTTTTTTCTAAAATTTGCAACGGCTGCATTTGCTGAACACTCCATATCCACACAAATACATCCCTGTTCTTTTCTATGCTTTACTTTTTTTGGAGTTTCACGATAAAAGGCATCTGTACTCCACGTTTTTCCTATTGTATATTTTACACATAGCTCATCTAGCATCTTGGTAAATACATTCATATAGTTTTGATTGACTGCTATTTCGTCGGCTGCTGGTGTATAGTGATAACTTGTTCCTTCATCTCTTACAGCACTATTTGGAATAATAATAGAACAATCTTCTATCTTTTTGTCAAGCACTCCACAAGTTCCAAAAACAATAACCTTTTTAACTCCCATTATGAATACTTCTTCTAACATACCTACGCTCGTAGGAGCACCTACATCAATCATAAACAATACAATTTCTTTATTCTTGTAATAAGCACTATAAATTGGTGTTACACCATTTGCTGTATTTATTGTTGCAATCATCTTTCCATCTAATTCACCAATCATTCTGTCAAAAGTTATTTTTGAGTAACATGTCACTGCAACTTCTGGAATTTTCTCTATTGGCTCTATAATATCCTCTGGATTAATAACCGCTTTTTTTGTTTCGTCGAACTCTTCTAAAATCATAGTATTCCTGCCACTCAAAATATGGACAAATATATCCATATCGAGATATTGAAAGTTTTTACAAACATCTCTTACTGTTTCTTCCTGTATGCTTTTGCGATTACAAATAATACACTACTCACAAGTTCTTCTACAGTCCACAGTCGTAAATTTCCAACTAAGCCATCGGTACATACCTGCAAATGCTTCTTTATGCTATTTTGTAGGTTGTTGCATCTCTCAAATTAAGACTTGCATTATAATCTCTGTCAGCATGATATCCACATTCACAAATATATTCTCTATCAGAAAGTTTTAAATCTTTTTTGATACAGCCACATTCATGGCATAATTTGCTTGACGGATACCATCTGTCTGCAATTCTTAATTCAATTCCCAGTTCCTTACATTTTGATTCCAGTTTTATTCTAAATTCATAAAATTTCTGTGAGGCAACTGCCTTTGAGAGATGTTTATTCTTCATCATTCCTGATACATTCAAATCTTCAATGGTAATATAAGACGGCTTGGTTTTCACTATCTCATTTACACATTGATTGATATAGTCAGTACGAATATTATCTATTCTATGATGAAGTTTCTGTACCTTTAATACTTGTTTTTGAATATTTTGTCGAGTAGCTTCTCCTTTCTTTTCTTTTCGCTTTTTATAGTCCTCGTATTTCCTCGAAAGACAGCGTTGTTCTCGTTTTAATTTCTTTTCTAGTTTCTTTATTTTTTCTGTTTTATTCATATTTTTCTTAACGTTTCCATTACTGATAACTGCAAATTCTTTGACACCCAAATCTATTCCTAATCCAAAATTATTTAATTGTATTTTTTCTGTATCAGGAATATCTATCAAAACAGACACATAATATCTTCCAGCTTTATAGGAAACTGTACCACTTTTAATTACATATCCATCTTTAGTAACCGGAATATATCCTTTTTCTTTTAATTTAACCCATCCAAGAGTGGGAATATGAATTCGATGTCTTTCACAAAAACAATCTTTTGGATTATTTTTCACAAAATATATTTTCACATTAGATTTATTATTTTTCTTAAATTTAGGAAACTTATTTTGTTTTTTAAAGAATCCAGCAAAAGCAGTACAGGCATTTTCCATAGACCTTTTAACCGATTTGGAACTTACTTCTTTTATCCATGAATATTCTGGATTATTTGGCAGAAATTCATTATTAAGCCAAACACTAAAAGATTTCGCTGTCATAAATTTTTCACCTTTGTTATAAAGTTCTTTATTATGAGCAAGATAAAAATTATAAACAAATCTACAGATTCCAATTGTTTTATTTATCTTTTGTATTTGTTCTTTCGTTGGTTTTATTTCCGTTTTGTAACTCTTTAGCAATTTCCGCATCTTCCTTTATCTGATTCTTATACTTACGAAACCCATATAATCTCCTTTAAATAGTTCTTTCATAGTCGACTAAAATCATTTGTTCATTAATAATACGCTCCTGTCCTACTCTGACAAAACCACACTTTTCATATAGATGACAATTTCCTGCCTCCTGTTTAATGGTATCTAACTTCCAAGTTGTAGTTTCAGGATATCGATCAAATATTTTTTGTATTACTTTTTGTGCAATACCCCTGTTTTGAAAATCTGATACGATAAAAAGAGGCGATATCCAGCTAATATTATTCCATACTATCTTACCATCATGATGACGTATTCGGATTCCCCCTACAATTTTTTCTTCAAAGTAAATGATATAAAATTCAGAGTTTGGATCTGAAATCTTTCTTGTTATACTTTCTAATGTTTCTTTTGCAGGACTTGTACTGTCATCATGATATTTTTTATATAAGGGCATAAAAGTTTCTATCTGTAATTTATAAAGAAGATTTGCATCTTCTATCCCTGCTCGTACCAATTTAATTTCATCCTGCATTTTTAGCCTCCCTCTGCATAAAAAAATTACACCAAGCGTCTATATGCCCAGTGCGATAATTTTAATGCAAGATATAAAAATAACAGCCTACATTCTCATTTATGCACAGACATATAAGACCTATCGGCTTACAACTACACATAAATACAACCAGTTATAAGCAAATACGTCTATTATACATATATACATAACGTCTTGTTTCAATCCACTCGCGGCAGTTAAGAGCAAGACAATGATGTGGATTGCTTCATAGCAGTAGGGGATACCGCTTTCGCTCCGCCCGCTACTACCGTTATACTTGTTCCTAGCAATTCCTCTTGCTGTTAATTGTTGAATGTAAACTTTGTTTCATTTTATATAGTTTCCTTAATTTTTTACTTATACTACCACCCTTATTTTGCTTTGTCAATAACTTTTTCTTGAACAATATCAGTCGGTTCTTTCGAAAAATCTTTCCATTTTTTTATACTTCTAAATAATATAATTGCTCCGCAGGCGGAAAATACAAACCATATCCCAATCACTCTAAGCCAACTATTTTTTTCTGCAACTGCCCCAAAACAATAGGTAGATAAAGAGCTACCAACATAGGTAAAAGCATTGAGAAGTCCAGAAATAGTAGATACCATTCTAAATTTAGTAAAATATTTTGGAAGATGGCTGATTAACATTAAATTAATTCCGTACATACATCCTGTAATTAACATCATCAGTATAAGACATCCTAACACATAGCTACCATGTACAAAAAACATGATAAAACAGGATACCAAGCTTACACTAAAAAGACAGACTGAGGTAATCAGTTCATCTTGTAATTTATTGTACAGTAAGGAAGTTAAGAGTATGCTAAGTATACTAAACAGAGGAATAAAAGTTGTTATTAATACAGAACTTTTTGTATTCATTCCAAAGTTATCTATCATATAAGCAGGCATCCAAGTTGTGATTCCATCTCTCAAAGCACCCATTAAAATAATTGCGGTTAAAATAGACAAAAATGGTACAATATGAAACAGTGAAAAAAACTTTTTAGCTTTTTTATTATCGCTATTATTTATAGCCACAGATTTATATTTCAGTGTTTTGGTATGATAAATCCAATAAACGGCAGTGATTCCTCCTATTATAGCTGGTATTAAAAATGCAGCCTGCCATCCCCACATACTAAAACATAGAGGAGCAAACATATAGATCACGATTGTGCCTAATGATGAAGCAAAGGAAACGAATACGCTGCACTTGCGATACCATGTTTCATCTAAAGTTTCTGCCATAATACGCACTATAGGAGGCCAGAGCATAGACTGAAAAAAACCATTTATACACCATATTAGTATCATTACATTTATTTTAGGAAATAACACAACAAAAAAATTACAAAGAGCACTTCCAAACAACCCTCCAAAAATGATTTTATGAGGAGGAATTTTATCGCCAAGATATCCACAAAGTAACTGTCCTGCTCCATAAACTAAAAAACTTCCAGTGATGGGAAGTCCTGCCTGACTTTTACTAATGTCAAATACACGTTGAATTTCAACCAGACAGGCAGTATAATTTAACCGTGTCAAATAGCTTACAAAATAGGATATACAGCATAAAAAACTTATAAATCCCATAGACTGCTTTTTCATAATAGACTTTTTCCTTCCCAATCCTTTGAAGGAGTAATTCCCTGTAACGTTGTTATAGTAGGTGCTATATCACAAATATTTGCCCTTGAAAATATTTCACCCGGGCAAAATCTTTCTCCTATACAAATAAGAGGGATTGTCATATCCTCTGATATCGTTGAACCATGATCTCTTCCATGTCCTCCATGATCTGCTGTCACAATAATATTGTATTCCTTATTAAAACACTCTACCAGTCTGCGGATTTTTTCCAGAGATTGTGTACAAGCATATTGATATTCTTCGCTCATCCATCCATATTTGTGTCCAGCGTGATCGGTTAGCTGAAGATAGACAAATGCAAAATCTGGCTTTTCTGAAGCAATATAGGAGAGAGCATTTTCTGTGAGCATTTTATCCGCTCTTTCATAATCATATATCTCTGCTGAAATATAAAAACTATAAGAAAGAGAGGATGGACGGGTTAAATCCCTTAATTCTTCCCAGTCATAGAAAAAGGCACTGGTTTTTTCATGAATTCTTAACCTTTCACAAAGTCCCTGTACAGGTCGGCTAAAAGGTGTATATGTATTAGTAAGAATATTATGTCTTTCTGGTGGTACACTGTGAAAAAGGGACATATGACAAGGCAGAGTAATAGATGGATATACGGTTTTTGCTTCTAACGAATAACTTCCTAATGTCAATAGACGACTGCCATAAGGATTTCCACAAGAGAGCATGGCATCTGGTCTTAATCCATCCGCTAAAATAAGTATTACTTTTTGATTCATTCTATTTTTCCTCATTTCTGTGTAATTTTTATTATTTTTTTATAGAAACGCAAGCTTTTTGATAAGTTTCAAAAATATTCTCTGGCAAACTTGTATCTGTAAGGTATAGATAATTTGTATCCAGATCACAAATTTTTAATGGTGCATAAGATTCAAATTTACTGCTGTCTGCAAGTATATAAACTTCATCTGCAATCTCAAGCATAGCCCGTTGGACATCGATAAGTTCCTGAACATGGTCACTGATTCCAAAGTCAAGAGAAATTCCAGAAGGAGTAATAAAACATTTTTTAACATGAAGCTGTCGGATCATATCAAGTGTTAAATGACCATAAAAACTTTTTTCTTCTGCCAGATAATAACCTCCTGCAAGAATAATCTGATACCCTTTTCTTTCAGATAAAATATGAAATACTTCCAAAGAATTCGTCAATATTGTAAGACTTTGAAATCGTTCACAAATAGCCTTTGCCAATTCAATAGCAGTAGATCCAGCATCTAAAGCAATATAATCTTTCTCGTTTATATAAGAACATGCCATAAATGCAAGTTTACGCTTTTGGGCCTGATGCGAATTACTTCTTACAGTAAGATTACTGTAACTTTGCAATTCTTTAACTGAAACTGCACCTCCATGAACACGTTTTAACAAACCCTGCTTTTCCATACTTTCTAAATCTCTGCGTATTGTCTCTAATGATACTTGAAAAATCTCAGTTAGCTGTGAAGTTGTAACAGAATGATTTCGATGTATCATATCTATAATTTTTGACTTTCTTTCATCTGCAAATATATGCAATCACCTCCACACATTCACAATTATACACACATAATACAACACTTAAAAACCATTGTCAATAGTGTGTGTAAAAATCAATATATTTCGTTTTGGGCAATTTCTATTAAGATTTTCTTGAATATATGTGTTATATTAGATTTGAAAGGAGTGTTCTTTATGGACAATAACATACTTATTAAAAAGTTAGTGGATTACATAGAAATACATATAGAAGAAGATTTATCACTAGATAAAATAGCAAAGGCATTAAATTATTCTAAGTTTTATTTAATCAGAACGTTTCATAAAGAAACAAAAGGTACTATTTATCAATATATACAATCGCGTCGACTAACATTAGCTGCGAAAAAACTTGTTGAAACAAAAAAGCCTATCATAGAAATAGCCTATGAAGCACAATATCATTCTCAACAGGCTTTCTCTTTTGCGTTTCACAATTTATATGGGTGTACACCTAAAGCTTATAGAAAAATGGGTATATTTTATCCAAAACAATCTAAAATCAGTATGCTATATTCTTTAAAAAAAGAATCCATTCTGCACTATTTATGGGGAGGTAAGTCAGCGGCATGAGTACAATTCCTTATGTTATTGAAACAACAAATCGCGGTGAACGCAGTTATGATATTTTCTCAAGGTTATTATCTGATCGAATTGTCTTTTTAGGCGAAGAAGTAACCGATGTTTCTGCAAGTCTGATTATTGCACAGATGTTATTTTTAGAAGCACAAGATCCGAAAAGAGATATTCAATTATATATCAACAGTCCCGGCGGTTCTGTCAGTGCTGGATTTGCTATCTATGATACTATGAAATATATAAAATGTGATGTTTCTACAATCTGTATAGGTCTTGCCGCCAGTTTTGGAGCTTTTTTATTGGCGGGAGGCACAAAAGGAAAACGTATTGCTTTACCAAACGCGGAAATTATGATACATCAGCCTGCCATCCATGGAAATGGTATTCAAGGACAGGCAACGGATATAAAGATCGTATCTGACCATATTCAAAAAAATAAGCAGCGTTTAAATACTATTTTAGCTGAAAATACAGGAAACACTATTGAGGAAATTAGTCTTGCCACAGAACGCGATCACTACATGTGTGCAAAAGAAGCATTGGAATTTGGTCTGATCGATAAAATAATTGAAAGACGTTAAAAGTCAAGACCACCGGCTTAGCCGGTGGCTTGCATTGCCCCTATAAGGGGCTTTTACCGACTTGCGCCTGGAAGGCGTCTGAGGGATTTGCCAATCGCACTTCTTTCTCAGGCTTGCCCTAAAGGGCTTTTTTACTGCCTCCTGTTTCCTGCCAGCTCTGAGAGCTTTCTACGATGGCTTTCTTCCCTGGCTTCCCCTTTCAGGGGCTTTATCTCTTTGTGCCCTTTTGTACCGGCTCACCCATGAACGGGTCGATATACTCGTTCAGTGTCATCTGATCCGCTTCGTGATCCTCTTTCAGCTGGTTTGCAATGTATTCCTGAATCCGCTTGCTGTTCTTTCCCACCGTATCCACGTAATACCCCCTGCACCAGAAATGACGGTTGCCATATTTGTACTTCAGGTTTGCATGCCGTTCCAATATCATCAGCGAGCTTTTCCCTTTCAGATATCCCATGATCTCCGACACACTGTACTTGGGCGGTATCCTTACCAGCATATGCACATGGTCTTTACAGCACTCTGCTTCTATTATCTCTATCCCTTTCCTTTTGCACAGTGTGCTCAGTATCTGTGCCACGTCCGCCTTGATCTTTCCATATATGATCTGCCTTCTATATTTCGGTGCAAAAACTAAATGATACTTGCATTCCCATTTGGTATGCACTAAACTGTTATTATCCATTTTGGATACCTCCTGTGTATGTTTTTATGGTTGGCAAACCCATATCTATCATAACACAGGAGGTTTTTTTCTTATAGCTTAAGCATCTGGGGACTCACCGGCATAGCCGGTGGTTTATTTTTT